>NZ_JALGCN010000003.1:0-260000 GCF_038085055.1 Bradyrhizobium sp. ISRA442
CTCGTCCCGTGGTCGCTACGCCGGTGCCCCCGCTTTAAATCGCGCTTAAGTTGCATGCCCGATACTGATCAAGATCGATGAGGACTTGATCACCTTCGGACGAACTTGTGCTTCGGCCTTCCTAGGCAAGGGAGACGGAGTTGGGGCAGCCTTAGGTAGCTCTGCTGCATATGAAGGAAAGGGTGTACTCTATGTTCACTTGGAGGGGCGTTCTCGATCGAGCCGCTTACGCCTGGAGATCCGGAGTCACGATCGCGTTTCTGATCGGAACGATCCTGCTTTTCCCATATCTTTCACAGGCGATCGTGATGGCGTCGCATTGCGCGGCGGATACGTGCGGCGCCGTCGCTCTCGTTGCGCCCACAATCCTTCGGCCGATCCTCTTTGTTGCAGCCATGGCAATGGCTCTGAGCGCATGCGTCCGCAGGGCACGCCATGCCGGATTGCAGCCATGGCTGGGCGCGTTTCCGCCGCTGATGTTAGTCGGCGATCAGGCTCTCCTGCAGTATGCCGGAGCGGGCTGGGCATATCCCTTCTCGGCCGGCGTCCTGTCGATCAATCCACCCGTCTATGCGCTGTTCGGGACGGCCCTGATCGGTCTGCTTGGGGTCCCCTCGCGTGATGCCCTTCGCGGCCATGGAAGCAGCCTTCTGGACCGAGCGTTGCTGGCGCTGGCAGCATTGTTGTCAATTGCTGCCGTGGTGCGCGCGGGTGGCCTTCCGCTCTTCGTCTTCACGGCCTTGCCGCTGGTCGCGCTTGCTGTCGTTATGTTTGAGTCCTACGCGACATACGCAATGCCGCTGTTTCTTGCCTTGGCGGCCTATCGTCTCTGGCGGACAGATCGGGGTGCTCTCGCGACGCCGTCGCCATCTCCCGTTGTCGTATCGGAGACGCCGAACCTTTGGCGGCCCGGGCGCGCGGCGCTCGTCGGCCCGATCGTCGCCTTCGCGGTTCTGCTATGGACGCTCCTGTCGACCAGCCTCATGCCCGTTCCAATGGTGCTGATGGCACTTGCGGCCAATCTGTTGCCGTTCTACGTGCCAACATTCGTGATCTATACGGCATTGGTCGCAGCGGTGCTGCGGTTGATGGCCAGACGGGACGCCATCGCGGCCACCGCACTCTTTGTCGCGCTGATTCCATTCGGCTTCTGGGCGACGTCGCTCTCGTCGGTCCTCATGGCGAAGGCGCACGAAAGGGAGGCGATCGCGGCAATTCCCAAAGTTGCCCTGCCCGCAAAAATCGACATCGTAGTCATTGAAGGCGAAGAGGGGTCGCTTATCAATTGCGCGCGGAAGAGCATCCTCTCCGCCGACTATGGCGTCGGCGACGTACTGACTCACGGGCGACGCAGGCAAAGCTGGGGCCCTTATCTCCGGTTCACGCGGGCAACAGCCAATTCGCCGGTGAACAAGGGTGTAGTCGCGGACGGCGCGCCGGCCGAATACGTGCTCGTTCGATTCCCGGACCGACCGCCTATCTTTCTGGATCGCGTCTCCGTGGACATTTCTTCGCCGCCGGTTGAAATATACGCGGTCGGTAGCGCTGGCACGCAACTCGTCGCGGCGAGCTATACGGCCCTAAATCAACCGCCGACCTTTCCGCCGATGTTGACGACGTACGGTTGGTATCGCGGCGAGAACTCGACTACCTCCGAGAAGTCATGCAAGAGCGTCGCTAATTTCCTCCAGCGAGAACTGCATGATAAACCACCACCGGGCCGGACTTGATAGTCTCGACCTTCGCAGGTGAGAGATGCCGCCCATGAGGCGTAGCGCGAGATCGCAAGCCGTCGCAGTTTTGCCGATTGGAGCGCCGTGCGGGCTACGGCATCATAGCGCCACGGCGAAGCAATAGTGCCCATCTTCATCGGCCGGGGCGCGCCATTTCGTCAGAGCACGCATTCATAGCCGCAAGCCACCAATAATACGACACAATACGACAGACGCCGCCGTGCACAGGGCGACCCGAGTATGCGTCGGGTCTCAGGCGGCGCGTTCGATCCTGTAGGGCCGGACCGGCAGGTTGGCCGGAATTTTCCACGCCTCGCCGATCTTGTGAATCAGATCTACCGTAAGCGCGCGCCGACGCGAAAGAATCTCCGAAGCGCGAGAGCGCGAACCTAAAAGCTCAGCCAGCTCGGCCCTGAGTATGTCCGAGCTCCTCGATTGCATAGCTGAGCACGTCGATCGGATCAAAACGCTTGCCGCTCTCGATCGGCCATCGCTTCGCCTCGTATATTTCGACGAGCGCGAGGAGGTCATCGAGCCGGTCACCCTTCTCGGTGCCTTCAGCAGCCCCCCAATATGCATCGATCTCGGCGAGCGCCGCATGATGATCTTTATCGCTCTTGATCGGTCGGATTTCCATGGATCGTTCGCTTTAAAACTGCGGGACGGTCAGCGCATCGATGCTGTCGTATTCGGCATGGGTTCCGACGACCTTTACAAAGGCCACTTGTCGGCGGAAATCGAAAGCCACCTTCCCGCAACTTCGAACCTGACGCGCTCGCGGTTCAGAACCTTCGATTTCGGAGCTGCCCTCTGGACCTCATCCGTCGAAGCCCAGTGTGCCGCCTTAACCGGCGTGGCGCCGGATGTCGTGTCTACCACGAGTAGCGCGCGCCGAAGTCGCCCCTGACGCCGTCACGCCTGCTGCCATCGGTGCCGCTCACTGCGAACTGATAGCCTGCCTGGGCATAGAGGGTGAGGCCGGGCAGCAGCTTCGCGCTCAGGCCGCCGGCAAACTCCAGCCGCGTCGCCTGCTCGGCCAAGAGCACCGACTCGGGGCCGAACATCGTGTTCACGTCGGCACCCCAATCGTGCCAGACGTTGGCGAGCACGTAAGGCTGCCACACTCGTCCGGCCGGGTCGTCGATAGTCCACTTGCCACGCAGGCCAAGCCGCCCGCTGGCGCCGGACGTGGTGCCGAGAGCGACCGGGCCCAAGCCGTCGTCGGCGTCGCCGAAGGAAACCCGCTGCCAGATGATCTGGCCCTCCGGCTCCAGCACGAAACCGGGCCCGAACCATGGTAGCGGAATCGGATAGCCCGCCTCCAACGACGAGGTGAAGCCCGTGCCATTGGTTGGCAGGTTGGCGAACTGGGTCGCCGCATTGCCGTTGTAGAACGAGCCCTGCAGCACCGCGTCGATGTACCAGCCGGCGGGACCATAGTGGGTCCAGTAGCCGCCAAACGAATAAGCATTGAGGTTCAACGAGCCGGTGTGTTGCAGGATATAGGCGGTCGCGGCCGCGTTGGTGACGAGGCCATCCACGCTCACATTGCCATTGCCATAGGCGAAGTAGACGCCGGCGGTGTCGCGGTGGCCCGGAATCAAGCTGCCGCGCCAGACATCGATGCCGGTCTGGATGCCGGCCACCTGGCCGGTCGCGCGCGGGTCGGCGAAGGCCTGGTAGTGATTGTTGATCTGCTGACCGAACAGGCGGCCCCATACGGCCGGCCGACAGTTGGCTTCCGGAGCGGCTGGGGTCTTGGTGATGGCTACGCTGTCGTACGTGGCGTTCAAGCACGCGGCATCCGCCGCTGCATCGCCGACGCGCTCATGCAACGTGCCGAGTGTGGTGAGCCCCATCTGCCGGGCAATCGGCTGCACAACACCATAGGTCGCGATCTCCGGCCCGATGATCGGCCAGATGCCCGGAGGCGGCGGCTGTCCGTTGTCGGGTGCAGGCACATCGGGCAGCTCGCCCGGCGGCGTGACCGGGCCGTTGCCGCCGTTCCCACCATTGCCGAGGAAGTCCGAACGCAGGAACCAGTTATCGGGGCTGCTACCGTCGGGGGCGCCACGGAAAAGACGGTAATCAAAGAAGCCGGCGCGCACCTCGCCCGCGAGCGTGAACGCACCGAGGTCCGTCGTGCCGCCGGGTGTTGTCACGACCACCGGGATGCCAATCGTCGTATAGTCGCCTGGGCCCGTCGTGTTGTGGATTGTGAGCGTGGTCGAGCCGATCGCACTGCCATTGATGATGAGCTGGTCGGATGGGGAATTATCGCCACCGAGAAAGGTGTTAAGCGTGATCCCGCCACCCAAGCCAGTGTAGTTCGCAACGGTCAGCGTTTTATAACTGCTCAGTAGCGTTGGATCGCCGGAGGGCGACGTGAAAGTGATTTGGCTGGCATCGTTAACGAGCGTCGTCAGATTCGAATTGCCAGTCATCCTCCAGATTGTGCCGTTCTGCAGCGTCACACTGGACGTGGCGCCGGCTTCCGTGATCGCCGCGCCGGTGAGCTTGGAAAAGTCGGCAGTCAAATTGAGGAGGCCCGAATTGGTTGGAGCCGGCCCCCTGACGTCGAGCCAGACACCGCTCTCGGATGACACGGCAGTGTTTTGGCGCAGCATGACATCGGCCGTGCCGCTGAGAACGGAGATCGCCGGCGCTGCTGTGCTAGTCAGCGTACTTCCGGACACGTTGGCCGTCTGCAATGTGCCCGCAGCACCTGCCATAAACAGGGCGCTCGCGCCAGCTCCGGTCGCAGTCACGGAGACACTCGTGGCCATAACCGTGCCCCCGTTTTCGACGTCCACGCCATGCGCCCCGATACCGGCGGTCGTGATGAAAACGTCCGTGGCCGCAAAATTGGCGGCCGCTCCGGATGCGAACAGGCCGCGCGAAGAATTGCCGGACGTCGTGATACTGCCTCCGGTCATTGTCAGGAGGCCATCTCCGTGAACGCCATCCGCGTTGCTTCCGGTCGTCGTTATGCGGACATCACTGGCAACGAGAGGAGCCGTCGGCGAGTCCGCGTCCAGGCCGGTTGTACCCGCCGCGAAGACCTGAACGCGCTTGAGGGTCATCGGATTTACGGCACTGGCGGTGAGCCGTATTGCCGCGTCGCCTGAAACGCCTGCTGCCCGGACTACGGTATCCGTCGCCGTGAGCAGCCCTAGGCCCTGCTGCTGGAGGGCGGCAGTACCACCGCTGCCGCTCGTGGCAACAACCGTTCCGCCGTTCAGGACGATCGTGCCGGGTAGCGTTGCGGCGCCCGCTATCACGGTGTTCGTGGTCGCGGTGAACGTAATGCCGGTAGCCGTAACGCTGGCACCAGCGCCTCGCGCCACCAGGGCTTGGGTGCCAGCGGTATAGGACAGCGACGGGTTCGCCACACTCGGCAAGGCCAGCACTTCGCCCGGTCCGGCGGTACAACTGACTCCAGGGTTACAGCCCGCTTCGGCGTAATTTGTACCCAGGGTTACCGTAGTGGGCAACGCGGCCAGCGCGATCGCCGATCGCGCCCCAATCCTCGAAAATGCGTCTGACAAGAGCGTCCGCAATCGGCCGACCGCCCGCAGTTTGCCGCACCTACGTTGGACTACCGGCTGCCCGAGCTGAGCGTCTCGGGCCAGCTTCTCCGCCTTAGCAACTTTGATCATGAGAACCTGCTCCGCCGTCAGCCAATGGATGACACGGTGAAAGATGGGCAGCAATCTCAGCTTGTATGTAAGAAAAAATACTCGCAGATTGCGCCACAATCATGGCGCGCATGGCGCACCGAAATCAGACGGTTCAAGTTTCTCAATGCTTGTGGCTAACGAGCTACGCAGTGGACGGCGAGGCTGACTAATTGCGAAATTTCGATCGCCTCTCGGCTCGGCGAGCGCGTTCCAGCCATACCCGCCTCCAATGCAGTAGAGCCGGTAATTCGTCCGGACGGGACCTGCCCGAATTGATCAAGCGCAATGCTATGTACCCGGGCTACTACGTTTCCCGCATGCAGCCCTGAAGCGCGCCCGAACCCGCATTCCGCCGGCCGGGGTGCGTACCTCAACTCAATCGCGCACCGCGACGAGGGGCTTCTTTGCTTGGATTAACCCAATTGGGTCATGCCCGATCAGAGCCGAAAGATTATGAGCAGCAAGGTATCGGGGTGCATACTTTTGGGGTTTTAAATGATGTTGCGCGGCCTGGGGGCTCTGAGTCTGGGATTGATCATCGCCGGTTCCGCATCGGCACAGACCTTCAATCAGCTAGTTGGATTTGGCGATAGTTCGCTCGATAGCGGATATTTTCGATACACCAGCACCGGCTGGTCGAATGAAGCCCGATTTGTAACAGCGCGGGCCAACGGTGCGTCGATTACGCCGTCCGCTGGACTCATGAACACTGATTTCCTGGCCGCCTCCTTCGGGCTGACGCTGGCGCCGAGCAATGCGCCAGGCGGAGGAACGAATTTTGCGGTCTCCGGCGCGGAGAACAATTCGCCCAACATCGGAGGAGGTACCAGCCCTTCCACCGTGCAGCAGATTGGCAATTATCTTGCGTCGACGGGCGGGCAGGCCAATCCAGACGCCCTCTACATCATCCGCTCCGGTGGTAATGACCGCACCGCCTTCGTCAACGCTTATAAGGCCACCCACGGCGGCGCCTCACCGCCGGCCGGCTTGTTCAACGTTGCCGTGCAGCCCAGCTTGGCCGCTCTGGAGGCATCGATCAGGCAACTGAGCGCAGCCGGCGCGCGCTACATCATTTTGCCGACCTACTTCACGACCAATTCTGATCTCGTGGCCTACCACCAGCAGCTTTGGGGAGACCTCTCGGCCGCCGGCGTCAAATTCATTCCCGCGGATTCGGGCGCGCTTCGACGATTCGTCGTTGCGAACCCGGCGGCGTTCGGCCTTACATCGGTTTTGCCGACAGCAAGCGGCGGCGTTTCCGCCTGTAACACGCCAATTGGCGCGCCCGGCGCGCAAGGCTACGGACTAATCTGCGTTCCTTCGACCACGCCAGCCGGTGCCGGTATCAACGGCACGGCGTACCTCAACTCGCAGAATTCCTTGCTGACGAGTTTGTTCTCGGATGACCAGCATCTTTCACCGACCGGATATAAAATCGAAGCGGACTATTTCTACGGCCTGATTGTCGCGCCAAGCCAGATATCGTACCTGGCCGAGGCGCCGGTGAAAACGCGAACCGCTGTGGTCAACGCGATCACCAACCAGATCCCGCTGTCCTTCAGCACCCCGGGCGCGTTCCACGGCTGGGTCAGCGGCGACGTCTCCTGGCTGAAGATAACGAACAGCTCTCCAGGTTTTCCGGACGATCCCGGAACGCCGGTGGCGGCGACGGCCGGATTTGACTACGCAGTCACGCGCGACTGGCTGGTCGGCGCGGCCTTCTCCGGCGGCACCACCAAGCAGAGCTTCAGCCTTGGCGGCGATTACCGGCAGACCGAATACGCGATCAGCGTCTACAGCGCCTATCGCAAGGATGCGTTCTGGCTGAACGGCATCGCGACTTGGGGCGCGTTAAGCGATGGGATCAATCGCGTGGTCCCGCTCGGCATCACGACGCAGTCCAATGGAGGAAGCACCAGCGGTACCAACATCTCGGTTGCGGCCGAGACGGGTTATCACTTCCGGACCGCTGTCGGACCTCTTCCCGATGGAGCTGGCAGGGCTCTTAAGGCACCGGCGGCCACGCCGGTCTATCTCACACATGGGCCCATCGTCGGAATCATCGCCCAGCAGGTTCACATCAACCCGTTTGCGGAAACCAATGCGAGTGGCGCTCCGACCAACCTGGCGTTCGCAAGCCAGCTTCGCAATTCGGCGGTGAGCGAGCTTGGCTATCAGGCGAGCTTGAACCTCGGCATCTGGGAGCCTTACGCCAGGGCGGTGTGGAATCACGAACTCGCGGGCAGCGGCCGGCTCGTTACGGCCTCACTGCTCAGCATCACGGCCCCGAGCTATTCGCTGCCGGCAGTGTTGCTTGGAAAGGACTGGGGCTCGGGTACGGTTGGCACGCGCGTCAAGTTCGCGCCGAATACGACCGCCTTCGCGGCGCTCTACTCTCAATTCGGCCAGAACAATGTCGCCACCTATGGCGCGCAGTTCGGACTGAACGTTGCGTTCGAATCCTCTGCAGTTCGTGCCAAGTACTGAGATTGGCACGAACTGCTGATGCGATCCGGTTTGGTCATGCCAGCTGCGATACCAGGCTGACCAACTCTGCCTGGCGGTGCGTACCCGTCTTGGAGAACGCTGATTTCAGCTGATTCCGTGCTGTCTCTCGCGCAATCCGTAGCTGTTGTGCCGCTTCCTCCAGAGACCTGCCGCTCGCCAACAGCGATACCAGCCGGGATTCAGCCGAGGTGAGATCGAACGCCTGCGAAATCAACGCGGGCTCGGGCGTGCGTGGAGTCAGGTTGGACAAGACAAGCATCACCCGCGCTCCGAGAAAGACGGTGCGGGCCGCACCATCGACGGGCAACATGCGGATGACGACCGGTGGCTTTGCCGTGCGACGGACCACCACCGGGGCGGCAGGCAGTGCGGCGGTATCAGGCGTCGATCGGATCATGTCGATAAGTTGATCAAGCTCGGCGGCCGCCTTCTTGTCACGTACGACCAGTTGTCGATCTCTAATCCGGATTTCCTCGTCAAATCCGGCATCGGCCGCAGCGTTCGTGCTCAGCACCATGCCCTGCCGATCGATGACCAGTGCAGGCTGGCGGACCCTGCTCAGCACGTCCGTCATGGAGGTGAGGGCGACCCGGCCTACTGCGGTTGAAAGGGTGGCCGTCTCCGTCAATCGCGGCGCAAGCCGTGCAAGCAAGCGCTTGTCCCGCGCCTCGAACGGACCCTCGCGCCCGGTCCGCTGGATGGCCAGCGCCCAGGCGGCGGACCCGGCCCAAAAGCCGACACCCGCGAACCATTGCAACCCGAACGGATAAAGGACCTCGTTGTACATGGGGTCGGAGCGAATCTGCTCCGGTGTCAGGATATCGTGGTCGGTGACGATCTCGCCGGACATCATGCGCGGAAATCCAGCGGCTCGCGGATCACTCAGGTGCCAACCTTCCTTGAAATAGACCTGGGTACCCTCATCCATCGATTGCGTCCGCGGGACGTCCGGCGTCCGAACGTCGCTCTGGAGAAGGACGGCAGCCGATGCGCCGACCGCCCTGCAGATGTCGTCCATGATGGCGGGCCAAGCGGCGGGATCCACCGCAGCTTCCCCAAATCGATCGATGACTTTCGACAATTGATCGTTATCAATTCCATTTGTCCCCAAGAGCGGGCCCCTTTCCGCTTATTCCTGTGGCGTCCGTTTCCTCCAACGGCTGCACAGACATTTCGTTTTCCGACGCAGCAAGCCCCACCAGACATAAGAGCCTGCGTGCCGGCCCGGCTCATACCCTGCTCCAAAAGGTGGGCCGGCAACTTGGAAATCTCTCGCGAGAGCACGGCGAATTGCAAGCGTCTTAGGAGATCTTGCGGGAGAATCTGGAAGGGCCAGTTCGCAACGGTTTTTGTATTTTACAAGCGCCGGCCGTCAGCGGTCGCGCCAAGCCTTGGCCGAAATTATAACGAGATTTCAATCATATACGAGTTCGCGGTTTTATTCCGAATGGCGCGCCAGTTTCCGTCGTTCACAACTGAACTGCGACGTGCGCTTTCTGTCTTGTGCGCGTTCTTGGCACGCCCCTGGCAGTCGCCCACGCTATTCGCCGCCGCCGCTGCTCATCGAGCCGGGCGGTGCTTGCTCAGGTTCGC
This sequence comes from Bradyrhizobium sp. ISRA442, assembly GCF_038085055.1. NCBI lineage: Bacteria > Pseudomonadati > Pseudomonadota > Alphaproteobacteria > Hyphomicrobiales > Nitrobacteraceae > Bradyrhizobium > Bradyrhizobium sp. ISRA442. The sequence goes on from NZ_JALGCN010000003.1 coordinate 9,515, forward strand.
GACGGCGCTCGATATTCGGCCGCGAGAGTCTCGTCGGCCGAAGCGCCGCTCATGAGATTGAACAGCGGCGTGAGGACGAGTGTCAGAACGAGGTTGAGCACCACTGCGTATAGCGCCGAATAGCCTGGAAAAGTGAAGGCGCCGACCGCGAGAGCATAGGTCGGGGTGAGGTTCGCGGCGACGAACATTGCGGTGCCGGCGACGATTCCCGCGGCCCATCCGGTGAGTAGCGCCCAATCGTTGAACCAGCGCGTGTAGACGCCGAGCATCACGGCGGGCAGCGTCTGGATGATCCAGATCCCGCCAAGGAGCTGAAGGTAGATCGCATATTTCGATGGCACGAAGACGATGAAGGCAAGTGCGCCGAACTTCACGATGAGCGACACCCACTTTGCCATCTGCGCTTCCTGCCTGTCGGTGGGCGCGCCGTTGATGAACTCGCGGTGAATGTTGCGTGTGTAGAGATTGGCGGCGGCGATCGACATGATCGCGGCCGGCACCAGCGCTCCGATGCCGACGGCGGCAAAGGCGATGCCGACAAACCATGACGGGAAGCTGTGAAGGAACAGGGCCGGCACCGCAAAATTGTTGCCGAACTGTTTGAAGCCGGCCGCATATTCGGGAAGGTTGCCGACGCCTGCAGCAATGGCGAAGAAGCCGACGAGCGCGAGCAGCCCAAGCATGAATGAATAGGCCGGCAGAAGCGCCGCGTTGCGTCGAACGGCGTGTCCGCTGCTGGCGCTCAGGATGCCCGTGATCGAATGGGGGTAGAGGAAGAGCGCAAGCGCCGATCCGAGCGCCAACGTTGCGTAGGATCCGTACGCCCCGGTCGTGTTGGCGCCGGGAGCGGCCAGCAGGAGTTTCTGGGCCGGTACGGCGGCGAAGATATTTGCAAAGCCGTCAAGCTGTATTGGAACGACGATGACGGCGGCGAACGCCGTGATGTAGATCAGGATGTCCTTGACGATGGCGATCGAGGCTGGGGCCCGCAGTCCGCTCGAATAGGTGAAGGCGGCGAGAATGATGAACGCGAAGAGCAGCGGCAGGTCGCCAGCGTAGCCTTCGCCGGAAACGCCCATCCCGCCGATCACGACCTGAAGTCCGACAAGCTGGAGCGCGATATAGGGCAACGTCGCGACGATGCCGGTGACCGCCATCGCCAGGGCGAGCCAGCGATTGCCGAAACGCCCGCGGACGAAGTCGGCGGCCGTGATGTAGTTGTGCCGGTGGCAAACGTACCAAAGCCGCGGAAAAACCAGGAAGAGAATAGGATAAGCGACGATCGTATACGGTACCGCGAAGAAGGCGACCGCACCGGCCCCGAACGCCAGCGCCGGAACGGCAATGAATGTGTAGGCCGTGTAGAGGTCGCCGCCGATCAGGAACCAGGTGATGACGGTGCCGAAACGGCGTCCGCCAAGCCCCCATTCATGCAACAGGTCGAGGTCGCCTTTGCGCCAGTGCGCCGCGGCGAAGCCGAGCCATGTTATCAATGCAAACAGCACCAGGAAGATGATCAAGGCAGTCCAGTTTACATCCTGCACGGCACTCCTCCCGATTGGCCCTCCCTTGCTATCGTCTCCTCTTGCGTGATCGTGCGCCGCCGGCGGGCTAGTCCTCCGTCGCGAAATAGACCACTGCGGTCAGCATGGCTCCAATGATGACCCAGAGAAGCTGGTACCAGTAGAAGAATGGGATGCCGATGAGATCAGGCTCGGCCATGTTGTAGAACGGCGGCCAGAGAACGGCGATGAATTGAATGAGGAAGAGCAGGTACCACCAGCTCCATCCGGCGCGTTTTTCGTTCTGCCGGCCGGTGGCTGCTTCCTGAATGCTGTATCTCGAACCGACGTCATTTGACATGGAGACCTCTTTCACCGAGGTGCGCCAGTGCCGGTCAATGATGCGGAGGGTAGCAGAGCTACTTTCGATGATCCGGCGGCGAAAGCTGGGGCTCGTCACCTTCCCACCCAGCTTTCTCATTCGCGCCGTGGTCGCAACGCGGCACCTGTTCCCGGGTTCCATGCGCCTTTCGGCTAGGGGGCCGGCGGCGCAGCCCGAGATCCGGCGCAGTGAAAGCAGTGACTTGTCACAAGCACTGCGCGCCATAGGACGCATCGAAGCCGGGACGGTATGGGTCAATCGCTACGGGCGCTCCCGCGATCACATTCTGCCGACGGGAGGCTATAAGAGTTCGGGTATCGGCAAGGATCTGGGGAAAGAGGCGTTCGAGGCGAACCGCCGGCGGAAGAGCGTTCTCATTGAGCTGTGAGAGGAGCTTAAGCGGTCGTGCCGTCGATCGAGCGGCGGATCACGCGCTGCACTTCCGCATTCGATAGAAACAGATCGTGATTGATGATGCCCCAGCCTTCCTGGGACGCATCGACCACGCGCACGCCGAGCCGCTCGATGACGGCCTTCTCGGCGGCGCCGACCCTGGTCATTCCGCCTGCGATTTGCCCCGACAGCGCCAGCGCGCGATCGTTCGTCGCGGCGATCACGGTGATCTTGCCGGCAAGCGGACCGATGCGGTGGATCGCCGACGAGAACACGTCCATGTCGATATCGGGCGCGGCAAACACCACCGCCCCGATCTTGCTCGTGACGGTGTCGCCGTATCGCGCATAGAGCTGACGCAGGCTTTCGAGCGTCAGCATGGTTCCCATGCTGTGCGCAACGACGTGCACACGGCCGCCGCCTGGAGCCGACACCAGGGACGAGAGCACGCGTTCGAAATCGTCGCGGGACCACATCGCGCTGTCGCGGTCATAGGCGTAGTCGAACAGGCCGGCCTTGGAGGGCCAGGAGAACACCATGGTCCGGCCGCGGAACCTGATCCCGTCGGAGAGATGGGCGGCATCGAGTGCCGCCGTTTCGAATGTCTGCTTGAAGCCGTGCACATAGATCAGCACGTCTCCTCCCGCGCCGCCCTGTGCAACGAGATCGCCAATGTCGCCCGGCACCGGTTCGACCCGATCAAGGCGCCAATCGCCAAGTCCGACCGAGGCGAGAGAAAGTCGGCTCTCGTCCGGCGCCACCAGCTTTGCCCGCGCGACCGTCATTGCGGTCGCGCGCTCCGGCCCGAACCAGGGTTTCGCGCGACCGCCGTTCACGGGCTTGCGCGTGGTGGCGACAAGCAATGTGGGGTCAACGGAGAGGGACGACGCGTCGAAGCGCGCGCCGGTCGCGCCCAAGCCGGCACATCCGCCGAGCGCGAGGGCACTGCCCGCCGACGCAAGCCCGCCCAGGAGCGCGCGGCGCGAAAGAGAATGATGAGGGTCGCGTTGCAGAAGACGTCGGACGATCACACGGAACCTTTGGGAACTTTGCCCAGCCTAGCGCCGCCCCGCCTAGCTCCCTGAATGACAATGGGGGCGAGAAGACGGCGGAGCGGCGGCAGGTTGCGTGATCATTGCGTCCGCGTTCGCCGCAGCCGACAAAGTTCCGGAACCGGCCGGCGTTTGCCCTCAATGATGATGGGCCGACACACCCTTGACGCACTGGGTCAACAGATCAGCGGTGGCGGATCGGCCGACATCACCCAGGCTGATCATGCCGACCATCCGCTTGCTCTTGTTGATCACAGGCAACCTGCGAATTTTCAGCGTCTCCATGTGATGTACGGCCTTCGCCAGATCGTCGTCTTCCCGGCAGCAATGGATGCCTTCGGTCATCACGTCCCGCGCCGTCGTGCGCGCGGCGTTGAAGCCGTTACTCGCAAGGCCTTTGCAAACGATGTCGCGATCCGTCACCATCCCGATCAAATGGTCGTCTTCGCCGATCGGAATGCAGCCGATGTCGTGCCCTTGCATCAACTTCGCGATCTCGGTGATCGGGGTGTCGGGGCTGACCCAATCGACGCCCTTGTGCATCACGTCCTTGACTTTCATGGAGGACCTCCGTTGCGAACGCAGCCCCCGCGACGTGACTATACAACGAACCGGGCGCGACCGCACGCGTCGCCGGAACGAAGGGGCACTGGAAATTATCCCGCCGTCATGCCGCGTCAGTCATGCATACTGAAGCGTCCATGCGGTGCGTTGGCCGTCAGGCGCGCGAACTGTGCTTGGGTGAGCTGAAGCAGCGTCTCGTGATCGCCGGCTTCGATATAGACTTCGGGTTGGGCCCGGATGCTCTCATCGACGATGAGATCGAGCCCGTAGCACCGGCCGACCGCCGGAACTGCTCCGTGCGCACAGTCCGCGAACAGCCGGTTGATCTCGGTTTCGTTGGCCATGACGAGATCCTCGCCAAGCCTTTCCTTCAAGTCCGGCAGGTTGAGATGGTGCGATGCCGGCACGACCGCGAGCATATAGCCGCCGTCATGCCGCAGCACGACGGCCTTGGCGAGACGATCGCCCGAGACGTGGCAGGCCTGCGCCGTGCGCGTTGATGACATGGTGAGATCGTGCGGGATCTCGGCACACTCGATGTTCTCGGCAGCCAGATATCGCTGCAGGGTGGGGGCAATAGACATGGCGTGGCCTCCGGATGGGTATGCGAGCCATCCACCGTAGGGCTGCCCCCGCCGCACGATGAGCGGCCGCGTGATTGCCGGACTTCAGCATAGGCCTTGCTCTCGAATGCCGCAATTGGGTCGGACGTTCGAATCGCTCCGGGCGCGCCACTCAGAGAGCTTCTGCCATGGCGTTGGCACGAGCACGCGGCAGCGCTTTCACTGCTTCGTCAACAGCATAGCGATCAAACCCCGCGTTCCTTCGTCCACGACCTCGAACTGTTGCTGCACGGATTTTTGGGTTGGCGACGTCCGGTCGCAAACTGTAATGACATCGGCCCGGAACCAGGCGCGGGATAACCGTATTAGTCTTGCAGTGGAATCAGTTACTTATCAGGCCCAGCGATGCTGCACGCGACACCAATCGCAGGGGCGGGATCGCCATATGTCATCGTCATCGGCAACGAGAAGGGTGGCTCAGGGAAGACGACGATAGCCATGCATCTGGCCGTCGCACTCCTCAAAGAGGGCCACCGGGTCGGGACGATCGATCTCGATAGTAATCAGGGAGCTCTGACGCGCTACATCGAAAACCGGCGCATCTGGGCCTGGCATCGGCGGATCGAACTAGAACTGCCGCCGCATCGCCTGGTCCGGCGCGCCGAGGGCGCGAACCTCGAGGACAACGAAGTCGAGGAACTCGTCGCCTTTCAGGCGGCTGTTTCCGACATCAAAAAGTCCGTCGATCTCGTCGTGATCGACACCCCCTCGACGGATACTTATCTGATGCGCCTTGCACACTTGGTGGCCGATACGCTCGTGACGCCCGTAACTGATAGCTTTCTTGATTTCGGCACGCTGGCCTCGGTCGACCCCATCACGCACGAGGTGACGGGGATCGGCCACTACGCCGAGATGGTGTGCGAAGCTCGCAGGCATCGGCGCGAGTTCGACCAATGCCAGACCGATTGGGTCGTCCTCCGTAATCGCTCAGCGCGGGGCCGGCTGCTGCATCCCAACATTGCCGAACTCGGTATAAGGCTGGGGCTCAGAGATATCCGAGGCTGTGCCGAGCGAAGCGTGTATCGCCAGCTTTTTCCCTCCGGCCTCACTGCCCTCGATGCGCTGGACGAAGCGACCTTCGGCGCCAGACCAGGTCAGTCACACCGGTTGGCTCAACAAGAGATGCGCGATCTGGTCGGCCTTCTGAACCTGCCGATCACGGAGCGCGCCTGCCGCAGGGCTGCCGCCCGAAAAGAGTGGTTTGCGTCGGCGCGCGCGCCACTCGGCACCAATGAAGTGTTGCTTGATTGAGCAGTCGTCCGGCGGGAATGCCTCGGAGCGCGAACCGAAGCACCCCGCTCACGCGAGCGAGGTCGCACGCTTGGTTGGCGCAAAAGCGGTGAGCCTTCACGCGACACTTAGCCCGCAGCGTGTTTGATCGCCGTTTCGAAGGCCTTTGCGTCGAAGGCCGGCATAGTTTGAATCCGCCCTAGACCGTGGGTCGCATACCAGACGGAGAACGCGAGCATCGCCTCCGGGTTCGGGGCATCGACGACGTCGACGAAATCGTAGTAGCCCTGCGTGTAGTGGATCGACTCGATCTTGATGCCCAGCTTGTCGAGCTTTGCCTTGGCCTTGCCGACCCTATCCGCCTGCTTACCCGCCCACTCCGGGTTCAGATTGCCAAGCAGCACATATTTCATGGCCACCTCCACGGGATATTGATCGTTCTGCACCAATGGAATTATACGCCTTCCGGTGACGCGCAGCAACGCAGGCCAGTGCCGCGATCGGATGTAGCGGCCAAAGAGCGCGACCAGCTTACGAGCCTGCATACCAATCGTAACCTCGGTCTTCCCAATAGCCACCGTTGCCGCCGGCGATCTTGGCGAAGCTGTCGACGATTTCGATTGCTCGGATGTACTTAGCCATCTTGTAGCCGAGCTGCTGCTCGATGCGTACACGCAATGGCGCGCCGTTGGCAATCGGCAGCGTCTGCCCGTTAAGTCCGTAGGCGAGGATCGTCTGCGGATGATAGGCACTGATGAGATCGATGCTCTCGTAGTAAAGAGTCGAGTCGTCGCCGAGCGTGTCGTCCATCGAATCATAGCAGTGGAAGACGACGTAGCGCGCGGCCGGCTTGATCCCCGCCCGGTCGAGGACGCGCGATAGCTGCACGCCCGTCCATTGGGCGATGCAGCTCCAACCCTCGACGCAATCGTGCCGTGTGATCTGGGTGCGCGACGGCATTTGCCGCAATTCGTTGAGGCTGAGCGACAACGGCTTGTCGACAAGCCCCGTGACTTGCAGCCGGTAGCCGGCGAAATCGTCTTTCTGGACGGCGAGATAATCGTCAGTCTGCGGATCGGTCGAGCCGTTCGGGCGCTGGTCTTGCCGGATGGCGCTGGGTGGATATTCGCGCGCCATCGTCGCCGGTCCTTGAATCGCGCGTTGCGCTCCCATGGTAAGAGCGTTCGCCTTTCGCAGAAAGCCGAGCGCAGGATGGCCAAGTCCGAGCACGCCGTCGAAAGCATCACAGCCGCCGAGCGTCACCAACGACGCACCAGCGCCGAGCTGGCCAAGAAACCGGCGGCGGTTGGACATGATCTTGATCTTGCTCATATCAAGCTTCCCCGCTGGTCGGCTCGGGCTGGTCGCTGCGATACCAGCCCGTGATCATCGAGCGCATCTCGTTGATCGGTCCTGCGGCGATCACCATGATGATGTGAACGACGAAGAATAGGACGATGACCAGCATGCCGCAGAAATGCAGCAGACGCGCCGTCTGGCGGCCGCCGAAAACGTCGAGCAGCCAGGGCCAGGCCAAATCGACACCGGGCGACATCGTGAGGCCGGTGGCGATCATGCCCGGGATGACGAGGATGAGAATCACGGCGTAGCTGAGCTTCTGTAAGACGTTGTAGGAGCGCCGGTGCGGAAATTTGAGGCGCAGATGGCTGACGATGTCGCGTGGCAGAAGCCGAAAATCGCGCAGCCTGGGGACGATGTCGTGCCAGAAATGACCGTTGATCAGGCTGGCGAACAACCAGACAAACCACGTCGGGACGAGGATCCAGGCGAAAAAGAAATGGATCACCCGCCCGGTCGCGAGGTCGTAGTAGGAGGGGATCGTCGCCCACTCGGGGAAGGCCTGGTAGACCGGCTGGTCCTTCGATCCGCTCTTGCCCAATAGTCCGGTGGTATCGAAGTCATGACCCAAAATGCTTGTTACGCCGACGATCCTGCCGTCGTGCATTTCCGCATGAATGTCGAGGACCGTATTGTCGAATTGCTTGCTGCCGTATCCTGCCTGCGGACCCAGATATTGCTTGTCGCCGAAGCCTGACTGTCGCCCAAGATAGAGGATCGGATGTGCGTTGAAGATCTGCAGCCCGCTCGTCACCATGAAAAACAGCGTCACGGCCCATACCCAATGAGTCACGCGCGTCCAGACCGATTGACGATAGAGAAGCTGTGTCTCCTTTGTATCTTTCAAGTCGGCCATCACTTATCCCTGTCGTCGCGAAAAATGGGCGACGCACGATGATAAAGTGTCAGTCCCTGGCGCAGGGTGCGATCAGAACTCTGTCTGCGCGTGGCGCAAGCCATCGACTGCGCTGTGGTCCGTTCGATACGTCGCTAAAAGTCGCTGCACGCGGTCTATCGGCAGATTGGGAACTTACAGAACCGCCTCTGTTCGACGCCCATCGACGAAGCGATAACCAATGATCGAACGCGCGCGCCGAATCGAGGTTCCGAATGAAGGCAAGGCGCGGCGCAAATCTTACGGCGTCCGTGCCCAGCGCGTCGGCCGCGGGCCCGGATATTGCGCGGGCGCGAACTGGAAATCGAAACCTAACTCCTATTTCAGAAATTGGCTCATTTGTAATTGGCGTGGGCAATCATCGTTGGGAACGCGTGATTGGTGACCTGCGTTCGACCTTCGACCACCGTCCCTCGCGGGCCTAGCAGAGAGCCAGGCGAAGGCAGACGAGGAAGAAGGAGTAACGCGATGCAACGCTTGACCAGGAATATGCTTGCTCTGATGGCAATGCTGGGCGCTGCAGCACTTGCTGGCCCTCATGCTTCGGCGCAAATGAGGGGTGGCATGGGCGGAGCACCTAGCGCCGGTGCTGCAGGTGGCGGCCACGCCGCTGGGGCTCCTGTCGGCGGGACAGCAGCTCCGGCAAGGAGCGGGATGAGCGGAGCGACGGGGCCCGGCGTCACCGGTGGCAGGGTCCATCCGCAGTTCAACACCGCGTTCCGAGACCGTGACGACCGATTCGCCTTCCGAAGTCGCTCCGCGTTTCGAGCTCGTGATGACCGATTCGCATTCCGAAATCGCTTCGCGTTTCGAGACCGTGATGACTTCGCATTCCGTCACCGCTTCTTCAGGCACCGCTTCGCGTTCGCGGCGATCGGAGACAACGGATGCTTCCGCGTGAGACACGTCTGGACCCCGGTTGGCTGGAGGTGGCGCCGGATCTGGGTTTGCGGCTGACGCTAGTTGACATCCGCGGAAATTCGGACAGCGACGGCGAGCGAAGAGTAAACCAAAGGACCGAACAATGAGCAGAATGAGCAGTCTCTCAGCGGCACCGCTCGCCGGCGCAGCCATTATTGGAGTGGTGGCCGCCGCGGTCGCGGCCGAGCAACCGGCACGCATTCGCGGGGAAATTCAATCGCTGAGCGGTAACACGCTAAATGTCAGGTCATATGACGGGAAGCCGCTAGAGCTGATGCTGGATTCCCAAACGCAGTACAAGATGGTCGTTCCGGCCCACCTGTCCGATATCAAGCAGGGAGATTTTGTCGGGGTCGGCGCTACAGGACCAGAAGACGGTCTCGAAGCGCTAGAGGTCGTCATATTTCCCGCTTCAATGCGCGGCACTGGTGAAGGCCATTATGCATGGAGCGTACCTGCTGCCGTCGCCAATGCCGATCGGCATGCGGCAAGCACGGCACCGGGCGCACCAGCGGTCCAAGGTACCATGACGAATGGCACGGTGGGCAGAAGCTTGTCAGAACCGGCGGCACCCGTTCAGGGCACGATGACGAACGGAACGGTTGGCCTCAGCAGCGGAAAGGACGGGAGCAAGAAGCTGACACTGTCATACAACGACGGAAAGCAGACGCAGATATCGGTTCCGTCGGATGCACCCGTGGTACGATTCACGCCTGGGCAACGCTCTGATTTGACGTCGGGCGCCAAGGTCTTTGCCCTCGCGAGCGAAGGGAACGGCAGCACACTGGTCGCGAAGTCGATCGCGGTTGGCCAAAACGGGTTAATGCCGCCGATGTAAAGGAGCCGAACTCCCGCAACCTCACGCGGCATCGCGCCCGAGACTCACACGGCCGTAGACATTCGAAAGATGTCGCCCTCTAGTCTAGCTCGGGATTGCCGGTTTCTTGCCGCGTCCGAGCGCGAATTGACCGACCGGGCCTTCGACGTGGAATTCGAGCCCCGTCATTCTTGCAAACAGATCGATGTTGCCGGTGCCAATGGCGCAGCCACCAAGGCCCATCTCGGTCGCCGCCAGGTAGAACGTCTGGATCAAATTGCCGACATCCTTCAGGATCAGCGAATATGCGATTGAGCTGTATTTCCAGGAGATCCGCCCAAAGCGCGCGGCGATCGTGATCAGGACCTGCGGCGGACCGGATGCGTCCATGGCAAATTCGGCCGCCATCGAGAGCGCCTGGAGCTGCGCTGCGGAGACGTCGATCGCGACCAGCGCGTGGCTGCCCGCGTCGTAGTGGTAGAGCCCACGTGCAAGCCCCTCGCAGTTCGAAACCGCCAGGTACAATTCAAGCTCATACGCGCTGCCTGCCGACGGATAGGGTCTTGCGCTGTAGGTGACCTCCGGACCGCGGTCAAAGTCCGCGCGGATCTTCCATTCCGACAGCACGCGGGCTGTCGTGCCGAGAAATTGCGCGAGCTCGGCGAGCGTGACCGGATGCTGGTCGTCGAAATCCCGTATTGAATGGCGTTCGCGCAGCAGCTTCGCGAGGGGCGAGGCTGGCTTCGTGAAGAATTTGCCGAGGTCGATCTGCTTGCCGGGCCAGGGCGGACGCACCGCTGGCAGCGGTGGAACGACGCCCGCATAGGTGAACGAGCCGCCGACTGGATTGGCATGCCGGCCCTCCGTGCTCCGCGTGTGAAACACGAGATCATGGAAATCCCAGAGAACGAGATTGCCGTCGCCTTCATTCTCCCGAAGGCCGTCGCCGTCTTTCGCAGTGAGCTTGATCAGCATCTGGCAATGAAGCAGCAATCCGAGCAGATTGAGGTTCAACGAGGCCGCGTGGCGGCGAAGCGTGCTGATCTTCCAAGGCCGCGACAGGGCCGCGAGGGTGGCCGCGATGGCGGGATCGCAGATCCGAAACAGCGCGCCGGCGCGCGGTGATTCCAGCACCATCTCGTTGCCGCGCCGGCGCAGATAGGCGAAGCGCGACAACACGATGGTATCACCGTTCCCCAGCTTTGCGGGTTGCGGCCAGTATTCGGCGACCTGCGGCTCGATGACCACGAGATCCTGTTCGTCGCGCGGAGAGGATAGGCGGTATTCGACAAGTCCGTGCCGCGCCAGTCGCTGCACCAGGGCATGAACCTGCTTCGCGAGGGCGCCCTTGCCGGCAAAGGAGACGAGCGGCAGGCCAGTGGCGAGCTGTCCGGCACGGGCGATCGCCGCCGTGCTGAATTGTCCCAGATTGATCGAATAGCCGCCCAAGGCAGCGGCGAGGCTTCCGTCCGCCTGCAGGTGAAGGGAAAAACGACCGTTCAGACGGGCGGAGATGACGGGCGCGATCTTCCTGGCCGGCTTTTTCCGGAAGTTGCGCAACGAGGCCAACCTTCAGGTGTGCGGAAGGAACGGCGTGAGTTCGCTTTCCAGCCGCGGGCGATCCAATAATCCGAGCTTCACCGGTACATCGTAAAGCCGGCCGGGCGCGAAGCGGCGATAGAAATGCCGCAAGCCCGGAACGAGCACCCTGACCACGGGGACCTCGACGTCGGGCCGCGTCTGGTCGAGCACGAGGAAATCATAGCCCGCGTCGGTGGCGATCTCGATGCAGGCATTGACCTGGTCGCGCGTATTGTCGTGAACCTTCAGGCTCGGTGCCGGCGGGACAATCGGATTGTCGCTGGGGATCAAGAACGGATAATCGTCCAGTCGCAGCGGCGTGACGCCGTCGAGCGTCGGCTTCTCGCCACTTCCGCCGCCCATCATGCCAATCGACATGAACTGGGTCAGCTCGGTGAGGGACCGCAAGAGGGCTATGCGGCGATCGAAGTGCGAGCCGGAACCGAACTCGATATTTTCGTGTCCGTTCTGCATCCAGTGCGTGATCGCCACGTAAGAGGGAATGCCGAGATCGCTGGTGATGTCGAGCACCCAAAGCCTGCGCCCTGCATCGGCAAGCTGGGCCTGCAGATCCCGCACATAGGAATCGTCGAATTGCGTGAGGTCGACTTCGGCACGCTGCAGCTGGTTGTACCACCAGATGGCGTAGGCATCGCGTTCGACCAGTTCGAGGAAGCCTTGAACGATGGCTTCCTCGCGGGTGTTGCCGGCCGCGCATCCGTTGGAATCAGTATGGAAGCCGCCATAGAAGAAGTACAACAGGCCAGTCGGAAGATATTTGAAACGCTTGTCGCGAAACGACCAGACCGGCGACCACTCGGTCCTAGTCGATGGATCGAACGGCTCAGGAACCGGATGTGAATCGTCCGGCTGCGGGGCATACCTGTTTTGAAACTGCGCGTCGCTGAAAAACTGGATGTCGTTGGGAAGAAGAGCATCACCGGGAGCGAAATCGGCAAAGCGGCGCTTCGTCCTGATCTCGTCACCCTGGAAAATGCCCGAATAGCGTTCGATCGCCTCCATCAGCGCGCTGGCCTCGCCCTGCTCGGCTGTGGAACCCTTGCCGAAGCTGCCGCCGCTCAGTCCGGATCTGAGCTGGTCGACGTTCCAGGCCGGCGCGGAGAAGTTATGGTACGCAAAAAAATTGGTGTTCATCGGCAGATCGGCCTCGATCCGCTCGAGCCGCGAAACGACGCCGGTCAACGGACTCACGTGTTTGCGGAACCGCGCTACGGTGGCTCGTGACGTCACGGTGCGGTACCCGCCGCTCGTCATGACGAGCTTTCTGCCCTCCGCAATTTCGATCGGTGCCGCCGCCCGGCGCGGATTCTGCAGCCTCTTGGCTCCGCAGGTCGGACACTGCGGGCGTTTCGCGACGTAGTGCTTGGCGATGACCGCCCCGGTCAGGTCCAGGCTCGCGATGTGGTCGCGCAGATCGGTGCGAAATCCCGAGGCGATCGCTTTGGCGATTTCAACAGCAGCGAAGTGGATGGCGATCTGTCCCACTGTGTCGCTGACCAGGGGCGATACGGCGACCGCTTGCGCCGGTCCGCGGTCGAGAAATCCCTTGATCTCCCGATTGCGTATCATGCGATCGAACAGGCAGGTCCAGCAGGCGCTCTCGCCCGGCTTGAACACAGGCCCCACCAACGGAAACACGCCGGACGGCTGGACCAGCAGCCAGGGCGCCGCATCGCCCACGCGCTCCCCGTTCACCTCGGCGAGCCGCCGGTCGAGATAGTCGTTCACCAGCGTGATCGTGAGTTTGGGTGACCGCTTGGTGATTTGAACGCCGAGCTTGCTCAAGGCCGCGGCAAGTTCTTTGGCACCCTTGACATCGATCGATTCCACCCGCACGGGGCAATCGCGGAGATTCTGTTCCGCGATCTCGGCAGGCAGGCCGAGGCTCGCCCAATATCCATCAACGGTGCCATCGAATGCGCGCGATGCTCCTGTTACCGTTACGACGTATCGGCGCTCGAGCAGCCGCCTGATCGCTTCCTCGATCTTGTCGGCGGGAAAATTCTTCGAGAGCTGGCGAACGATCTCTGGCGCTTCTTTGCCATTTTTTCCGATCGCCGTGGCCACCGCGCAATAGAGATCGCCGTGCAGGAAGAACTTGCGGTTCTCGGAGTAGAGACAGACCGCATCGGGAGGAATGAGATAGGCGGTGAAGTTCGGTGCGAATCGCAAAATGCCCTTGCGGGTCTGCCTCGCTGCGCGGCTCTTGCCATTGACTGTCATCGGGTCAGCACGCTGATCCTATTGCTGTCACGTCCGATTGCCGGCACGGGGCGAACCATTGGTCCCGCCCGACTTGTACGCCGAGCTCGACCACCGGCATTCTTCGAAGAAGTTGGATCACACTCGCTCGCCATCGGCAAGCCGACCGGCCAGGCCCGGCGAACGTTGCAACGAAAGCAAAAAAAATGGCCGGGGCGTTCGTGGCCCGGCCAATGAAATCGCGACGTGTCGACACACAGTCAGCAGGCGTTAGCACCAGCGGCAGCGGCCCCACGATGCACAGCACCCTGCGCAGGAAACCCAGGGCACGCCTATGCCTATCCAACCAACGCCACAGCCGCCGCATCCACCGCAGCCGAAGCCGCAGCGGCAACCTCTGCACGCCCTGCATCCGCCGCAGCCTCTGCAGCCTCCGCAACCTCTGGCGCCTCCGCAGCCATGGCAACCACCGCATCCGCGCGCGAGCAGCACGCTGCCAGCGACGCTGCCATTGTCGATGAGATTGAGATGGAAGGTGGCGAGACTGACGTCGGCGAGTTCTTCCTCACTGAGCGTAGTCATGTGGCCGGGCGCGAAGTTCGGCCTTTGCTGCACGTCGCCGGTCGGCACGGCCGACGCCGCTGCGCTTCCAGCCAGCGAAAAAGTCAGGCCGGCTACTCCCAGCGCCGGTACCGCCGCTTTGGTCACTCGCCTCTTTTTCGAAGCTTGCTTCGCCCGCTGCATGGCCGCATCCTCCAGTTGGAAGAAGGATCTCTGAGAAGATGATCCTACGCCGGGCGACCAGGGCAGGCAAGATTCACGGATACACGAAATGTAATGAAGCTCGTTCAGATTGCATTCATCTTCATGAACGATGTCGCCGCAATTTCATCAACTGCACCGAGGATCCGCGCGCGTGAGCGGATTGCAACGGATGCGATTTGATGCGGTGCGCAATGGTCTGCCCGCTTGAATGGGGAAACGAGCTTGGTCGATCAACTCGGACGCTTCGCCTGGTATGAGCTGCTGACGACGGACATGCCGGCAGCGGCGGCCTTTTATGGCAAGGTCGTCGGCTGGGCCGCGACGGATGCGTCTAGCCCGGAGCTGGCCTACACGCTGCTCAACGCAGGCGGCGCTCCGGTCGTTGGGCTCATGGAGCTTCCCGAAGAGGGGCTGCGAATGGGCGCAACGCCGAGATGGATCGGCTACGTCGCCGTCGATGACATGGATGCGAAGGCCGCGCAGATCCGCCGTCTTGGGGGCGCCATCCTGGTATCACCGACCGATAGCAATATCGGCCGAATTTCAGTGGCCGCCGATCCGCAAGGAGCGACGTTTGCGCTTGTCACCGGACTGACATATGGCGAGCGGCAACCCGGCGGCTTGGACGAGCCCGGGCGCGTGGGCTGGCACGAGCTGCTGGCTGAAGACCGGACCAGGATCTTCCCGTTTTACGGCGAGCTTCTCGGCTGGCAGAGGGCCTCCGCTGAAGCCGATCCGGCAGACCTTTATGAAGTGTTTTCGGCGGCCGGGCAGACGATCGGCGGCATGCTCACCAAGCTTCCGAGCGTGTCGCAGCCCTGTTGGCTCTACTACTTCAATGTCGACGACATCGGCGCGGCCGCCGAGCGCGTCAATGCTGGCGGAGGCCGGGTCCTCCAGGGTCCGATCGCCTTGCCCGATGGCTGCTGGATCGTGCGATGCGCCGATCCCCAAGGCGCCCTGTTTGCGCTGCAGGGGCCTTGGGACCAGAAAGGCACCGAAGCCTCGGAAGTCAATTGGTCCGCAAGGTGGGGTGGTGTTTCTTCACAGGGCAGGGTGGTCCTTCACAAGACGAAGCGATAGTGGCTGGATCTCCCGAGGGTGGCGCACTTCCTCGAGCAAAATGTGGGTCGCTCTTGAGCCGGTTGCTTAGGTCGATCTGTCCTAACCGCGCACATTCTTCACCCGCCCAACCGCGGACATGCCGTCGCCTGGACATTCGCGTGCGACGCACCAACTCCAAGCCATGAATGCCAAGCTATGGATGGCCGTAGAGCGGGAGCCGTGAGATGAACTCGTCAGCCGTACTTCTGCTTCGCGCCGGCCAAGTGCTCGAGATCAAGTTCCCAAAATTCACGCCGCGGATCACTTTCCACTCTGAACGCGAGCTAACCGTGGAAACAGTGCCGGGCGATGACATCGGCTTCGCCGATACGGTTGAATATGAGGCAACCGTCATTCGCGATGGGCTCGTCATGCTCTCGTGGCAGGAACACATCGGAAGCACGATCGTTCACGTGCTCGATTTCACGTCAGGCATGGCACACACCGCGGTGACGCCGGCAAAAGGCGGGCTTATGCGTCTAACCGGTCCGATCGAAATCAAATCCTGATTGCGATCCTGCTGCAGCGAAGGATCTTCGCCTTCCCGGATAGTTCATCATGGCGTCGCGGCGAAGCCGTATTGCCCACCTTCATCGGTCGCGGTGCGCCATTGCACTGATCTTGCCTCCGCTGCAGCACAGGCTCAACGACCGCCTCACCGCCACCCAAGCGCCGGCGCGACATGCGTCAGAATCGCTTCGATCGCATGCGCGCAGTAGGCGACGCCGAGCTGGTTGGGCACGGTCAAGAGCAAGGTGTCGGCCTCGGCGATGGCCTCGTCCTTGCGTAGCTGCTCGACGAGCACATCGGGCTCGGCGGCATAACTGCGGCCGAAGATTGCCCGCGTGCGCGGATCGATGAAACCGATCTGATCTTCCTCTTCGCGCCCGCCGCCGAAATAGGCGCGATCGCGATCGTCGACCAGCGCGAAGATGCTGCGGCTGACCGAGACCCGCGGCTCGCGGGCATGGCCGGCTTCCTTCCAGGCGGCACGATAAGCGCGGATCTGGGCGGCCTGCTGCACATGGAAGGCTTCGCCGGTCTCGTCGTTCTTCAGCGTCGAGCTCTGCAGGTTCATGCCGAGCTTGGCCGCCCAGACGGCAGTGGCGTTCGAGCCCGCACCCCACCAGATCCGCTCGCGCAGGCCTTGCGAATGCGGTTCGAGCCGCAGCAGTCCCGGCGGATTTGGAAACATCGGCTGCGGATTGGGCTCTGCAAATCCTTCGCCGCGCAGGAGGTCGAGAAAGACTTCCGCGTGGCGCCGGCCCATGTCGGCGTCGCTCTGGCCGTCGGCCGGCCGGTAGCCGAAATAGCGCCAGCCATCGATCACCTGCTCGGGGGAGCCGCGGCTGATGCCGAGCTGCAGCCGGCCGCCGGCGATGAGATCGGCGCTGCCGGCATCCTCCACCATGTAGAGCGGGTTCTCGTAGCGCATGTCGATCACGGCCGTCCCGATCTCGATGCGGCTGGTCCTCGCGCCGACGGCGGCGAGCAGCGGAAATGGCGAGGCAAGCTGGCGCGCGAAATGATGGACACGGAAATAGGCGCCGTCCGCGCCGAGCTCTTCCGCTGCCACAGCGAGCTCGATCGATTGCAGCAGCGTGTCTGCAGCCGAGCGGGTCTGCGACTGTGGCGAGGGCGTCCAGTGTCCGAAGGAGAGGAATCCGATTTTCTTCATGAGGGCAATCTATGGATGTTCGGGAGGGGGTAGCGCTGCAAGGTTGTTTGGACTGTCTTGGTTTGTCAGATTCACCCTCCAGGAGTGGTAGCCGGCACGTTCATACCTTCGCATGTGCTGCCGCGAAGAATAGGATCATACCCAATCTGGTACTTGTCGGCTTTCCGATTCATTGTAATCTCGGATCATGCGGCACTCGCATGGCTGTTGCCCAAAAAGGGCAGGCATCACCATAACAGGAGCGAACCAACGCGCCGGTTTTTGGGATCGAGACCGACATGGCCGGTGGCGGATCGTTTGACACGTTCCCCAAATTGCTGCTGCGAAACGCCGCGCAGTTTGGCACGCGTCCGGCGTTTCGCCACAAGGATCTCGGCATCTGGCAGAGCTGGACATGGGCTCAAGTTGCCGAGATTGTGCGTAGCTATGCCGCGGGCTTGCATCGGCTTGGCTTGCGAGCGGGCGACACGATCGCCGTAGTCGGGTCCAATCGGCCGAAGCTTTACTGGACCATGATGGCAGCGCAGGCGCTGCGCGCCGTTCCTGTTCCGGTTTACGCGGATGCCGTGGCCGACGAGCTTGCTTTTGTGCTCGCTCACGCCGAGACGAAGTTTGTCGCAGCGCAAGATCAGGAGCAGGTCGACAAGGTCTTGTCGGTGTCCGATCGACTGCCGCAACTCGACAAGATTGTCTATGACGAGTCGCGCGGCCTTGATCGGTACGATCACAGCCAATCGATCGCCATCGCCGATGTCATCGAGGACGGCCGTGCGGCGCTTGCGGCTGATGCCGCGCTAGGTGAACGGATTGATGAATTCGTTCGAACGGGCAACGGTTCGGACATCGCGGTCGTCCTCTACACTTCGGGAACGACCGGCGCGTCGAAGGGCGTCATGCTGTCGACACGGGGCTGCATTGACGCCGCAACCGATACCACGAGGTTCGACGGACTAACGCACGATGACGTGGTGCTTGCCTATCTGCCGCTGGCCTGGGTCGGCGATCATTACCTCAACTATGTGCAAGGCCTTGTCGCCGGATTCTGCACGGCGTGTCCCGAGAGCGCAGACACGGTCGAGCAGGATCGACGTGAGATCGGACCAACCTTTTACTTTGCCCCGCCACGCGGTTTCGAGGCCATGCTGACGCGGCTGATGATCCGCATGGAGGATGCAACGCCGATCAAGCGGCGAATGTTCAACTACTTCATCGACGTTGCACGTCGGTATGGCGAGCAGGTTTTGACCGGAAAGCCGGCGCCGCTGTCAGGCCGGTTGCGCTATGCGCTCGGGCGCTTGCTGGTCTACGAGCCTCTCAAGAACGTTCTCGGCCTGTCTCGGGTGCGCGTCGCCTATACCGCTGGCGAGGCCATCGGACCGGATCTGTTCGCGTTCTATCGCGCGATCGGACTAAATCTGAAGCAACTCTACGGTCAGACCGAAGCGTTCCTTTACGTGACCTGTCAGGCTGATGGTGAGATCTACTCCGATACGGTTGGTCCGGCGGCGCCGAACGTCGACATCCGCATCGCGGAATCGGGCGAAGTGCAGTTTCGCTCACCCGGCATGTTCATCGGCTATTTCAAGGATCAGGCAAAGACCGATGAAGCGATGACGTCCGACGGTTACGTCAAGACCGGCGATGCGGGCTTCTTCGACGAGAAGACCGGACATTTAAAGATCATCGATCGCGCGAAGGACGTCGGTCGGCTGGCCGACGGTACGATGTTCGCGCCGAAGTACCTTGAGAACAAACTGAAGTTCTTTCCCAATATCAAGGAGGCGATCACGTTCGGCGACTCAAGGGAGTTCGTTTGCGCCATGCTCAATATCGACCCGGTCGCCGTTGCGAATTGGGCGGAACGCAACAACGTCGCGTACGGATCCTATCAGGAGCTTGCCGGGCATCCGCTGGTCTACGACATGGTCGCGAAAGACGTTGCAGAGGTGAACTGCTCTCTCGTCA
Organism: Bradyrhizobium sp. ISRA442; assembly: GCF_038085055.1. Lineage (NCBI taxonomy): Bacteria > Pseudomonadati > Pseudomonadota > Alphaproteobacteria > Hyphomicrobiales > Nitrobacteraceae > Bradyrhizobium > Bradyrhizobium sp. ISRA442. The sequence continues at coordinate 28,572 of NZ_JALGCN010000003.1, forward strand.
GGGAAAAGGTGCTTGCGGGCGCCCAGATTCGCCGCTTCCTGATCTTGCACAAGGAACTCGATGCCGATGATGGCGAGTTGACCCGCACGCAGAAGGTGCGCCGCCGGTTCGTCGCCGAACGCTATGCACCGCTGCTCTCGGCGCTCTACGACGGCTCGCCTGAGGCCGACATTTCCACTGAAGTCACCTTTGAGGACGGCCGCAAGGGTGCGATCGCGGCGCGGGTCAAGATTCGCGACATGCAGGCCACTGGCGCGGCGGAGTCTCTGGGGAAGGCCGCATGAGAGCGCCGGACACAAACGAAATCCTGTTGCAGGTCGAGGGCGTGGCCCTTGCCTTCGGCGGCGTCAGGGCACTGAGGGACGTTTCGTTCAACGTCAGAAAGGGTGAAATTCGAGCCATCATCGGCCCCAACGGCGCCGGCAAGACCTCGATGCTCAACGTCGTCAACGGTTTCTATCATCCCGATCGTGGCGCCATCACTTTCAAGGGACGCACCCGGACCAGGATGCAGCCCTTCGAGGCGGCCCGCGGCGGCATCGCGCGCACCTTTCAAAATGTCGCCCTGTTCAAGGGAATGAGCACGCTCGACAACATCATGGCCGGCCGCACCCTAAAGGTACGTCGGGGCCTGTTCTGGCAAATGCTGCGTTACGGCCCTGCGCAGGCAGAGGAACTTGAGCATCGGCACCGGGTCGAGGAGATCATCGACTTCCTGGAGATCGAAGCGATCCGCAAGGTACCGGTTGGACGTTTGCCCTACGGCTTGCAGAAACGCGTCGAACTTGGTCGCGCTCTCGCGATGGAGCCTGACCTCCTTCTCCTCGATGAGCCGATGGCAGGAATGAATCTTGAGGAAAAGGAGGACATGTCGCGGTTCATCGTCGGCCTGAACGACCAATACGGCACGACGATCGCGCTGATCGAACACGACATGGCCGTGGTCATGGATCTCTCGGATCGCGTTGCGGTGCTCGATCACGGCGTCAAGATCGCCGACGGCACGCCCAACGAGGTCAAGAACAGCCAAGCCGTCATCGACGCCTATCTTGGCGTTGCACACTGAGGAGCGCCCGTGATCGCATTGGGCCAATTTCTCGAAGTTCTGATCGGCGGGTTGATGTCCGGCGTGCTCTATTCGCTGGTCGCGCTTGGCTTTGTGCTGATCTTCAAGGCATCCGGTGTGTTCAATTTTGCCCAGGGCGCAATGGTGTTGCTTGCAGGGCTGGCGCTGGTTCGCACCCTGGATCTCCTGGTTGCCAACGGCTTTCCGCTTTGGGCGGCGATCGTCCTCGGCATCGGCTTTGCCGCAGGGATCATGGCGGCAACGGCCTGGCTGATCGAGCGGTTCGTGATCGGACCTCTTGTCAACCAGGACGGGCTCACGCTGTTCATGTCCACGATCGGCGTGACATTCGTCATCGAGGGTGCGTCGGAGATGATCTTCGGGTCGGATGTCTACCCGTTGCGACTGTTCCCGACGGACGCCTGGTTTGTGCTCGAGGATCTCTTCCCGGGTGGAATTCTGATCAACAAGCTGGATGTCTGGGGCGCGTTGATTGCCGGCATCCTGGTCGCCGGTCTCGCGATCTTCTTCCAGCGCACCAAGACCGGTCGCGCACTCAGGGCCGTGGCCGACGACCATTTGGCCGCGCATTCAGTCGGGATCCCGATCAGTTGGATCTGGTTCGTGGTCTGGCTCGTTGCCGGTCTCGTTGCGCTGGTCGCGGCGACCGTGTGGGGTACCAAGCTCGGCGTGCAGTTCTCCATCACCTTCCTCGCGCTGAAGGCTCTGCCGGTTCTGATCATCGGGGGCCTCACCTCCATTCCGGGAGCCATCGTCGGCGGGCTCATCGTCGGGGCGGGTGAGAAGATTGCCGAGGTGTATTTGGGGCCGTCCATCGGCGGCGGCATCGAATATTGGTTTGCCTACGTGCTGGCGTTGGCGGTGCTGCTCATGCGGCCGCAAGGGCTATTCGGCGAGCGGATCATCGAACGCGTCTGAGATGAGGAATTTGTTGTGCTTTATCGCGAGGCTGGACAGTTCAAGACGACCTACGCAGAGGACATGGCGATCTTCCCGATCCGTCAGGACCGAATTGCGCTGGCGATCTTGCTTGGTCTCGCGTTCATTGGCGTGCCGCTGTTGGCGACGCTCCATATCTGGCCGTTCCACAGCGACTATCTGCTGTGGGCCATCTTGCTGCCCTTCCTCATCCTGGCGCTCGCCGCCATCGGCACGAACATTCTCGTCGGGTATTGCGGCCAAATCTCGCTGGGCAGCGGCGCATTCATGGCCATTGGCGCCTATGCCGCCTACAAGCTGGCAACCGGCGTTCACATCCCGCTTGCCTGGCTCGGCTTCGCGATCTCGATCCCACCGTTGCCCGTGCTGGCATCCATTCTGCTTGGCGGGCTCATCGCGGCGGGGGTCGGAATCCTGTTCGGCATTCCCAGTCTGCGGATCAAGGGCCTCTACCTGGCGGTAGCAACGCTCGCCGCGCAGTTCTTCTTCGATTGGGCGTTCCTGCGGATCCCGTGGTTCACCAACTACGCCCCGTCGGGATCGGTCAATGCGCCGGAGCTGGAATTCTTCGGTCTGGTCGTTCGGACGCCGGTTGAGCGCTACCTGCTGTGCCTGCTCTTCGTGACCGTGATAGCGGTTTTGGCGAAGAATCTCGTTCGCGGCAATCTTGGCAGACAATGGATGGCGATCCGCGACATGGACATCGCCGCCGAACTGATAGGTATCCGGCCGCTGTATGCAAAGCTCACGGCCTTCGCGGTCTCTTCATTCATCATCGGCGTGGCGGGCGCACTCTGGGCGTTCGTCTACCTTGGCTCATGGGAGCCGCTTGCGTTCTCGATCGACCGTTCGCTGGAACTTCTGTTCATGGTCATCATCGGCGGACTCGGATCGATCATGGGTTCGTTCGTCGGGGCGGCCTTCATCCTCATCGTGCCGATCATGCTGAATGTGGTTCCAACTGAGCTCGGCGTGCCGCTGTCGACGGAAACGATCGCTCATCTCGAATTCATCATCTTCGGGTCGCTGATCTGCTATCTTCTCATAAAAGAACCCCATGGCTTCGCCCGGCTGATATCGATCGCCAAGGAGAAGCTCAGACTTTGGCCGTTTCCCTATTGAAGAAGCGATCGCGCCTCGATCGCAACGCGGGATGGCGGCCGTTGGAAGAGGAGGAAGAAAAAAACCCCCGGACTCAAGAAGAGGGGACTCAAAAGGAGGAGTATATCGAAATGGCAAGCATTGCACGCAATGTACTGATAGTGGCGGCCGTCCTGTCTGGCGCGTCGGTTAGCGCACCGGCCGCAGCGCAAAACGAGCAGTTCATCCCAATTCTCTCCTACCGGACCGGACCGTACGCCGTGAATGGCGCTCCTTACGCAAACGGTGTTGTGGACTATTACAACCTGATCAATGAGCGTGACGGCGGCATCAACGGCGTCAAGATCCTGGTTGAAGAATGCGAGACGGGTTACGCGACCGACAAGGGCGTAGAGTGTTACGAGCGTCTCAAGAGCAAGGGTCCAACCGGGGCGGCCTTCATCAATCCTCTGTCGACCGGCATCACCTTCGCCCTCACCGAGAAGACCGCGGCCGATAAAATCCCGATCATCACGATGGGCTACGGCCGTGCCGATTCCAAGAATGGTGCGGTGTTCGCCTATAATTTTCCAATGCTCGGCACTTACTGGTCCGCGGCGGATATCGCGATCCAGCACGTCGCCAAGGAACTCGGCGGCTTCGACAAGCTGAAAGGCAAGAAGATTTCGCTGCTGTACCACGACAGCCCCTATGGCAAGGAGCCGATCCCGATGCTGCAGGTACTGGCGCAGAAGTACGGCTTTGATTTCACGCCGATCCCGGTCACGCACCCCGGCGTCGAACAGAAGTCGCAATGGCTGGCGATCCGGCAGAACCGGCCGGACTATGTCCTGGTCTGGGGCTGGGGTGTCATGAACAGCACGGCAGTCAAGGAAGCGGCGGCCGTTGCCTATCCGCGCGAGAAGATGATCGGTGTCTGGTGGTCCGGCGCAGAGCCGGACGTGACGCCCGCGGGCGATCAGGCCATAGGCTACAAGTCGCTGATGCTTCAGCATGGCGCGGGCAAGTTTCCCGTCCATGCCGACATAGAGAAATACGTCTACGCGAAAGGCAAGGGTTCGACGGAGCCGGGCAAGGTCGGCGAAGTCCTCTACAACCGTGGCATCGTCAATGCCATGCTCGGCGTGGAGGGGATCCGCAAGGCGCAGGAAAAGTTCGGCCAGAAGCCGCTGACGGGCGAGCAGATCCGTTGGGGTCTTGAGAACCTCAACCTCTCCGAGGCACGCATCAAGGAGCTCGGCTTCGAAGGAATGTTGAAGCCGATCAGGATCTCCTGCTCCGACCACGAGGGCACGCGCGACGGGCGCGTCCAGCAGTGGGACGGCAAGCACTGGAAGATCATCTCTGACTGGTACACGGCTGACGAAGCGCTCATCGATCCGCTCGTCAGGGAAGTCTCCACGAAGTATGCCGCGGATAAGAAAATCCAGCCGCGCGAGTGCTCGAAAGAAAGCTGAGCCGTGTGATCGCTCCGGGAGCCGATGCGCGGCTCCCGGATTGCCACTGTTTGGAAAGGCCTGCGCGTGTCAATTGACAGGGTTTTCGCCACGGCAACTGAAACCGCCGCTCCGCTTCTGTCGGTCAACAATATCGAGGTCGTCTACGATCACGTTATCCTCGTGTTGAAAGGAGTATCGCTGGGGGTCTCGCGAGGCGGCATTGTCGCGCTTCTCGGCGCCAATGGTGCCGGCAAGACCACCACGCTGAAGGCGATCTCCAACCTGCTGCACGCGGAGCGCGGCGATGTTACCAAAGGCTCGATCCTGTTCGATGGCGTCGAGGTGCAGTCCCATTCGCCAAACGATCTGGTACGGCGCGGCTGCATTCAGGTGATGGAGGGGCGGCGCGCCTTCGCTCATCTCACGGTCGAGGAGAATCTCCGGACCGGTGCCTTTACGCGCAAGGACGGCAAGTCGGCGATCGCGCAGGATCTTGAACGGGTCTACGCCTACTTTCCCCGCCTCAGAGAGCGGCGCAATTCGACCGCCGGATATACGTCGGGCGGCGAACAGCAGATGTGCGTGATCGGCCGCGCGCTGATGTCGCGCCCAAAAATGATCCTGCTCGACGAACCGTCGATGGGCCTCGCGCCGCAGATCGTCGAGGAGATCTTCGAGATCGTGAAAGATCTCAACGTCAAGGAAGGTGTATCGTTTCTGCTCGCCGAACAGAATGCCAACATGGCGCTCAGATATGCGAGCCACGGCTACATCCTTGAAAATGGCCGCGTGGTGATGGACGGCGAAGCGCGCGCGCTCGCCGCAAACGAGGACGTCAAGGAGTTCTACCTCGGCGTCGCCGGCGACAAGCGAAAATCATATCGCGATGTAAAGCACTACAAGCGGCGCAAGCGCTGGCTCGCCTAGCCGATGACGCTGAGTGATCGGCCCCCCGCTGGTGCTGGGGACAGATGTAAGTCGGCATCTGCCAGCAGGTTCGGTCCGGCGTGCCCGTGCGCTAGTGGCGGTGATCTGGGCGGTGTCGGCGACGGATCACTCCTAAGCGGCAGAGGCTCGCGTCAAGATAACTCGCGGGCCTCTTGTTTCCGAAGCTTGGGGCCGGCGTTACTGTTAGCCGGCAATTCGCTACTTTCGTCTATCCGACGACCTGGAACGCGTCAGCCGCACGCAACACGGTGCCGTCCTCCCAGTGGCGTCCGATCAGCATCATGCCAACAGGGAGCCCTGCCGACATGCCTGCCGGAACCGTGGTGGCAGGGTGGCCAGTAACGTCGAACGGGCAAGTGTTGGAAATCATTTCGAGTGCTCGCGCAACGTAGTCCTCGCGGCTCGCATCCGGGGCGGGGAGTAGCGTAGCTTTCAAAGGTAACGTCGGCATGAGCAGGAGATCGACGCCGCCAAGCGCCTCATCATAGGCGGCGCGGAGCACGCGTGCGAGGTTTTGGGCTTTGGCGTAGTAGTGACCCTGGTAATTGTCCTGCATGTACTGGCCGAGCAGGATGACGAGCTTGACGGTCTCCGAGAGGTCATTGGCGCGCACCCGCCGGCTCCGGCCGTAGAAGTCCAGGAGCGAAGTTGTGTAATGCCCTTTCCAATTGGTTCCCATGCTGTTGCCGGCGACCATCAGCATCGTGGTGCCCTCGACGGCGATAGCGTTCCATATGTGAATGCCGTCGCGGTGGAGGGGGATCGATACCTCGATTACGGTTGCCCCCGCTCGGGTCAGGCGTTGCGCTGCCTCGCGTACCATGGCGTCGACATCGGGCTCGGAATTGGGCCAGCCAAATCCTTCCTTGACGATACCGATCCGCAAGCCGCGGGCGTGTCCCGTGAGCAGCTTGGTATACGCTTCGGTACGAAGTCCCGCCGGTTGGCGCGGGTCGAGGCCATCGGCACCAGCAAGCACCTCGAGTAGCTGGGCGGCATCGCCGGCGGTGCGGGCGATGGGCCCAGTGTGATCAAGCGTTAGCTCGATCGGAAAGACACCCGTGTATGGCACAAGCCCCTGGGTGGGCTTGTGGCCAACCGCTCCGCAGAAAGAGCTGGGAATCCGGATCGACCCTCCCTGGTCGCCCCCGATGGCCATGTCGCACTCGCCGGCGACGACGAGCGCGGCGCTGCCACTGGAGGAGCCGCCGGCCGATCGCTTTGGATCGTGCGGATTGAGCACGGGCCCGGTGTCGGAGGTATGGCTGCCGCCCGAGAAGCAGAGATGCTCGCACACGGCCTTGCCGATGATCTCCCCACCGGCATCGAGGATGCGGGTCACAATGGTCGCGTCCACGTCGGGCACATAGCCCTCCAGCACGTTGGAACCGTTCATCATCGGGATGCCGGCGACGCACACATTGTCTTTAATGGCGATCTTCTTGCCCGCGAGAGGCCCCGACGTTGCGCCCTTGATGGAGCACCGCCAGTACCAAGCGTTGAGTCGATTGTCCGAGGCGGATGGACGGAATCCCGCGTCCCGCGGGTAATTCACCGCCAATGTCGGCTCCGCGAACTGGTCCAGGCGACGGTACGACGCGAGCACACCATCCATGAGGTTTCGGAACGACGTCAGATCGTCGCGGCTGAGATCCAGGTTGTAGGATTTGGCGATGCGCTGCAGTTCGGGCAGCGGTGGCTTGCGCAGAATCCGCGGCGCCGTTGCCGTCGGGGGTGGCGCTTGCATGCCGGTCTCCGCCGCCGCACGAACAGGCGTTGCAGCGGCGACGACGGTTGCCGCTACCCCGGCCGTGCCGGCATGAAGGAAGCGACGACGCGAATAGTTTGACGATCCTCGCATGGCATATCCTCCTTCGATCAATGAGTTCACTTCTCGATCTGCTGCTCGCCCTCAAGTATCGGGACCGACCGTTGGTCGGCGACCGCGACGGCCACCAAGCGGAGGCCGCCGATGCTGCGGCTGTGGTACCAAGCCGCAACATCACACAGAGCGCTTGCATCTGGACAGGCTAAGGCGCAGCACCCGCAGGAGGTCGAGGTTGGGGCCGTAGAGCGTGACCGAGCTGATCGTTTGCGGCGATTAAAGCCGCTACTGGATACCTCAGGCATCCTCGTGCGGACTGCGAGCGGCGCGCTGTCCAGCAAGCGGATTATCGTGCAGCCACCGGCGATCTTCAAGGGATGCGACCCATGTGGCGCATATCTCGAGGTGAAAAAGATCTCTGACAAGGTTTCCAGGTGCGCCGCGGTTTGGACAAGCGATAGCGCAAGTCACCGCAATCGATCGAGCAAAGCCTTCGCTTCCTTCAGATCGTTCGTTTCAAAGCCCTCGGTACACCAGGTGTAGATGGGCGCGAGCAGTTCGAGCGCCTCCTCGCGCCTGCCCTGGTCGATCCATAAGGCTGCAAGGTCCGTTGCAGCTCGAAGTTCAAGGGCTTTAGCTTGTTGGCTTCTTGCCGTGGTCAATGCCTGATCGAGCCGTGATTGCGCCTCGGTGCTGGCTTCCGGCGCGCCGCGGACGAGCAGCGCGCGCGCTTTCAGTCGATACAATTCGGCCTCAAACACCCGTTCGCTATTACGGCTGGCGGTAGCGAGGCCCTGCTCGATCAGCTCCACTGCACCCTCGCATTGATTGCTCGACAACAGGGCCGGACACAAGAGCACGTACAGTGCCGTGATGCCCAGTTGATACCCTGCGCCACGATATTCATTCATCGCAGTCTGGATTTCCTCGAGTGCGCTGGATGAAGGGGCAAGAAAGGTCATGCATATCCCCCGCACGGCGAGCGCCAATCCTCGCCATTGCCGGAATCCGTGTTCCTCCGACAAGGTGAGACAGCGTTCGGCATAGCGGCGCGCAGTCAATACCTCGCCACGAAGAGCGTGGAGAACAGACGCATAATAGCAAGCATAAGCCTGCGAATGTGGATGACAGATGCCGTCTGCCCGCCGGATGGCGGCGTCCATTCGTGTGATTGCCGTGTCGGCGTCGCCGAGCAGCCAAAGAACCCAAGACATCAGGGCAAGGTCTGCCACTCCGGCATCCTGGCCGGCGGCACGGGCCGCCAATCTCTCGTCCTCGGTGCTTGCGTCAAACGCCTCAAGGGCCCGTTCGATCGCTTCGCGGGCACCGGGGAGATGCCCCATGAAAAGGCGAATCATGGCTTGCCCGCGCATTGCGTTGAGCAACGCTGGTCGATTGCCGCGCGCCTCGGCGAGATGAAGCAGGACTGCGACCATTTCCTCGGCAACCGGCAACTCACCGCGAATGACGCTCGCGGTGGCCAACCAAAACATGATTTGTAGCTGCTCGGGGGGATCTCCGAGGCGCTCGCACAACTCGCGAGCACGCGTGAAGGTCGCCACCGCCTTGTTCGAGGCAGGCCCCTGGGTAGCGATCAGGCAGGGGCCCAGAGCGAACTGGAAATCAAGCTCCAGCCTGTTCTTCGCTGCGCCGTCGGCCAAATGGACGGAAGCCTCGATACCTCGCTGCAGGTGGGCGATGGCTTCGAGGTTGGCGGAGCGCATCGCGGCTTTCTTGCCGGCCTGCAGCCAATATCCTCCCGCCTTTTCAAACAGTCCCGACACCGTGAGATGGTGCGCGAGAGTTTCGGGTTGAGCCTCCACAATTTCTGGGAACCGTTGCTCGAAGGCGTCTGCGATTCTGGCATGCAGTGCCGCGCGTCGGCCCTTCAAAAGTCCCGAGTAGGCGGCGTCCCGGACCAGCGCGTGTTTGAAGGTGTAAACCGCGTGTGGAATTTCGCCCCGGCAGAACAGCAGTTCCGAACGCACCAATTGGTCGAGCGCCTCGTCCAATCTCTGCTTCGGCAGCCCGGCGACGGCACTCACAAGTTCGTAGTGGAATTCGCGACCCGCGACGGCACCGATTTGGGCGACGTCCCGCACCGGTGACAACCGGTCAAGGCGAGCCATCAACGAAGCCTGCAGCGTGGTTGGGATCGCCAATGACGGCAGAGGTGTCTCGAGAACATATTCCCCGTCCCGTTCTCGCAACAAACCGCCTTCCAGCACCATCTTCGTCAATTCCTCGACGAAGAGCGGCACTCCATCGGTGTGTGCGAGAATGTGCTCCATTACCTCCCTGGGGAGTGTTTTCCCCCCGGTCACCCGCAGGACCAACGCTGTGCCGTCGCGTCGGCCAAGGCGGGTGAGCGGGATCGTTGTGGTGTGGGGATAGCTCGGCCAGGGCGAAGTGAATTCGGGCCTGGCCGTGATCAGCACCAGTACCCGAAGCTGCGGCACGTGCTCCACAGTAGCTGCGAGGAGCTCAAGCGAGGTTGGGTCAATCCAGTGTACATCTTCGAAAACAAGCAAAACCGGCCACTGCGCCGCTAACCCGTCGAGCTGGGCCAGCAATGCCGCAAAGGTCTTCTCTTTGCGTTTTTGTGGAGTGAGGTCCTGCAATCGGCAGCGGTCATCTGTCGGGAGCGCCAATAAGTTGGCCAGAACTGCCAGATGTTCGGGATCCCGTGTGGATTGCGCCAGCAGAGCCTCGAGCTTCGATAGCTTATCCTGAGGTGAGTCGCTGTGCCTGAACCCGGCAGCACGTTCGAGCTGGCCGATGAATGGGAACAATGCGCTGTGGGTATGATGCTCAGAGCAGAAATAGCGCAGCGTGACGTGTGATTCAGCGTGGAGCCGCTCATTAAGCGCCAACGCAATGTGTGATTTGCCAATCCCCGGTTCTCCCGCAAGCGTCACCACCCGGCCTTCTTCCTGGGTCGCTTGTCGCCAGCGGCGTAGCAGCAGCTCTATTTCCTCCTCACGCCCAAACAGCGGCGGCAGCTTGGTGGTGTGCATGGCCTCGAAGCGGCTCTCTACACCGCTCATTCCCAGCACCTGATAAACCCGGAGCGGCTCCGCCCAGCCTTTAAGCGCGACGGGACCGAGGTCGCGATAATGGAACTCTCCCCCGGTGAGACGGCGTGTGCCCGCGGAGATCAACACAGTCCCCGGCTCGGCCATCGTCTGCAGGCGCGCGGCGAGGTTCGGCGTCTCACCAACAACCGCTTGCTCCGCTGGAATATCCTCAATCAGCACCTCGGTTACAACCACAGTCCCCGTCGCAATGCCAATGCGAATCTGCAGCGGCGCGGCGACATTCCGGATGCTCGCTACGGCATCAATGAGTGCGAGCGCAGCGCGCACAGCCTGCTCGGCATCATCCTCATGGGCGTGCGGATAGCCGAAATAGTCCAATGCACCGTCACCCATATAGCGAGCAATCCTTCCCTGATAACGGCCTATGACTTCTGCGATGCAGATATGATACGCGTCAATCAGGGCTCGCATGTCCTCCGGATCCAACCGCGCCGAAAGGGCAGTGGAGCCAACCAAGTCGCAAAACATCACCGTCAGATGGCGCCGCTCGCCCTCATCCGGCCGCCCCGGTCCGGTCGCTGTTTTCGCCGGTTTAGGCACAGCCGCATCATCAAGCTCCGCGATGACACGGAGCATCTTGCGGCGATGACCGAGCAAGACGCCGAGGTCCTTGAGGTCCTGGTCCGTCAAGTCGCGGAGAACTGAGAGGTCAATGCCGTTTTCGGCGAAGCGCTGAGCGTACTTTGACAAGCCGATCGACTCGAGCCACTCCGCGACGCCTCTCATGGCAAATTTGACACCTCCCTCAGCTCAGTTCCCGCAGGTATCCAAGCACAATCGCCCTGCTCTGCACCCGAGGCCAGCCGGATCTCGGTTATGGTATCCCTCCGAAAGGTGCGGTGGTGAGGGTTACGGCAGGCGCCAGCTCACTTCTTCCGGACTGAATCAGCAGAAGAGCGACCACAGCACGCGACCGTATTGCAGCCGCGGGAACGACAAATCATGTCTTCGATACCGCTCGACATGGCGAGCCGTAAATTTCCGCTTAGAGGTTAGTCCTCGCGGCAAAAAAATGGTTCACTGAAGAAGGGCTCGTTCGAATGGGTTGTCGATTGCGCCGTTATCAGGGGCACAGCGGACCTGGTGCGCCCCCCAAACTGGGCACGCCCTAGCCAGCGCGCCCCGATGATAGAATCGTGCGCCTGTTTTGCCCGACGTGTCAACGGCTTCGCAAAGTGCTTAAGTCATTGACACTGCGACTGCCGGCTACTTTGCATGGGGTTGTTTTCGACTTTTTTGTTTAGGGGGCGGGAAAGCATCAGGGCGAAGCTGATCGCATCTCGTTTGCCCGCTACTTCATCAACCGCACGCCCTTGGTCGTGAAGCGCTGTGTCCGGCCGCCGGGGCGCATCGGACGCTTTGTGCCGGCAGCCTTGCCGGTGCCGGGCGGCTGGTGCGCGGGCACGAGCTGGTCAGGACGGGAGCCGATCAGGTCGGCGCGGCCCATCGCTTTCAGCGCTTCACGCAGCAGCGGCCAGTTGTCGGGGTCGTGGTAGCGCAGGAATGCTTTGTGCAGCCGGCGCTGCCGAAGACCCTTGATCGCCTCGACCTGGTCGCTGCCGCCGCGCCGCACGCCGCGCAGCGGATTGACGCCGGTGTGATACATCGCCGTCGCCGTCGCCATCGGCGAGGGCAGGAAGGTCTGCACTTGGTCGGCGCGGTAGCGGTTCTTCTTGAGCCAGAGCGCGAGGTTCATCATGTCCTCGTCGGTCGTGCCCGGATGCGCGGCGATGAAATAGGGGATCAGATAGTATTTCTTGCCGGCCTGTTCGGCGGCGGCATCAAACATCCGCTTGAAGCGGTTGTAGGCGCCGATACCCGGCTTCATCATCTTGTCGAGCGGACCGCGCTCGGTGTGCTCGGGTGCGATCTTCAAATAGCCGCCGACGTGGTGGGTGACGAGCTCCTTGATGTATTCAGGGCTCTCCACCGCAAGATCGTAGCGCACGCCGGAGGCGACCATCACCTTCTTGACGCCTTTGACCTCGCGCACCTTGCGATAGAGCCGGATCAGATCGTCATGCGAGGTGTTGAGGTTCGGACAAATCTCGGGGAAGACGCAGGACGGCCGCCGGCACGCGGCCTCGACCTTCGGATCCTTGCAGGCCATCCGGTACATGTTGGCGGTGGGACCGCCGATGTCGGAGATCACGCCGGTGAAGCCAGGCGTGCGGTCGCGGATCTTCTCGATCTCGCGCAGGACCGAGCCTTCCGAGCGGTTCTGGATGATGCGGCCTTCGTGCTCGGTGATCGAGCAGAAGGTGCAGCCGCCGAAGCAGCCGCGCATGATCGTCACCGAGAATTTTATCATCTCCCACGCCGGGATCCTGGCGTCGCCATAGGAGGGATGCGGCGCGCGGGCATAGGGGAGGTCGTAGACCGCGTCCATCTCCTCGGTGGTGAGCGGGATCGGCGGCGGGTTCAGCCACAGATCGCGATCGCCATGGCGCTGCACCAGTGGCCGCGCATTGCCGGGATTGCTCTCCCGGTGCAGCACGCGCGAGGCTCTTGCATAGGCCTCGCGATCCTGTTCGACCTGCTCCAGGGCCGGCAGCCGGATTACGGTCGCGCCCCGCGTCCGCGATGCGCCCTCGTCGGCGGAGTCGAGGTCGTCGGCATGCAATTCGGTGTAGTCGTCGGGCACGCGGCGGAACAGCGCGACACCCCTGACGTCGTCGAGATCGCGCGGCGCTTCGCCGGCGGCGAGCCGGTTTGCCACCTCGACGACGGCGCGCTCGGCATTGCCGTAGAGCAAGAGGTCGGCCTTGGCATCGGCCAGCACCGAGCGGCGCACCTTGTCGGACCAGTAGTCGTAATGCGCGATCCGACGCAGCGAGGCCTCGATGCCGCCGAGCACGATCGGCACCTCCTTGAACGCCTCGCGGCAGCGCTGGGCGTAGACGATGGTGCAACGGTCCGGGCGCCGGCCACCCTCACCGCCGGCCGTATAGGCGTCGTCGTGGCGCAAGCGGCGATCCGCCGTGTAGCGGTTGACCATGGAGTCCATGTTGCCGCCGGTGACGCCGAAGAACACGCGCGGCTTGCCTAGCGCCTTGAACGGCTCGGCCGAATGCCAGTCGGGCTGCGCGATGATGCCGACCCGAAAGCCCTGCGCCTCCAGCAGCCGGCCGATGATCGCCATGCCGAAGCTCGGATGGTCGACATAGGCATCGCCCGTGACCAGCACGATGTCGCAGGCGTCCCAGCCGAGCGCCGTCATCTCGGCGCGGCTCATCGGGAGGAACGGCGCCGGCTTGCCGGGCCGCGCCCGGGCCATCAGGGGCCTTTCGGCGGTGATTTGGGTGTCCATGGCGCCTACGCATAAGACCCCGGCCAGGCGAATTCAACCGACGGGCGCGTGATAGATCGCGGTTCCCGCCTCGCGCCTGATTGGGCGGTGATGTCCCGATGGCAGGAATTCGGCCGCAGGAACCAACCGCTTCCGCGAACATTCTGGTCAGGGGGTCGACGCGGGGGCGCGCTTTACGCGATCGAGGCGCTGATGCCTGCAATCGGATTTGACCTGAATGTTCGTCTCGGGCGAGGGGGAGCTGTGAGTACGGTGATAGAGAACCTGCTGGCGCGAAAGCAGCAGCTCGTGGAGCAACTGGACAAAGCGCAGGCGGTCGAGGAACGCGACAGGATCGAGCACCAGCTCGAGCAGATCAACACCGCGCTCGATTTTCTGGATCGACCCGAACCGAACGGCGGGCACTAATTTAGCGGCCGCTCAGTCCACCTTCAACGCCCGCGCATAGGCCACGCCTGAATTGGTGATATGCGTCGTGACCAGCGTCTCGAACGCCGCGAGCTCGCCGTGTGCGAACAAATCGAGCAGCTTGCGATGCTCGTCGAACGATGTGCGGGTCCGCACGTCGATCGGGGAGGTCAGGTTGGTGCGCAGCGCCGCGACGCGGCCCGAGACGAGCTGATAGGATTCGACGAGATAGCGGTTGCCGCAATGCGCGAACAGCGCCTCGTGAAAGGCGGCATCGGCGCGGCCATAGGCGATGTTGTCCCTGGCCGCGACCGCGGGCTCCATCGCCGCGATCGCGGCGCCCATTGTCGCAATCGCGCCGTCGCGATCGTGACGGAACGCGAGCTCGGCCGCCTTGGGTTCGAGCGCGATCCGGAAGGTGCACAGCGCGGTGATGTCCTCGGCGCTCGGCGTGAAGACGAAGCTGCCGACCTGCGGCCTGATCACCACGAGCCCCTGCGCCTGCAACTGCCCCATCGCCTCGCGCACCGGCGTGCGGCTGACGCCGAAGGAGTTCGCAACCATCTCCTCGGAAATCGCCGCGCCAAGCGCGAAATCGCCGTCGATGATGGCCTGGCGCAGTCGCAGCATGACGCGCTGCGACAGCGATTTCGGCGCATCGAGCTTCAAGGCTCTCATCGGCGCTCCCATGGCGTTGCGGCAGTCAGATCACCTTGCCGGGGTTGAGCAGATGCTCGGGGTCGAGCGCGGCCTTCAGCGTGCGCATCAGCGCGATCTCGGCGTCACTCCTGGCATGCCCCAGCCACTGCTTCTTCAGCGTGCCGATGCCGTGCTCGGCGGAGACGCTGCCGCCCATTTCGCGTACCAGACCATAGATGATCGCGTCCATCTCCGCCTTCGGCTGGTGCTCGATGGCGCGGCCCGTGACCCAGGAGACGAGGTGCAGGTTGCCGTCGCCGATATGGCCATAATAGACGCTCTCGCATCCTTCAATGCCCTTCGCGAGCGCCGCCTTGCAGCGCGTGACGAACTCGTCCATCCGCGCCACGGCAAGGCCTATATCGTAGGAGATGTGCGGCCCCAGCACCTGGCCGAATTCGGCGCAGATGTCGCGCACCCGCCAGAACGCCTGGGTCTGCGCCAGCGATTGCGCTACGGCAGCATCCGCCAAGAGCCCGCGCTCCATCAGCTCTTCGAGCCAGCTCTGGAATCGCGGGGCATCTAAGCTCTCGTCGGTGCCCTGCGCCTCCACCAGCACGTAGAGACCGTGGCCTGCGGCGACCGGAGGCTTTACGCCGGCGCGCGCCGTGATCACCTCCCAATAGTCCGGCCACATCACTTCGAACGCCGAGAGCAGCGGGCCGAGCCCGCTTCGCGCGGCCCCGAGCAGCTCGATCACCGCGGCATAGTCCTTCAGCGCGCACAGCGCAGCCATGGTCGAGCGCGGCTTTGGAAACAGCCGCAGCACCACGCGGGTGACGATGCCGAGCGTGCCCTCCGAGCCGATGAAGAGATGCTTGAGATCATAGCCGGCGTTGTTCTTCATCAGCTTGTTGAGACTGGTGATGATCGCGCCGTCGGGCAGCACCACTTCGAGGCCGAGCACCAGTTCGCGCGTCATGCCGTAGCGGATCACGCGGTTGCCGCCGGCATTGGTGGAGAGATTGCCGCCGATGGCGCAGGAGCCGCGCGAGCCGAGATCGAGCGGGAAGAAGAAGCCGGCCTCGTCGGCGGCCTTCTGGATCGTCTCGAGCGGGGTACCGGCCTTCACCGTCATCGTTGCGGACGCACGATCGATCTCCTCGATGCCGACCATGCGCTCGAGCGAGATCGCGACCCAGCCTGGCTCGGGCGAGGCGCCGCGGCACAGACCTGTCAATCCGCCCTGCGGCACAAACGGCAGCCGCGCCTGCCGGCAAGTCGCGATCGCGTCGGCGACGCCTTGCGCATCGAGCGGACGGATCACCGCGAGCGGCGTTTGCGGCAGGCTCGCGCTCCAGTCGTTGCAATTGCGCGCGGGCACCTCGGCGCCAGTCAGCACGGCCGCGGCGCCGAGCTTGTCGCGGAGGGCGCTGAGCAATTGGTTGGGATGATCGGCCGGGGTCACCATATCCATGCAGCACCTCTTGAGGTCGCCCGCAGCCGACTGAGCGCGAGCGAACACGGGAATTGCCCCGAGCTTGTATGTAAGGTACAAGGGGAAAAGTAAAGCAAAAACAAGGCCCAATCGAGCCCCGAAGGTCGTTATGCATCAGGGGCTTACGCCGAGGCCGCAGCAATGGGTGGTGTGATGACGGAAGCGATTCGCGGATTCTGGGTGGCGGCAGCGACGCCGCTGACGTCGGACGGCGGCGTGGATCCCGTCCGGCTCGCGACGCATGCCCAATGGCTCTTCGGCAGAGGTGTCGACGGCGTCGTGCTGTTCGGCACCACCGGCGAAGGCACCTCATTCAACGTCGCCGAACGCATCGCGACCGTCGAGGCGCTGCTCAAGGCCGGCGTCGCGGCCGAGCGGATCGGGATCGGTGGCGGCTTTCCCGCCATCAGCGACAGCATCGCGCTGACGCGCGCCGTGCTTGGCCTCGGCCTGCGCCACGTGTTGCTGTTGCCGCCCTATTTCGACCGCAGCGTCACGCCCGAGGGTATCGAGGATGCCTTCGCGGCAATCATCGACGAGGTCGCCGACGATCGCGTGCGCGCCACGCTCTATCACATCCCGCAGGTCTCCGGCGTCGCGATTCCGACATCGGTGGCCGCGAACCTGCGCAAGCGCTACGGCAAGCTGGTCGCGGGCCTGAAAGATTCCAGCGGCGACTTCAAGCAATTCCGGGCGTTCCGCAGCGCGGCTCCCGAACTCGCCATCACCGTCGGCAATGAAGCCGACATCGCCCGCGCGATCGCGGAGGGCGGTGCCGGCACCATCTGCGGCATGGCCAATATCGTACCGGAGCTGGTCAAGGGCATGATCGACGGCGCCGATGTCGAAGCGCGCATGCAGGCCGCGATCGACATCGTGGTGAAGACGCCGTCCTTCCTCGCGACGCTGAAGGCCATCCTCGCAGCGCAGACCGCAGATGCAGGCTGGCTGCGCGTCCGACCGCCGCTGCGCCCGCTCTCCGACGGCGCCGCGCTCAAGCGGAAGCTCGACGAGCTGATGGCTCCTGTCGTCGCTTGAGATCGCGCAAAATCGCGACGCATTGCGGCACGTTGCGTGTCGCGATCGCTGCGAAAGCGACCGATGATTGCCGTGCGGCGTCCATTCGCGTTTAGAACGATTCAACACTAGAGGGATTCAAGTCGCTCTACGGTTCTCTCCATCTGCGACGACTGCTAGATGCGCACACTTCAATGTTCGTGACTTGAAGTGGATCGAAAGTGCGTGCCTATCTGGGTGGCCAGCGCGTCAGCGGCCATCGAAACTGCGCCGGCAAGAGCCGGGCGAGTGTTCTCATCGGCGCAGCCGTCCGGCTCGCCGAATGTCCCATCACCACGACGACCGTGAAAGCGCAAGCGGCGCTGCCGCCGGCGACGGTGAAGTTCTAGCGATGGCGGTGCAGTTGGGGCGCGCGATCAAGGTTGTCCTGCTTCAAGTCCATTCCATTGTGGGCCTGGTGCTCGCGCCGCTGCTTGCCTTGATCGCATTGACCGGCGCGATCATGGGTTTTGAGGACGAGCTCGTCGACCATCTGAACGCCGGGATCATGCAAGTCGCGCCGCGAACGGCACCGGCGCTGCTGCCGGACGAGCTAGTCGCACGGTTGAAGGCGGCGCAGGATGTCGGCAAAGTTGCCGCCGTCACGCTGTCGAGCGACCCGTCCGCAGCCGTCCACGTCCGCTTCGGGCGCGACGAGCAGGCCGGGCGGCCGGCTTCGCTCTATGTCGATCCCTATGACGCGCGCGTGCTGGGCATACCGCGCGGGGAGGAGTTCTTTGCGACCGTCCGCAGGTTGCATCGGTGGCTGCTGATCCCGGGCGATGCCAAGGGCTGGGGACGCCCGATCACCGGCATTGCGGCGCTCGGCCTCATCGTCATGCTCGTTTCGGGCCTCGTGCTGCGCTGGCCCCGCCGCGCGCGCAGCGTGAAGATGTGGCTGAAGCCGAATCTCGGGCTCAGCGGCCGCGGCCTGCACCGGTCGCTGCACGCCGTGATCGGCACCTGGGTGCTGCCGATCTATCTGGTGATGACGCTGACGGGGCTTTGGTTCTCGTTCGACTGGTACAAGGACGGCGTCGTCTGGTTGTTGGCGCGTCCAGAGGTCACTGCCACAAGCACGTTGCCGAAGCCACCGCCCGCGGCTGCCCTGCGCGAGCCGGGTCAACCGATGGGATTCGATCGGGCCTGGTCGACCTTCCTCCACGAGGAGGGCGATCGCTTTTCCAGAGCCTTGCTGACGCTGCCCGCCGCACCGGGCACGGTGATGCGGATCCGGTCGTGGGGGAAGGAGGCTACGCTCGAGGCCACACGCGACGAATTCCGCATCGACGCCGCCACCGGCCACATGGTCTCTGCGGAGCGCTATGCCGACAAGACGTTCGGCGAGAAGATTATCGCGAGCGTGTACGACCTTCACCGCGGCGCGATTCTGGGCTGGCCCGGCAAGCTCGCCTTCATGCTCGCCGCGGCGTTGATGCCGCTTTTCGCGGTCACGGGCATCCTGCTTTATCTGTCGCGCCGCCGGCTGCGACGTCCCGTGCAGCCGCCGGTCGGGCGCCTGGTTCCCGGCGAGTGAGCTGAAGCCGGAAAAGCTAGCCAACGCTTGCGCAATCGTCCAAAAGCTCCTGGCTCGTCCTTTCGAGGTTCATGCCATGATGCTCAAGCCCGTCACTCCCGCCGAGATCCGCCGTGCGCTGCTGTTGCGCGAGGAGCTCGCGCTGCTCGATCTCAGGCACGAGGCGGCCTTCGCTACCGGCCATCCGCTGTTCGCCGCCAACATGGCCGTCGACCGTATCGCCATCGAGGCCGAGGTGAGGCTGCCGCGCAAAGACGCGCCCGTCGTGCTCTATGATGACGGCGACGGGCTGGTCGCGGCCGGCGCCGAGCGGCTTGCGGGCCTCGGTTACGCCAATGTTCGTGCGCTCGACGGCGGGCTGAAGGCCTGGCGCGCGGCGGGCTTTGAGGTATTCGCGGACGTCAATTCCTATTGCAAGGCCTTTGGCGAGCTGGTCGAAGCGCGCCGGCACACGCCCTCGCTCAGCGCCGACGAGGTCGCAAAGCTGATCGCCGACAAGGCTGACATCGCGATCCTCGACGTCCGCCGTTTCGACGAATACGCGACCATGAACATCCCGGGCTCGGTCAGCGTGCCCGGCGCGGAGCTGGTGCTGCGGGCCGGCAGCGCGGCGCCCGATCCAGGCACCACCATCATCGTCAATTGTGCAGGCCGCACGCGCTCGATCATCGGCGCCCAGTCGCTGATCAATGCTGGCGTGCCCAACAAGGTGCGGGCGCTGCGCAACGGCACGATCGGCTGGACGTTGGCGCGGCACACGCTGGACCACGGCTCGAACCGCCGCGGCGCCATCGGGCCGTTCGAAAGCGGCCCGGCCAACGCCCGCGATGTCGCCTATCGCGCCGGCGTTCGCCATATCGGCGCGAGCGAGGCGGCGGCGCTTTACGCGCAAACCGGTCGGACGCTCTATCGTTTCGACGTGCGCGATGCGGAGGAGTATGCGGTCGGCCACCTCCCGGGGTTCCGCCACTATCCCGGCGGCCAGCTTGTTCAGGAGACCGACATGGCGGCGCCGGTGCGCGGCGCGCGCATTGTTTTGACCGACGACAAAGGCGTTCGCGCCGACATGACGGCGTCCTGGCTCGCGCAAATGGGCTGGGAGGTCTACGTGCTCGATGGCGGCTATGACGGCGCGCTCGAGGTCGGTCCGCCGCAGGTCGTGCCGAAGCCCGACCCGGCGCATCGCTACCGCCGCCCCTATGAGGGCACTGACGTCGCCGCGCGCGCGATGCAGGCCTATCTTGACTGGGAGTACGGCCTCGTCGAGCAGCTCCGTCGCGACGGCACGCACGGGTTTTACGTCATCTGAAGCGCCGGCCAGGCGGCCCGGCTGCAGCAGCGGGACCGTTCATCCTTCGAGGCTCGCCCTGCGGTGCTTTCGCACCACAGGCCTCGCATCTCGAGCGACAACGGCTTCGCCGTTGCGCGGCGATGACGGGGCGCCTGTGACATCTACCGTCGCGCCTTCTTGTTCCCATATCCAAACCCTATTGTGTTGCATCTCGTCCGCGGTCTATGAGCGCCGGACAAAGCCGATCGTCATGGAGATCCTATGTCAGCCCCAGATCAAAGCCCCGAGCGGAATGCGAAGGCGCTGCTGCTCGAAGGTGTCAATGACAGCGCCGTGGACCTGTTCAGGAGCGCAGGCTTCACCAATGTCGAGCGCCTGACCAAGGCGCTGGACGGCGAGACGCTGCGGCAGGCGCTGAAGGGCGTGTCGCTGCTTGGCATCCGCTCGCGCACGCAGATCACTGCGGAGGTGCTCGAGGCCGCCGATCAGCTTCTCGCGGTCGGCTGCTTCAGCGTCGGTACCAACCAGGTTGACCTTTTGGCGGCGCGCAAGCGCGGCATTCCGGTCTTCAACGCCCCGTTCTCCAATACGCGCAGCGTGGCGGAGCTCGTGATCGGCGAGATCGTAATGCTGTTGCGGCGGATTTTTCCGCGCTCGGTGTCGGCGCATGAGGGCGGCTGGGACAAGTCGGCGACCGGCAGCCGGGAGGTGCGCGGCCGCACCCTCGGAATCATCGGCTACGGCAACATCGGCTCGCAGCTCTCGACGCTGGCCGAAGCCATGGGCATGCGGGTGATCTTCTTCGACCGCACCGACAAGCTCCGCCACGGCAACACCGAGCCGGTCGAGAAACTCGAAGAGCTCCTGGCGCAGAGCGATATCGTCAGCCTGCACGTGCCGGAGACACCGGAGACCGCCGGCATGATCGGCGAGAAGGAACTGCGGGCGATGAAGCCGGGCTCGTTCCTGATCAACAACAGCCGCGGCACCGTCGTCGATCTCGATGCGCTCGCCCGTACCCTGCGCGACGGTCACATCGCCGGTGCCGCCATCGACGTGTTTCCGGTCGAGCCGTCGTCGAATGCCGATCGCTTCAAGAGCCCGATGCAGGGCCTCGGCAACGTCATCCTGACCCCACATATCGGTGGCTCGACCGAGGAGGCGCAGGAGCGCATCGGCGGCGAGGTCGCGCGCAAGCTCGTCGACTATTTCATCACCGGCTCGACCATGGGCGCGGTGAATTTCCCGGAGGTGCAGCTACATCTGCGGCCCTCAGGCGCGCGCTTCAGCCACGTCCATCGCAACGTGCCGGGCATGCTGCAGCGGCTGAACGAGGTCTTCCTCCAGCGCGATATCAACATCGCCGCGCAATATCTGGAGACCGCCGGCGACCTCGGCTACGTCGTGCTCGATGCCGATCTGGGCGGCCAGGATTCGTCCACGCTGCTCGACCAGATCCGCGCCCTCGAGGGCACCGTCGGCGCACGGCTGGTCTTCGAACATTAGACGGCGGGACGTCACGTTCCGGTTGCATCAAGCGGCCACGGCTCTCTACACTGGCTCATCCTCGGCGTGGTACAAATCGCGTCGAATTTGAGCTTCAGTCGCGTGGGTGCCGATGGAACGGGACGCCGTACTGATTGATCTCGCACTTCAAGGCGGCGGCTCGCACGGCGCGTTCGCCTGGGGCGTGCTCGACCGTCTCCTCGAAGAAAAATGGCTCACGATCGCCGCCATCTCCGGCACGTCCGCCGGCGCGATGAACGCGGCCGTGCTGGCGGACGGCTGGACGGCCGGCGGTGCCGACGGCGCGCGTGATGCGCTCGAACAGTACTGGCAGCGCGTGTCGCGCGCGGCGGCCCTCAGTCCGTTGCAGCGCTCGCCGCTCGACCGGCTGATGGGGCGCTGGACACTCGATACCTCGCCGGCCTACATCCTCACCGATTTGATGTCGCGCGTGCTCTCGCCCTACGATCTCAATCCGACCGGCTACAACCCGCTGCGCGCTGTGCTGGCCGAGAGCATCGATTTCGAGCGCCTCGCACGCTCGCCGATCAAGCTGTTCATCACGGCGACGAGGGTGCGGACCGGGCGCGGGCGCATCTTCCGCAACGCGGAGATCACGGCAGACGTGCTGTTGGCGTCGGCCTGCCTGCCGACCATGTTTCGCGCGATCGAGATCGACGGCGAGCCCTATTGGGACGGCGGCTTCGCCGGCAATCCGACGATCACGCCGCTGGTGCGCGAAAGCGATGCCTACGACACCATTTTGGTACAGATTAATCCGACCGAGCGGCCGGAGGAGCCACGGACGGCGGCGGAGATCCTCAACCGCCTGAACGAGATTTCCTTCAACTCGCCGCTGATGAAGGAGCTGCGCATGATCGCGCTGCTGCGCCAGGCCGCCGATCCCGGCAGCGGCGAAGGTGCGCGCTGGGCGAAGATGCGGATGCACCGGATCAAGAGCGACATGCTGGCGAAGTTCGGCGCATCATCCAAGCTCAATGCGGAGTGGGAATTCATCTCGATGCTCCGGGCCGAGGGGCGGCTGGCCGCGCAAGCGTTTCTGGACGAGCACGGCATGGACATCGGCCGGCGCTCGACTAGCGATCTCGATGCCCTACTGGCGGAGTGCTGAGGCATGGGTCTTCTTGGCCTTCTCGTCGGGCTCGGCCTGCTCGTGGTGTTCGCCTTTCGCGGCTGGAGCGTTCTCCTGCTCGCGCCTTTCGCCGCGCTCGTTGCCGCGCTGTTCGGCGGCGAGCCGCTGCTCGCGAACCTGACGCAGGTCTTCATGGCGAGCGCGGCCGGGTTCCTGGCGCAGTTCTTCCCGATCTTCCTGCTCGGCGCCGTCTTCGGCAAGCTGATGGACGACAGCGGCGCCGTCACATCCGTCGCCGGCTTCATGGCGGCGCGTCTCGGCGAGCGGCGCGTGATGCTGGCGGTCGTGCTAGCCGGTGCGCTGGTCACCTATGGCGGCGTCAGCCTGTTCGTCGCGTTCTTTGTTATCGTGCCGATGGCCCGGTCGCTGTTTCGTGCCGCCGCAATTCCGCGCCGGTTGATCCCGGCCGCGATCGTGCTGGGGACGTCGACCTTCACCATGTCTGCGTTGCCGGGCACGCCGTCGATCCAGAATGCCATCCCGATGCCGTTCTTCGGCACGACGCCCTTTGCCGCGCCGGGCCTCGGCATCCTCGCCTCCCTGGTCATGCTTGCGACGGGATTGTGGTGGCTGCATCGTGCCGAAGCTGCCGCGCGCCGCGCCGGTGAAGGCTATGGCGAGGACACGAAGGATGCGACCGAGCGGGCTGCCGCCGATGAGCTCGTGCGCGAACGCGCCACTACGGCGCGCGAGTTCGATCCGGCGGAGCTGCAGCACGGCCATCGCAGCGGTACGCCGTCGCCGGTCGCAAGCGCCATCCTGCCGCTGATCGTCGTCGTGGCCGTCAATCTCGCGATGTCGCTGGTGGTGCTGCCGCGGCTCGACGTCGACTATCTCGCCGAGCCGCGCTTCGGCAGCACGTCGCTGGCCGCCGTGGCGGGCGTGTGGTCGGTCGCGGTCGCGCTGGCTGCCGCCATCGTCGCGACCATCGTGCTGAACTGGTCCCGGCTACCGGCGCTGCGGCAGACCATGGACGCCGGCGCCAATGCGTCGGTCCTGCCGGCGCTGAGCGTCGCCAGCCTCGTCGGCTTCGGCGCGGTCGTCGCCTCACTACCGGCGTTTACGGCGGTACGCGACTGGGTGCTCGCAATCGAAGGCGGCCCGCTGGTGTCGCTGGCGGTGGCAACCAACATCCTGGCCGCGTTGACCGGCTCGGCATCGGGCGGCCTGACCATCGCGCTCGATGCGCTCGGCCAGAACTATGTCGAACTTGCCGCACGCACCGGGATCGATCTTTCGCTGATGCATCGCGTGGCGGTGATCGGTTCGGGGACGCTGGACATACTGCCGCACAACGGCGCCGTGGTCAGCCTGCTCGCGATCTGCGGCCTGACGCATAAGGACAGCTATTTCGACATCGTGATGGTGGGCATCGTGACATCGTTGCTGGCGCTGGTGGTTGTCATCACACTGGGCGGCGCGCTGGGGGCGTTCTAGCTTGGATGCGGATGTCAATGAATTGACGGGCTATTGAAGGTCGCATTGAATGCCGCCCTCCTGTCGGATCGAACGAGAAACAAATAAGGGTGGAAACGATGGCGCGAATGGATGCGAGACTGCGTGCGTTGCTCGCGGGCGGGATGATCACGCTAGGCACGAACGCCGCATTCGCGGCGACATTGTCGGAAGATGCCGACGCAGTCTGCAAGAGCCTCGCCGGCGAAGGCGATGCGGTGAAGATCGATGCCGCGACGTTGCAGGCGCCGTCGCAACTCGCCGTGGCCGAGCGCGGGCCGACGCCTTCGGGGCGCATCACGCCGGCCAATCCCGCCTTCTGCAAGGTGCTCGGCCATATCGAGCCGACCGATCCGAAGGCGCCGCCGATCAAGTTCCAGGTCAATCTGCCGGTCGAGTGGAACGGGCGCTCCGTGCAGTATGGTGGCGGCGGCTTCAACGGCGTGCTCATCACGGGCCTCGCGCTGCCGCCGGCCTATCCCTTCGACAAGCCTTCGCCACTCGCCCGCGGCTTCGTCACCTACGGCACCCGACTCCGGCCACGAATCCAAGCCCGGCGAGCCGCCGCAGCTCTTCGCGCTCAACGACGAAGCGTTCGAGAATTTCTCTCATCGCGCCTACAAGAAAGTGCGCGATACCGCCGTTGCGCTGATGGAGCGCGCCTATGGCAGGAAGCCCGAGAAGATGTACTTCATGGGCTCCTCCGAGGGAGGCCGCGAAGGCCTCACCATGGCGCAGCGCTATCCGGACGATTTCGACGGCATTTTCTCGCGCGTGCCCGTGATCAACTGGGTCGGCCTGCAGCACGCCGGCACACGCTCGGGCCTCGTGACCATGGGTGACGGCTGGATCAATCCGGCGCAGGTGAAGCTCGTGGGCGATGCGGTGCGGGCGGCCTGCGACAAGGCGGACGGCTCCGACGATGCGCTGGTACAGGATCCCGTGGCCTGCAAGGCAGCGTTCAAGGTCGAAACGCTGCGCTGTGCGAGCGGCCAGGCCGGCGACAAGTGCCTCACCGACGCACAAATCAAGGCAATCGACACGCTGCATGCGACCTACAAATTCCCGTTCGCACTCGCCAATGGTCTAGACGATTATCCCGGCTGGGGCGTTTCGGGAGAGGATACGCCGGCCGTCGGTCCGACCGGCGGCTGGGTCGCATGGTGGCTCGGCACGGCACCGCCCGCGCAGCCGCCTGCGCCCAACAACGGCATCGCCTGGATCTACGGCGCGGGCGGCATCCAATATGTGTTCGCGCGCAATCCCAAGCTGGACGTCACCACTTATAAGGTGGAGGAGCACAAGGCGCGGCTGCTCGAGGTCTCGGACCTCATGGATTCGACCAATCCCGATCTCAGTCGCTTCCGCGCTCGCGGCGGCCGGCTGATCATGCTCGAGCACATGGCCGACTATGCGCAGAGCCCGTATGCCGGTATCCGCTATTTCGAGAGCGTCGAGCGCAAGCTCGGCAAGTCCGAGACCGCGGAGTTCGCGCGGCTCTACACCGCGCCGGGCGTCGACCATGTCGGCTCCGGGGCGCCGGCCAATGTCGACATACTGAGCGTGCTGGTGGACTGGGTCGAGAAGGGCAAGGCGCCCGGCGATCTCGAGGTCACCGAGCAGAAGCTCGAGGCGCCGTCATTCGCGGTGCTACGCGCGCTGCCGTTGTGCCGCTGGCCGGCCTGGCCGCACTACAAGAGCGGCCCGGTGACGGAGGCATCGAGCTTCACCTGCGCACTCTAAAGGGTGCTCAACCGGGCGGTCGTGGCCGCGGGGCTTCACCCCGCCGCCATCTGCTGCGCGCCGCCGAGAAGCCGCGCATTGAGCCGGCCGCCGGAGAACAGCATGTCGTCGAGCGCCTCGTCGATGTCGGCGGAGATGATGGAGTTGCCACCATCGCGCGCAAGGCTCGCCTGCGCCAGCCGCCGCATCAACTCCTTGATGAAGGCACAACTCGTACCCTCACTGCGTCGGGCGGCCTCAACGACGACCGCGTCTTCGAGCGGCAGTCCCTTGCCATAGAGCTGGACCAGCTTGCTGCGGCCGCTCTCGTCGGGAAGCGGCACTTCGATGGCCTGATCAATACGGCCGGGGCGGCCAGCGAGCGCGCCTTCGAGATCTTCGGGCCGATTGGTGGTCAGAACGAACAGGATGTCCGCATCCTCCTTCAGCCCGTCCATCTCGTTGAGCAGCTTGTTCAGCAGGGACTCCTCGCAGGGGCCCATGTCGTCGCGGTCGCGGGCGATGAGATCGACATCCTCGATCACGACCATCGAGGGCTGAAGCAAACGTGCGAGGCTCATGTAAGCGCCCAGAAGGCCCATTTGCTCCGCGGTGATTATAAGCGTCGTATGCCCAGGCAAGTGTGTCGCGAGATAGCGGATCGTGTGGGTCTTGCCGGTGCCCGGCGGCCCGTACAACAAGATGCCCTTGCGCGTCGATTGTCCGAGCCGGCGCAGTTGGTCGCGGGTGCCGACGAAATTCAGCACGTTGCGATCGAGCAGCCGCAAGGTCTGCTCCGGCAGGATCACCTCGCTTCGTGCGACCGGCGGCAAGCGGTGCACGGTGATGCCGCGTGAGCGGCCGCGATAGTCGGAATCGGCGTCGAGCGAGAGGATCTTGCCGCGATAGGTGCGTGCGGCTTGCACGGCCTCTTCCAGTTCACCGAAGCATTGCTGGACGAGGGCTGCGCCTGCGGAGCCCGAGGGCACCGCGATCTCGATCCGGATGCCGCTCTCACGGCTATATTCGCGATGTACACAGAGCAACACGGCATAGCGGAGATCACCCTGCGCGCACAGCCAGAGCCCGTTGTCGAGGCATTTGACCGGACTCTTCTCGCCGATCTCAAGATCGAAATACTGGAGCGGGGCGAGCGCCTGCGCATGGCGCCCTTCGCGGAGAAGTCGTGAAATCGACAGAGTCTCGTAACGTTGATCCTCGTTGATGCCGTACAGCCGGATCGCGGTGCTGAACAGTCGATCGATGGCCGCCTGGACGTCTGCCCGCATGTGGCCGGGAAACTGGCGGACCGTTGTCACGAGCTTGCTGCGCGGAACGTTGGTGAAGTGCCAGTCCAGAACGTCGCAGGCATAGTCGAACTCTTCTTCCGGTTCGTCCGAGGTGCTGTCTGCTGCACGAATGCAGTCGCTGCACAGCCAGATCGTGCGGCTGCCGAGCCGAACATCTGTCTGTCCCTCTGGCTTGCCGCACAGCTCGCATGGCGTCTTGATCTCTTCGAGCGTGATCTTCAGGCTATGGCGTGCGAGGCAAACGTATTGCTGGGCGGATTTGAACAGCGCTTCGGCGACGGATTGCGGGTAGGGTCCGCAGGCGGCTTTTTCCTCTTGCTCAATCCTCGTCACCAGGGCGATCGCCTCACGCTCCGACTTGCCGAAAACCCGGCGGAGCAGCTCGATGACAAACTCATCCGGAGTGTCATCATCATTGTGGATTACGAGCTGGGCTGGTTCGCGTTCGCTGCGCATATCGCTCATCGCCAAAACAACTCCGTTGATACAACCTTTACTTGAATGGAACAAATAAGGAACATAAAGTGAGGAGGCCGTCAAGTGCGACGGCCGCGCAAACTTTCAATCAGGGATATGCGGAGGACCGAAGCCCCTAATGCGCAGGTCCGCCGGCCGCCTTCACGCGCCGCGTCAGCAGCACGGCGATCGCGGCCAGCACAAGCACCACGCCGATGACGGCAAAGGTGTCGGAATAGCCCATCACCAGCGCCTGGCGCTTGACGGTCTTGCCGAGCGCGATGATCGCCTGCTCGCGTGCCGCGTTGGGATCGGGCACGCCATGCGCGATGAAGTAGTTCGTCATCTGTGCGATGCGGGCGCGGACTTCCTCGCGGCCTAGCGTGACGGATTGGCCGATGATGTTGGAATGGAACTGCTCGCGTTTGGTGATGATGGTCGCAAGCGTCGCCGTGCCGATCGCGCCGCCGAGATTGCGGAACATGTTGCTGATGCCGGAGGCGGCCGCCGCATCCTGTGGTGCAATGCCGCCGGAGAGAACCGACGTCAGCGGCGTCAGCACCATGGCCTGTCCCACGGCGCGCACGATGTTCGGGATCCAGAGCTGGTCGCCGGCATAGTCCGGCGACATCGCGGTGTTCATGAAGCAGCTATAGGCGAAGATCAGAAGACCGGTGATCGCTATATAGCGCGTGTCGAAGCGCTGCATCAGCTTCGGGATCAGCGGGATCAGCACGAGCTGCGGCAGACCGGTCCAGGCCAACACGTTGCCGATCTGCTCGGCATTGTAGCCCTGCGCCTGGCCAAGATAGGCCGGCAGGATGTAGACCGAGCCGAACAGCGCGAAGCCGACCATCGTCATGGCGACGGTGCCGAAGCCGAAATTGCGCTGCGTCAGCAACCGCAGCCGGATCAGCGGCTTCTCGATCGACAGCTCGATCGCGACGAACAGCGAGAGGCTGATGGCTGCGATCACCGCCAGCCTGACGATGAAGGGCGATGAGAACCAGTCGTCCTTGTTGCCTTCCTCGAGCACGGCCTGCAGCGCCGACAATCCGATCGCCATGGTGACGATGCCGGCCCAGTCGCCTTCCCTCAGAAGGCCGAGCTGCATCTTCTGCCGCTCCAGCGTCAGATAAAGCGCGGCCACCATGACGGCGGTCGGGATCACGTTGACGAAGAAGATGGTGCGCCAGCCATAGGTCTCGGTGAGATAGCCGCCGATGGTCGGGCCGATCGCCGGCGCGAAGGTGACGGACAGCGCGAAGATCGCAAGGCCAATGGGCTGCTGCGGCTTCGGCAGCTTGGTCAGGACCAGCGTGAACGCCATCGGGATCAGCACGCCGCCGGCAAAGCCCTGCAGGCCGCGCATCGCGATCATCGACGGCAGGTCGTGGGTGAAGGCACAGGCGACCGAGAAGACGGCGAACAGTGTCGCGCTTGCCAGCATGTAGCGGCGGAACGAGAACACGCGGCTCAAATAATCGGTCAGCGGGATCACGATGATCTCGCCGATCAGGTACGACGTCGAGATCCAGGAACCGTTGTCCGCGCCGGTGCCGATGCCGCCCTCGATGTTGAGCAGCGAGGCGTTGGTGATCTGGATGTTCAGGATCGCCATGAACGAGCCGATCATGGCGGCGAGCACGGCGATCCAGGTGGCCGCACTCGCGCGGTCGGGATCAACGGCGGCGCGATCAGGCGTCGCGGCCGGCGTTGCGGCTGTCGGCGTCGAGATTGAGAGGCTGTTTGACATGGCACGACCCTCCGGAAACGAGCTTGGCCTTGATCTTTGCCTTGGGCGCGGTCGCCGCATCCGCGGTCGGCGCGCTCGAACGTGTTGCGATGGTCGGGATCACGGACATGCCGGGCCGCAGCGCGATCGCGGGCACGGTGTTGGCATCCAGCGCGATCTTGACGGGAATGCGCTGCACCACCTTGGTGAAATTGCCGGTGGCGTTATCCGGCGGTAGCAGCGCGAATTCCTGGCCGCTGGCTGGCGCGATGGAATCGACGTGACCGTGCACGATCTGGCCCGGGAAGGTGTCCACCTCGATCTCGACCGTCTGTCCCGCACGCACGTGGGTGAGCTGGGTCTCCTTGAAGTTGGCGACCACATAGGCCCCCTCGGCCGGCACGATCGACATCAACTGCGTTCCCGCCTGCACATACTGTCCGACACGGAGCGTGCGGTTGCCGATTACGCCGTCGATCGGTGAGACGATCGTGGTGTAGCTGAGGTTGAGCTCGGCCTGCTGCTGGATCGCCGCGGCCCGCGCGGCTGCGGCCTTGGCCTGCACGATCTCGGCCTTCAAGAGATCGACCTGCTTGAGGGCGGAGGTGAGATTGGCATTGTCGCGCTGGATCGCGGCGTCCGCGCCGGCATCGCGCGCCTGCGCCTGCTGCGCATTCTGCAGGCTGCCATAGCCGGTCGCGGCGAGGTCGGTGTAGCGCTTGTTCTCCTGGCTTGCGAATGTCTTCGCAGCGGTGTCGACGTCGATCGTCGCCTTCGCTGCCGCGATCACCGCCTGCTGAACCTCGAGCTGGGCTTCCTTGCTCGTCACCGTGGCGTTCGCTGCGGCGACATCGGCCCTGGCCTGGTCGAGCGCGACCCTGAAGTCGCGGTCGTCGATCCGCGCCAGCACCTGGCCGGCCTTCACATGCTCGTTATCTCCCACCAGGACGCGGTCGAGATAGCCGCTGACCTTCGGCGCGATGGTGGTGTTGTCGGCCTTCACGTAGGCGTCATCGGTGGAGACGAGGAAGCGGCCGACGGTCCAATAGTCGTAGCCATACCAGCTCGCCCCCGCCAGCGCGAGAACCGCCACCCCTGCCAGCAACAGCTTGCGAAGGTTCAGCTTTTGACGAAAGGCGGAGGGGGCCGGAGCGGGCAGAACGCCCTCCAGCGCACCCGTCGGGACGACGGCGGATTCGGTCTTGGACGGGCTGGTGTGGACGGTCATGGCCGGCTCCCCTGAATTAGGAAACTTGACGGTTTCCAAAATAGGATTAGCTTTGGGACTGTCAATGGAATGACAGGCATCATGTAAAAACATGGCTCAGGAAAAATCTGTCAGGGAATGCCGCCCCCGCGGGCGGCCGCAACTGCGCAGCGACGAGGAGACGAAGCAGATCGTGTTCGACGCCGCACGTCACGCCTTCGCCGTCGACGGCTATGCCGCCACCAGCACCGAAGAGCTGGCGCGCCTCGCCGGCATTTCCACCAGGACGCTCTACCGGCTGTTTCCGGGCAAGGCCGCGCTGTTCGAGGCCATGTGCGCGGACCGGCTCGAGCGGCTGCTCGCCGACGTCCATCTC
The DNA here is from genome assembly GCF_038085055.1 of Bradyrhizobium sp. ISRA442. Lineage (NCBI taxonomy): Bacteria > Pseudomonadati > Pseudomonadota > Alphaproteobacteria > Hyphomicrobiales > Nitrobacteraceae > Bradyrhizobium > Bradyrhizobium sp. ISRA442. Next base: position 59,668 of record NZ_JALGCN010000003.1, read on the forward strand.
AAGGCGAACGAAGAGATCGATATCGAGACGGGCCTGCGCGCCGCGCTGCTCGCCTGCACCGATCTCGCGCTCGATCCGGAGGTGGTGGCGTTGCAGCGCATGGTGCTGCAGGAATCCGCCGCGTTCCCCGAGCTTGCCGCAAACTTCTACAAGAATGGCATTGCCCGCACCGTTAGGGCGCTCGCGCACTGGCTCCGCGTCCAGGTGAAGAAGCAGCGCATCGCGCTCGATGACGTCGACGAGGCCGCCGGCATGCTGATCGGCATGGTCGCATCGGCACCGCAGCGCGCGGCGATCTATGGCGGCATAGCCTTGCCCTCGCGCAAGCAGATCGAGCGGCGCGTGCATAGCTGCGCGACCCTTTTTCTGAATGGCTGTCGCGCCGCATCGCCATAGCGATGGCCCTTTGACAACCGCCCGCGGCTTGGTTAGATGTTTCGCATGCGAAATAACTTGAAGCCCGCGTGAGCGCGGCGCGACATCACCGGCTGATCTATCTGCTGAGCGTCGCGCAGCGGCGTTTGCAGCGCTGGATGGCGTCGCAGCCCGAGAGTGAGGTGACGCCGGCGCAGGCGGGGCTGTTGTTCATCCTCGGCAAGCAGGACGGCATCCTGATGGGCGAGGCGGGTGCGGCGCTCGATCTCGGGCCGGCCGGCATTTCAGGCCTCGTCGACCGCACGGCCACGGCAAAGCTGGTCGAGCGGCGGGCCGATCGCGCGGACGGACGGGCCTGGCGCGTCTGGCTGACCCCGAAGGGCCGTACTGCGCTGGCGCAGGCCAAAGCCGCCGCGGCGGAGGTCAATGCGGCGCTGACGCAAGGATTCACCCGCGCGGAGATCGACATCGTCGCGCGCTGGCTGACGAGCATTCAGGACAAGTTTCCAAGAGATCCAGAGGAATAAGAGGAGCAGACCAATGACCGAGCATGTGCGGATCGAGAGCAACGGCGGAATTCTCACGCTGACCCTGGCGCGTCCCGACAAGAAGAACGCGCTGACAGACGCGATGTACGGCAAGCTCGCCGACACCATCGAATCCGCCGAATTCGACCCGTCGGTCCGCGTGTTGTTGATCCGCGGCGAGGGCGACATGTTCACCGCCGGCAACGATGTGGGCGAGTTCGCGGCAGTGGCCAGCGGCAAGTCCGAGGGTAGCCGCAACGTCGTGCGCTTCATCCAGTCGCTGGCGCGCTGCACCCGTCCGCTGGTCGCGGCTGTGCAGGGCCGCGCCGTCGGCGTCGGTACCACCATGCTGCTGCATTGCGACCTCGTCGTGCTCGCCGACGATACGCAATTGTCGACGCCGTTCGTCAGCCTTGCGCTGGTGCCGGAAGCCGCCTCGAGCCTGCTGATGCCGGCACGCATCGGCTGCGCGCGTGCCTACGAGATGTTCGCACTCGGCGAGACCGTGCCGGCGAAGGCGGCGCTGGAATGGGGGTTGGCCAACCGGGTGGTGCCGCTCGACAGGCTCAATGCTGAAGCGCTCGCGCTGGCTCAGCGCCTGGCTCGCCAGCCGGCCGGCGCGCTGACCGCAACCAAGCGGCTGATGCGCAATGGCGAGGTGCTGATCGCGCAGATGAACGCGGAAAGCGAGCAGTTCGCGCAGCGCCTGCGCACGGCCGAGGCGCGCGAGGCTTTCACGGCGTTTGCCGAGCGCCGCCCGCCCGACTTCACGAAGGTCGCGTGAATCCGGTCTGCCCCGGAGGCAAATCGGGAGCTGTCCGCAATTCAATTAAAAGTTTAACGGAACTTTGGCATGTCGCGATGCAAGGTGGCCGCCATCGAAGCGGTGGCCCCCAGACTCATGGCAATGTTTAAGAAATCGGTAAGTACGCTCCTCCTGGTCCTGATGGCCTTGCTGGCGGTCGGAGCCCTGACCAGCACGGCGATCCAGATGGCCGGAGCCTTCGGCCGCTATCGCGACAGCCTCGAGACCGGACGCCTGGCCGCGGCCGACAAGGCGATCTTCCAGGGCGTGCTGTCACTGCGCAACAATCGCGGCGATGCCCAGAGCGCGCTGCTCGGCGACGACGATCCGCGCACCAAGCTCGGCGAAGCCGAGAAGGCCGAGCAGGCGGGTTATGAAGCGATCGCCGCGGCGCTTTCCACCATCGAGTTTGCCGGACGCGACGATCTCGCGAGCACGCTGAAGCAGCGCTGGAGCGACGCCGCGCCGCAGTTCCAGTTGTTTTATGACGAGGCAAAGCGGCCGCGCGCCGAGCGCAAGATCGAGCGCACCAGCGCCTGGTATGATGCCGTCACCAAGGTCATCGACACGGCGAACCTGGCGTCCACGGCGGTGTCGAACCGGGCCTGGACGAATGATCCCTTCATCGCCCGCATGATTCAGGTCCGCCGGCTCGCCTGGCAGGTGCGCGACCGCTACGGCATCCAGTGCTCATCTCTGCGTCCGAACATCAACACGAGCAAGCCGCTCGACGAGACCCAGAAGCAGACCGTTGCCGGCTGGAACGGCATCGTCACCGCCGGCTGGACGGGTATGGGCGAGCTTCTGGCTGCGCCTGACGTGACGGCAGAGCTGGTCAACGCGGCGAAGGACGCGCGGGCCAAGACCGACGGCGTTCTCAAGCAGATCGGCGAGCTGACCAAGAACCTCGACGGCAGCGGCCGCCCGGCGCTCCCCGCGGCGGAATGGAATGCGCTGTGCCAGTCTCCCTTCGCGCAGATCGTCGCGGTCGCGACCAAGGCCCTGGACCAGTCGATCGCGCGGGCGGAGACGGTTCAGGAGAGGGCCCTCACCAACCTCATCGTGCAGTCGTTCGCGTTTCTGCTTGCCCTGGCCGTGACCATCGCCGGCGTGTTCGTGGTGCGCAATCGCCTGGTTCGTCCGGTGCGCGCCATCCTGAATGCGATCGCGCGCATCGGCGCCCGCGATTTTGCGACTGCGGTTCCGCAGTCGAAATATCCCGACGAGTTCGGCACCATGGCAGCGGCGCTCGAAAGCCTGCGCGAGAGCGCGGCAACGGCCGAGCGTTTGGGGCAGGAGCGCGAATCGCAGCAGGCGTTGCAGCTCGCGCGTTCCGGCACCGTGGATGCCGCGTGCCGCAGCTTCGACGACACGGTGCAGGCCGTCATTCAGAGCGTCGCGGCATCGGCGAAGGAACTCGATGTGACCGCCACGGGCATGCGTTCGCTGGTCTCGGAGTCGAGCAGCCAGACCGCCGCGGTCTCCTCTGCCGCCGAGCAGGCCACCAACAATCTCGAAACCATCGCGGCCGCGACCGAAGAGCTCTCCGCCTCCGTCGGCGAAATCTCGGCACAGGTGCAGGCGAGCGCACACGAGGCGCGCCAGGCGGTGGCGCAGGCAGAGCAGACCAACGCGACGGTCGAGATCCTCGACCAGACCGCGAGCCGCATCGGCGAAGTCGTGAAGATGATCAACGCCATCGCCGGCCAGACCAATCTGCTGGCGCTGAACGCGACCATCGAGGCCGCGCGCGCCGGCGAGGCCGGCCGCGGATTCGCCGTGGTTGCCGGCGAGGTCAAGAGCCTTGCGGCGCAGACCGCGACGGCGACGGAAGAGATCTCGCGCCAGGTCGAGGAGATCCAGGGCGCGACGGGTCAGGCGGTCGCCGCCATCCGCTCCATCGGCGGTGCCATCAGCGGCATCGACGAGAAGATGACGGCGATTGCTGCGGCCGTGGAAGAGCAGCGCGCGGCCACCACCGAGATCTCGCGCAACTTCCAGCAGGCCGCGCAAGGCACCCGCGAGGTCACCGACACCATCGGCAGCGTCGCCAGCCTGAACCGTGAGACCGGCAATGCCGGAAACGTGTTGTTCGAGTCGGTCAGGAAGATGTCGGCCGATGCCGATCGTCTTCGCGTCGCGGTCGAGGGCTTCCTCGGAGCGGTGAAGACCGCATAACCCAACATCTTCTCCATTCCAACGGCGCGCGGATCGGCATTGCCGCCGGTCTCCGCGCCGAGTACATCTGTGATACCGCGCCACGGGCGCGCTGCGACAGAGTTACGAGAACATCAGGGATGGAGAGTTCGATGCCGGTCACGCCACAACCCAAGGCCCAACGCCCCTATCGCGGCGTGTTCCCGGTCGTACCCACCATCTTCGACGATCGCGGCGAGCTCGATCTCGAGGGCCAGCGCCGCTGCGTCGATTTCATGATCGACGCCGGTTCAAACGGCCTGTGCATCCTCGCCAATTTTTCCGAGCAGTTCGTGCTGACCGATGCCGAGCGGGAAACCGTGATGCATGCCGTGCTGGAGCATGTCGCGGGCCGGGTTCCCGTCATCGTCACCACCAGCCATTTCAGTTCGGCCGTCTGTGCCACGCGTAGCAAGCAGGCCGAGGCGGCGGGTGCGGCCATGGTGATGGTCATGCCGCCCTATCACGGCGCGACCTTCCGGGTGCCGGAGAAGGGTATCGTCGAATTCTTCCGCGTGCTCTCGGGCGCGATCACGATTCCCATCATGATCCAGGATGCCCCTGTGGCGGGCACGCCACTCTCGGTCGAGCTGCTCGCGCGGCTGTCGCGCGAGTTCTCCAATGTCCGTTACTTCAAGATCGAAGTGCCGTTCGCTGCCGCGAAGCTGCGGAGCCTGATCGAGGCGGGCGGCAGCGACATCGAGGGTCCGTGGGACGGCGAGGAAGCGATCACGCTGCTCGCCGACCTCGATGCCGGCGCCACCGGTGCAATGACCGGCGGCGGCTATCCCGACGGCATCCGTCAGATCATCGATCCCTATTTTGCGGGCAAGCGCGACGAGGCGAAGGCCGCTTACGAGCGCTGGTTGCCGCTGATCAACTACGAGAACCGCCAATGCGGCCTGATCGCCTGCAAGGTCATGATGCAGGCCGGCGGTGTGATCAAGTCGGATGCCGTGCGGCACCCGCTTCAACCGCTGCACCCGGCGACCCGCACGGGCTTGCTGGAACTGGCCAAAGAGCGCGATGCGCTGGCGCTGCGCTGGGGGAAGTAGGCGGGCCACTCACTCCGCTGTCGTCCGCATATCTCCCCTGTCGTCCCGGACAAGCGCAGCGAAGCGGAGCGCCGATCCGGGACCCATAACCACAGGGAGTAGTTTGGCGAAGACTGATAACCACTATCTTGCGCTGCAACTGCATGCTGGGGTTATGGGTCCCGGCCTTCGCCGGGACGACACTGAATGTAAGGCGGTCATCCACTCAGCCCTTTCGGCCGAAGGCGTCGAATTGGCGCGGTTCGGCCAGTTTTCGGCTGCTCGGCGATGACGTATTGTACGCCGGTCAGCCAGGCCCAGCGGAGCAATCTCAAGACATCGCGTAACACCTCTTCATTATACCGCTATCCCGAGCCAGGTTGGCGCAAACCGAGGAAACAGGGAGGCAGTGCCATGACGATGAGGCCGGATCCGACCTTTCACGCATCGCCCAAGCTTGCGATGGAAGCACCTGCTGAGAATTTTGCCTACACGCTGCTGCTCAGTCCGGATTTCTCAAAGCCGGATGCTCTCGCGGTCATCGACGTCAAGCCGGGATCGCCGACCTACAGCCAGATCGTCCACACCGTGACGATGCCCAACAAGGGCGATGAGTTTCATCACTTCGGCTGGAATGCCTGCTCCTCAGCACTGTCGCCGCTCGCCGGACACGCCTTCATCGAGCGGCGCTATCTCATCATCCCCGGGCTGCGCTCGTCGCGGATCTACATCATCGATACCAAGCCCGATCCGACCAAGGCCAAGATCCACAAGATCATCGAACCCGAGGAGGTCTTGAAGAAGACCGGCTACTCGCGGCCGCATACCATCCATTGCGGGCCGGACGGCATCTATGTGAGCACCTTGGGCGGCGGCGGCACCGACGGCACCAACGGGCCTCCAGGCGTCTTCATCATGGATTGCGAGACATTCGAGGTGCTTGGACGATGGGAGATCGACCGCGGTCCGCAAACGCTGCACTATGATTTCTGGTGGAACCTGCCGCGCGACTACATGGTGACGAGCGAATGGGGGTTGCCGCCGCAGTTCGAGAACGGGATCGTCCCGGAAGACCTGCTGTCGAACAAATACGGCCATCGTCTCCACTTCTGGGATCTCCGCGCCCGGCGTAACGTGCAGACCATCGATCTCGGCGCCAATCATCAGATGGCGCTGGAGGTACGGCCCGCGCACGATCCGGTTCGCGAATACGGCTTTGCCGGCGTGGTGGTCGACACCACCAATCTCGAAGGCTCGATCTGGACTTGGTGGCGCGAGGGCGGGAAATTCCATGCCGAGAAGACGGCGACCATCCCGCCGGAGCCCGCAGCCAAAGAGAAGCTTCCGCCGCTCTTGCAGGGTTTTGGTGCTGTACCGCCACTGGTGACCGACATCGATCTGTCGATGGACGACAGGTTCCTCTATGTCTCCTGTTGGGGCACCGGCGAGATGCGCCAGTACGATGTCAGCGACCCGAGAAAGCCCAAGCTTGCGGGCTCGGTGCGCACCGGAGGCATCGTGCACCGCGCGCCGCATCCGAACGGCAAGGCATATGCAGGTGGCCCGCAGATGGTCGAGATCAGCCGCGACGGCCGGCGCGTGTACTGGACCAATTCGCTCTATTCCACCTGGGACGACCAGTTCTATCCCGATGGGATGCCGGGCGTCGAAGTCATGGCCAATGTCGGCCACAACGGCGGCCTCGAGCTCGCCAAGGACTATTTCGTGAGCTTCCCCGACGGATATCGTGCGCACCAGATCAGGCTGGAGGGCGGCGATTGTTCGACGGATTCGTTTTGCTACCCGTCGGTCTAGATTGGGGGCACGCGAGCCCGGCGCTCGGCTGGCTGTGGCTCGCTCTCGTCGCGAGCGGTCTCTATCACGGCGTCAATCCGGGAATGGGATGGCCGCTCGCCGTTTCGGCAGGGCTCATGGACAAGAGTCCGCGCGCGCTCGTCCGTGCGTTGTGGGCTCTGTCGGCCGGACATCTCCTGGCAACACTTCTCGTGCTGCTGCCATTCGCGTTCCTGCTCGCGCTGGCCGAGTGGCAGCGTTCAATCCAGTTCAGTGCGAGCCTCCTCGTCATCGGCTTCGGCGTCTATCGGCTGATCGAGCGGCGCCATCCGCGGGCGCTGGCACGGATCCCGCCGACGCAGTTGGCGCTCTGGTCGTTTGCTGTCGCCATTGCTCACGGCGCGGCCTTGATGCTCGTGCCGATCTATCTCGGGCTCTGCCAGGCCTTTGAACTCGATGCCGGCCACGCGGCGGCCGGCGCGCTGATGAAGGCAAGTCTCGGGATGGCGGTGCTGGTGTCCGTGGTGCACGTTGCCGCCATGATCAGCGCCGGCGGATGCCTGGCTTGGCTGGTCTACCGCTATCTGGGACTGAGGTTCGTCTCGCGAAGCTGGTTTAATCTGGATGCAGTCTGGGCGACCAGCCTTGTCCTGGTCGGCGCCGTGGCACTCGCCTTCAATGTTGCGAGCTGGCGCTGACGGTTATCGCGTCAGAACCCACTCGCCGATGATGCGGAAGCGCGCGTTCGCATTTTCCTGCTTGAACAACGCGAGGCGATCGATTGTCAGCGTGTCGAGCTTTAACGCTGCAAACCGCGATCGCAGCATCTCGATAATCGTTCCGCGACGCTCCGCGTCCAGTCGCCCCGTCAGCGTCATGTGGAAGCGGAATTCTTCCATCACGTACGGGTAGCCCCAGCGGTCGAGATAATCGCGCTGCCGTTCGCTCAGCTTCTCGGGTTTGCGCCGCGCGCGGTCCTCCGTGGTCAGTGCTGCGCGAAAAGAGTCGAAATCGCGCGTGCAATCAGCGGCGAGCTGCTGGAGCGCGGCGACCGGCTCGGCCGGAATGACGGCAATGAAGCCGCTGATGGAATCGACAACGGGACGGATCACCGGAATGGGCCGCGCTTTCGCGGCGAACGTCGCGCAGGCGGCGGCGAGCTCGGCTTCGGTCTTTTCGGGCGCGAGTGCCATCGGCGCTTTCAGCGTGCCGTGAAAGCCGTATTTGCGAGGATCGGCGGTGACGTCGCGCCAGTCCGGCGCGACACGCCGTGCTTCCTCGGGGAAGGGCAGCTCGTTGCCGGTGTGAGCGTCATAGCCGAGCAGCTCGGCGCCAAAACGCGAGAGAGCGCTATGGGCGCTGGCTGCATGATAGATCGCGTAGCGGGGAAAACCTGTCATTGCCTGAGCATAACCGCTTTACGCCGCGACGACAGCCTCGCGCGGCGTGGCCGCGGGGCCGAGCAGCCGCGCCGCATCTGTCAGGTGCACGAGCCGCCCTGCTGCGATCACGGCGACGAGCCGCGGCCGCAGCGGTACGGTGTCGTCGACCAGGAGAATGTCGGCACGACGTCCTTCCGCCAGCGTGCCGCGATCGCCAAGGCCGGTGGCGCGTGCGGGCCCGGCGGAGACCAGATTCCAGGCTTCGGTGAGCGGCAGTATGCCATCGGCAGCGAGTCGGAACGCCGCGAGCAATTGCGCAGGATAATAATAGTCCGACGCCAGCACGGTGCAGAGCCCCTTGGCGATCATGTCGGACGCCCTGGTCCAGCCGGTGTGGCTGCCGCCGCGCACGACGTTCGGCGCACCGTAGACGATGGCGTCGCCGTTGGCGGCGGCATCCCGCGCCGTCTCCTCGTTGATCGGAAACTCGGCGATCATCGCACCCAGGGCGCGATATTCCCGGCGCATCGCCGGCGTTCCGTCGTCATGCGACAGCATCCGCACCTCGGCGGCGCGTGCCGCAGCGGCCAACCGCGAAATCGAGGCCGGCACCTCGGCGGCGCGCGAGACCACGCGATCGACCAGCCGGTCGAAGTCTTCGTTCGACAGCCCGGTGCGCTCCACCATGCGGTTGCGCTTGCGCGGCTTCGCCATGTCGGCAACGGTACCGTCCATGTGGTCGTTGAAGGCGAACAGGTCGATGCGACCCTCGGCCAGCCACTGGCCGATCTCGTCTTCGGCGTCGAGATTGTAGGTCTCGTGCCGCAGGTGGAAGCGGGTGTCGGCGGCGAATTGCGGGCGCTGGCGCTCGATCGCCTCCATCAGGCTCCTCGCATTGTCGCCGCTGCGCAGGCCCGGCTCCCACGAACAGGTCGTGGCGTGGAACACCGTGGTGATGCCGTTGCTGATCGCCTGGCGGTCGCTGTCGGCAAGCGCGACATCGATCGGGAAGTCGACGCCGGCGCGCGGCATCATCTGCCGCTCGAAGGCATCGCCATGCAGATCGACGATGCCGGGCAGGACCAGCAGGTTGCGCGCGTCGATCGCCAGCCGCGCACGGGCGCGAGGCGCATCGATCCGCGCAATGTCCTGTCCGGACACGGCAAGCGAAGTTTCGACGAGCTCGGAGCCGATCAGGGTCCGGCCACCTTCAAGGAAAATGTCTGTCACGCGACCGCGCTTCGTTTGCTGGCAGGAGAGCTCGTAAGGGAACTTGCCCGTGCTTCGTATGTCGACAGGAAATCTTCAATCCCGAGATTGCGGAAATCGGGCAGAGCTTCACGCAACTTGTCGTGATCCCAATCCCACCAGGCGAGCCTGGCGAGCCGTCCGGCGATCTCTTCCGAGAATCGCCGCCGGACGATCCGCGCCGGATTGCCGGCGACGATGGTATAGGCCGGCACGTCCTTGGTGGCGATGGCGCCGGCCGCGATCACCGCGCCGGTGCCGATGTTGCGGCCAGGCAGCACGATCGCGCCGTGACCGATCCAGACGTCGTGGCCGATATGGACATGATGCTGACGTCGCCAGTCGAAGAAATCGGCGTCGTCGCTCTCGCCCGGGAAATAAGCGCTCGAGCGATAGGTGAAATGGGCCTGCGTGGCGCGATGCATCGGATGGTTTCCGGGATTGATGCGCGTCATCGCCGCGATCGAGCAGAACTTGCCGATCGTCGTGTAGGTGATCTGCGCGTCATTCATCACGTAGGAGTAATCGCCCATCGTCACTTCGTGCAGGATCGTGCGCGCGCCGACCTCGGTATAGGCGCCGAGCCTCGTCTCGTGCAGCTTTGCCGAGGGATCGATGGTCGGTTGGACCGAAAGCACTTTGGCGACCATGTTGCATCCGAAAGATCGAGGAGGGGCGCCTGTCTTCGAGCGGCTCGATGACAATGTCATGACGCCACAATGACAGGGGATGAGGTGTGTAGGATCGCCGCACGGCAACGCGCATGTCACACAAGTGTCAAGCGTCGGCGTTAGCGGTGGCAGCCAGTTACTCTGGAGCCCTGCATGCTGGTGGTGGAAGGTCTGACGTGCCGCTTCGGCGCAAAAGCTGCGGTGGACGACGCTTCGTTTCAAATTTCCCCCGGCGGCTTCGTCGGCGTGATCGGACGTTCCGGTGCCGGCAAGTCGACCTTGCTGCGGACCATCAATCGCCTCGTGACGCCGACGCACGGACGCATCCTGTTCGAGGGCGTCGACGTCACTGCGCTGCGCGGCAAGGAGCTGCGGCAATGGCGGGCGCGATCGGCGATGATCTTCCAGCAATTCAACCTGGTCGGTCGGCTCGATGTGCTGACCAACGTGCTGATGGGACGTCTGGCCGTCATTCCCGCCTGGCGCTCGCTCGCGCAAGTGTGGCCCGAGCAAGACAGGGCGCTGGCGATGTCGGCGCTGGAGCAATTTGACATTGCCTCGCTCGCCGCCCAGCGCGCCGACCAGCTCTCCGGCGGCCAGCAGCAGCGCGTTGCGATCGCACGCGCACTGGTCCAGCAGCCCGACATCATTCTCGCCGACGAGCCGATCGCCTCGCTCGATCCGCGCAACACCAAGATCGTGATGGATGCGCTGCTCCGCATCAACAAGCACTTCGGCATCACCGTGCTCTGCAACCTGCATTCGCTCGATCTGGCGCGCACCTATTGCGACCGCCTGATCGGCATGGCGGCGGGCCGCGTGGTTTTCGACGGCGCGCCGTCCGCGCTGACCGATCACGTCGCGCGAGAGCTGTACGATCTCGAAGCCGCCGACGTCATGGGCGGCATGCCCGTGCCCGCGCCTCAAGGCGTTCCGGCGCTCGGGACTGCGGCAGCCGCCTGAGCCAGCGCCTGCGTTTTCAGTTTTGCGTCAACCGACCCCAACCGATGAAGAGGGTACCATGATCACTCGCAGATTAGTCCTTGCCGGCGCCACCATGCTGGCCTTTGCCGGATCCGCTTACGCCGATGACTGGAAGGCCAAATATCCCGAACTGACCTTCGCGGTGGTTCCGGCCGAAAACGCCTCCGGCGTCACCGAGCGCTGGACGCCCTTCGTGGAATACCTGTCGAAGCAACTCGGCGTGAAGGTCACGCTGCGCATCGCCAATGACTATGCCGCGGTGATCGAGGGCCAGCGCGCCGGCAACATCCACATCGCAAGCTACGGCTCGGCCTCGTTCGCGCGCGCTCGCCTGACCGGCGTCAAGACCGATGCCTTTGCCAACGACATCAACGCCGATGGCTCGACCGGCTACTACTCGGTGTTCTTCGTTAAAGCGAGCAGCCCGTACAAGAGCGTCGATCAGCTCAAGGGCAAGAACCTCGGCCTCGTCGACCCGAACTCGACCTCCGGTAACAACGTGCCGCGCTTCGAGCTCGACAAGATGGGCATTCCGGATGCCGACGGCTATTTCAGCAAGGTCGTGTTCACGGGCAGCCATGAGAACGCGATGCTGGCGCTGGCGCAGGGCACGGTCGACGTCGCGGCCAACCAGTGGACCAGCGACGACGATTCCACGCTGGCGCAGATGCTGACCAAGGGCATGCTGAAGAATGCCGACGGTTCGGCGATGAAGAAGGACGATTTCCGCATCATCCACAAGTCGGCGCCGATCATCAACGGGCCCTACGCCTACAACTCTGACCTGCCGGAAGACGCCAAGGCGGCGATCGCGAAGGCGTTCTTCGATGCGCCGACCAAGGACAAGGCCGCGTTCGAGCGCCTCTCCGACGGCCAGAAGAAGGGCTTTCATCCCGCGACCACCAAGGATTGGGATGGCACGATCGAGCTGATCAAGTTCGTCGATGCTCTGCGTAAGAAGAAGGCGTCCTGAGTTTTCGGGACGATGCACTGGAGCCGGGTCGAGGGACCCGGCTCCTTCTCTTTTGACGGGTCACGCTCCCTGATCAAATGACGCTCGCGGTTTCGATCCTTCCCGAACAGCAATTGGCCGCGCTCGATGCCGCCTATCGCCAGGCAGTGACGCGCAAGCGGCTTCGTCTCCTGCTTGGGATTGCACTATTCATTTCCGCTCTGGTCCTGTCAGCGATTGGCGCGGAAGTGAACCTGCGCACTCTCTTCACCTATTTCGGCAACTTCGTCAGCTATTTCGATCGCATTCTCACGCTCGACAGCGGCCAGCGCGTCTGGACCGATGTTGGCGAGTGGCTGTGGGGCTGGCGCAAATGGTTGAAGATGTTGGCGGAGACCCTGCTGATCAGCTATGTCGGCACGCTGATCGGCGCGACCCTCGCCTTTGCCCTGAACTTCGTCGCGGCGGAGAACACCTCGCCGGCGCCCTGGCTGCGCTTCGTGGTACGGCGCCTGCTCGAATTCGCTCGCACCGTCCCGGGCATCGTGTTTGCCCTGGTCTTCGTCATCGCCTTCGGCCTCGGGCCGATGGCGGGTGTGCTCGCGATCGCGATCCACTCCACCGGTGCGCTCGGCAAGCTGTTCTCGGAGATCGTCGAGAACGCCGACATGAAGCCGGTCGAGGGCATCCGCTCGACCGGCGCGAGCTGGCTCTCCTGCATGCGCTTCGCCGTCGTGCCCCAGGTGACCGCGGGCTATGCCAGCTACGCGCTGCTGCGCTTCGAGATCAACGTCCGCGAAGCCTCCGTGATGGGCTTCGTCGGCGCCGGCGGCATCGGTCAGGAGCTCGTCGTCGCAATCCGCAAGTTCTACTATTCGGACGTCAGCGCGATCCTGCTCACCATCATCGTGACGGTCTTCATCATCGACATCACGACCGGCTGGCTGCGCAGCCGCCTGTTCGGCAAGGAGGCGCGGACGTGAGCAAGCCTCAGGAGGTCGACACCGCACAGCTTCGCGCGCGCTATCCCGATGTGTTCGAGCGGCCGGCTTCGGCGCGCCTTGCGACCCCGGCGATGATTGCCGCGGCGCTCGCGCTTCTGGTGTATGGCCTCGTCGATCTCGATTTCTCGCCGTCGCGCTTCGTCGCCGGTCTCGGTCAGCTCGGCTGGATCAGCCTGATGATGATCCCGCCGGATCCCGGCTCGTCTCTGCCGATCTATCTGCAGGCGCTGGGCGAGACGTTGTCGATCGCGCTGCTCGGTACCACGCTCGCCGCGCTGTTCGCGCTTCCCGTGAGCCTGCTTGCCGCGCGGAACGTGGTGCCGTCGAATATCCTGCGCTTTCCGGTGCGGCGCTTCCTCGATTCGATCCGTGGCGTCGATACGCTGATCTGGGCGCTGGTCTGGATCAATGTCGTCGGCCTCGGTCCGTTCGCCGGCGTGCTCGCGATCGCGGTGTCGGATTTCGGCGCCTTCGGCAAGCTGTTCTCGGAGGCGATCGAGGGTGCCGACCAGAAGCAGGTCGAAGGGATCCGCGCCTCCGGCGGCAGTGCGCTGCACGAGATCAGGTTCGGCCTGATGCCGCAGGTGCTGCCGGTGATCGCCGGCCAGGTGCTCTATTTCATCGAATCGAACACGCGCTCGGCCACCATCATCGGCATCGTCGGTGCCGGCGGCATCGGCCTCCAGCTCGCCGAGCAGATCCGCGTGCTGGAATGGCAGAAGGTATCGTTCCTGATCCTGATGATCCTGGTTGCGGTCGCCGCGATCGATTTCATCTCGGGAAAACTCCGCTTCGCCATCATCGGGCGGCGGGCGGTGGCTTAGCGTGTTTTCCTTCGCCTCTCCCCGCCTGCGGGGAGAGGCCGGATTGCATCGAAGATGCCATCCGGGTGAGGGGGAGCTTCCGCGAGTCTCACTCGCACCGTTTTCGTGGATAGAGCCCCTCACCCCAACCCTCTCCCCGTAAGAACGGGGAGAGGGAGAACAGGCACTTCACCCGTTCTCCACCAGAAACTCGACGCGCTCCGCGGCAAAACGCGAGTGCTTGGTCACCAGCGGCTTGCCGTCGAGATCGAGGTCGGTTGCGTCGACCACGAGGATCGGCCGGCCGAGCGCCAGATCGAGCCGCGCGGCGTCGGTCGCATCCACGATGCCGGCCGTGATCCGGGTCGCGCCGCGGTGATAGTCGCGGACGCCGTAATGCTCGAGCAGTTTTGTCATCGAGCGCGTGGCCGCGAACACGGTTCCTGCATTCGGAAACAGCTCTGCTGACAGCCAGGTGGTGGAGACGCAGATCGGCGTGCGATCGGCGAGGCGTATAGCCTCGATCCGGACCAGCGGTGCGCCGACCTTCAGGCCGAGCTCTCGCGCCAGTTCACGCGTTGCGACGTCCTGCGACGCCCCGATCAACTGACCGCGCGGCTCGCGACCGCCGGCGCCGACGATCTCGGAGAAGCGCGTGCGCGAACGCAGCGGGTAGGCAAGGCGCTGCGCCTCGACATAGGTTCCGCTGCCGCGCTCGGCCCGCACCAGGCCGCGCTCCGCAAGTGCCGCGAGCGCGCGCCGTACGGTGTGGCGGTTCACGCGATAAGTTTCAGCGATCTCCATCTCGCCCGGCAGCTTTTCCCCGGCGGCAAAGCGGCCGTCGGCAATGCCGCGCTCGATGCCGTCGGCCACGAGGCGCCACAACGCGACGCCGGAAGAGGCGGTGTCCTGCATACTCATGTCGCCGGGCAGGCTATCCCACAAATCATACACTTGTCACGAAACAGTCATGGCCTTCCCTTATCAAGTTGTCTATTATCATAGACAACTTGAATTCGGCAAGTTCGGTGGATCCGGTGACCCAGCACAACGACCAGCAAGCCCAGCGCAAGGCCGCGATGGCCGTGCTGGCGCACGCGGAGGCGGGCGAGATCGCCGCTCGCCTCCGTACTCTCGCCCTGCCGGACCATCAGGATCTGCGCGAGGCCGAAAACGGCCTTGTGATGCTGCGCGGCCGGGTCGGCGGTGACGGTGCGCCGTTCAATCTCGGCGAAGCGACGGTGTCGCGCGCGGCGGTGCGGCTTGCGAGCGGCGAGGTCGGCTTCGGCTACACGCTGGGACGCGACCGCGAGAAGGCGAGGCTGATCGCGCTGTGTGACGCGCTGGTGCAGTCGAGGGATTTCGGTGCGGCTGTTGAGCGGGACGTCATTGCGCCGCTGCGCGAGGATCTTCTGGCACGACGCAAGAGTGTGGCGGAGGAGACCGCCGCAACGAAGGTTGATTTCTACACAATGGTGCGCGGTGAGGGATGAGGCCATGACCAGGATTGCGGAATTGCCGCCGGGGTTCGCCGACAAGGTCTTGTCGGCGCAATCGACATTTCGCTCCGTCATGGATGCGATGGCGCGTCCGGGTTCGGTCCAGCGCATCGTGCCGGCGGCGGGGACGCCTGGCGCAATGATGCGCGGCACGGCCGCGATCGCGCTGACGCTGTTCGATCACGATACGCCGCTCTGGCTTGATGCACGGATGTCGGAAAGTTCCGACACGGTGAAGTGGCTGAAGTTTCACACCGGCGCGCCGGTCGTGCAGGATTCCTCGATTGCCGCTTTCGCGCTGATCGCCGACGGTTCGGCGCTGCCGCCGCTCGAGCGCTTTGCGCTCGGCTCCAGCGAGTATCCGGATCGTTCAACCACACTGATCCTTCAAGTCGACAGCCTCGACGCGGGGCGCGCTTTCGAGCTGCGTGGCCCGGGAATCGATGGGGTTGCGACGCTCCAGGCGGCGATCCGGCCTGCCGATCTGTTCGAGCGGCTGCGCATCAACGAGGCGCTGTTCCCGCGCGGCATCGACGTGGTGCTGGTCGCGGAAGAAGCCGTGGTTGCGATCCCGCGCACCACGCGTGTCGCGAACAAGGGAAACTAGAAGCATGTATGTCGCAGTCAAAGGCGGCGAACGCGCCATCGAGAACGCCCATCGCCTGCTGGCCCATGCGCGGCGCGGCGACCGGAGCGTTCCGGAGGTCACGCTCGATCAGATATCCGAGCAGCTCGGCCTCGCCGTCGACCGCGTCATGAGCGAGGGGTCGCTCTATGACCGCGAGCTCGCGGCGCTCGCGATCAAGCAGGCGCGCGGCGATCTGATCGAGGCGATCTTCCTGGTCCGCGCCTTTCGCGCCACCCTGCCGCGCTTCGGCGCGAGCGAGCCGATCGACACCGGCGCGATGCGGGTGCAGCGGCGGGTATCATCGACCTTCAAGGACATTCCGGGCGGCCAGATTCTCGGGCCGACCTTCGACTATACGCATCGCCTGCTCGATCCGACTCTGGCAGAGGGATTTGTACCGGAGGTGCCGGCGACGGCGGAAGCGTCGCCCGCGGCCACGCCGCGTGTGACCGACATTCTGGGCCGCGACGGACTGATCGAGTCCTCGCCGCAAGCCGAAGAGGGCGCAAGCGTCGGCGATCTCACGCGCGAGCCGCTGAACTTCCCGGCCGATCGCGACCTGCGCCTGCAGAATCTGGCGCGCGGTGACGAAGGCTTTCTGCTGGCGATGGGCTATTCAACCCAGCGCGGCTACGGCCGCAACCATCCTTTCGCCGGCGAGATCCGGTTTGGCGAAGTCGAGGTCGAATTCTTCGCGGAGGACGTCGGTTTCGCGGTGCCGCTCGGCGCTATCGAACTCACCGAATGCCAGATGGTCAACCAGTTCAAGGGTTCGGCCACCGAGGCGCCGTGCTTCACCCGCGGCTATGGCCTCGCCTTCGGCCAGAGCGAGCGCAAGACCATGTCGATGGCGCTGGTCGACCGTGCGCTCCGGGCGCGCGAGCTCGGCGAGGAGGTGGGGGCGCCGGCGCAGGACGAGGAATTCGTGATGTCGCATTCGGACAACGTCCAGGCGACCGGCTTCGTCGAGCATCTGAAGCTGCCGCACTATGTCGACTTCCAGTCCGAGCTCGGCCTGCTGCGCAAGCTGCGTCAGGAATTCGCAGAGGCCAATGCGGTCGAGCCGATGAAGGAGGCCGCGGAATGAACGCGCCTGCCTACAATTTCGCCTATCTCGACGAACAAACCAAACGGATGATCCGTCGCGCGATCCTCAAGGCGATCGCAATCCCCGGCTATCAGGTGCCGTTTGCCAGCCGCGAAATGCCGATGCCCTATGGCTGGGGCACCGGCGGCGTGCAGGTGACCGCGGCGATCCTCGGTCCTCGGGACGTGCTGAAGGTGATCGACCAGGGTTCCGACGACACCACGAACGCGATCTCGATCCGCAAATTCTTCGCCAAGACCGCCGGAGTTGCCACGACGACCGCGACGGAAGATGCGACCGTGATCCAGACCCGTCACCGCATCCCCGAGGCGGCGCTGCAAGAAAATCAGGTGCTGGTCTACCAGGTGCCGATTCCCGAGCCGCTACGCTTCCTCGAGCCGCGCGAGACCGAGACGCGGCGCATGCATGCGCTCGGCGAATACGGCCTGATGCATGTGAAGCTCTACGAGGACATCGCCCGCTTCGGTCACATCGCGACCGCCTACGCCTATCCGGTGAAGGTGAACGCGCGCTATGTGATGGACCCGTCGCCGACGCCGAAATTCGACAATCCGAAGATGGATAACTGCCCGGCGCTGCAGCTCTTCGGCGCCGGCCGCGAGAAGCGCATCTATGCGATCCCGCCCTACACGCAGGTGGTATCGCTCGATTTCGAGGACCATCCGTTCGAGCCCTACCGCTTCAACGCGCCTTGCGCGCTGTGCGGGGCGGAAAATTCCTACCTCGACGAGATCGTCACCGACGACAGGGGCGGACGCATGTTCGTGTGCTCGGACACCGATTATTGCGAGGGCCGCCAGGCCGCCGGCCATCACGGCAGCCTGAGTGCCGCGCCTTACAAGGAGAGGGCGCAAGGGGGATCAAATGGTTGACCAGGAGAAGGTCGAGAACGATCAGCCGCTGCTGATCGCGGAGGCCTTGAGCAAATCCTACGGCAGGATCGCCGCCTGCCGCGACGTCTCCTTTGCGCTCTATCCGGGCGAGGTGCTGGCGATCGTCGGCGAATCCGGCTCGGGCAAGTCGACGCTGCTGCAATTGTTGTCGGGCCAGCTCGCGCCGAGCGGGGGCTGCGTGTCCTACCGGATGCGCGATGGCGTCAGGCGTGACCTTGCGACGCTTGGCGAGGCTGAGCGGCGCTTTCTGTTCCGCACCGATTGGGGCTATGTGCACCAGGATCCGGCGCAGGGCCTGCGCATGGCGGTCTCGGCCGGCGCCAATGTCGGCGAGCGGTTGATGGCGGTGGGCTGGAATCACTACGGCCGTATCCGCGACACCGCGTCCGACTGGCTGACGCGGGTCGAGATCGACGTCGCGCGCATCGACGATGCGCCGCGTACCTATTCCGGCGGCATGCGCCAGCGCCTCCAGATCGCCCGCAATCTCGTTACCGAGCCGCGCCTTGTGTTCATGGACGAGCCGACCGGCGGCCTCGACGTCTCCGTGCAGGCCCGCCTGCTCGATCTGTTGCGCAACCTCGTCGCCGAACTGCACCTCGCCGTCGTCATCGTCACCCACGATCTCGCGGTCGCGCGGCTGTTGTCGCATCGCGTGATGGTGATGAAGGGCGGCCGTGTCATCGAGACCGGCCTCACCGACCAGGTGCTCGACGATCCGCGCGAGCCCTACACCCAACTCCTCGTTTCCTCGATTCTGCCGCCATGAGCCCGCCGATGACTGCCATGATCGACATCGCCGATGCCAAGAAGACCTTTACGATGCACCTGCAAGGCGGCATCGAGCTGCCAGTGGTCCGCGGCGTGACCTTCCACGTCGATCCCGGCGAATGCGTCGTGCTGTCCGGTCCGTCCGGTGCAGGCAAGTCGTCGATCCTGAAGATGATATTCGGGAACTATCGCTGCGACTCCGGCCGCATCGGCATTCGCCACCGCGGCGGGCTGATCGACCTCGCCACCGCCGAACCGCGGCAGGTCCTCAACGTCCGCCGTTCGACCATCGGTTATGTCAGCCAGTTTCTGCGCGCGGTGCCGCGGGTTGCCACCATCGACGTCGTCGCCGAGCCCCTGATCGCTGGTGGTATGGCGCGTGCCGACGCGCAGCAGCGCGCAGGCGGCCTGCTGCATCGGCTCAACATTCCCGAACGGCTCTGGCAGCTTCCGCCGGCGACGTTTTCCGGCGGCGAGCAGCAGCGCGTCAACATCGCGCGCGGTTTCATTTCGGAGCTGCCGATCCTGCTGCTCGACGAACCGACCGCCTCCCTCGATGCCGCTAATCGCGCCGTGGTAGTCGAGCTGATCGGCGAGAAGAAGCGCCGCGGCGTCGCAATGGTCGCGATTGTCCATGACGACGAGATCCGCCATTTGATCGCCGACCGCATCGTCGACGTCACCACCTTTGCCGCCGCGGCCTGAAGGACGAGAAGGACATGAACGCCAAGCCGAATGAAACCGTGATCGCCAACGCCAGGATCGTGCTGGCCGACCGGGTGATCGAACGGGGCTGGGTTGCCGTTGCGGACGGGAGCATCGCCGAGATCGGCGAGGGCAGGGCGCCCGCGGGCGCGGAGGATGCCGGCGGCGATCTGCTCACGCCCGGCCTGATCGAGCTCCACACCGACCATCTCGAGGCGCACTACGTGCCGCGCCCAAAGGTGTTCTGGGATCCGGTCGCGGCTGTCCTCTCCTATGACGGCCAGCTCGCCACTTCGGGCATCACCACCGTGCTCGATTCGCTGCGGGTCTGGCGCGAGGACGGCGCCGAGGAGGTCGATGGCCGAGCGGGCACGCTCGCGGCGGCGATCTCGGTCGCGCGCGAGAACAATCTGCTGCGCGCCGATCACTTCCTGCATCTGCGCTGCGAAATCCCGATGCCGAGCGTGGTCGAGGAGGCCAAGGAGCTGGTCGACCGCCCCGATGTGCGGCTGATGTCGCTGATGGACCACACTCCCGGCCAGCGCCAGTTCCGCGACGAGGTCAAGCTGCGCGACTATTATCGCGGCAAGGGCGGCGGCAAGACCGATGCCGAGCTCGACGCGCTGTTCGCGCGGCGCTTCGAGTACCAGAAGGCCTACGCCACGACCAACATGCGCGCGATCGTGGCGCTGGCGCATGAACATGGCATCCCGTTGGCGAGCCATGACGACACCACCGAGGAGAACGTCGCGGACGCCGTGCGCGACCGCGTGGCGGTGGCGGAATTCCCGACCACGATCGAGGCCGCGCGCGGGCTCCATCGGGCCGGCATCGATATCCTGATGGGCGCGCCCAACGTCGTGCGTGGCGGCTCGCACTCCGGCAACATCGCTGCGGTCGACCTCGCGCGCGAGGGTCTGCTCGACATCCTGTCGTCCGACTACATCCCCTCCAGCCTGCTGATGGCGGCACTGCAACTGCCGGAGCATGTGCCGGCGATCGATCTGCCCGCGGCGATCCGCACCGTGACCAAGGCCCCGGCGGACGCGGTCGGGCTCTCCGATCGCGGCGAGATTGCGATCGGCAAGCGCGCCGACCTGATCCGTGTACACCTTGCCGGCCGCGTTCCCGCGGTCCGCAGCGTCTGGCGTGAAGGAAGCCGCGTCGCATGAGCGAGATAGTGGCGATTGCGCAGGAGCAGGCGTCCGCGATCGGGCCGGGACGGCTTGTCCTCGTGGTCGGTCCGAGCGGCGCAGGCAAGGACACGTTGCTGCGGCTCGCACAAGCAGCCTGCATCGACGATCACAACGTCGCCTTCCCCCGCCGTGTCGTGACGCGGGAATCGTCGGTGGCCGAAGACAATTTGGCTGTCAGTCCCGACGAATTCCGGCGCGCCCTCGACCACGGCGATTTCGCCGTGCATTGGCAGGCGCACGGGCATTGCTACGCCCTGCCGCGCGAAATCAACGACGACATCCGTGCGGGTCGGACGGTCGTCATTAATGTCTCGCGCACGGTGATTGGCGAGCTGCGCGGCGCTTATGCCAATGTCGTGGTGGTCGCGATCACGGCGCCGCCGGACGTGCTGGCCCAGCGGCTCGCCGCGCGGGCACGACTCAGCGATGGCAACATCGCGGAGCGGCTCGCCCGCAGCGTCGAGGAGACGGCAGCGCAGGCAGATGTCACTATCGTCAATGCCGGCAGCGCCGAGTACCACGGCCGCCAGCTCGTGCGCGTGATCAGGAACGAAGGCTGGCACGAGTAGCGGCCGGCGCAACCAGGAGAATGGAATGTCGGTGATTGAAACGGTCGAACAACTCGAAGCCATCTACGGTGTCACCAACGACGCCTCGACCGTGAAAGTCGCCGACCATGTTACGCCGCTTTATCGCATCTTCATCGAGAAGGCGCCGTTCGCGGCACTCGCGACCATAGGGCCGGAGGGCATCGACTGCTCTCCGCGCGGCGATCTGCCCGGCTTCGTCCGGATTCATGATCCGAAGACACTGATGCTGCCGGATCGCCGCGGCAACAATCGGGTCGATTCCCTGCGCAACATCGTGCGCGATCCGCGCGTCGCGTTGATGTTCCTGATCCCCGGCTCGGGCAACGCGATCCGCGTCAACGGCCGTGCCCATCTCTCCGTCGATCCCGAGCTGCTGGCCTCTTTCAAGGTCGACGGCAAGGCGCCGCGCAGCGTCATGGTGATGACGGTGGAGGAGATTTATTTCCAGTGCGCCCGAGCCATCGTCCGCTCCGACCTCTGGAATCCCGACAGGCGCGTCGATCCGAAGACGCTGCCGACACCCGGCCAGATTCTCGCCGAGATGAGCCAGAACAAGGTCGGCGGCGAAGAATACGACCGCATCTGGCCCGAGCGCGCCGCGGCGACGATGTGGTAGTTTCCCTCTCCCCTTGTTGTGGGAGAGGGTGGCTCGCCGCAAAGCGGCGAGACGGGTGAGGGGTTTGTCGCCGCGCTTGACCTCTCGCGATCGAGTTCGCCGATAGAGACCCCTCATCCGGCGCTTCGCGCCACCTTCTCCCACAAGGGGAGAAGGGAAGAGAGATCGCAAATCGGCTCAATTAAACGCCATCCCGCCGCTGAGCGCGACCGTCTGTCCGGTCATGTAGGCGTTGTCGACCAGCAGCATCACGGCCTTGGCGACCTCGTCCGCGGTGCCGAAGCGGCCGAGCGGGATGCGGCTGACGAGTTGCGGCTGACCGCTCATCATGTCGGTCTCGATCAGCGAGGGTGCCACCGCATTGACGGTGATTCCTTCCTTCACCAGGCGTGCTGCATAGCCGCGCGTCAGACCCTCCACGCCGGCCTTCGACGCATTGTAGTGCGGCCCGATCGCGCCGGCGCCTCGCGCCGCACCGGAGGAGATGTTGACGATGCGGCCCCATTTCCGCGCGCGCATCGCCGGTAGCACCGCCTGCGTGCACAGGAAGGCGGATTTCAGGTTGACGAGCATCGTGCGGTCGAAATCGTCTTCGGTGAGATCATCGACGCCGCGCGTGATGGCGATGCCGGCATTGTTGACGAGGATGTCGACGGGGCCGAGCACCGCCGCTACGTGCTCGATCATTCCGGCGACGGCCTCGCGCTGCGACACGTCGGCGGCCACGGCGATTGCGCGACCGCCACGTTTGCTGATCTCGTTCGCCAATTGCTCGGCCTGTCCGATCCGCTCGCGGCAGTTGATTGCCACGGCCGCGCCGGCCTCGGCCAATGCGCGGCAGACCGCCGCGCCGATCCCGCGCGAGCCGCCGGTGACGAGCGCGGTATGCCCTTTCAAATTGTCCGCCATGTCCCGACCGTCCTTCTCGTTCGTCGCCTGCCGGTCAGACCGTACCACGCCGGTGGCTCGCCCGAATTGAACTCATCGCGAGATGAATCCAATTGCCGCCGTTTGCGCCGAGAGAAGCACCGATATGTGCGGGGTGCAAATATGGATAGCCATTTCATTGACCAATCGCGCCGATCGCTCGATATTCGAGGCATCGAAACTGCTCCCAGAGCCGAAGCCGCGACATGAGAAGCGATCACCAGCGTATTTGGGGCGACATGCATGAGTGCATGACGCGACGCTGTTTCTCCGCGGCGACCGGCGCCTGTTGTTGCTGACCGCAGCCGCCTAGCAATCCCCACCGCAAACAACCGACAGGAACGTCGCATCCGCGACGAACGAGCAGCCATGTCCCAAGCCCAGTCGAACGCCTACATCATCGAAATTCACGATCGCGCCGCCGGCATCATTACCCGGGATGCGCGCGGCTTCCGCTTCTTCTCATCCGAGCGCCTGTTCGACAGCCTCGAAGGTCGCCAGTTCCGCTCAGCTCGCGAGGCCGAGCGCGCCGCTCGCGCGGTGTTCTCGGAACGGCGTCAGCGGGCGAACTCTTCATTTCTCGCCATCTGAGCCGCCGGCTCGGGGCGTCTGGCGCGTGAGCCGGTGCACCTGCTCAACGCCGGCGGCGTGCCCTGGTGCGTGCCGCCTTCTTCGCGGCGGTGGAGCGGGCCTTGGCGCCCTTGGTGCGGCTGGCCTTGCGCGCGGCGGCCGAACGCGACGCGGCGCTGCGATGGCTCGCGGCGCGCTTGCCTTGCTTCGACAGCGCGCGGCGCGATGCGGCTGATCGCGGCTCCTTCTTCAGGACTCCTTCCACCGCGCGCGACACGCGCGGTCGCTTCTTCGGATGCCGCTTGCCCTGGCCGGCCTCATAGGCGTATTTGGCGCTGCGGCGCGTAGCCTTCTTGGTCCGCCCTTTGCGTGGCGGCGGCAGATCGACGCCGGCGCGCCGCGCCTCGGAGAGACCGATGGCGATGGCCTGGCGCGTCGAGCGCGCGCCATGCTTGCCCTTCCTGATCTTGTCGATCTCGTCCTTGACGAATTCGCCGGCCTGCGTGCTCGGCGACTTGCCCGTGCGCTTGTCCTGCTTGGCTTTGCGAACGACTTCCTGTCTTGGCATGGGTCGAGTTCCCCTTTGGATTTACAGGGATATCTGACCGCAACGCATCAGACGGAAGATTGATCCGTCTCAGTTCCTCAGCGCCGCCAGCAATTCGTCGGGACGCTCGGCCATGATCATGTGGCCTGCGCCCGGCACCACGACGGTCCTCGCATGCGGGATCGCCGCCGCGAGCGCCTTGCCGGCCTTCGCCGGCGTCATCATGTCCCGTTCGCCCAGGATGAGCGTGGTCGGCACCTTGACGCTGGCGGCAGCGGTGAGGGCATTCGTATAGGAATTGCAGGCGGATAGGTCCCTGAACAGCACGTCCGGCTCGCAAGCTTTAAGCACCGCCTGCGCGCCGCCATGCATCCACAGGCCCGGCGCGAGGCTGCCGCCGAGCTCGGCCTTGAAGCCGAGACCCCAGATCGAGACCATGTCGATGGCATCCTGATCGTTGGCTTCGGCGGCCTTTAGGAGATCCGGTCCGACCGTCATGGTCGCGGCGGTGCCGATCAGGCTCAGCGCGGAGACCCTGTCGGGATGCCGCGCGGCGGTCTCCAGCGAGATCAGCGATCCCATGGAGTGGCCGATCAGATGCGCCTTGGCCGCGCCGGCGGCGTCGAGCAGCGCAGCCGTCCAGTCAGCCATCTCCGCGATGCCTGGGAGCGAGGGGCCGGCCGAACGGCCATGGCCGGGCAGGTCAGGCGCCAGCACGCCAAACCCATGGTGCGCGAACCAGCGCGTGTGCAGCGCCCAGGTCGAATGGTCGAAGCCTGCGCCATGGATGAACACCACCGCGGGCAGGGACTTGTCGAATTCGCGGCCGCCGGTCGCGACAAACACCTCGGCGCCGTTGACGGAGAGCTTCATGGCTTCAGACCTTTTGCGAGATGCGCAGCGCTTGGGCGAGATCGTCAATGATGTCGGAGGCCGTCTCGATGCCGACCGACAACCGCACCAGCTCCTCGCCGACGCCGGCGGCCTTGAGCTGCTCGGCATCCATCTGCTGATGCGTGGTGCTGGCGGGATGGATCACCAGCGTCTTGGCATCGCCGACATTGGCGAGATGGCTGATCATGCGCAGCGACTCGATGAATTTGCGGCCGGCGGCTCGCCCGCCCTTGATGCCGAAGGAGACGATCGAGCCGGCGCCGCGCGGCAGAAGCTGCTTGGCAAGCCGGTAGTCGGGGTGATTCTCCAGCGAAGGGTGCAGCACCCAGTCGACCGCCTTGTTGGCCTTCAGCGCCTCCAGCACCAGATGCGTGTTCTGCATGTGGCGGTCCATGCGCACGCCGAGCGTCTCCACGCCCTGCAGGAGCTGGAACGCATTGGTCGGCGACAGGCAGGCGCCGAAATCGCGCAAGCCCTCCGTGCGTGCGCGCATGATGAAGGCGGCGGTGCCGAATTGCTCGTCGAAGACGATGCCGTGATAGCCGCCATAGGGCTCCGTCAGCACGCCGAACTTGGCCGACGCGCGCCAGTCGAAGCGGCCGCCGTCGATGACGGCGCCGCCGATCGCGATGCCGTGTCCGCCGATCCATTTGGTCGCCGAATGCATGACGATGTCGGCCCCTAGCTCGATCGGGCGGCTGAGATAGGGCGTGGCAAAGGTGTTGTCGATCAGCAGGGGGATTTTCGCATCATGCGCGATGGCCGCGACCTTCGGAATGTCCAGCACCTCGAGCCCGGGATTGCCGATGGTCTCGCCGATCACGAGTTTTGTGTTCGGCTTGAGCGCCGAGCGGAAGGCGTCGAGGTCGCGTGGCTTCACGAATGTCGTGGTGATGCCGAAGCGTGGCAGCGTGTGCGCGAGCAGGTTGATCGTGCCGCCATAGAGCGAGCTCGACGCCACGATGTGGTCGCCGGCATTGAGGAGCGTGGCGATGGCCAGATGCATCGCCGCCTGACCGCTTGCGGTGCAGATTGCGCCAACGCCGCCTTCCAGCGCCGCGAGACGCTCCTCGAGCACGCCCGTGGTCGGATTGGAGATGCGGGTATAGATGTGGCCGGCCCGCTCGAGGTTGAACAGCGCCGCCGCGTGATCGGAATCCTGGAACACGTAGGACGTGGTCTGGTAGATCGGCACCGCTCGGGCGCCGGTCACTGGATCCGGATGCTGGCCCGCATGCAGGCTCAGGGTCTCAAAGGCTGGCGGCTTGGGCGCGGGCATGCGTGGCCTCGTTGGTCGGTCGAGAGAGGCGGCCCTTGTGCCACAAATCGGCGCGCCGCGTCAGCCCATTGACAGCGCGGTGCGACGCCGCGCAGCGCTAGCCAAACCCACTCCGGATGTTCTGCTCGATGGCGCGGGCCTCGCGCAGCAGGATGTCCACGACTTCCTGCTCACGGCGGGGGCCGAGCCGCGTCCGCACGGCGGAGACGGTCATTGCCGCGGCGGGCCGCCCGTCGGGAGTCTTGATCCAGGTGGAGATCGATTTCGTGCCCTGCACCAAGCCGATCTCGCGCAAATTGTATCCCCGCCGCCGCGCTGCGGTGACCTGGGCGAGCACGGTCGCGACATCGGTGCGGTAGGCGTCGAACCGCTTCTCGTTGGCCGCGACGACTTTTCGCGCGTCCTGCGCCGCCATTGCGGCAAGGATCGCGACGCCCGCGCTGCTGACGCCGAGCGGCCGGCGCGCGCCGACCTCGATCGATAGCACCTGGATCGGATAGGCGCCGATCCTGCGGTCGACGCACAGCGTGTCGTTTCCGGTCCGCACCGTCAGGAACAGCGTGTCGCCGATGTCGGCGGATGCGCGCCGCAGCGAAGGGCCTGCCGCAACCAGCAGCGGCGAAGGCCGGGCGCGGGCCAGCGCCAATTCCGGCACTTGGTTGCCGATCGCGTAACGGCCGGTCTTGCCCTGCCGTTCGACTATACCTTCCTCGATCAGCACGTGGACGATGCGATGCACCGTCGGACGGGTGAGGCCGGTGACCTGCACGACCTCGGTCAGCGGCACACCGTCCTCGCGGCCTGCGGCAAGAATGCGCAGCACCGCGAGCGCGCGCCGGATCGCCTGCGCGCCCCGTCGCGGTTCCGCGGAGAGGCCGGGTGTCTTGTCCATAATATGGACAAGAACCGCATAATTCGGTCGACAGGTAAAGTCCGGAATCGACACATTGCGTTGGATCGGAGGCGCTGCGCACGGCGCCGATGGACTTTTGAGAAGAGGGCGGCCCCGGATCCGCTCGTGGGAGGCTGAGATGAGACTGCTCTGGATAGCCATGGCTGCGGTGGCGGCGATGCTGGCGGGTCCCGCGTCGGGCCAGCAATGGCCGGCGCGCAATGTCAAGCTGATCGTGCCCTATCCGGCCGGCGGCAATGTCGACAGCGCGGCTCGCATTGTCGCCGACAAGCTTCAGGAGCGGCTCGGCCAGCCCTTCATCATCGAGAACAAGGCCGGTGCCGGCGGCATGATCGCTGGCGAAGCCTTCGCGAAATCGCCGAACGACGGCTACACGCTGTTCGTCGGCGCCAACGGTCCGGTGCTGTTCGCGACCGAGATCAACAAGCGCGACGCCTATAGCTGGAAGCGGGATTTCCTCCCCATCTCGACCATCTCGATGACGCCGCTGGTGCTCGAGGTCCACCCATCCGTCCAGGCTGCGAACTTCAAGGAGTTTCTCGACCTTGCCAAGCGCGAGCCTGGCAAGCTGACGATGGCCTCGCCCGGTCCGGGAACCACCAACCATCTCCTCAGCGAATTGATGCAGTCCAGCCTTGGCCTGCAATGGGTCACCGCGCATTACCGCGGCAATGCGCCGGCGACCAACGACCTGCTCGGCGGCCAGGTGCAGTTCGCCTTCGACCAGCTTTCGGTCAGCCTGCAATACATCAAGACCGGCCTGTTCCGCGCGCTTGCCGTCACCAGCCCGCATCGCCTGAAAGCGCTGCCTGACGTGCCGACCTTCGCCGAGCTTGGCTACAAGGATTTCGATGCCCAGACCTTCACCGGCCTGTTCGCGCCTGCCGGCACGCCGGCGCCGGTCGTGGACAAGCTGCATGAGACGCTGGTGGCGATCCTCAAAGACCCCGGCGTGGTGGACAAGTTCGACAAGCTCGGAGCGGAAGCGGTTCCGATGACGCCGGCCGAGTTCACGGCCTATCTGGAGCGCGAGGATGCCAAGTGGATTCCGATCGTGCGCAAGGCCAACATCAGGGCTGACTGAGCGATGCAGATCGATCCTAGCGATCTCGGCGCAGAGCGCATCTATCGGCTGATGACCGGCATCGTGGTGCCGCGCCCGATCGCCTGGGTGACCAGCCTGTCGCGGAACGGCGTGCTCAATCTCGCGCCTTTCAGCGCCTTCACCTTCGTCTCGCAGAAGCCGCCGATGCTCGCCATCAGCGTCGGCCGCAAGGGAAGCGACTACAAGGACACCGCGCACAACATCCTCGATACCGAGGAATACGTGATTCACATCGCCGACACTCCGCTGATGAATGCGGTGCACGACAGCTCCATCGAGCATCCGCCCGAGGTCAGCGAGGTCGAGGCGCTTGGCCTCGAGACGCATCCCAGCGAGCGCATCAAGGTGCCGCGGCTCGCCGCCGCGCCGGTCGCGATGGAATGCCGCTTCCGGCAGTGCCTCGAATTCGGAGAAGCCCGCAGCCGGCTCATCGTCGGCGAGGTCGTGATGTTCCACCTCCGCGACGGCCTTCTGACCAACGGCAAGGTCGAGACCGAGGCGCTCGACCCGATCGCCCGCATTGGCGGGCCGCGCTATGCCCGTCTCGGCGAGATCGTGACGCTGCACACCGTCTTCCAGACTCCGAAATCGACCGATTGAGCGCGGGCCGGCGCATACCCGTCGCGCCGCCTGAATAATTTGGGAGAACGACAATGCGACTGCTGAGCTATCAGGTGGACGGGGAGCTGCGTTACGGCGCGGCCGTCGAAGGCGGTGTCGTCGATCTGACCAGGCGGATTGGCCGGGACTTCTCCGATGTGAAGGCGCTGATTGCGGCCAATGCGCTCGCCGATGCGCAAGAAGCGGTGGCCGGGCAGAAGCCCGACTATGCGCTTGCGGACCTGGTCCTGCTCCCGCCGGTGCTCGCGCCGGAAAAGCTCTGGT
The DNA here is from genome assembly GCF_038085055.1 of Bradyrhizobium sp. ISRA442. Lineage (NCBI taxonomy): Bacteria > Pseudomonadati > Pseudomonadota > Alphaproteobacteria > Hyphomicrobiales > Nitrobacteraceae > Bradyrhizobium > Bradyrhizobium sp. ISRA442. Next base: position 88,569 of record NZ_JALGCN010000003.1, read on the forward strand.
GCATCGGCGTCAACTACGCCGAGCGCAACGCGGAATACAAAGACAATTCCGATCTGCCAAAATATCCGAGCCTGTTCGTGCGCAGCATGTCCTCGATGACCGGCTCTGGCCAGTCGATCGAGAAGCCGAACGTGTCGGAGCAGCTTGATTACGAGGGCGAGCTGGTCATCGTGATCGGCCAAGGCGGCCGACACATTCCACGCGAAAAAGCCTGGTCGCACATCTTCGGCATGACGCTGTGCAACGAGGGCACCGTGCGGGATTGGCTGCGCCACGGCAAGTTCAACGTCACGCAGGGCAAGAATTTCGATCGCTCCGGCAGCATCGGCCCGTGGATCGTCACGGCGGACGAGCTCGATCCGCGCGGTCCGCACGACATCGTCACGCGCGTGAACGGCGAGGTGCGCCAGCAGGATACGACCGAACGGCTGATGTTCCCGTTCGACTTCCTGATCTCCTATCTCTCCACCTTCGCCACGCTGAAGCCGGGCGACATGATCGTGACGGGCACGCCGACCGGGGCCGGCGCGCGTTTTGATCCACCACGATGGCTTAAGGTCGGCGACGTCGTCGAGGTCGAGTCGCGCCGCATCGGCGTGCTCAGCAATACAGTGGCGGCGGAGAGTTAAGCCGTGCTCGATGTCGCCACGATTGAACGTCTCGCCAACAGCCTGGACGAGGCCGAGCGCACCAAGACGCTGATCCCGATGTTTTCGAAGGACCATCCCGGCATCACCATCGCGGACGCCTATGCCATCCAGCGCGCCTGGACCAAGCTCCAGCTCGGCTGCGGCCGCGTCATCAGGGGTCACAAGATCGGCCTGACCTCGAAGGCGATGCAGAATGCGGTCGGCATCACTGAGCCCGATTACGGCGTGCTGTTCGCCGACATGTTCTATGCGGACGCCGGCCCCATTCCGTTCGATCGCTTTCACGCGCCAAGAATCGAGGTCGAGCTCGCCTTCGTGCTGAAAGCGCCGCTGCGCGGGCCGGACTGCACCATCTTCGACGTGCTCAACGCCTCCGACTACGTGACGCCGGCGCTCGAGATCCTGGAGACGCGCATGCACCGCGTCGATCCCGAAACCGGCAAGACCCGCAAGGTCATGGACACGATCTCGGACAATGCCGCGAACGCCGCGCTCGTGCTGGGCGGGCGGCCGTTCCGCCCGATGGATGCCGACTTGCGCTGGATCGGCGCGCTCTTGTTCCGCAACGGCGAGGTCGAGGAGACCGGGCTTGCCGCCGGCGTGCTCAACCATCCCGCCAACGGGATCGCCTGGCTCGCCAACCGGCTCGCGCCACACGACGAATATCTCGCCGCCGGCGAGGTCGTGCTGGCGGGATCGTTCACGCGGCCGGTCGACATCCGCCGCGGCGACACGTTCCACGCCGACTATGGCGGGTTCGGTTCGGTGTCGTGCCAGTTTGTCTGAACCAACAAGCAAGAGGAAGCGAACGATGACGGGTCATACGCGGCGCAAGAGCATTCACATCGGCGGCTTCAAGCACGCCAATCCGATTCCGAACGCCTGCCGTATCGGCAATCTCGTGATGTCGGGCGTCATCCTCGGCCGCGATGGCGCGACCGGCTCCATGCCGGAGAGCCTGGAGGCCCAATGCGCCAACATGTTCGCGCATATGAAGGCGACGGTGGAGGCCGCCGGCGGCACCACCGATGACATCATCAAGATGACGGTGTGGCTGAAGGATCGCTCGCAGCGCGGCCCGGTCAACGCCGAGTGGTTGAAGATGTTTCCGGACGAACATTCGCGCCCGGCGCGCCACGCGCTGCCGATGGACAACATGGATGGCGGCGCGCTGGTGCAGTGCGACTTCACCGCCGTGATCGACTGAAGGAGCATTGCGCATGCCGACCTATCTGCCGTTCGACCCCAATCCGCGCCGCCCGCTCAAGGCGCCGCCGCCGAAGACAGTCGACAGCCAGTTTCACGTGCTGGGTCCGCTGGACAAATATCCGATCCGCCCCGGTGCGGCCTATCAGATGCCGTCGGCGACTTGGGAGGCGGCGCTGCGCATGCACAAGACGCTCGGCATCGAGCGCGGCATCATCGTGCAGACCACGACCTATGGCGCGGATCATTCCGTTGTGCTCGACGGGCTCGCCGCCATGGGACCGAACTATCGCGGCTGCGCCAACGCCTTGGTCTTCGCCGAAGCGAGCGACGCGTACCTTGCGAAGCTGGATGACGCAGGCGTCCGCGGCGCGCGCTTCAGCTTTCGCCAGGAACTCGGCGCCGTGCTCTCGGATCAGGACTTCGCCCGTGCGATTGCGCGAATCCGCGAGCTCGGCTGGTATGTCAAGATCCAACCCGAGAAGGACGGCATCGTCTCAAGCGTCGCGAAGTACGAGAAGCTCGATGTGCCCGTGCTGATTGACCACATGGCGCGGCCCGAGCCCGTGCGCGGCAAGGACGACCCCAATCTGCGCAAGATGCTCGAGCTGCTCGCCAAGGGCAATTTCTGGGTCATGTTGTCGCTTGGCGAGAAGACCTCGCAGGCCGGCCCTCCTTACGACGACGTGATCCCGATCGCGCGCAGCTATATCGAGGCCGCACCCGACCGTTGCGTCTGGGCCAGCGACTGGCCGCATCCGGTCTCGGTGAAGCAGCCGCCCAATGATGCCGACCTGATCGAACTGATGTACCGCTATGCCCCGGACCAGGCGACGCTGGAAAAGATCATGGTGCACAATCCGGCCAAGCTGTTCGGCTTTCCGGATTAGAGCGTGACGAAATTAGGTCGCGGCGGCAAATTCGATATCGTCCTGGCTTTTGCCAGGACGACAGCGGAGTGTTTAGCGCGAGTGCGCCTTCGTCTTCGCCGATATCAACATCTTCGCTTCAAGGCGCCCCCAGCCTGTCGCGCACCTCGGCAGCGATCTCGAAGGAGCGAAGCCGCGCGGCGTGATCGTAGATCTGTCCCGTCGTCATCAATTCGTCCGCGCCGGTCTGATCGATCAACGCCTTCAGCCCGCGCTCGATGACTGCGGGCGAGCCGACTACGGAGCAGGCGAGCGACTGGCCGACGCCGGCCTTCTCCGCAGGCGACCATAACGCGTCCATGTCGTCGACCGGCGGCGGAAGGGGCCCAGGCGTGCCGCGGCGCAAATTGATGAACTGCTGCTGCAGCGAGGAGAACATGCGCTGCGCATCAGTGTCGCTGTCGGCGGCGAACACGTTGACGCCGATCATCGCATAGGGCCGGTCGAGCTGCGCGGACGGCTCGAAGCGCGACCGGTATTCGCTCAGCGCCTGCATCATCATGCCAGGTGCGAAGTGCGAGGCGAACGCGAAGGGCAGGCCAAGCATCGCCGCGAGCTGTGCGCCGAACGTGCTCGAGCCGAGGATCCAGAGCGGCACCTTGAGCCCCATGCCGGGCACGGCGCGGATGGCCTGGTTTGGCTGCACGTCGCCGAGCAGCGCCTGCAATTCCAAGACGTCATGCGGAAAATTTTCGGCAGCCGTGGCGAGGTCGCGCCGCAGCGCTCGCGCGGTGAACTGGTCAGTGCCCGGTGCACGCCCGAGCCCGAGATCGATCCGCCCCGGATACAGCGACTCCAGCGTGCCGAACTGCTCAGCGATGATCAGAGGCGAATGGTTCGGCAGCATGATGCCGCCGGAGCCGACGCGGATCGTCTTGGTGCCGCCTGCGACATGGGCGATCACCACCGACGTCGCGGCGCTGGCGATGCCGGTCATGTTGTGATGCTCGGCCAGCCAGAACCGTTTGTAGCCCCAAGCCTCGGCATGCTGGGCGAGATCGAGCGAATTGGCAAACGCCTGCGCCGCATCGCCACCTTGGCGGATGGGGGCGAGGTCGAGCACGGAGAATGGGATCATGCGAGGACACCGGAGTTGCGCAATTATGCGCGCTTGTAAGCTTAACATGTAGTGTCCGCGGCACGCGGCCGGTCACCCATTTGGGCAACGACGCCATCCAAAATTGCTGTGCATGGTATAGGCTGTGACGCATTCCACCGACTTGGAAGAGAATGGGGCATCCCTCAGAAGCTTTTTCTTTGATCCGTTGCAGCAGACGGGGCGCATCAGATCCAACTTGACGCAGAGTGACATAATCACCGAGGCAAATGATTATCTCTGCCTCAGCAACGGCGGCCCACACTCGTTCGAGCCATTTTTGTCCATCCGTTTGACCATCGAAGAAGGGCAATCGACGAACAGGTCGAGACATTCGTTGTCGCGCAAGTTCCGTAAACTGGCTCGCCCGGTCGTTGTATGAGGTGTAAATCGGATCGAATATCAGGGCGGTCATGGTGGTATAAGCATGTAGGACTACGAGTCTTGGCAAACTTCTGACTTAGATAATGCCGCAAGAGCAAACCAAAGCATATAGGATGAATAGAGACCAGCGAACCCATCAAAATCGCCAGCCCATGTCGACCCGTCGGGCAAAACACCTGCCCAATGAAAAAAACCGTCAAGCCTCTTCCACAAAAAAGATTCTGCTTTACAGAAATTCGGAATTACAGTATACGTCCCCCATTCCGGTCCATGAAGAGGGGCGATCGTACGTCGTAACGAACGTGGATCGGGGTGCGGTGGACGCGGCAGCGTCGGGCACGCGAATGCGGGACCAGGGCGAGATGAACCTCGTGAGGTCCTTCTGCGTGCGGACGAACGGCGCCTGTGTCCGGTGAAGCTCTTTGGGCGGAGCCGGATGGCTGCGTACGGCAAAACCGTGTGGTCCTGGCCGTCGTTGCTACGGTCAAGCTTTGCGGAGATGGATCGGGGCTCAACCGGGTCTTAGGCCATCGTCAATTCGCGAAGCGACGGTGACAAAAGGAACTCGTCGCCGGGGAGAGCGCGGCATAAGCCGTCAACCCGCTGCGCAGGGAAGGCCGAGTGTTCGGCTACACCTGTATGCTGCTGTGCGGTTTCTCTGCGCTACATGCGCACAGTGGACCGCGGGTGCCAGCCGGCACCTGGTCTTCCCTGCGCCCTCTTCACCAAAGAGGGTCAAGGAAAAAAGCAAAACTCGGGCGCTTCGAGCCGCGAGAACGCTGATCCACGGGTGAAACGCTGGTGCTGCCGGACAGGATTGAACTGTCGACCTCTCCCTTACCAAGGGAGTGCTCTACCACTGAGCTACGGCAGCAAATGCTGGCGAAGAATCAGGCCGCGACATGGGCCCGCCAAGCGGGGCGATGGATGCCACAAGGCCCCCTCATGTGCAAGCTTGCCGCCTTGCGAAATCGATAAAATCGGCCCCGTTGGATGCCGGAGGTGGCCTTTTTGTCCCGAAATGACCGGTTTTGGCTCGATTTGGTTCCCGAAGAAATCCCCAGCCAACTGGCCAGTTGGCCGCGCCCTTGGATTCGACCAATTCTCCCGCCTTCGTTGCGCCGGCGGCCTGGCGCCCCTTGAGCTGTCGTTTTTCGGTGGCATGCTGCCGCCGACCAACCGTGATGGGCCACGATGACCGGCGAAAACGACAAGAGGCGAACGGGCGACTCCCGGCAGGACCGGCTGAAATCGGCGCTGCGCGAAAATCTGAAGCGGCGGAAGGCGCAGGCGCGCGAACGCGCGGAGAACACCGGTCCCTCGCACAATGACGAATCCTCCGTGGATGAGGAGACCGCCGGGAAGCCCGGCCGCTGAATTTTGCGAATGAGCGAGAGTGACGATGGTGCAGGACGAACCGCAACGAGCCGACAGGGACACGCTGATCTTAAAGTTCTCCCGCCCCGAGCAGACATTCCCGACGCTTGCCGCCGCCGAGATCGAGCGGCTGCGCCTGTTCGGCGAGATCAGGCATTACGAGAACGGGGAGCTCCTGTTCGAGACCGGCAAGCGCGGGCCGGGCATGTTCGTGGTGCTGTCGGGTCGTGTCGCCATCACCGAGCGTGATGGTCTCGGTCACGTCACGCCGGTGATCGACCAGGGGCCCGGCCAGTTCCTGGCCGAGCTCGGCCAGCTCTCCGGGCGGCCGGCGCTGGTCGATGGACGCGCCGAGGGCGATGTCGAGGTGCTGCTGATCCCGCCGGATCGGCTGCGCGCGCTGCTGGTCGCCGAGGCCGATCTTGGCGAACGCATCATGCGCGCGCTGATCCTGCGCCGGGTCAGCCTGATCCAGGGCGGCGTCGGCGGCCCCGTGCTGATTGGGCCGTCGAGCTCCGCCGGCGTGGTGCGATTGCAGGGCTTCCTCACCCGCAACGGCCAGCCGCATCACCTGCTCGACCCCGACAGTGAGCATGATGCGGCCGAGGTGATCGCGCGCTACTCGCCGAAGCCGGAGGACTGGCCGCTCGTCGTCACCGCCGACGGCACCGTGCTGCGCAATCCGAGCGAGATCGAGCTCGGGCGCGCCATCGGCATGATCGGCGGCGCGAAGGACGATCGCATCTACGACGTCGCGATCGTCGGCTGCGGACCGGCGGGGCTTGCGACCGCGGTCTATGCGGCCTCCGAGGGCCTCTCGGTCGCCGTCCTCGACACCCGTGCCTTCGGCGGTCAGGCCGGCGCGAGCGCGCGCATCGAAAACTATCTGGGCTTTCCGACCGGTATCTCCGGCCAGGCGCTGGCCGGTCGCGCCTTCACCCAGGCGCAGAAGTTCGGCGCCGACATCATGATCCCGATGTCGGTGCAGTCGCTGGATTGCTCGCGCGCCGGCGGCACCTTCGCGCTGGCGCTGGATTGCGGCGACACCCTGCGCTCGCGCGCGGTGGTGGTCGCGAGCGGTGCGCGCTATCGCCGGCCGGGAATCGCGAACCTGGACAAGTTCGAAGGCCGCGGCGTCTGGTATTGGGCCTCGCCGATCGAGGCACGGCTCTGCGCCGGCGAAGAGGTGGCCCTGGTCGGCGCCGGCAATTCGGCGGGCCAGGCTGCGGTGTTCCTGTCGGGACACGCGAAAAAGGTGCTGATGATCATCCGCGGCGGCGGCCTGGGCGCCAGCATGTCGCGCTATCTCATCGAACGCATCGAGGCGACGCCGAATATCGAACTGCTGTTCAATACCGAGATCACGGCGCTGGAGGGTGACGAGTCCTCGCTGCTGAAGCGCATCCGCTGGAAGAGCCGGCTGTCGAGCGACGAGGATTCCGCCGAGATCCGCAATCTCTTTTTGTTCGTCGGTGCCGATCCCGCCACCGGCTGGCTCGATGGCTGCGGTGTCACGCTCGATCGCGCCGGCTTCGTCGTCACCGGAGCGCAGTCCGAGCAGAATCTGGGACGGCTTGTAGCTCCGCTCGAAACCTCGGTGCCCGGCGTCTACGCCGTCGGCGACGTCCGCTCCGGCTCGGTCAAGCGCGTCGGCGGCGCCATCGGCGAAGGCGCGCAGGTCGTGGCCTCGTTGCACGGCTACCTCGGCGACGCCGCAAAACCGGCGCTTTAGGCAAGGATAAGACAAGCAATCGGCAAGCGGGATGTGACTTGCCATCTTGCCGGCAACCACTGACTATCCCCTCATCCTGAGGAGCGCGCCGCGCGCGCGTCTCGAAGGATGAAGGCCGAGCTGTTGCATTGCGGCCTTCATGGTTCTCGCGGCGATGCGAAAGCATCGTCCGCAAGGCGCTGGCGCGCCTCCTCACCATGAGGATCGAAAGCTGACCGAACGAACGAGGATTTCAATAAGGGAGGACTAAATGGCTGAACTCGTCGTGCTCTACAAGACGCCCAAGGATGCTGCGGCCTTCGACCAACATTATGCCGAAACGCACATTCCGCTTGCAAAGAAACTTCCCGGCTTGAAGAAGTACGCGATCAGCAAGGGGCCGGTCGGAACGCCCGCAGGTCCCTCGCAATTCCATCTCATTGCGATCCTGACCTTCGACAGCGTCGGCGATATCCAGGAGGCGTTCGGCACGCCTGAGGGCAAGGCGGCCGCAGCCGACGTGGCGAAATTTGCCACTGGCGGCGTCGAGATGCAGATCTTCGAGACCAAGGAAGTGTGAGGCGCGCAGCAAAGGACGGCGCGCGTGCGACGGGCCGTCCTTGCCAAGCCGACTCAACTTTCGTCGAAAGTTTGCTGTCGTTTGTGACAGCGGTGCAAAAAGTTCGAGCATGCGTCTGTCCATTCGCACGACGGCGCATGGCTCGGCGTGCGTGCGTGGCGCCAACGCATGTAGCAATCCGATGAGGGCCGTAATACCATACTTCCGATCTCAGCGCAGAGAGTAGGAGAGATGCCATGGTTCTCGGGTTGAGCCTGCCCGCCTTCACGATGGTACATGTCATCATCAGCTTGATCGCGATCGTCAGCGGCCTCTTCGTGATGTCTGGATTGCTCGGCTCGAAGCGGATGCCGGGCCTTACCGCGATCTTCCTCCTCTTCACCATCCTGACCAGCGCTACCGGCTTCCTGTTTCCGTTCAAAGAGCTAATGCCGTCGCATATGATCGGCATCCTCTCACTGGTGCTGCTCGCGATCGCCTGCATCGCGCTCTACGGCATGAAGCTATTGGGCGCGTGGCGCCCGATCTACGTCGTGACCGCGATGACATCGCTCTATCTCAACGTCTTCGTGCTGGTGATCCAGTCCTTCCTGAAGGTGCCGGCACTGGCTGCGCTGGCGCCCGCCGTGCCGCCGGCGCCGCCGTCAGGTCCCGTGTTCGCCGTGGTGCAGGGCATCGTGCTCGTGTTCTTCGTGCTCGTGATCATCGGCGCGTGGCGCCGCTTCAGGCCGATCGCGTTCGTCTGATCGATCGCGGGCCGGCTCGCCACGGCCCGTCATTCCGGGGCATCGCGCAGCGATGAACCTGGAATCTCGCACAACAATCCCCAGATTCCGGCCACCAAGGAGCAATCATGCCCACCATCACCACCAAAGACGGCGTCGAGATCTTCTACAAGGACTGGGGCTCGGGTCAGCCGATCGTGTTCAGCCACGGCTGGCCGCTGTCGTCCGACGACTGGGACGCGCAGATGATGTTCTTCGTGACCCGTGGCTATCGCGTCGTCGCCCATGACCGCCGCGGCCATGGCCGCTCGGCGCAGGTCGCGGACGGCCACGACATGGATCACTACGCCGACGATCTCGCGGCGCTGACGGCGCATCTCGACCTGAAGGATGCCATTCATGTCGGCCATTCCACCGGCGGCGGCGAGGTCGTGCACTACATCGCTCGCCACGGCGAGAGCCGGGTGGCGAAGGCGGCGATCATTTCCGCGGTGCCGCCGCTGATGGTGCAGACGCCGGCCAATCCGGGCGGCCTGCCCAAGAAGGTGTTCGACGATTTCCAGACACAGCTCGCCGCGGGCCGCTCGAGCTTCTATCGCGACATCGCCGCCGGTCCCTTCTACGGCTACAATCGCCCCGGCGCGAAGCCGTCGGAGGCGGTGATCCAGAACTGGTGGCGGCAGGGCATGATGGGCGGCGCAAAGGCGCATTACGACGGTATCGTCGCCTTCTCGCAGACCGACTTCACCGAGGATCTGAAGAAGATCAACGTGCCGGTCCTGGTGATGCACGGCGACGACGACCAGATCGTGCCTTATGCCGATTCCGCGCCGCTGTCGGCCAAGCTGCTCAAGAACGGCACGCTGAAGACCTACAAGGGCTTTCCGCACGGCATGCCGACCACGGAAGCCGAAGCCATTAATGCGGACCTTCTGGCGTTCTTCAAGGGGTGAGGCACGCCGCGTTGGCTTCAAGCCGCCGGTCCGCTAGCTTCGCGGAAATATCAGCGCTCCCGCGCGTTGAGATGATCCCGCGTCGAAGGAGAGGTGCCGGCGATGTCTCCTCTGCTCAAGATGATTGCGCTCGACGCCGACGATCTGGCCGTGATCTCGGCCCAGGTGCAGGATGCCCGGGTGCAGACCGCGGACATCATCTGGCGGCAGGGCGAGAAGCGGCTGGTGGTCGCCATGAGCCGGCTCGACTGGGAGCAGACGCTGGCCGGCGAAACCGAGCCGCGCCGGCTGGTCGCTGCGCTCCGCTTCGACCGCGTGCTCGCCTGCAAATCGCGCAACATCGATCTTGCCGTGCCCGAGCAGATTCTGGACCTCATCGGCATCGAGTTTCATCCCCAGGACGGCCGCGCCGACGAGCCCAGTGGCAGCGCCCTGCTCCTGTTCGCCCATGGCGGCGCCATCCGCCTCGACGTGGAATGCCTGGAATGCGAGCTGACCGATCTCGGCACGGACGAGCTCGGGATCGGGTCGAGAATAAAGGGGGAGGGGTGAGGCCCGGGGCGAGGGATGGATATCCGTGCCACATTTCCGCTGGCGTCCTGGCGAAAGCCGGGACTCATAACCCCAGGGTTCGGTTGTTGAAACGATATGTGGCCGAGGTCCGCGCCGTCGCATCTGCCGGTGGTAATGGGTCCTGGCTTTTCGCCAGGACGACATTGAACGGGGATGACGGCGGAAAACGACCACATCTCCCAAGGGTTGACGCCGCTTCCCCGCCGCGCCATTGAGCAGGGATCGGGTGAGCCGATCCGCCCCAAAGACCAGCCAGAAGCCAAGCCAAAATGCCCGTTCGTCTCGACCGCAGCAGCGCCGATTTTGACCAACGATTTGCGGCCTTCCTCGCCGCCAAGCGCGAGGCCTCGGCTGACGTCGAGGCCGCCGCACGCGCCATCGTCGAGGACGTGGCGAAGCGCGGCGATGCCGCCCTGATCGAGGCGACGGCGAAGTTCGACAGGCTGACGCTGGCTGCATCGGCCTTGCGCGTTTCCGCCGCGGAGGTCGAGGCCGCGAAAAAGGCCTGCGATGCCGCGACGCTCGATGCGCTCAAGCTCGCGCGCGACCGCATCGAGGCCTATCACGCGCGGCAGTTGCCGAAGGACGAGCGCTTCACCGATCCCCTCGGCGTCGAGCTCGGCTGGCGCTACTCGGCAATCGAATCCGCCGGCCTCTATGTGCCCGGCGGCACTGCGGCCTATCCGTCCTCGGTGCTGATGAACGCGGTGCCGGCCAAGGTTGCCGGCGTCGCGCGCCTCGTGATGGTGGTGCCGGCGCCGGACGGCAAGCTCAATCCGCTGGTGCTGGCGGCGGCCCAGCTCGGCGGCGTCAGCGAGATCTATCGCGTCGGCGGCGCGCAGGCGGTGGCCGCGCTAGCCTATGGCACCGCGACGATCGCGCCGGTCGCAAAGATCGTCGGTCCCGGCAACGCCTATGTCGCCGCCGCAAAACGACTGGTGTTCGGCAAGGTCGGCATCGACATGATCGCCGGCCCCTCCGAGGTGCTGGTCATCGCCGACGACACCGGCAACGCCGACTGGATCGCCGCCGACCTGCTGGCGCAGGCCGAGCATGATGCCAGCGCGCAGTCGATCCTAATCACCGACTCCGCGCGCCTCGCCGCCGATGTCGAAGCCGCGGTCGCGGCGCAGTTGAAGACGCTGCCGCGCGCCGCGATCGCTAGCGCCTCGTGGAACGACTTCGGCGCCGTCATCATGGTGAAGACCCTCGCCGACGCCATCCCGCTCGCGGATGCCATCGCCGCCGAGCATCTCGAGATCATGACGACGGATCCGGATGCGCTCGCCGCCAAGATCCGCAACGCCGGCGCGATCTTCCTCGGCGCGCATACACCGGAGGCGATCGGCGATTATGTCGGCGGCTCCAACCACGTGCTGCCGACGGCGCGCTCGGCGCGGTTCTCCTCGGGGCTGTCGGTGCACGATTTCATGAAGCGCACCTCGATCCTGAAATGCGGCCCGGACCAGCTCCGTGCGCTGGGCCCGGCCGCGATGACGCTCGGCAAGGCGGAAGGGCTGGACGCCCATTCGCGCTCGGTTGGATTGCGCCTCAATCTGTCATGACCAGCTCGCCCGAACAGGACGACTCCAGCAATCGCATCGTCGCGGTCACCCTCGACGAGGACTCGATCGGCCGTTCCGGCCCCGACATCGAGCATGAGCGCGCGATCGCGATCTACGACCTGATCGAGCAAAACCTGTTCGCGCCTGATGGCGCCGACGGACAGGGCCCGTTCACACTGCATATCGGCATCACAGGCAACCGGCTGATGTTCGACATCCGCCGCGAGGACGGCACGCCGGTGGTCGCGCATCTTTTGTCGCTGACGCCGTTCCGCCGGATCGTGAAGGACTATTTCATGATCTGCGACAGCTACTACCAGGCGATCCGCACGGCGACGCCGGACAAGATCGAGGCCATCGACATGGGCCGCCGCGGCATCCATGACGAGGGCTCGCGCACGCTCCAGGAGCGGCTGAAGGGCAAGGTGCGGGTCGACTTCGAGACCTCGCGCCGCCTGTTCACGCTCATCACCGTCCTGCACTGGAAAGGATAAACGCGGATGGCTGCGCCCGCACGCGCACGCGATCCGCAGTCGGTGCTGTTCGCCTGCGCGCTGAACAGCGTGCGCTCGCCGATGGCCGAGAGCCTGCTTAGGCACATGTTTCCGCAAGGCCTCTACGTCAAATCCGCCGGCGCCAGGAAGGGCGAACTCGATCCGTTCGCCGTCACCGTGATGGCCGAGCTGGGGCAGGACATCTCCACCCACAAGCCGATGACTTTCGAGGAGCTGGAGGATTGGGAGGGGTTGAACTTTGACCTCATCATCACGCTCTCGCCCGAGGCGCACCACAAGGCGCTGGAGCTGACGCGGACGCTCGCCGCCGATGTCGAATACTGGCCGACGCAGGATCCGACCGGCGCCGAAGGCAGTCGCGACCAGAAGCTCGCCGCCTATCGCGACGTCTGCGACCAGCTCCTGCTGCGCATCCGCCGCCGCTTTGCCAAGGTGGGGGCGGCGAGCGGGTAACTCTCGCCCCTGGATGCGCCGGGTCCGCGACAGACACCGCCGTAACACCCCCGTCACAGACCGCAGGCACACGCATCCTGGCAGCCTCGAATCAGTAAAGTCCGGGTTCCCGGGTTGTGAAATCAGCCCCCTTCCGATAGGTTCCGCGCGCAATTCACCCTGCTTCGTCCCCTCAAAATCACCTGATGCTTGGCCGCCCCAAATTCGTTCTTGCCTCCGGTTCGCCGCGCCGCCTGTCGCTGCTCAACCAGGCCGGCATTGAGCCGGACGCGCTCAGGCCCGCCGACGTCGACGAGACGCCGAGGCGGGGCGAGCTGCCGCGCGCCTGCGCCAACCGCCTCGCGCGGGCGAAGGCCGACGCGGCGCTGAAGTCGGTGCAGCTCGACGATGAGCTGCGCGGCGCCTTCATCCTTTCCGCCGACACGGTGGTGGCGGTCGGCCGCCGCATCCTGCCCAAGGCCAACCTGGTGGATGAAGCCGCGCAGTGCCTGCGCCTCCTCTCGGGCCGCAACCACCGCGTCTACACCGCGATCACGCTGGTGACGCCGCGCGAGGCCTTCCGCCAGCGCCTGGTCGAGACCCGCGTCCGCTTCAAGCGCCTGTCGGAGGACGACATCCAGGCCTATATCGGCTCCGGCGAATGGCGCGGCAAAGCCGGCGGCTACGCCGTGCAGGGCATCGCTGGCTCCTTCGTGGTGAAGATGGTCGGCTCCTATACCAACGTTGTCGGCCTGCCGCTCTACGAGACCACGGCGCTGCTCGGCGGCGAAGGTTTTCCGATCCGCTTCGGCTGGCTCAACGCCGCCGGCATGTGAGCGCGACGGCGGCGCCGGCCGCGCCGACAAAAATCTCGAAAACAACCCCATGCAAAGTAGAATCGCCCCTACAGGATACGTGCGCGTGCGCCGGAGGAACCCGTTTGCCGACAGGCGCTTGAACTCCCTCACCTTGTGGAAGTTGCCGCGACCATGAACGACCACGTCAAAAACCCCGCCCCGCAGCGAAAATGCCCGATCTGCGGCAAGCCCGCCGAGCATGCGACCCGCCCGTTCTGCTCCTCGCGCTGCCGCGACGTCGACCTGAACCGCTGGCTGAAGGGCGCCTACGTCATCCCCGGCCGTGACGACGAGGAAGACGACGTCGAATAGATGAATATTATCAAGTATTTATATAGATAGAGCGTCGCGCCCGGCTGCTGCATCCCGGCCCAGTCCCACCTTGTGCACAGCCGGGCCGCCCCCCCGCGACGCCTTCAGGCGAAGCCGGGTGGACAGGCCGCTCCGAGCCCACTATAAACCGCCCGCTCGATGGGCCTTGGCCCCTCTCTTGGAGCACGCCCAGGTAGCTCAGTTGGTAGAGCATGCGACTGAAAATCGCAGTGTCGGTGGTTCGATTCCGCCCCTGGGCACCAAAGCTACGCTTTTCCGCGCCCGAGCACGATCCTGTACGCCGCGAGCGATTGCACGAACGAAGCTGTTCTCCTGTTGGCGGAGAAACGACCCGTTCAGAACAACAAATGATCTGCTCCACCCAAGCGATCAGGTCGAGACGACCCCAGCCAGACGTGTGACCACATCATCGATCTCGTCCGATTTGGTGGTCCTTCCTAAGCTGAAGCGGATCGCTCCCATGCCGATCCTCTCCGGCACGCCCATCGCGGCAAGGACGGGCGAGAGCTCGATCCGTCCCGAGTGGCACGCCGAACCAGTCGATGCCGCGACGTCGCTGAGTTGTCCCAGGATATCCGAACCGATCTTGCGGACAAATGATACGTTGAGGGTGTTGGGCAAACGATGTGTCGCGTGGCCATTGAGCACGACGTGATCGCCGAAACGATCTTGCAGTGCATGCCAGAATCTATCACGCAGAGCCCGGACGCGTTCCATGGGAGCGAGGTCCTGCCCTAATGCGGATGCTGCTCCGAGCCCAGCAGCGAGCAATGCGCTCTCCGTCCCGGCACGGCGGCCCAGCTCATGACCAGCGCCGTGAATCAACGGCTCCAATTCGAGGCCGCCGCGCACGTAGAGTGCACCGACGCCTTTCGGCGCATAGAGCTTGTGACCAGCGATCGACAACAGGTCGACGCCGAGTTCGTCGACCTTGGTCGAGATCTTGCCGACTGACTGCGCCGCGTCGGTATGAAAACGGATGCCGTGCTCCCGCGCGATCTCGCTGATCTCCCGGATCGGCTGGATGGTGCCGACCTCGTTGTTGGCATGCATGATGCTGATGAGGGTCGTCTGCGGAGTGATCGCGCGACGGACGTCCTCCGGATCGACGCGGCCTGTTCGGTCCACCGGGACATGAGTAATCAAGGCGCCGAACCGCTCGAGAAATCGGCAGGGAGCAAGAACAGCCGGATGCTCGATTGCCGACGTGATGATGTGCGCCCCTTGGCGGTTCGGCGCGAAGAACGTGCCTTTGATCGCCAGATTGTTTGCTTCGCTGCCGCCGCTGGTGAACACGATCTCGTCGGGCGCGGCGCCGATCAGCGCGGCGACTTGAACGCGGGCGCGCTCCAGGGCGGCCTTGGTCGGCGTGCTCGCCCAGTGGCCGCTGGAGGGATTGCCGAAAGCCTCCTTCAGGAAGCGTTGCATCGCCGCCGCGACCGCTGGATCGATTGGCGTGCTCGCGTTGTAGTCGAGATAAATCGGCGGCAATGCCAGCTCCTCGGTGGTTCAAAATACCAGTACCTTCTCGGCGGAAGCGGTAAGGGTCGCGAGTTCGGCCATGGTGCTGCGTCTCGCGCCATTGATCATCTCGGCATCAGTGAGCCCGCGGGCGTCCATGCAGGTGCCGCAAAGCAGGACTTGCCCTTTGCCCGCGAGAACGCCCTTCAGCATGCGCTCCACGTTGTAGTAGCCGTCTGGCGTCTTCTGGCCCAACTTCGCGGCCACTACCGCGTCAGCCATC
Source organism: Bradyrhizobium sp. ISRA442 (assembly GCF_038085055.1). Lineage (NCBI taxonomy): Bacteria > Pseudomonadati > Pseudomonadota > Alphaproteobacteria > Hyphomicrobiales > Nitrobacteraceae > Bradyrhizobium > Bradyrhizobium sp. ISRA442. Next base: position 104,199 of record NZ_JALGCN010000003.1, read on the forward strand.
AAGAAGACCGTCACCGTGATCGCAGGATCGCTCTTTGCGAGAGCGAGGGAGAGGCGCAAGGCGTTGTAGGTCCGCTCGGTGCCGTAGGGCGGATCGTTCAGTATCAGCAGAATCACGTTCCCTCCTCCGACTAAGCGAGCTCGAGGCGGCGCGCCGAGTTATTCGCCGAGGACGCGTCGCCGGTCCTCGAATTCCGTCTTGTCGATCTCGCCACGCGCAAAGCGCTCCTTGAGAATATCGAGCGGCGTGCGGGCAGGCGGCAATTGGTTTGGCGGATATGTCCCTGGCCACGGGCCGCCCAGCCAGCGAGCAAGTACAACCGCGAGGGCAACAAGGAGCCCGAGAAAGAGGATCATGAACAACGGACCGAAGATCATGGCGTACCAGCCTCCGCCCCAGCCCATCATGTGTGGACCCCAACCATAGTAACGTTCGGCATCTGACGGTCCCTGAACCTGCGCCCACACTGCCCCCGGTAGGAGACAGAGAGCAGCGACCGTTTGGACCAAGACTTTCTTCATGGGCTTGCTCCAGCATTGAAGAACCCAAACTCTACTCCGCCGGTCGGCCCGCGTTTTGCGCCAGGTCAACCGAGCCAGCCGCACGTTCGCGCATCAAGACAGCCACGGCGGCGCCGGAGATGAACGTCAGGGCGGCGATCGAAACGATCGCTGCTGCAAGTCCAAATCTGTCCGCGATAATGCCCGCCGACAGCGCCCCGATCGCGTAGCCGAGATCGCGCCAGAAGCGGTAGACGCTGAGCGAGCGCGCCCGCCAGCTCGGATGCGAGGCATCGGACACCGCGGCGATCAGGCTCGGATACACCATGGCCGTACCGACACCGAGCAGCAGGCTGCCGACCAGCCACCACTCGAAGTGACTGGTCGCGGCCGTCAGGAACAGGCCGGCGGCCTGAATCCACATGCCGGCTGCGATCAGGCCCTTGCGGCCCCAGCGGTCGGACAGAGGACCCGTGGCGACCTGCAGGATGCCCCAGACTGCCGGGTAGACCGCCTTCAGGACCCCGATGCGTTCGACCGAAAGACCAAAGGACACGAAGAACAGCGGGAAGATGCCCCAGCTCATGCCGTCGTTGAGGTTGTTGACGAGGCCGGCCTGGGACGCCGCGAACAGGTTGCGATCCCTGAAGGAGGTGAGGAGGAATATCTCCTTGAAGCTGATTGGAGCGGCCTGCCGGGCGTGCCCCGCCGTCTCCAACCGCACATGCTCGCGCGTGTCGCGCACCAGCAGAATGGAGAGGGCCAAGCCGAGGATCGCGTAGGCAACGCCGAGGTAGATCGGCGCCGGCCGCAGCCCGTATTCCGACGCAATGTACCCGGTGAGATAGGCGGTCACGCCGACCGCGAGATAGCCGGCGAACTCGTTCAGGCCGACAGCGAGTCCGCGCGACTTCGGCCCAACCAGATCGATCTTCATGATCACGGTCATCGACCAGGCAAAACCCTGGTTGATGCCGAGAAGCGCGTTTGCGGCAATGACCCACGTCCAGCTCGGCGCCCAAATGATCATGAACGGCACCGGCAGCCCGGCGAGCCAGCCCAGGACGAGGACACGCTTGCGCCCCCAGTTGTCGGCGAGTTGCCCGGACACCAGATTGGCGCACGCCTTCACGACGCCGAAGCTGACGATGAAGGACATGACAAACGTGGTCGTCTCGACCCTGAATTCCTCGGCACCGATCAGCGGCACGACGGTGCGCTCGATCCCGACCATGCCGCCGACGAAAGCGTTGATGAGGACGAGTAGCGCGAATTGCGGCCAGTTCTCCTTCAGTCCCAGCCTGACCGATGTGGCCGCTTGTGACGCGGATACGGCTTCGCTCATGGCGTCAGGCCGCAGCAGCAGTGACGCCTGAATTGGCGGCTCTGATCTTCGCGGCCTCCGGCGGGGCCGGTGGAATCTCGGCGACCATGAACCGGACGAATTCGGCCTCGTCCGCGATCACTAAGGCCTGGTTGTGCCGCTTCTCGAAGCCGATCGTGGACCACGGCTTGCCGCTCAGCCGACGGCCGCAAACCGAACCCGCATAGGCGCCGGGCAGTACCTCGACGTAATCAGGCAAGCCCTTCAGCTTGCGCACGCTGCGGAACAGTTGCTTGGCGCCTTCTTCGGCGCTGGCGGCGAGCTCGGTACGGCCGAGATCGCCGACCATCAGAGTGTGGCCGGTCAGGACGAACCAGGGCTCGTTCGCGCGCGTCCGGTCGGTCACAAGAATGCAGATGTGCTCGGGTGTGTGACCCGGCGTGTGGAGAACGGTCGCCGTGACGTTGCCAAGCGTAAGGACGTCGCCGTCGCCAACCCCCTTGAACGGAAACAACACACCCGCGTTCGATGAGAGCACGTAGGACGCCCCCGCTGCGTCCGCGAGAGCCCGTCCCGCCGAGAGGTGGTCGGCATGAACATGCGTGTCGATGACGAAGTGAATGCGCATGCCGGCATTGTCGGCGGCTTGCAGATAGGGCTGGATGTCGCCGACAGGGTCGACGACCGCGCCGGCCGCCTTGCCGCCGCAGCCGAAGAGGTAGGAAATGCCGATGGGCTCGCTATGCAAGAACTGGCGGAGGATCATGGACTTGCACTCCTCTCAAAGAGCGGCTAGTGACATTCAATCAATCTGCTGATTGATATATTCAGGAGCTGCCGTGTCAAGTGCCGGACCGAAACACGCGATTTATGAGAACCTCGCCGAGGTGGCGCAGGCGTTGGGCCATCCGCATCGGCTTGAATTATTGGAGCATCTCGCCCAGCGGGTGCGCAGCGTCGAGGAGCTGTCGGCCCGCGCCCATCTGACGTTCGCCAACACCTCGCGCCACCTGCAGATCCTCAGGCGTGCACGCCTCGTCGAGACGGAGCGTCGCGGTAAACATGTTCTCTATCGCCTGGCCGGCGATACCGAAGTGGTCGCGCTGATGAAGGCGCTAGGTCGGGTCGGCGAGCGGAATGTCGCCGAGATCGGCCGCGTCGTGACCGACTACTTCCACGCCCGCGACGCGCTCGAACCGGTCTCGCGAGATGATCTGGTCGCAAGATTGCACGACGATCTGGTCACCGTGCTCGATGTCCGTCCTGATGACGAGTTCGCTCTTGGCCATCTGCCGGGCGCGCTCAACATCCCGCTTGGCGAACTGGAACGACGGCTCGGCGAACTTCCGAAGGGGCGCGAGGTGGTCGCCTACTGCCGCGGCCCCTACTGCGTCCTTTCGTTCGAAGCGGTCGCAACGCTCCGGGCCCAAGGCTATCGCGTCCGCCGGCTCGAGGACGGCTATCCCGAATGGAAAGCCGCCGGCCTGCCGGTCGAAGCCCTCGCTTGAGACAAGCCGATCAGGTGCATCATGGATGATAAGCCTCATCGCGCAGAAGCCGCGTGGCCGATTGTCGGCCTCAAGGACCACAACGCGCCCTCGGTCTTTCGGCCCGAAGCGCTGTTGAGGGAGGCGCGCCGGCAGAGGCAATTGCCGCTCGCCACTGTCCCGGAGCTTTGCGTCCTCGATCCGGACGGTGACGTCGTCCGTCACCTCAAGCGGACCGGCGCCGGCCGTGTCCATGAAGGCTGGGCCTGCTATCACACGGAGCTTCTTGCCTTCGATCTCGACGGCTTGGGCGAGGTTGGGATCGTCGGCTGCGCCGTGGGCGCGCCGTTCGCCGTGCTGGTCGCCGAGCAACTTTTCGCGTCCGGCTGCCGGCTGCTCGTCAGCGTCACGTCAGCCGGACAAATCACTCCGATCGGGCCGACGCCGTACTTCGTGCTCATCGACCGCGCGCTGCGCGACGAGGGGACGAGCTATCATTACCTACCGGGCTCGACCTTCGCCGAAGCACCTGACGCGTCGCTACTCACGAATGTCGAGCAGGCCGGGTGGGCTCTGCCGGGCATCACGATGCATCGGGGCGCAACGTGGACGACCGATGCCTCCTATCGCGAGACCGAGGCCGCCATCTCGCGAGCGCGGGATCTGGGCGCGCTCGCCGTCGAGATGGAGGCCGCCGCTCTCTATGCCTTCAGCGCGAAGAGCGGCAGTCCCGTCGTCTGTTTTGCGCACGTCACGAATGCGATGGCGCAGACGGAAGGCGATTTCGAGAAGGGCGAGGCCGATGGCGCGAAGGCGACGCTTGCGGTTGTCGCTGCCGCGATTCGGGGATGGTCAGCTACTCCTAGGCCAAGTTGAACCGCCAGGGGAGGGGACAAGGGGCGGCTTCAGCAGGCTATAAAGACGCTTTCCAGCGGGCCAGCCTGCCCCGGCGATGAGAAAAGCTCCCGCAATTGTGGGGTTTCGCGGCAGCAAAACTCCGCCACCCTCCCGGGGACTCAGGCCACCATATTAAGGACAAACAGCAGCTTGTCTTGTCGGTGATTACGTATGTTCCCCTCCCTGGGCACCAAAACTGCGCTTTTCCACGCTGAAGCACGATGTTGTACGATCATGCTCGCCAAATGATCGCGGGAAGAGTTCGCGGATTTATCTTCCTGGTAGTGCGCGAGTTTCCGTATGTTCGAATCCGGGCCCGCAACCGCCGTTCTAGCGATGTCCGCGCGACCAATAAGCGCTCCCTTACGACGGCAAATCGCGTGGCCTTCGTTTTTTTGGCCGCCCGGAACGATGTAGACCCCGCACTTCCTGCTGTTGAAAGAGCTCACCGCACACGTCACGCAACCATTGGCTTGCCGGGTCGTGATGGAAGCGGGCGTGCCAATATTGCTTCACCGTAAAGCCGGCGATCGCCAGCGGACAGTCGAGCACGCGCAGTCCGTAATAGTGAGCCAACGTTTCGCCGATGTGCCTTGGAAGGGTGGCGATCAGGTCAGTCGTGCCGATGATTGCGGGTAACCCCAAAAAGCCCGGTAGCTCGAGCGCAACGTCAAGGACTATCCGCTGCTCCTGTAGGGCGTCCGCGAGCAACTGATGTCCGGTGCCGGAGCGAATGACGACGTGCGCCTCACGCCTGAAATCACTTGCGGTGATGCGGTCGCGGATCCGGGCATGTTTTGCATTCGCCAGGCAGACCCAATCCTGCGGAAAGAGCGCTTGTTGGAAGTGCCCGGCGTCGAGGTCCGAGATGTAGCCGAGCGCCAGATCGGCCTCGCCAGACTGCAGCATTCGTGGGGTATCGCCGCCGATCTGCGCCGCCTCGATTCGGATGCCCGGCGCAACACGACGAACGTAGGCGAGGATGGCCGGAAGCAGCGTGATGTGGCTCGCATCCGTCATGCAGATCACAAAGTGCCGCTTTGCCGTCGCCGGATCAAACTCGGGACGAAGCTCCGCCAGACGCCGCAGCATCTCCAACGCCTGTCTGGCCGTGCCGATGAGCGCCTCGGCGCGCGGGGTCGGCAGCATTCCCTCCGCCGACCGAGTGAAGAGCGGGTCGTCCAACTCCTTGCGCAGGCGGGCCAGCCAGATCGAAATGGTCGGCTGACTTTGACCGAGCTTCTCGGCCGCCTTGGTAACGCTGCCCGTGGCGAACAATGCGTCGAAGAGCCGGAGCAGGCGCGGCTCCAGCAGGTTCGTCTCGGAGGCGTCTTGGTGCTTCATTGCGATCTGCAATAATGGATATAAGGATCATAGCATATCCAAATACCAGGCGGCCTGCTAGCACGCTTCCAACACCAAAATGGGTGAGGGAGAAGCGTTCGGATGAGGATCTGCTTTATCGGAGCAGGAGCCCTGGGCTCGACCATCGGCGGCACGCTGGCGCGCGGCGGTGCCGAGGTCTGGTTGATCGATCCGTTTCAGGCCCATGTCGACGCGATCAATGCCAGTGGTCTGCGGATGCTCGAAGGTGACGCCGAGACCGTCGTGAAGGTCTCTGCCTGCACCTCCCCGAGCCAGGTCGGCATCGTGGCGGACCTCGTCATCGTCCTCGTCAAATCCTATCACACGCGGGATGCGATCCGGACGGCAGCGCCGATCATCGGGCCGCAGACGGTCGTGATGTCGCTTCAGAACGGGCTTGGTCACGAAGACATCCTTTCGGAGGAAGTCGGCCGTGACAGGGTCATGGCAGGTAAGACCTACGTCGGCGGCGTGCTGCTCGGCCCCGGTCATGTGCGCTCCGGGGTCATCGGCAAGGAAACCATCATCGGCGAGTTCGATGGACGCTTGACGGAACGCGCACAGCGAATCTCCGAGACGTTCAATCGTGCCGGCATTCTCACGCTGCTCAGCGACAACATCCTGGGCACGATGTGGGACAAGTTGTTCATCAACGTCGCTGGAGGAGGGATTACCGCCGTTACCGGGCTGACTTACGGCGGTCTCTATTCGCTACCGATCCTGGAAGATTGCGCGCTGGCCGCGATCTCGGAGGGCATCGCGGTCGCGCAGGCGGCCGGCGTGAAGATCTCGATCGCCGATCCGCGCCGAGCCTGGACGATGGCGTCTGCCGGACTGCCGCCCGAGTTCAAGACGTCGATGTTGCAGAGCTTGCAGTCCGGCAATCTGACCGAGGTCGACTACATCCACGGCTCTGTCGTGCGTTGGGGCGCCAAGCTCAACGTGCCGACCCCCGTCAACTCGACCCTCGTCGCGCTCGTCAAAGGGCTCGAATACGCCCGCAGCGACTATCCGGGAAAGGCCTGAGACGATGTCGTTGCCCCGCGCGTACATTGAACACGTCGCGATCCGCGTGGCGGATGTCGATCATCACGTCGGCTTCTTTCGTGAGGTGCTTGGTCTTGCCATTCGCGACGAGCAACCCGCCGACGGCGCGCGCCCGCGTCAGGTATGGGTGCTCGGAAGCGTGCAACTCATCGAGGATCCGCATTTTGTCGGGCCGGAGGGGCGTCTCGCCCATCTCGGCATCATGGTCGACGATTACGCAGGCGTGCTCGCCCGTGCCGCCGCCTGGGGCGCCAAGGCGCTACCCGCCGGGCCGAACTGGCTCGAGCTTCCGGGCGGGCTCAACGTCGAAATCTTGCAAGCGAGCGCCGGCGCTGTGGAAGCCGCCCTGGCGATTAATCCTCGTGCCTAGAGTTAGAGGAAGACGCGACATGACCGATGAGCGCTACTGGGATGATGCCAAGGTCGGTGACGAATGCGTCACCCCCTCTGTGACGGTCACCGAAGCGATGGTGAATGCCTATGCCGAACTGACGGGTGATTTCACGCCGGTCCATGTCGACGAGGAATACGCCAAGACCACACCATTCGGCACGCGCGTCGCGCACGGGCTGTTTGGTCTGTCGCTGGCCGACGGTTTGAAGACCCGTGCCGACTACCGCTTCCTTCCGGGAATGTCGCTGGGCTGGACGTGGGATTTCAAGCTGCCGATCAAGCTCGGCGACACCGTGCACGTGAAGTTCCGCGTCGGCTCGATGCGCACCACCAAGCGTGAGGGGTGGGGCATCGTGGTGCTGCCCTCGGAGCTGATTAATCAGCGCGGCGAAGTGGTGCAGCTCGGTGAGCATCGGCTGATGATTCCGATGCGCCCGAAGAACAATGCCGTAGGAGAGCAGGCATGACGGGGCAAGATCTGCCGCTCAAAGGCGTTCGCGTCATCGACTACAGCCATTTTCTGGCAGGCCCGTTCATGGGCCGTTGCCTCGCCGCGATGGGCGCGGAAGTCATCAAAGTGGAGCGTCCGAAGGAAGGCGATGCGGGCCGCGCCCACGGCTATTTCAAGGACGGACAATCCGGCTACTTCCTGCAGCAGAACATGGGCAAGCAGGGCTTGTGCATCGATCTGCGCGACACGCGTGGTCTCGACATGATGATGAAGCTGGTCGACACAGCCGACGTCTTCATCGAGAACTACCGCCCCGGCGCACTTGAGCGCCTCGGGCTCGGTTACAAGGCGCTGTCGGCGCGGAATCCCAGACTGATCTACTGCTCAGTCTCCGCCTATGGCCACACCGGTCCCTATGCTGACCGCCCAGGCTTCGGCCTGATCGCAGAGGCGATGTCGGGCGCTCTGGCGCAACTTGGCTCCCCCGGTGAAGCGCCGCCGCTGCTGCGGATGCCACTGGCCGACATGTATACCGGCATTCACGGTGTGGCTGCCATCAATGCAGCGCTGGTCGGCCGCGCGTCGTCCGGGCGCGGTCAGCATATCGATCTGGCGTTGTACGACTGCATGGTCTCGATGCACGACTATGCGGTTCAGCGGTACTTCCTCTCCGGCGGTACCGACCTGCCGAAGCAAACCGGAAGCGGTCAGCCGGATTCCACCGTCTACGGCGTCTTTCCGGCCAAGGACGGCAATCTTGTTATCGCCGCGCAAGTCGATGATGCCTGGCGACGATTGGCGACGCTGATCGGAGGAAGCAGTTTGTTATCCGACGAGCGCTTCACCACGCCTGCCGCGCGCAACGCCCACTATGCCGAAGCGATGGACGTCGTGCGCAACTGGACGCTGTCGCAGCCGTCCCGGGATGCTTGTCTTGCCGCACTCGATGAAGCAGGTGTGCCGTCCGCTCCCGTGCAGACCATTGAAGAGGTCGTGAAGGACCCGCAGATCCACGCGCGCGGCATGCTGGTCGAGCAGGAACATGCTGTGCTCGGCAAGGTGACGTTGCCGAACCTGCCATTCCGTTTCTCCGATTGCGACACCACGGTGCGCACTCCGGCACCACTGCTCGGCCAGGACAATCGCCGCATTGCCGCCTCGTTGGGGCTGTCGGCCGAGCTCGTCGAGGCGATGGTGCGCGACGGCGTCCTCTACAACGAATCCGCCGTGCAGGAGTGAACCATGAGCGATCGTTATGCGGTGATTGGCAACCCGATCGGCTTCAGCAAATCACCCCTCATCCACGGCACTTTCGCCAAGATGACGGGACAAGACCTCGTCTATGAGGCGATCGAGGGGCCACTCAATGGCTTCAACGAACGGGTCGATCAATTCCGGGCCGAGGGCGCCAAGGGGCTGAACATCACCGCCCCATTCAAGCTCGATGCCTTCGCCTATGCAAACGAGCTTTCAGAGAGCGCCAAACGAGCAGGCGCCGCAAATTGCCTGAAATTCGACGGCGATCGGATCATTGCCGAGAATTTCGACGGGATCGGCCTGGTGCGTGACATCGCGGTCAATCTCGGCGTCAAAATGGCCGGCCGGCGCGTCCTGATGCTCGGCGCTGGGGGAGCAGCGCGTGGTGCGCTGCTGCCGTTCCTGCGCCAGGAGCCGTCTGAGCTTGTTCTCGTCAACCGTACGCTGTCGAAAGCGGTGGCATTGGTCGAAGAGTTTGCCGGCTGTGGTCCCCTGATTGTCAGCGGCTATGCTGAACTGGCCGATCTCGCCGAGGGTTATGACGTCGTGGTCAACGCGACATCGGCCAGCCTGCGAGGTGAAATGCCTCCGCTTCCGGGCAATGTCTTCCAGGGCGCGGAGCTGGCGTACGAACTTGCCTATGGGAAAGGATTGACCCCTTTTCTAAAGGCTGCCCGCGCAGAAGGCGTAGCCAAGCTGGCCGACGGCGTCGGCATGCTGGTCGAGCAGGCGGCGGAAGCTTTTGCCTGGTGGCGCGGCGTTCGACCGAATACTGCTCAGGTCATCGCCGAACTGACCGTCTCATTGAGCTGACGTGATGCCGAGCATGCATCCGAAGTCCAGCTTTCTCGTCGGCCTGATCGGCAGCGGCATCGCTGCGTCCCGCACCCCGCCCATGCACGAAGCGGCCGCCGACGCCGCCGGCATTCGCTATCTCTACAAGAAGATCGATCTGGCCGAGTTGAAGCTCGGCGTCGAAGCCTTGCCCGAATTGCTCACCGCCGCGAAGCGGATGGGTTTCAGCGGATTGAACGTGACGCATCCGTGCAAGCAGGTGATCCTTCCACTCTTGGACGAGCTCTCGTCGGATGCAGAAGCGCTTGGTGCGGTGAATACCGTGGTCATCAGGAATGGCCGAATGACCGGCCACAACACCGACTGGTTCGGCTTCGCCGAGAACTTTCGCCGCAACATGGGGGGTGCGCCGCTCGGCCGCGTTGTCCAATTCGGCGCGGGTGGTGCAGGCGCGGCGGCAGCTTTCGCGCTCATGAAGCTCGGCGTGAAGGAACTGACCATCATAGACCTCGACTCCGCCAAGGCGCAGGGCGTGGTCGACGGATTGTCCCCCCGATTTGCAGAAGCGCGCTTAGGGGTCGGCCAGGATGTTGCAGCGGCAGTGGCTGCCGCAGACGGAATTGTCAACGCAACGCCGATCGGCATGGACAAGTATCCGGGCACGCCGCTGCCGACGGCCCTGCTGCGTCCCGATTTGTGGGTCGCTGAGATCGTCTACTTCCCACTGGAAACTGCACTGCTGCGGGCGGCACGTGCCCTCGGCTGCCGCACCGTCGATGGCGGTGGCATGGCGATCTTCCAGGGCACCGAAGCATTCCGCCTGTTCACGGGCATCTCACCTGATCCAGACGTCTTCTTCGCCACTTTTGCATCCCTGGGAGGGTGACACCCGGCCGATGGGCGAGCGGCACGCACAACGCCCGAGAGGAAACGCAAGATGGGCTACACGCTCGATTTCTCGGTGGTTTGGCATGCAATGCCCGCGCTACTGTGGGGGTGCGTGGGTACGTTGGGCCTGGCGCTTGCCGGAATGACGCTCGCAATGATTATCGGTGTCGCCGGCGTCGCGGCACGCGATGCGAGGGCGGCCTGGTTGCGTGCCAGCGTGATCGGCTTCGTCGAGATCGTGCGAAACACGCCTTTCCTGGTGCAGATCTTCTTTCTGTTCTTTGCTCTGCCGCTCATCGGATTGAAGCTCAATCCGACTGCCACCGCCATTATCGCACTTGGTGTCAATGGCGGCGCCTACGCCATCGAGATCATCCGCGGCGGGGTACAGTCTATTCATAAGGGACAGGTAGAGGCCGGCTACGCGCTCGGACTGCATAAATGGCAGGTATTCCGGTTCATCGTGCTCAAGCCCGCACTTCGCGCGATCTACCCCTCGCTCACGGGGCAGTTCATCATGCTGACGCTGACCTCATCGATCTGTTCGGCCGTATCGGCTTACGAATTGACCTCGGTTGCGCAGCGCATCGAAAGCGACACATTCCGCAGCTTCGAGGTCTATTTTTCCGTAACCTTCCTGTATCTCGCGATCTCCTGGCTGTTGATGCTGGGCTTCTCGGTCGTCTCTCACCGCTTCTTCTCATATCCGACACGCTGAGGGGGAGATCATGGCACCGCATTTTGGTCCTCCTGAGTTCGGTTTCCTGCTGCGTGGGTTGCAATGGACGATGCTGCTTACGCTGGTCGCGTTTGCAGGCGGCTGCACGGTGGGGCTAGCTGTCGCATTGCTGCGCACCTGTGGTCATAAGGGGGTAGAGCGGGTCATCCGCATTTACATCGGGATATTCCAGGGCACTCCGCTGCTGCTGCAGCTTTTCGTCGTGTACTACGGATTGGCGCTAACCGGGCTGAAGCTCGACGCCTTCGTCGCGGTGGCGATCGGTTTCACCGTGAACGCCTCCGCCTTCCTTGGTGAGATTTGGCGCGGAGCGATACAGGCCGTGCCGCGCGGCCAGACCGAGGCGGCGATGGCGCTTGGACTGCACTATTCGTCCCGCATGCGCGACATCGTGCTGCCGCAGGCGATCCGCATCTCGCTGCCGGCGACCATCGGCTATCTCGTACAGCTCATCAAGGGCACTTCGCTCGCCGCCATCGTTGGTTTCATCGAACTCGCCCGCGCCGGTCAAATCGTATCGAACCAAACCTTCCAGCCGTTGCTCGTCTTCGGCGTGGTCGGCGCAATGTACTTCATCCTCTGCTGGCCACTCTCATGGTGGGGCAGTCGCATGGAGGCCAGGCTCGCCCTGGCCAATCAAAGGTAGGAACGGGCGCACCTGCTCAATCACATACAGCCATCATCGGGAGGAGATATGTTGTTTTCACTCAATCGTCGCCAGTTCGGCATTGCGCTGCTGACGCTGGGGGCTATCGCCGTCGCAAGTAAATCGCAGGCGGGCACTCTGGAAGACGTTAAGAAGAAGGGCGTCGTCGTCATCGGCATTCAGGGCGATAATCCTCCTTGGGGCTATGTCGATAGCTCGGGGAAGCAGGACGGCATCGATGCCGATATGGGGCGCGCCTTCGCTGACTATCTCGGCGTGAAGGCCGAGTTCGTCCCGCTGGCGGTGGCCAATCGTATTCCGGCGCTGACCACAGGCCGCGTAGACATTCTGTTCGCAACCATGGCCATGCTGCCCGAGCGCGCGAAGGCGGTGCAATATTCCAAGCCGTATGTCGCCAACGAGATCACGCTTGTCGCTGCCCAGGCGACCCCGATCAATAGCAATGCCGATATGGGCAAGTACGTTATTGGCGTTCCGAGGTCCTCGACGCAGGACACCCAGGTCACCAATAGCGCTCCAGCAGGCACCGAAATCCGCAGGTTTGATGATGACGCGGCCACGATCCAGGCGCTGCTCTCCGGTCAGGTGCAGGCCGTCGGCGCGAACAGCTTCTACCCCCAGCGTCTGAACGCCGCAAAGCCTGAACTTGGGTTCGAGCCCAAGCTTCACTTCACTGCTCTGTACAACGGGGCCTGCACGCGCCTCGGAGAGAAGGAGTGGAACGAGACGGCCAACGAATTCATCGACCAGATCAAATCTAACGGCAAGTTGGCCGCCTTTTACGCCAAATGGATGAAGGCGCCCGTGCCGATCTTCCCTGATTCGGTCCCAGGCGTTCCTTTCACAGTCCAGTAGCCACTGCGAGCGGCCGACGCGCGATCCGCGTTGGCCGCCGCCCGATAGCGGAGACCAGCATGCGGGACCAGATCCTGATCGAAATGAAGAGCGTGCAGAAGCGGTACGGCGGGTACCAAGCTCTCCGCAACGTCGATCTCACCGTGCGCAAGGGCGAAAAGATCGTGCTCTGCGGTCCGTCCGGTTCGGGCAAGTCGACGCTGATCCGCTGTATCAACCGCCTGGAGGAGATCCAGCAGGGCAGCATTGTAGTGAATGGTCATCGCCTGGACGACAGCATCAAGGCTATCGATGTCGTACGTCAGGACATCGGAATGGTCTTTCAGAGCTTCAACCTTTTTCCGCATATGACGGTCTTGCAGAACTGTACACTCGCGCCTATTCGCGCGCGCCGCATCAGCAAGACCGAGGCGGAAGAGACCGCACGAAAATACCTTGAGCGCGTGCGCATCGGTGATCAGGCCGAGAAGTATCCAGCCCAACTTTCGGGCGGCCAGCAACAGCGCGTCGCGATTGCGCGTGCGCTCTGCATGCAGCCCAAGGTGATGCTGTTTGACGAGCCGACCTCGGCTCTCGATCCCGAAATGGTCAAGGAGGTACTCGATACGATGATAGGCCTCGCCAACGACGGCATGACCATGATCTGCGTCACCCACGAGATGGGCTTTGCCCGCCAGGTTGCTGATCGTGTGATTTTCATGGCCGAAGGCCAGATCATCGAAGAAGGCGCGCCCGACGCTTTCTTCCGCAATCCACAGCACGCCCGCACCAAGCAGTTCCTTGGTGAGATCCTCGCCCATCACTGAACGGAGTTCTTCTATGAGTCGTCTTGTCTACGTCCTCAACGGGCCAAATCTCAATTTGCTTGGCAAGCGCCAGCCCCACATCTACGGTCACGAGACGCTTGCGGATGTGGAGCGGGATTCCCGAGCGCTAGCCAAGGAGCTTGGCCTGGAGATTCGCTTTCATCAATCCAACAGAGAATACGAGCTGATCGACTGGATCCACGAGGCGCGCGAGACGGCTGCCGGCATCGTAATGAATCCCGCGGCTTTCACCCATACGTCGGTCGCCATCCTGGATGCTTTGAACACGTTCGAGGGGACAATGATCGAGGTGCACATTTCCAACGTGCACAAACGCGAGGAATTCCGCCACCACTCGTTTGTCTCCAAACGAGCTGATGGGGTCATCGCAGGCTTCGGCACTCAGGGTTATCTGCTCGGCTTGCGTCGTGTGGCCAAGCTGCTTGATGAGAAGAAGGGATAGCATCGTATGAGTGCACCCGTCCCCCTGTCAGTGATGGGAGCGGGTCTCATCGGCAAGCGGCACATCGAACACATTCTCGCGCGGCCGGAGGCGATATTGTCGTCGATCGTCGATCCGACGCCGGTGGCCCGAGAGTTGGCGGTTTCCACGCTGGAGCACGATCCTGTACGATCGCGTTCGCTGGATGATCGGCGCGAAGGGCGCTCGCGGATTTCTCCGCTTGGGGTTCAGAGATCGACGACACTGCTCGGCAACCTGCGCCCCCGTGGCGACGGCGAGTCATGATCAAAGCGAATCGGCGAACTCGATCATTCGACGGCGCTGATCGGGATCGGGCAACGGGCCACGCATCGCGCCAGCGTTGTCCGTCATGTGGCTGGGATCGCCGGTCCCGGGGATCACGGCGGTCACACGCGAGTCGGCGAGCAGATATTTCAGGAAGAACTGTCCCCACGAGTTCGCGAACACTCGCGCCCAGTCCGGCAATTCCTTGCCGCGCACCGCCTTGAACAATCTGCCATTGCCGTAAGGCAAGGCCGTCAACACGCCGGCTCTGATTTCGGCCGCCAGTGGCAGGATGGCTTTTTCAGCCCCGCGGTTGTCGAGTGAATAGTCGATCTGGACGAAATCAGGTTTCTCCCGTTCCAGCACGGCCTCGAGCGCGGGATAGTCGCGGCGGAACGTCGAAGTGATGCCGACATAGCGGCATAGGCCTTGTTTCTTCCACTCCCTGAAGCGTTCGAGAGATTGTTGCTTGCTCCTGACGTTGTGGAGCTGCAGCAGATCAACGCTTGCGGTCTTCAGTCGAGCCAGGGATCGCTTGAGTTCCCGGGCGTCGGGCGACTCGAGCTTGGTGGCGAGGAAGAGCTTGTCGCGCAGTCCTGCCGTTGCCGTGACCTGGCCCAGCACGCTCTCCGCGTCGCCGTAGGTTGACGCCGTGTCGATCAGCCGTCCGCCATTCTTGATCAGCGCCTGCACGATCGCATCGGCCTTGCTGCGGGTCGCTTCGTTGTTATCATCGAAAACATAGGCGGTGCCTAGTCCAACGGCGGGAATGCGCTCGCCGCTGGTGGGAATCGCACGGGTGAGGGGCTGTGTCTCCGTTTGGGTTTGGGCAACGGCTCTGGTCGATACCAGAAATCCGCCGGTGAGTGCAGCAAGGTCGCGGCGGGTCACTTGGCGGGTCATTCGGATCGGCATGCCGGCGCTCCTTCGTCATCTGCTTTCGTCGAAAGACGCTCCTGCGTTCGCCCCAGCGCGGTCGAGAGAAGGACCCAGCCCGCTGCGATCGGCAGCGCGCAGAGCGCGATGGCGCCAAGCTTGAGTCCCAGCGCCTGCAGGCTGTGATAGACCCAGCCATACAGCGCGTCGGAGCCGCGGTAGATCACCACGTCGATCAGGTTCTTGGCCTTGTACTTTTCCTCGCGTCCAACCACGGTGAAGAAGACCTGCCGCGCCGGATTTGCGATTGCAAAATTCATCCAGCGCTGTGCGACCTGGAGTGCCACCACGACCGACAGGCTCGGCGCAATCGCCAGCGCGCCGAAGCCCACGACATAGATGGCGGGCAAAGCCGCGGCCGAAATGCCAGTGCCGAAGCGCTCGAGGAATGCGGCGGTGGCGAAAACCTGTGTTGCCAGGCTCAAGAGGCCCACCGCGAGATCGATAGCTGCAAACAGGCGGGTTTGCGCTGCCGCGTCGTGCATCGTTGCCGACACGATGTTGGCCTGCGCGAAATACGCAATCGTCGCGCCAAACGAAAGCAAGCTGACCCAGCCGGCCACACCCACGAGATAGGGCGAGCGTATCAGTTCGGACAAGCCTGCGAACGCGCTGCCGCCAATGCGCTGCTGTGGAGCATCTACTTCCGCCGGTGGTTCGGCCACGCGCTCAATTCGCTGAACGCAGAGCACAGCCAGTTCAAGCAAGATGGCGGCCGCGATCAAGAGGTTGATCGGACCGAGCGGCCCGGACAGCCAGATCGTGATGATGGGACCCAGAAGCCCGCCAGCCGTCCCTCCAGCACCGATGAACCCGAACAGGCGCTTGCCCTGCTCCGACGTAAAGAGATCAGCCATGAACGACCAGAACACCGCGACCGCAAACAGGTTGAAGACGCTGACCCAGACGAAGAACACGCGCGCCACGATAACTTTTTCGACGTCCAGGAACAGCAACAGCCAAAACAGAAGGAGGTTGGCGACGAAGAAGTGGTAGACGATCGGAATAAACCTGATCCGCGGCAACCTCGCCACCAGCGCTCCGTAGATCGGTTGTGCGACGAGCAGGCTGACAAAGGTGGCCGTGAACAGCCAGGGCAGGTTTTTGGTCCCGCCCGCAATGCCCATCTGATCGCGCAGCGGACGCAGCACGTAGTATGCGGCGAGCAAGGTGAAGAAATACGCGAACGACCACAGCGCCGTTTGCCGCTCTCGCGCGGTACCGGGCACCGTGCGCTGCAGCCAGTCGCCGAGAGCCGCTGCGGAAGCCATCATGGTGCCAGCGACAGCTTCTGCCTGAGCTCCGCGGCGCTCACATTCTGACCATATCCCGGCGCGCCGCGCTGAAAGCGGCTCGCATCGGCCAGTTTGCCGACCTCCACCGGATCAAAGCCGGCGTCGCGCACCAGTTGCGCTGCGACCTGGACTGCCTCCTGATCATCGCCCGCAATCGGCACCGCGAGCCTGGGGGCGGGCCGCTTCGCTTCCTGTTCAAAGATCCTGTAGTTGAGCGTGTTGAAGGCGCGCACCAGCCTCGCGCCGGGCAGATACTTCTGCGATGTAACACCGATGCCGCTGCGCTCGACCTCGTCGGCAATGGCGCCGTCGCGGCTGGCCACGGCGTTGTTGGCATCGAGCACGATCTTCCCCGCCAGCGATTTGCCGTAATCCCTGCTGATCTGCGGCAGCGCGCCGTAAGGCACGGCAATGAAGACGACATCGCCAAATGCAATGGCCTGATCGACTGTGCCGGCCTGTGCAAGTGGGCCGAGGCGCGCGACGAGGTCCCGCAACTCCTCCGGATGACGCGATGAAAAGAAGACGGGATGGCCTGCCCCGATCCAAAGGCTGCCGATCGTGCTGCCGACGTGACCCGCGCCGATAATGCCGATTTTCATCTTCGGACCAGCAGCGTCCTGACCCGATGCGGTCGTCGGTCGGAGCGCCGCCTGGAGGATCAGCGCTCCTGCAGCGCCCAACAGTCCGCGGCGACCGCGATCAATAGTGACATGCTTGAACATCAGCACACCAGTCGCAAATGACAGCAAACTCGTCGCTAACGTTTCACAGCGCGAAACGTGACATAAACTAGCCGTCAGGTATTGGCGGCTCGCGCAGAGTTGATCATTTGCCCCGGATTTCGAACGCTTGCCGCTACTGGCTAGCGGCCGGCGGATCTATCTGGGGCGGCTCGAGGGAGCGGCATTCGTCTTCGGTTCGGGAATAGGTGGCACGTCATCCTTTACGCTGCACTGTTTGACATAGGACTCTTCCGTCATATCGCGTTTCATCATCGCTTCCCGATCGGCCCTCCACTCCTCCTCGCAATCCTCAACTGTCTTCGAGCTCTGTCCGTCTGTCTTGTCGGGTGCGGATCTGGGAGCAGTAGCCGGGTTTGGCTTGGCAGTCTCCGCAAGTGCGGTGCAGTGCAGGATCGTTATCCCAGCAAGTGCGCAAGAGATCAAAAGAAGGTGCCTTTTCACCCTTCGACTCCTGTCGCCGTATCGCGAAGAACTTTCCTAAACGCTGGGCCAGTCGTGATATCGCCCAAAGCCAATTCGAACTTTTCGCGCCTGTTCCTCCAACGAACTGTCAGTTGCTGAAACTTGATCGATATTTCTTCATGGCCCACTTCCGACCAAACCAATTTGGACTCGCGTCGGCTCGTTGGGCCAGACCGCGACTGGTCTATAGGGGGCGGGATCGCGCCCGCTGAGTTAGTTGGCAACCGGCGCCGCGTCTCCGCTTACGTGTTGGAGGTGCTGGTCCAACACCGTCGTGGATCTTCCGCTTATGCAATGAACCTCGGAATTTCCTGATCGATCAATCGCAAGAAGCGTGTGTTGCGTGCCTCCGCAACCACCGATACTTGTGATATCGGCGCAGGCGACCCGGAAGGCTCTCCTTTTGCGCTTTGGGAACCAGTTTGCAGCGGGTTCAGGCAGGCCATAAGGATGCTTCCCAGCGAGCTGGGCCGCGAGCCAATAACGAGCCAATAATAAGGCGGGCTCTCGCGATTGTGGATTTCGCGATGCAGCGAACCTCCACCACCGTGCCAAGCGCTCGCCACCCTGCGAAGGACCAAACAGTCGTTCGTCGTGTCCGTAATTGCGTATGATATTCCCTCCCTGGGCACCATTCCGCTGATTTTGCCCAATCTTCTGGCGCGCAACGGCGGAGCTCCGCCGGTGACGCCGCTCCCGCCCATCGAGGCAGCGTCTCACTGTACGCCCCGGGCGGCGGCTGATATGCTTTTTTCATTGGGACAGTAGATTGCAGTCCGCACGACAGACTTCGCGAGCTGGCTTTTCTGATCGACGATCGATCGCGCTCGCAGTTTCCTGGCTAAACGAATTCAACGCTCAACGTCATTGTTACAATTATCAAGCGGCTGCCTCGTCCTGCTCATATTGGGAGATGTGCCATGGCTGCACCGGACTGGCGTCTCGAAGGCGAATGGATCAAGAATTGCAATTGTGCATTTGGCTGTCCCTGCGATTTCAATGCCCGGCCGACGCACGGCTTTTGCAAAGGGCTGGTCGGCATGAGGATCACCAAAGGGCATTTCGAGGGCACCAAGCTCGACGGCCTCTGTTTCGCGGCCACGGTCGACTTCCCGGGAGCGCTGCATGAAGGCAACGGGAAGATGCAGCCCATCATCGATGAGCGCGCGAGCCCAGAGCAGCGCCAGGCGCTGTTCAACATTTTCTCCGGCAAGTATTCGGCCGAAGGCACGCTGTTCCAGATTCTCAGCCTGATCGTGACCACCGTTCACGATCCGCTGTTTGTGCCGTTCGAATTTTCCTTCGACAAGAACGGACGCGTCGCGAGGCTCGTCGCCAAGGGCGTGCTGGAGACGGAGGTCGAGCCGATCAAGAATCCGGTGACGGGCGCTCCTCATCGAATTCAGGTCGTGATGCCCGAAGGCTTCGAACACCGCGGCGCCGAGGTCGCCTCTGCCAACATCAGCTCGACCGGCGCGATCAAGTTCGAAACGAAGGGCACGCACAGCTCGCTCGCCACCATCGCGCAGACGCCGGAGGGTGTTGCCGCCTGATCGGCTGAATTCGCTGTCCGATTTGCCGCGCTGTCAGTCAGGTGGCCTCATGACCGAGCTGAGACTGCTCGAACACGTGCTGCGCCGCGATCGCCTGGTCGTTGCGATCGGGCTTGTCGCGGTGGTGGCGCTGGCCTGGACCTACCTGGCCGTCGGCGCCGGCATGGATATCGAGATGATGGCCGAGATGCCGGACATGGAGCCGATGCCATGGACGCCTGTCTATGCCGCGCTCTTGTTCGCCATGTGGTGGGTGATGATGATCGCGATGATGGTGCCGAGTGCGGCGCCCACCGTGCTGTTGTACGCGGCCGTCAAGCGCAAGGAGCGCACCCCCTCTGCTGCAATCGAAGCCTGGGTCTTTCTCGCCGGCTATCTCGCGATATGGGCCGGGTTCAGCCTCGTTGCTGTCCTGGCACAATGGCTGCTCGAGCACGCCGGGCTCCTGTCAATGGCGATGGCAAGCACAAGCGCGGTGTTGGGCGGCGTCATCCTGCTGGCCGCAGGGCTCTACCAGTTCACGCCGCTCAAGGCCGCCTGCCTTCGCTACTGTCAGAGCCCGCTATTGTTCCTCAGCCAGCACTGGCGCCCCGGCGCGATGGGCGCGTTCGG
Organism: Bradyrhizobium sp. ISRA442; assembly: GCF_038085055.1. Taxonomy (NCBI): domain Bacteria; kingdom Pseudomonadati; phylum Pseudomonadota; class Alphaproteobacteria; order Hyphomicrobiales; family Nitrobacteraceae; genus Bradyrhizobium; species Bradyrhizobium sp. ISRA442. Next base: position 124,022 of record NZ_JALGCN010000003.1, read on the forward strand.
CATGGGGATTCGCCACGGCGGCTATTGTGCCGGCTGCTGCTGGTTTCTGATGGCTCTGCTGTTCGTCAGCGGCGTGATGAATCTGATCTGGATCATCGGCATTGCGCTCTATGTCGCCTGCGAGAAATTGCTGCCGCTCGGCCGCAGGCTGAGCCAGGCGGCCGGCGTGGCCCTCATCCTGTCCGGCGCGGTCGCGCTTGCGCGCGGGATGTGAGATGCGAAAGGACGCGGCATCAACCGGATCGACTGCCATTGCGGCGGTTTCAGTGATTGAGAGGGGGTGACGTCACGAATTTGAGAACGCGAGCATTTTGAAAATTCATCGAGCAACCCATCGCATTCCATTTCCCAAGGAGCAGGTTCATGGCATCCAATCTTGAGATTGCAAAAAGGGGCTACGAGCTTTTCCAGCAGGGCGACATTCCGACCCTCGTCAACGACCTTATCGATGACGGCTGCACCTGGATAACACCCGGTCCGAGGGACAAGTTGCTGTGGGCTGGTCATTTCAAGGGCAAGCAGGAGATTGCCGGCTTCTTCGCGAAGGTCGCCGAGAATGTCGACTTCAGCGAGTTTGCGCCGCGCGAAATGATCGAGCAGGGCGATACCGTCGTTGTGCTCGGCGTATCGTCCGGGCGAATGAAAAAGACGGGCAAGGTCAGCAAGAACGAATGGGCCCATGTGCTGAAATACAGCCAGGGAAAGCTGGTGTTTTTCCAGGAATATTACGACACCGCTGCGGAAGTCGCCGCAATGTCGTAACATGCGGCGAGATCGGAGGGCGCCGCGTGGCGCCCCTTCGGTTTCCCAGGACGTGTGCTCCCAAATCGGGGATGTCTGCCTTCGAAGGCCAAGCGGAGATGCGGCTCCGATCACGGAATGTCGCCTTGTGGACCCTGAGCGGCCATGCACACGAATGGCGCGTCGTCGCGCGCCATCCGCTCCTACCATCAACTCTTGCAAAAGAAACGGACCTTAAGCCTTCAGGTCCGTGATCCGCATAATCGCGACCACACTCCCGTCGTTGTGCGCCTGTTCTTTTGTTTCCTTGTTGCAGGTCCAGACAAAGTTCTTCTTGCCCGTAAAAGTCTTTCCGTCCTGCTCAAGCCGAAGCTCCCCTTCGGTGATGTGGCAGACCATGGCATTCATCATCGGAGGCCCCATGGTCTTCGACCCCGGCTGTATAATGATATCGCGCATTGAGACGGTCTTAAAACCTGGGATCAGGGATGGTGTCTCGCCTTCATATTCACGCACCACGACACCTGGCCAAGGCGTCGTATCCTTGTAGCCTGTGGCTTGAGCGGCGGCTGGCTTGATCATGGCAGCCGAAGCTGCTGCCAACCCGATTCCCAGTGCGGATCTTCGATCGACTTTGGTCATCGCTTTTCTCCCGACATACCGAACAAGCCGCTGCAAAAGCAGCGCGCAAAGTTCGTGGTGAACGGTGGTGCGAAACCGAAAAAAGAAACGGTCTCTAGGAGAGCGTGCCTGCCGATAGCACCAGTGCTGCTCGTTTGCCCGGACGGTGATGTCGGCACGTCCCGCTTCAAGGGCCGTGACATTCTACGTCACCTGATGCATTCGGGAAACAAGCGGGTCGCACGAGAACACTGCGCCCCTTTGGAAGGTACGGAATTGCCCCCAAAGCGCACATTGACCCGGCATGGATCGACAATACACTTCCGGTAGTTCAATCCCGGAGCGATGTCATGGCGAGCTTCGTTCAGTTCTTGCAGCATTCTGGTGTGTACGCCGCGCAAAGCTTCATGATCGTCCCTCGGGGAGGCTTCAACCTGGTTTGCCTCCGCGACAGCAAGGACGTTCGCCTATCGTATGATCGCGATCGGTTACAGATCGACGATGTGCGCCTCGAGCACGTCGAACGCGTCGCTCAGGAATACATCGACACTCGCTTCAGGAAGCAAAGAAGCCAGGAGCGCGAAGATCAGTTGCTGCGACTGCGTACAGCGCTCTATGCCGCCGCACGGCCAGAGGGCCTTGCGCGCGCCCTCAAGGTCTCGGCCAAAGGTGTCGGTATTCCAGAACTCAAAGCCATGCGCGGCAACACAGGCATCAAGTTGGAGGTCGCCATTCTGCCACGCAAAGAGTTCAAGATCGCGTTCAAATTCCTCAAGCACCTCGATCATTCGGGCAAAGTGATCAACGCCACGAAATGGACGCCGGATGATGTGCCCTGGCTTCTCACCAAGCTGAACTGGACGTTCGGGGCTCAGGCGAACATCTTTTTCACCCTTGTCGATGCGACATGGTTTACGGTCCAGAAAGCCCTGGAGCCAAAAATATCGCGGGATGTCTTTCGAAAAGATATCGTGCCGTTCAAGAGGCGCGACGCCGATCTCACGTGCTTTCTCGTCGGCGACTATGATGCAATGGACAATGAGGCGGCGGGCGAGTTTCTGCCTGATCAGCAGGTATGCGTGGTTGTCGATCAGGGCAATCCACCCGTGTTCGATTACGGCGAAGCGTTCATCGGCGTCATGGCGCACGAGGTCGGTCACTTTTTGCACCACAAACGGAACATGCCCGGGAGTGGACACCATGACCGAAGCGGTATTTTGCTTTCCAGCGGCATGGAAGGCCTATCTCTGGACAAGCAGCTCGTCAGCGACCTCAACGCGTGGTGAGAGCGCTCGATCTCGACTTCCTTTCGGCACGTTGAGGCCACGGTCAGCGAAAACAGGGCGGACCTTGTGATAGCGAGAGCGGAGCTCCGGAAGTGGCATGAGCCAATCCGGGCCCCGCTGTGCACCCGGCAATTTCAGGCCTTGTGATGAACAGTCTGCAGGCCGTAGACCGGCGTCGGGATGCTCTCGTAGCGCGCCTTCAACTGCAGGGATAGGAATTGCGAGTAATGCCGCGACTGATGCAGATTGCCGCCGTGGAACCAAAGTCCTTCCTGCTGCGTCGGTTTCCACATGTTGCGCTGCTCACCTTCCCATGGACCGGGGTCCTTTGTCGTATTCGAGCCGAGGCCCCAGACCTTGCCGACTTTGTCGGCCATTTCCCGACTCACGAGATCGGCGACAAAGCCATTCATCGAGCTGTAGCCGGTGGCATAGACGATCACGTCCGCTGGCAATTCCTTGCCGTTGTCGAGCCTGACGCCGTTGGGCGTGATTTCCTCGACCTGGCCAGCGAACAGTTTGATTTTGCCGTCAATGATGAGCTGCGAGGCGCCGACGTCGATGTAATAGCCCGAGCCGCGGCGCAGATACTTCATGAATAGCCCGGAATCGTCGTCACCGAAGTCGAGCCTGAAGCCTGCCTTCTCGAGCCCGGCATAGAAGGCGGCGTCGTCCTGGCGGATCTTGTCGTAGACCGGCTTTTGAAACTGATTCAAGATCCGGTATGGCAGCGAGGCGAAGAGCAGATCGGCCTTCGCCGTCGTCATTCCGCTGCGGACGGCACGTTCGGAATAAAGATCGCCAAGGGTCTCCATCAGCGTATCCGAGCGCACAATGTGCGTCGTCGAGCGCTGCACCATCGTTACGTCGATGCCGGCCTCGTACAGTGCAGCACAGATGTCATGGGCCGAATTGTTCGAGCCGATCACCACCACCGTCTTGCCTTTGCAGCCGTCGGAACCGGGATGGCGTGAGGAATGGTGTTGCTCGCCCTTGAAGGTTTCCATGCCTTTGATTTTCGGCATGTTCGGCTTGGCCGACATCCCGGTTGCGAACACAAGCTGCTTGGGTCGCAGCGTGATCTCCTTGCCATCGCGTTCGACGACGACGGTCCATTCCTTCCTGGTGTCGTCCCAACTGGCGCGTTTGGCCGTGGTGTTCGTCCAGTAGTTCAGCTCCATGACCTTGGTGTACATTTCCAGCCAGTCGCCGATCTTGTCCTTGGGCGAGAACACCGGCCAGTTCTTGGGGAAATCAATATACGGCAGATGATCGTACCAGACAGGGTCGTGCAGGCAGAGCGACTTGTAGCGGTTGCGCCAGGAATCGCCGGCGCGTGCGTTTTTCTCGGCGATGATCGTCGGCACTCCGAGCTGGCGCAGCCGCGCCCCGAGCGCAATGCCGCCTTGTCCGCCGCCGATGATAAGCACGTAGGGCTGGGTCTTGAAGCCGAGTTGCTCGACTTCTTCGTCACGCAGTTCCTTCCAGGTCTTGGCGCCGGGATTGACGCCGTGCCTGGCGCCGAGCGGTCGGCTGAAGCCAGCCTTTTCCTCATGGCCTTTGAGTTCGGACATGGTCGTCAAGAGCGTCCAGATGTCGCCGTTCTGCAGGCGGAGGAGGCCATATCCGCGCGCGACCGCGGTCTCGAACGAGATCCAAGACTCGGTCACGCCGCCAGTCTCGGTTGGCACTTCACCCTCGGCGATTTTCCAGTTGCGCGGCTTCACGTGCGCAAGGCAATGCGCGAGCATGTCGCGGATCTGATCGCGGCCTTCCATTGTCTTTATGTTCCAGGTGAAGGCAGCAAGGTCGCGCCAGTAGCATTCCGGAGCGAACATCCCCACGGCGGCGTCGAGATCGCCCGCCGCAAGCGCGGCTTCAAACTTGTCGAGGAAAACCTGGACGCGCGCGCTAAGCGTGGTGTCGAGCATCACTTCCTCCCGGATGTCGTCGCAATTTTTTGCAAGTTTTTCTGCACAGGCGGCGTGAGCTTACCCGAAATATCGCGGGAATCCAGACTGCGCGGCCTGCGGCAGGGTACAACGGTCAAGGCGCTGAAAGGGCTTCGTCTTTCAGAGCCTTGAAGTCAGTCACTCGTGAGCGACGAGCGCGGCGCCGCCGGTCGCTCATGACCTCAAAGCAGTCCCAGCCTGGCGGTGCGATTTTTTCCGAAGTCGCATAGTCGGGCGTCGCAAGCGTCCATAGGCTACCGCCAGACGTGGCGTGTTGCGCCACGGTCCAACCGCAAGGAGCAAGCCATGATGAACCTGAAAGTTCTTGGCGCGGTCGTGATTGCAGCATCCGCCCTGTCCAGCTCTGCTGCACTGGCGCAGGCCGCCCTCGCCAATCCGGACACCTGTGAAGCAGAATTTGCCAATTGCACGGGTCTTGGAACCGGGAATGCCTACACCGGCGGCTATGGATATCGGAAGTCATCTCGGCGAACAGCTCAGCGCCAGCCCGCGGCGGCCGGCGCTGCTGTAGGAACTGCGGGTGCTGCCGTCGGCGGCTGGGGCAATTCCTACGCCATGTACGGCGGCGAATACGGCTGGAGCGGCAACTGGAATACGTATGCCGCCCGCAACGGCATCGTCTGCAGGCCCGGCACCTATTTCAAGGGTGCTGGCGGTGTCCGGCAACTCTGCCAATAGATCATCCGCTCTGAGGCTAAATCAGGCGGCCCCAAAGGGCCGCCTGATTCATGCCGGACTGTGGCGTCCGGAGTAGGTCAGCATCGACGCTGCCGGGTTACGGCACGTGCGAGCACGCTGCGGCATCTCGATCGGACTCAACCGAAAATAACGTCAGATTGCCGCTTGCGACACACCGTCAAAGAAGTACAGCCGGTCGGGATTCAGCGCGAGGCGAAGGCTGTCATGCACTTTCGCTTTGACGGTCGGCTCCACTGCCGCCACCATCGTGGTGGGGCCCACCTTCACGTCCAGGAGAATCTGAGAGCCGAGTTTCTCGATGACTTCGACCACGGCATTGAAGCTCTGGTCCGCCATATCGCTGCCAGATGCGACGTGTAGATCCTCCGGCCTGATCCCGAGCGTGACATTTTCTCCCATGCGCCGCCGGAGCCGGCCCGCGATCCCGTCCGGCAGCTTGATGCGGATGCCCTCATGGCGGGCCCAGAGGGCGCCCTCGGCATCGGCTATTTCCACCGTCGCGAAGTTCATGGCTGGGGAGCCGATGAAGCCTGCGACGAAGCGGTTGGCGGGCTCGTTGTAGAGCTCGAGCGGCTCGCCCACCTGCTGAACCAAACCGTCCTTCATGACGACGACGCGATCGCCGAGCGTCATCGCTTCGACCTGATCGTGGGTCACGTAGATTGCGGTGGTGCCGAGGCGGTCGTGAATCTTCTTGATCTCCACCCGCATCTGGATGCGCAGCTTGGCGTCGAGGTTCGATAGCGGCTCGTCGAACAGGAACACCTGCGGATGCCGCACGATGGCGCGGCCCAGAGCGACGCGCTGCCGCTGGCCGCCGGACAACTGCCGCGGCTTGCGTTTCAGGTGTTCCTGGATGCCAAGGATTTCGGCCGCGGCCTGCACGCGTTTTGCGATCTCGACGTGATCGAACCCCCGCATCTTCAGGCCGAAGGCCATGTTGTCGTAGACGCTCATGTGCGGGTAAAGCGCGTAGTTCTGGAACACCATGGCGATGTCACGGTCCATCGGGGGCAGTTCGTTGACGACCCTGTCGCCGATCAAGATCTCGCCCGACGTGATCGATTCGAGTCCGGCCACCATGCGGAGCGTCGTCGTTTTGCCGCAGCCCGAGGGACCGACAAGAACCACGAATTCCTTGTCGCGAATCTCGAGACTCACGTCCTTAACGGCATGGACCCCGTCAAACTTCTTGTTCAAGTTCCGTATGATGACCCGCGCCATGGCTCACCCTTCGACGGATTTGTGGTCACCCTTTGCGGTCACCCTTTGACGGAGCCGGTGATCCCGGCGACGTAGTACTCGACGAAGAAAGAATAAATCAGGGCCACCGGCACCGAACCGAGAAGGGCCCCCGCCATCAGCGAGCCCCAGTAGAACACGTCGCCGCGGACAAGCTCCGAAGTGATGCCGACGGAGACCGTCTTCTGCTCAGGCGACGACAGGAAGACGAGGGCATAGATGAACTCGTTCCACGACAGGGTGAAGGCGAAGATTCCGGCCGAGAGAATGCCCGGCACGGCGACCGGGAAGACGATGTAGACCATCGCTTGCCAGCGCGTCGCGCCGTCGATGCGCGCACATTCCTCGAGCTCGCGCGGGATCGCCTTGAAGTAGCCCATCAGCAGCCAGGTGCAGAACGGGATGAGGAAGGTGGGGTATGTGAGGATGAGCGCCCAGGGCGTATCGCCGAGGCGAAAGTTGCGGATGATATCGGCGAGCGGAATGAACAGCAGCGTTTGCGGCACAAGATAGGTGATGAAGATGCCGGTGCCGAGGCTGCCGGCAAACGGAAATTTGAGCCGGGAGAGAGCATAGCCGGCGAGGAGCCCGCAGAAGAGCGAGATCGCGGTGGCAGCTACGGAGATGAAGAAGGTGTTCAGCATCCACCTGCTGAACAGTGTCTCGTCCAGGAGATAGCGGATATGGTCAAGGGTCGGATGGAGCGTCCAGAACGGCGTGTAGTTCGGCGCCATCCACGGCCGATAGAGCTCGGCGTCCGGCCGCACCGTCGTCACCATCATCCAATAGAAGGGGAAGAGCAGCCCGAGCACGAACAGCGCGAGCGGCAGATTGAAGAAGACCCAACGACGCCAGCGCGCACCTTCTATCATCAGTGTGTCTCCACGCGGCGGATATAGAGGAGCTGCACGACGACGACGACGAGCAACACCGGGAACATGGCGAGCGATATCGCCGCGCCTTCGCCGAGCAGACCCGTGCCGACGCCGATCTGATAGGCATATGTGGCGAAGAGCTGCGTGGCGTTGGCCGGCCCGCCGCCGGTCAAGACATAGACGAGCTGGAAATCGGCGAATGTCTGGATCACCGAGAACAGCACAACGACCATGGTGACCGGCAGCAGCAGGGGCCAGGTGATGTAGCGGAAGCGTTGCCAGGGCCGCGCTCCATCGATCGCGGCCGCCTCGGCCAGCTCCGGGCTGATGGTCTGCAAGCCAGCGAGCAGGCTGATTGCGTAGAACGGCACGCCGCGCCAGACATTGACGATCATCACGGAGATGAGCGCAAGTCCGGGGTCGCCCAGCCAATTGATGCGGGTGCGGATGATGCCGAGGTGAAACAGCGTCCAGTTGATGACGCTGAAGGTCGGATCGAACATCCACTTCCAGGCAAAGGTCGAGAGCACGGTCGGGATGATGAAGGGCAACAGGACGAAGGCGCGGGTCAAGGCCTTGGCCCTGAAATGGCGGTTGAGCAGCAGAGCAAGCCACAAGCCGAGCGCCAGCTTGAAGACGGTCGTTACCGCCGTGTAGAGGATGGTGTTCCAGACAGCGATGCGGAAGATGCTGTCATTCATCAGCACCGCGAAATTCTGCAGTCCGACGAAGTTTCCGGGCACGCCGACCTTGGCGTCGGTCACGGCCAGCAGCACGCCCTTGATGAAGGGATAGGCGATGAAGAGGCCGAGCAGCACCGCCGTCGGCAGCAGCAGGAAGAAAGCGAACCAGGGCTCGTGCTCGAGAACCCGCGTGATCGGCCCGCGCCGCGGCGCGGCCACATAGGGTCTTGCAGCGGCGACGGAGTCGACGGCCATCGAGCGAATCTCCGAACGGCTGCCGGAGCGCTGCGGCCCACGGGCCGCAGCGCCGAGGCGAAAGCAAACCTAGCGCGCCGAACAAGCGGCTTCAAGCGGCATAAATCCTGGCGACCTCGTCGTGCGCCCATTTCACCGCGTCCTGTGCCGGCATGCCCTGGATCGCCTTTGCAGTCATGTCGACCACGATGTACTTGCTCAGTACCTCGGCCGCGCGGCGGTCGGCCGGTCCGGCGTAGCCAGGGAAGCGTCCGGCCCGCGCGGCCGTCCGGAAGGGCAGCATCACGGGGTCCTTGTCCCAGAGCTTGTCCTGCTCCCAAACCGTGGTCGCCCCGACGGAATAGCCCTGCTGCGAATCGAACCATGCCTGATAGACCGGTTTCGAGGTGATCCAGCGCAGGAACTCCTTGCCGGCCTTGGGGTCCTTCACATACTTCATCAGCATGTTCGACATCGGCAAATGATAGCCGAACTGGCCGGCGGTGCCCTTGGGTAGCGGCGCGTGCAGGATGTCCTGCCAGAGCGGGGCGCCGGTTTCGGTCAGATAGACCGCGGGCTTGCGCTTGGCCTCGAGATAGATCGAGGCGCCGTTCAACGTGGAGCTGATCGTGCCCGCGAGGAAGGCCCGGTTGTTGCTGCTGTCGTCCCAGGCGAGCCCGCCCTCATCGTAAGCGTCGTTCCAGAAGCCGACGGCGAACTTGACGGAATCGACCGTTGCGTTGGAGTTCAACACGACCGTCTTGCCGTCCGCTTCGACCTCCTTGCCGCCCCATGACCAAAGATAGGGATAGGCATAAGTCGGCGGGTCGCCGAAGCTGTGGCCGACCGTTTGCCCGAGGGGGCGGCCCTTCGCCTTGAGCTTCTTGCCGGCCTCGCGATATTCCTCCCAGGTTTGCGGGAACTTTGGAGCGTCGTATCCGATCTCCGCGAACCAGGACTTGCGGTATGCCAATTGCGCGCCGAGCACGCACCAGGGGACTGCGATCCATTTCTTGCCGTCATTGGCGACGACACGTGATTCCTCGTAGAAGCCGCCCTGCGCCTTGCCTATCTCCTCGGCTACGTCGCTGACGTCGGCGACGCTCTCGGGGTAGAGCTGCGCCCAGTTGTTGAGCGCGCAGATCACGTCGGGTCCGGTGCCGGACTGAATCGCCGAGGTGGTGCGTGCCTGGATGTCGTTGCCGTTGATCATTTCAATGTTGAGCTTGATGCCGAGTGCCTTGCTGCATTCGGGAACGATCACCTTGCGCAGCACCTCGTCCGAGGCAGGAACGAAATCGTTCCAGCGAAGCCAATGAATCGTCGTTGCCTGGGCGTAGGCGGGTGCCTGTTTCAGCGCAAGAATTGAGGCTATTCCACCGGCCCTTGCCGCGACCGCACCGCCGCCAGAAAGCTTGAGCATCTCACGCCGACTTATGCGAGCCATGGTCTTCCCTCCCTGTTGTCTTGTGAGCTGGGCTGAATTCTCCTCTCCTGGAAGTCCGTAAGAAATTTGGGCGTAGCGGGCTCGAGATTCAACGTGCTGGTCACGCCGCTGGAAGGATTACTCCTTCGGGGGCGATCCTGGCCCTTCGCAATCGCGTGCGATTGGGCAAGACGGATGATTGCAACGCAGCGCCAAGCTCGCCCACTTCGGCAAGGCTCGCCCGCTTCGGGAAGAAGCTCCGGCAAGAGCGTGCAGCGCGATTTGTGGGCCGGTGAATCTGGCCCGTTGCGATTCTACCGGGCGGGTCGGCGATCAAGATTATAAAGCAGTTTCAATGATATATGTGTTCGTGGCTCTGCCGGAGGCCCTTTGAGGGCTGAAAGAACACAAGACGCCCTCCTCGACGTCGTCCTGTGAACCGTCTGGATCCCGCGCGGGCGCTTGCGCTCGTCGCGATTGCCCAAGGGAGTGGTTTGGGGAAGACTCGCTGTCCGGTACTGCTACCGATCCCCACGGCCGGATTGCGCGGCATGGATCCTGGCCTTTCGCCAGGACGACATCGGAGATGTGGTCAGGGCCGTAGCGGGGATGAGCGAAGCGACCATGCGGAGCCCGTTACCCCATCCACAGGCGCTGCCACAACTTCCGTCATTGCGAGCGCAGCGAAGCAATCCAGAATCCCACCGCGGAGAGACTCTGGATTGCTTCGTCGCTGCGCTCCTCGCAATGACGACGTTGAGAGAGCACTGGTTAGGGCTGTAGCAGGGATCAGCGACCTGTCCGCCGACATCACAAAGAGGCGGGTCATCGAATTGAGCAGTTGACCCGCTCCAACGTCGATTCCCCGTAGACTGCCTCGACGCCTAACTCAGTCGAATATGCTTTGTGTTCGGTCTGCCCTTTGGGCAACTCGGATTTGACGTCGGCGAAGCAGCCTTGGCCATTCACTGAAACGATGCGTGTCTCATCCCCTGCGTGATAAGTTCGCCGAATGGTCTGCCGGTCCACGACGCGATACTTGCCGACGCCCAGCCGTTGCTGACTCGTGGTCGGGGATTTTGCGCGCTGCCCGTAGGTTCGGTGCTCATCGCTAACCGTTCCATCTGGGTGGAGCACGATGTGTGTTGTGTTACGCCCATGCTTCAGCATGGGAGACGGTCGAATGCGTTGATGCCGCACCACGAAGTCGACAGTAATTAAAGTATCCCGCTCTTGCCGTACCCGGCGACATCGGTCCCGCCGCCAAAACCAAGACCATCATCAATCCACGCATCGTGGCCAGCCCCCTCTGGCGATCCAATTCTATTCGATCCTGGAGCCACGCACACCTCCCTTGTGCTATTGCTGCTCCCACTCCCCCCGCGAGGCCGCCCCATGCTCCCCGTTCCCGCCGACATCTTCACCGAACCCGACGACGTCTCTCCCGACGGGCTCGCCAATCTTGGACCGCTCCGCCGTCTCGCCGGGATCTGGCAGGCCGACAAGGGGATCGACATCAATCCCAAGGCCGAGGGGCCGGAGCGGCGGACCTTCATCGAGCATATCCGGATGGACCCGATCGATCCGCAGGCCAACGGGCCGCAGCTCTTTTACGGGCTGCGCTATCACATCCACATCAACACGCCCGAAGAAGACATCACCTTCCACGACCAGGTTGGCTACTGGCTGTGGGAGCCGGCGACCGGGCTCGTCATGCAGACGCTGGCTATACCGCGCGGGCAGGTGCTGCTGGCGTCGGGCACGGCCGGGCCGGATGACAAGAAACTCTCCGTCACGGCGAAGCGTGGCGAGACCGCCTACGGGATCTGTTCGACCGAATTTTTGGAACGGGCCTTCCGCACCGACAGTTACCGCTGCGACATCACATTCAACGATGATGGAAGCTGGACCTACCTCATTCAGACCGAGCTTTTCGTGAGAGGCGCGCCGTTCAATCATCACGACACCAACACGCTCAAGCTCGTGGCGCCGCCTAAACTCAATCCGCTGGCGGTGATCCTGAAAGATCGCGCCAAGCGCGGCGGACCGGCGGCTTGAGAGTATCCCGGAGTTTTGCATGAAACCGCATGTCATCTGCCTGATGGCTTCGAGTGTCGATGGTCGCACACATCACAGCCGCTGGCGGCCGAAGGGAGCGGGGTCGGAGTGGTTCGAGCGGATCCATGACGAACTCGGCGGCGACGCCTGGCTGATCGGTCGCGTCACCGGCTCGGAGTTCGCCAAGGGTAAGCCGTATCCCGTGGCGACGACCGCGACGTTCCCGCGCGAAAACTGGTTCGCGCAGCGCGATGCCAAAACCTCCGAGAGCAAAGCCTATGGCGTCGTGCTCGACGCCCGCGGCAAGATCGGTTGGGGCCGTTCGGACATCGGCGGCGATCCGATCGTGGTGGTGCTGACCGAGAGCGTGCCGGACGCGCATCTCGCCGGGCTGCGGGGCGAGGGCGTGTCCTACATCTTTGCCGGCAAATCGGAGATCGATCTGGCGCTGACGCTCGAGATTCTCAATCGCGAGCTTGGGGTGAAGCGTCTCCTGCTCGAAGGCGGTGGTACTGCCAATGGCGCGTTCCTGCGCGCCGGCCTGGTCGACGAACTCAACCTGATCCTGTGTCCCGCGGTGGATGGCGCCAGGGGCGCGCCGATCGTGTTCGACTCGACGGACGCCGAGAGCGAGCAGCGCGCGCCCGTCACCGCAATGACGCTTGAGAGCACGCGGCCGCTCGGCGGCGGCGTCCTGCTGCTGCGCTATCTGATCCAGAACGATCCGCAAGCCGTGGCCAGGTAAAGCGCCGGCATGTCGCGAAGATCATCAAAGCACGTTGTCATCGTCGGTGCCGGCGCGGCCGGCCTGATGGTGGCCCGCGAGCTGGCGCGCGCAGGAACGCACGTGACGATCCTGGAGGCGCGCGAGCGCTGCGGCGGGCGCATCCACCCGCTGCCCGCATCGGAGTTCGGGTACGCCGCCGATGGCGGCGCCGAATTCGTCCATGGCGAGGCGCCGGTCACGCGCGGTCTCGTGCGCGAGGCGAAGCTGTCGCTCGAGGAGATCGCAGGCACGCAATGGACGTTTGACGGCCAGACGCTCATCCGCGAGGGCCGCCTCGATCCGCATGAGGCGGAGCTTCAAGCGGTGTTGCGCGAGCTCAAGGACGATATGACCGTCGCCGACTTCCTGCGCCGCCATTTTGCCGGGGATGAATACGAGCGGCTGCGGCACGCCATCGGGCGGATGGTCCAGGGCTACGACGCCGCCGACCCCGAGCGCGCCAGCGTGCTGGCGCTGCGCGACGAATGGATGGGTGGTGGGCACCGCCCGCAGGGGCGGATCGTCGGCGGCTATGGCACGCTCGTCGACTATCTCACGGCAGAGTGCCGCAAGCATGGCGCTGCGATCCGTTTCGGCTCCGTCGTCTCGGCGATCGAGGAGCGAGGACGTGCAGTGGGCGTCCGCTGCGTCAATGGCGAGGTGCACGCCTGCGATACCGTGATTCTCACCGTGCCGCTGCCGCTGTTGCAGGGAATCGCGCTTCCGCCACGCGCGCGCAGCAAGGCGGCGGCCGCAGCCGACATCGGCTTCGGCAACGTCGTCAAGATCCTCTTGCGCTTCGAGCGGCCATGGTGGCGCGACAGGAAGGAGGACCTCGGCAATCTCACCTTCCTGTTGTCGAATGAGACGATCCCGGTGTGGTGGACGCAGCGTCCTTCGATGCGTCCCGTACTGACCGGCTGGTTCGGCGGCCCGCGGACGGCAGAACTCTCTAGCCTCGATCCGCAGGCTCTGATCGACGCGGGGCTGGATTCGCTCGCAACCATCTTCGGCCTGTCGCGCCAGGATATCGCGCGCGGCCTTGTGGCGGGTGTTGCGATCAACTGGGCGCAGGATCCGTTTGCGCGGGGCGCCTATTCCTGGGCGACACCGCGGACGCGCGATGCGCAGGCGATACTGTCGCGCGCTGATGGCGCGGTCCTCTTCTCCGGCGAAGCACTCTATCGCGGCCGCGACATGGGAACGGTCGAGGCGGCGCTGGCGAGCGGCCTCGAGACGGCGCGGATGATTTTGCTCGGGTAGAAACTCGTACGTAGATAAGAAAAAGGCCCGCATTCCTGCGGGCCCTCCGTCTACCAGCGATAGCCGCCGGTGCCGAAGCTGAACGTCACGCCGGGACCGCCGCCGTAATAGCCATACGGTCCGCCTCCATAATAGCCGCGCCGCGGATAGTAGCCGTAGCTGCGATAGTGCGGACGATAATAGCCGTGATGGCGCCAGTGATGACCATAGTGGTGCCCGCGCCAGTGATGGTGATAGTGCCGGTGTTGCGCGCTGATGTCGGTTGATTGGCTGCGTTGTGATTGGTTGCCTTGCGCGTTCTGCGTGGCCTTGCCGTTATTGGCCGCGTGAGCCACAGAACCGCCAGCCAACGCCGCGGCACCAACAGCCATCGCGACAAAGAGATACTTCATGTCATCACTCCAGTTGAGAAGTCGTGTGATAACAGACATGCGTCCGCAACGTTCCGGCGTCGAAACGACGCAGAGCTCAGTTCCGATCAACGCGTGTGAATGACTGAGTCCCGCGCGATTTATTGTCGCATGATGGCGTGTCCGCCTCGCAATCGCTTCATTGTCATGCCGCGGCGAGCGCCGCGATGACGTCATCCGTGGAGGCGATGCGGGCAAACTCGCCGTTGAGGTTCGACAACGTCATCGCATGGATCGCCTCGGCCGAATGCGCATCGCCATCGGGCCCGATCCGGTCGAACGTCCACGTCGCATCGCGCACGAGGCAAGTGTCGAAGCCGAGATTGCCGGCCATCCGCGTCGTCGTCTCGACGCAATGATTGGTGGTGGCGCCGCAGATGATGAGCGTGGTGATGCCGGCGGCGCGTAAGCGGTTCTCGAGGTCGGTGCCGATGAAGGCGCTGTTGACGCGCTTCACGATGACGGGTTCGCCCGGCGCTTCGCGCGCCTCCTCCTTGACTTTGTAGCCGGAACTCTCTGGGCGAAAGGACGAGGTCGGCCGCGTGCCCTCATGGCGGATATGGAAGATGGGCGCGCCGTTCACCCTGAACGCTTTCAGAAGATCGGCGATCCGCGCCACCGCATCCGGATTGTTGCGCCGCTTCCCCGCCGCCTCCCATTCGTCGAACGCGCACTGGACGTCGATGACGATGAGAGCGGTGAGCGATGGCGGGCTGGGCATGGATGAGAGCTTTGCGGAGACGTTGTTGAGGCGAGTATGCGGGGTGCCGACAGGCGCAGGCAACGCCGATTTTCCCTCGTTTCGGGACGGAGGCGTTTGAAGATTGAATCGGCCGTGCGATTGCAATGACACGAAGCCCTGCCACAGAGCACACCGCGCTCCCTCCCCCTTGCGGGGGAGGGCTGGCGAGGGGGGCAGCCCAGGAAATGGTCTGCCCGAAGCCCGCGATGCGAAGCGCCGTTGCTCGAATCGAGAGAGTGTGCCGTGCGGCCCCCCTCCCTGACCCTCCCCCGCAAGGGGGGAGGGAACGTAGCGGTGCGTGTGGATAGAACAATCCCGTAGCCGGGATTTCGTTGTGCTCCATCCGGGCTACAGGTGCGAACGCCGTTACTTGAACGGATCCTGGATCGATGGCGCCGACTGCCTGATCCGGCGCACGCTCACCGGCGTGCCGTCGGAGACGAACAGCAGCTCGTATCTGCGGCCCTCGGTGTCGGTTGCCGAGCAGGTGATGTCGGAGACTTTCCTGGCGGCGAAATTGCCGGTCTGGCGGCAGATGCCGGTGGAGGCTTGCTCGGCCGGCACCGGCAGGCCGTCGACCCTGGGCCGGTGCTTGGAGTTGAGCAGCATGCGGTCGACCGGCAGCTCGTAGGAATTGTCGTCGGCGCGCTTGCCATTCTCGCCGGAGAACGACACCACATGGCTGTCATCGCTGGGATCGTCGACCGCGACCGAGAAATTGACCCGGCCCTTGTCGCCATGGGCGTAGGCCACCGTCCTGCAGGCGAACGTGCGGCCCGCAATCTTCAGCGTTTTGCATTTGCCGGACATCAGCGCCAAGAGGTCGATCAGAGCGTTCTGCTGCGCCGGCGCGTTGTTGACTGCGATTGGGGTGGAAGAGTCGGCAAAACAGGGGCTTGCGAAAGCTACGAGGGTCGCGGCGAGAACCGATCGGCGGAAGCGCATCGTCAGGCTCGCTTGCCAAGGTTGCGATCCCATTGTCTCCGCCAAGCCTGTCTGAAATACCACCGCACCACCTATCGGCGATTCGTCCGATCGCCCCAACCTGCGCCGGCGGGCACTTGCCGCCAGCCCCATGTTTTTTTCGTGGCAGAGGCGGGTGCGAACTATGCAGCCCGCTTCATCGTCCGTGCGAAGGCCGGATAAGTCTCGGCAAGCTCATCGAGAATCCGTCCGCGCAGCAGCGCCAGCGTCGCGGTATCGGGCTGCGGCGTCTCGCGCACGACATCCGGCTCTTCATAGGCGAAGCCGGTGTTCTCGCGGATATCGGCCGGCGTGAAGGGCGGATGCACCGAGCGCAGCGAGAAGCCGCCTGCCTCGCGGTCGAAGTCGAACAGCGCCATGTTGGTCAGGAGCGCATAGGGGCCGCCGCGGCGCGGGACCTCCGGCGTGATCGCCCGTGCGCTGACGAAATCGACCTTCGGCACGAACACACGGGACGAGTGCTCCTCGCGAAACAGGATCACGCGCGGGATGAGGTGATAGAGAAAAGCCGAGCCGAACGAGCCGGGCCAGCGCACGTCGGTTTTCGGATAGTCGCCGGTGCCGACCAGATTGATGTTGCCCTCGCCGTCGATCTGGCCGCCGCCGAGGAAGAAGGCATCGACGCGCCCCTGCGCCGCGCAGTCGAACAGCTCGATGCCGCCATTGGTGAAGAAGTTGTGCTGCTGCGATCCCAAAATGGAAATGCGCACCGGCGGCTTGCCGTCGCGCTCGTTGCGCGCGCGCAGCAGCATCGCGCCGGCCGCGGGGATCGGCGAGGATGCGCCGACCGCGACGTGACTGATACCGTCGAGCAGATCGGCGATGGTGGCGATCAGGATCTCGCGCCGCTCGCGTTCGGATGACATCGTTCACGCCACCTGCTTGCGATGCGACAGGAAGGCCGAGAGGTAGGCGCGAAAGCCCTCGTCGCTGCGCGCCATCGCTGCGTAGCGGGCGATCTCGGCCTCGTCGGCCGGATATTCGTCCCACAGCGCGAGCGGCCAGGCGCCGCGCTCGGCGACTGCGATGGCGTCGACATAGAGCGAGGGCAGCACGCCGGCGGCGGAGTCTTCCGTTTCCAGCAAGTTGCGGTCGACGATGCGCTCGACGGTGACCAGCGTTTTCCGCGCGGCATAGGCCATGGTTGCGAGCTCGCGGAAGCGGCCGATCCTGACGTTGCCGGCACGGTCGGCCTCCGGTGCATGGAACAGCGCGACGTCGGGCGTAATCGCCGGCACCACGACCACCTTGCGCGCCTCGCCGACCGGACTGTCGATCACCTTCCAGTCGGGGCGTACGTTGAGCAGGTCGCTGCCGATGATGCCGGCGATCGGCATGAAGGGGACGCCGTGCTGTGCCGCCATGAGACCTGCATGAATCGCGGGGCAGGTGGCATCGCGCAAGGTCACGGAGCCGGCCCGCACGGCGGCGCAGAAACGTGGCGCGCCGCCGGCTTCGCCGAGCGATATGGCACTGGTCTCGAGCGTGGCGACCGCGCCGGCACCGATCAGAAGATCGGCCTGTAGGCCGCTGATGGGGACGCAGACCAGATGGAGGTTGTCGATGCCGGCCTCGATGAGGCCTGCGGTCGCGGCCATCGCAACGCCGGAGCGATCGACGGGAACGGCCAGCGACTGCCCCCATGCGACGTGGGCGACCAGCGCCTCCAGTGCAACGATCTCGGTCATGGGCGTCCTCCGGTCTGTTTTCGTGATCCTGCCTCAAGCCATCGCTGCCTGCCAGCGTGTATCGCGCAAGGATGGGCGGCGGTGCAAGCGGGCGTCGAGCAGGGTGCGGGCGCGGGGGAGATCGCCGCTGCGCATCAGCGCGACGATGAAAGTGTCCTCGATCAGCTCGCGCTGGGCATGGCTGCCGCCGATGCGCACGACCTCGGCGATGACGGGCGCGAGGATTTGCACGCAAGTCACATAGTCTTCTTCGGCGAAGGCCGTCATCGCGCGGCAGATCGCCGGCACCACGGGCCCGGCCGGCAGCTTGTCGTCGGCGAGCCGCTGCTCGATCACGGCAAGGCGTGCGGCGAGCGCCGCGCGGTTCTGCGTCGCCGCCGCGAACAGCGCCATGTGGACGTCGGCGAACGGGATGCTCGATTTCGGGAATAGCTTTTGCGCGGCGGCATCGGCCTCGGTCCAGAGCGTCGGCGGCACCGCGTGGCCGTAAGCCGCGAGGCGCCACAACAGCGAGGCGCCGTCGGTGATCACGTTGAGCGGCGGCGCTTGCGTCACCCGCGGCTGCAGCACATCGGCATAGATCGCGAGCGCGCGCGTCGCATCGCCATGCTCGAGCGCGCCGAGCGCCTGGTGCCAGCGGATATGGCCGTGTAGGATGCCGGCGCGGCCGTAAGCGGGAATCCAGTCGTCGACGAGACGATCGGCCTCGTCGATCGAGCCGTCCTCGAACATCGCATGCAGCACCGCATGCGCAGCATGGGCGTTCTGCCGCCGGAGGCTGAAGCCGCGCTCGGTGACGGGGCGGCCACGGGCGACGTCGCCGTTCTCGGTCATGGCCCAGCCGTACAGCGTCAGGAACCACCAGTCCTCGCCATAATGCTTTGCGACGCGCTCGCACAGCTCCTGCCGCGCGCGGTCGTGATCGGCCATGCCGGAGAAGGCGAACAGGCCGAACGCGCCGAGCGGCAGCGACAGCACCACGGCATCGCGCGGCCAGCTCTCGATATGCTGCAGCGTCGCCGCCAGCGCCTCGGGCAGCCGGCCCTCGACAGAGAGCGCCAGCGTCTCGACATGCGAACGCTCGCGCTCCGTGCCGCGCTTTGCCACGAGCTCGCGCGCGACCGTCGCTTTTTGCCGTGCGAGATCGCCCTGCTGATAGAACGCGTGCAGCCGTGCCCGTGCGATGTGCGCCAGTGCGAAATCCGGATCGGCCGTGATCGCACGCTCCAGCGCCTCCGCCGTGCCGGTCCAGCCCGCGAGCATGAGGTCGACGCCTTCGCGATAGGCGGATGCTGCCGCGTCGGATGCGGTGGAGAGCGGCAGCCCGTAGCGATCCTCTTGCGTCATCGTCGTCTCCCCCTTCAGGTGCTCCGCGCGCGCCGTCCCTCGATCGGATAGGCCGGGTCGTTGTAGCCCGGCGTCGACGGATGGCCCGGCGTCACCAGGGCATCGATCAACGCCTCGTCCTCGCCGCTGAAGCGATAGTCGAGCGCGCGGATATAGTCATCCCACTGCTCCTCGGTGCGAGGGCCGGCGATGACGGAGGTGACGAAGGCGGAGTTCAGCACCCAGGCGACCGCGAACTGGCCGGCGGTGATGCCCCGCTTTTCGGCGTGGCTCTTGATCTCCTGTGCGAGCTGGAGCGATTCCGGCCGCCATTCCGTCTGCATCATGCGGGTGTCGTTGCGGCCCGCGCGCGTCTCCTTGTCCGGTGCTGCGTCGGGGCGGTATTTGCCGGTGAGCACGCCGCGCGCCAGCGGGCTGTAGGGCACGATGCCGAGGCCGTAATAGCCGCAGGCCGGGAAGTGCTCGACCTCCGGCATGCGATTCATCGCGTTGTAATAGGGCTGGCTCACCGCCGGCCTGTCGATCCCGAGCCGGTCGCAGATGTTGCAGATCTCGGCGACGCGCCAGGCACGGTAGTTCGAGACGCCGAAGTAGCGCACCTTGCCGGCGCGGATCAGGTCGCCCATTGCGCGCACCGTCTCCTCCATTGGCGTCGCGTGGTCTTCCTTGTGCAGATAGTAGACGTCGATGTGATCGGTGCCGAGCCGCATCAAGCTTTCATCCGCCGCCTGCAGCACCCAGCGCCGCGACAGCCCGCCGCGATTGGGATCCTCGCCCATGGGATTGGCGAGCTTCGTTGCCAGCACCCAGGCCCGGCGATTGCTTGCAATGGCGCGTCCCACCACCTCCTCGGATGCGCCCTTCGAATAGGCATCCGCCGTATCGATGAAGTTGATGCCGGCCTCGTGCGCTTTCGCGATGATTCGTTTCGAGGCCGCCTCATCCGTCGGCCCGCCGAACATCATGCTGCCGAGACAGATCGGCGACACCTTGAGGCCACTGCGGCCGAGCTGGCGGTATTGCATAGGCGGATCCTTGCTGCTTCCTCAGACAGCAGCATAACCGCCTGACCCCGTCATTGCGAGCGCAGTGAGCAATCCAGCAATGTCGCTTGCGGTGAGTTTTTGGATTGCTTCGCTGCGCTCGCAATGACGAGTTTTGGGGGCGGCTCGCACCTTCTCAGTCGTCATCGCCCGACTTGATCGGGCGATCCAGTATTCCAGAGCCAGAGATGTGATACGGAGAAGCCGCAGCGTACTGGATTCCCCGCTTTCGCGGGGAATGACAGCGGTGGTGTGGAAGCACTTTCCGCCACGACTTCCGGAGTGATGGGGTCCCGGCCTTCGCCGGGACGACAGGGGAGCATGTGGCTAACGGCCGTGGCTACTCTGAAGTCTGGCCTACTCCGGCCCCTTCAAAATCTTGAACACACCATTCGCCATCACGATGCAGCGGTCGTCGACCGTCACTTCGGTGCTCATGAAGATGAGGCTGCGCGTGGTGCGCACCACGCGGGGGCGGGAGATCAGGATGTCGCCGATCTTGCCGGCCTCGACGAAATGCGTGTCGAGCTGCACCGTCGCCATGTACTGCTTGCCGGTCTCGTAGCGGGCCGTCATGCCGCAGGTGCGGTCGGCGAAGGTCATCATCACGCCGCCCTGGACCATGCCGCGGCGATTGTGGTGCTTGTCCTCCGTGGCCAGCGCGAACTCATAGTGGCCGTCGACGTTGCGCTCCCATAGCGGACCGATCAGGTGCATGAAGCCGGTGGTCTCGACGGTGGTCCAGCCGTCGTGCTTCAGCCTTGCGGCGGTCTTGTCGATCATGCCGGCGTCCATTTCCCCGAGGGCATTGCGAGCGCATTTCATCGGGGCCGGACCTGGTGTAGTCAAGCACCATGAGACCCTTCGATGATGCCACCAGGCGGAATATCGCGGCCGCCTGCGCCGCTTTCACGCGCCTGCCGGAGAATGGCGAGGCCTCAGTGCTGAAGCGCGCGGCGGTGGTCGTCGCGCTGACGAGAGCGCGCGAGGGCGGCGAGACCGCGTTCCTGCTGACACGGCGCGCATCACACCTGCGCGCGCATCGCGGCCAGTGGGCGCTGCCGGGTGGACGCTGCGACGCCGGCGAGACGCCGGTCGAAGCGGCGCTGCGCGAGCTCGACGAAGAGCTGAACCTCAAGCTCGGGGTGGGTGAGGTGCTCGGCCTGCTCGACGACTATCCGACCCGCTCGGGCTATCTGATCACGCCGGTCGTGGTCTGGGCTGCCGACGGTGCCGCGATCAGGCCGAATCCGGGTGAAGTCGCCTCAGTGCATCGCATCGCGCTCGCGACGATCGAGCGCGCGGAGGCCTTCGACTTCGTCGCAATTCCCGAAAGCACGCGCCGCGTGATCCGCTTCCATCAGCAGGAGAGGCTGATCCACGCGCCGACCGCGGCCCTGATCTATCAGTTCCGCGAGGTGCTGGCCGGGCGCCAGACCCGCGTCACCGATCTGGAACAGCCGGTATTCGCCTGGAAGTGACGATGGTAAACGGCGCGTTAACGTGACGGTTACCGGAGGCTTGCTACAAGGAAGCATGCATCACATCCCGATTCGACGTGTCTTGAGGCTGGTTCCATTCGCGCTCGTCCTGCTTGCGCCCGCAGCGCCTGCCCAGGATTCGGCCGCGCTGCCGCCAGCCGTCAGCAATGCCATGGCGCAAGCCTCGCCGCAGGCGATCGCCGAATATCGCCGCAAGCTCGCAGAGTATCTGGAGGCGCGCGCCGCCTTCGACGCCGAGGCCGGCGCCTATTGGAGCCAGATCGCCGAGAAGCGGCGCACCCGTAACGCCAAGCGTCGCAGCGGTCAGCAGGTGACGCTTGATGACTATGTGCTGGAGCATCCGCCGCTCTATACCGGGCCGAAGCGGCCAGTGAACCCGGAGCCGGAGGAGGCGCCGGAGCGCCCCGCCCGAAAGCCGATTCCCGTGGTTGCCGATTTCCTGCGCGCGGCGCAGGAGCAATATCAGTTCACGCCGCAGCGTCCCGCCTCCGAGATCGAGTTCAAGCGCGCTTATGCCCGCTACGCGCTCGCCTCAGGGCTTACGCGCGAGCAGGCGGTGCGGGTCTATTCGTTCGAGACCGGCGGCACCGGCAGTTACGACGTGCAATCGGGAATTGAACATGGCGGCAAGCGCGCAATCTCGACCGCGGTCGGCTACAACCAGTTGCTGACGACCAACAGCGTCGAGCTGCTGGCCGAGCAGGGCCACGAATTCATCCGTGCGCTCGGTGAGAAGGTGGCGCAGAGCTCGGGGCCGGCGCGCAAAGCGCTGGAGTACAAGCTCAGCGTCCTGAAGCGCATGGTGGCATACGCGAAGTCGGTGCCCGACACCTGGTCGGAGCACGAGAAGATCGGCAACACCGCGCAGGGCTGGGCCATGCATGCGATGGTGCTCGACATCGATGTCGGGCCGATGCTGCAGACCCACAAGCTGTTGACCTCGGTGCTGTTCGCCCGGGCCAAGGGCTACACCCGTCCGCTCACCGCCGCCGAGCTCGAGATGATGAACCTCACCGGCGACGGCACCGGGCTCGACATGGTGACGATGCCTTTGGCGATGCGCGGGCAGGTGCCGACCTCGAACTTCTTCCAGCGCGGCGGCTACGAGCGCAACCCGGTCGCGATCCGGCACAATACGGTGGCAAAGCTGCTCGCGGTGACGGATGCGCGGATGGACAGCAACAGCAGCAATGCCGGTGCGCGGGAATTGGCGGGGGTGTTCTAGCCATTCGCGAGCTGCCGTAGGGTTGCGTTAGCCAACGGGTCCGCGCGAAGCGCGGCCCGATGACAGGCTCCGCGTAACCCACCAAGCATGTCTCCGCGAAAGCTAAAGCGGTGGGTTACGCCAGCGGACTGCGCTTCGCGCAGCCGCGGGGCTAACCCACCCAACGATTGCCTGTCATGCCCCGGCTTGCCGCCTTCGCTGAAGCTTTGGCGGCCGAGCACCCTTGTGGCCCGGCGTAGCCTTGGCGGAGCCGGGACCGGGGCATCCAGTACGCCGCGGCTTCTCCCTATCCCATCGCTGTCTCTGGAATACTGGATCACCCGCTTTCGCGGGCGATGACACCGAGTGTGTGCGGCGGTCGCGCCGCCCCTTACTGATCCGGCCCGAACTTGAACCGGCCGTCGCCTTCGAGATAGGGGCCGGTGCGCATGTAGAGCTGGCCGTTGTGGCCGATGAAGAACAGCGTGCCCCTCGGCACCTTCTTGGCGCCCTTCAAGAGCTCCCCGGCATTGCTGGTGCCCATCTTGTAGGAAAAGGTCTTGCCCTCCTTGTCATAGGCATAGCCCATGTCGGGCTTGAGCTCCCACGGCGTCGCCGCTGTCTGCGCGAGCGCCGGCGCGGCGAGCGTGCCGAGCAAGGCTGCGATTGCAATTGCCTTCGTTGAAAATGCCATCTTCCATCCTCCCCTTGAATCGGGGCGAGCAGGCTTGAACAAATCACGAACGGCGTTTCCGGGTCAATCCGCCATCGGCACAGCGGTGCATCACGTCTTGCCCAGCAGTTTGTGATTTTCCCTTCGTCCCCGCGCGACTATGTTCCGCTTTCCGTTTAGAACGCAACTCGACAAAAAATTTGGTGGGGATGATTCGGATGCGTCATGTCATTAAAATCTGCTCGGCTGCAGCGCTGTCGCTGGTGACGTTTGCGCCGGTGGCCAGTGCCGATGATTACCAGCTCAGCCACAACCAGAGGATTTCGTGCAGCCGCGGCCTTGCCCCAGGCAAGCTCAACACCGCGACCTGCAAGTCCTACACCTACCTCTTCAACACCAAGACCTCGGAATATTTCCGCTGCCAGGTCTCGCTGGCACTGACCCGCGACAACAAGGAAGTGATCAACGTGCAGACCGACGGCGGCTGCACCAAGAAGCCGCGTATCTTCGAGGCCGACGGCCGTTATGATTTCGACGCGACCGAGACCGAGCCGCCGAACACCAACTCGTTCTTCGGGCCCGGCGGCTATTCGGTCTGGGCCGCCGACGTCACCGCGCAGAAAATCCGCGGCTGCATCATCATCTCCTCCGGCCTCGGCTCCGATATCTCCAAGTGCCTGGACATGACCTTCCAGTAAGATCTGCCAGTAACGATGGTGCACGCCGAACCTGAGACGTTCGGGCGCGCCTCTTACGGGCCGGCTGCGCCACGTCGCCGCACCCCGGCAAAAGCGCGACGAGATTGATCACCTCTCCCTACACGAGAGGTGATCCACGCCCGGGGTTCGGTTCCCCAAAAACAGCCGCTTCCCGCAGCCCTGTTTTGCCTTTTGGATGGGTTGACCCGCTTCTCCCGTCCGGCCAATTTCGCCGCCGTTTGGGGAGTTCAAATATCATGAAATTGAAGTTTTTCGGCGTGGCCGCGGCTCTTGCTCTGGCGGCGTCGGCACCTAGCGCGCATGCGCAGTCGTTCATCAACGTCCTGACCGGCGGCACCTCCGGCGTTTACTATCCGCTCGGGGTCGCGATCGGGAAGATCTACGGCGACAAGATTCCGAACGTGAAGACGCAGGTGCAAGCCACCAAGGCGTCGGTCGAAAATCTCATCCTGCTGCAGCAGGGCCGCGGCGAGCTGGCGTTCACGCTGGGTGACTCGCTCAAGGCCGCCTGGGAAGGCGACGAGGAAGCCGGGTTCAAGAACAAGCTCGACAAGCTGCGCACGATCGGCGCGATCTATCCGAACTACATCCAGATCGTCGCCACCGCCGACTCCGGCATCAAGACGCTGGCGGACCTCAAGGGCAAGAGCCTGTCGGTCGGCGCGCCGAAATCCGGAACCGAGCTCAATTCGCGCGCGATCCTCGCCGCCGCCGGCATGAGCTACAAGGATCTCGGCAAGGTGGAGTATCTGCCCTTCGCCGAATCCGTCGACCTCATGAAGAACCGGCAACTCAATGCGACGCTGCAATCGGCCGGCCTCGGCGTCGCCTCGCTGAAGGATCTCTCCACGTCGAGCCCGATCACGGTGGTGGCGGTGCCGAAGGAGACCGTCGACAAGATCGGTCCGCCCTTCATCTCGACGATCATTCCCGCCAACACCTATACCGGCCAGGACAAGGACGTGCCGACTGCGGCCGTGGTCAATTATCTCGTGACCAGCTCGGCGGTTTCGGATGATCTCGCCTATCAGATGACCAAGCTGGTCTATGAGTCGCTGCCGGAACTCGCCAACGCGCATGCGGCCGGCAAGGAGATCAAGCTCGAAACGGCCGCCAGCGGCAGCCCGGTTCCGCTCCACCCCGGCGCGATCCGCTATTACAAGGAAAAGGGGCTGATCAAGTAGGCTCTATCCGTCGACGTCATGCCCGGGCAGAAGCGCGTCTTCGCGCAGATGTCCCGGGCATGAACGTTCTTGGAAGCACCGTAAGCCGTGGATGGCCGGGACAAGCCCGGCCATGACGGTGTGGTGAGCGGGAGCTCAATGTTATAAGCGCCACGGATGATGGGCGCGGGGACATATCGATGTTGCAGGCAGAGGGCGCGGAAGCGCCCATCAAGGTTGAATTCGACAATTTCGAGCACGGCTTTCCGGAAGGGTTCGGCCCGGGCTGGTGGGGCAATCTCGCCTACTGGATCGGGATCGCCTTTGCCTGCTTCCAGCTCTATGTCGCCGCCTTCAACTACCTGCCGAGCCAGGTGGTGCGTGGCGTCCATGTCGGCTTCCTGCTGCTGCTCACCTTCGGCCTGATCGCCAATTTCACCGCGAAGAGCGATCTGGGCCGCGCCTTCGGCTGGCTGATCGGCGGCGCCGGCTTTCTCTGCGGTCTCTATCAATGGATCTTCTATGCCGACCTGATCGCGCGCGACGGCGATCCGACGCGGCTTGATCTCGCGGTCGGCACGCTGCTCGCGGTGCTGATCTTCGAGGGCACGCGGCGTCTTATGGGCGCGGCGCTGCCGCTGATGTGCGGCGCCTGTCTGGTCTACTGGTTCTTCGGCCAGTACCTGCCGTCGCCGCTCAACCATCGCGGCTACGACTTCGACCAGATCGTCACGCATTTGTCCTTCGGCACCGAAGGCTTTTACGGCGTGCCGATCTACGTCTCGGCGACCTACATCTTCCTGTTCATCCTGTTCGGCTCGTTCCTGGAGCGCGCCGGCATGATCCAGCTCTTCACCGACGTCTCGCTCGGCCTGTTCGGGCGCACCCGCGGCGGTCCGGCGAAGGTCGCCGTGTTCGCCTCGGGCATGATGGGCACGATCTCCGGCTCGGGCGTCGCCAACGTCGTCACCGTCGGCCAGTTCACGATTCCGCTGATGATCAAGTTCGGCTACCGCCGCGCCTTCGCGGCCGGTGTCGAGGCCACGGCCTCGATGGGCGGACAGATCATGCCGCCGGTGATGGGCGCGGTCGCCTTCATCATGGCGGAGACGCTCGGCGTCGCATACTCGGAGATCGTCAAAGCCGCCGCGATCCCCGCCGTCCTCTATTTCGCCTCCGCCTTCTGGATGGTGCATCTGGAGGCCGGCAAGCATGGCCTCACCGGCATGAAGCGCTCGGAGATTCCGAGCGCCTGGAAGGCGCTGGTGACGCGCTGGTATCTCGTGCTGCCGCTCGCCGCCCTCGTCTATATGCTGTTCGAGGGCTTTACGCCGCTCTACGCCGGCAGCATGGGCCTCGCGCTGACGGTGGCGTTGATCCTGGGCGCCAGCATCACGGCGGGTCTCCCGGTCACGGCCATCCGCTACATCTTCTGGATCGGCCTCGCGCTCGTCGTCGCCGCGCTCTCGCGCGACGGCCTGCAGATCGTGCCGGTCGCCAGCGTCGTCGTCGCGCTGATCGTGATCACCGCCTTCGTTCGCGGCGGCGTTGCGGCCTTGCGTGCCTGCCGCAACTCGCTGGCCGAGAGCGCGAAATCCGCCATCACCGTCGGCATGGCCTGCGCCATCGTTGGCGTCATCATCGGCATGATGTCGCAGACCGGCGTCGGCACCATCTTCGGCGGCTGGGTGATCGGGCTTGGCGAGAAGAGCCTGTTCCTGGCGCTGATCATGACCATGCTGCTGTCGATCCTGCTCGGCACTGGCATTCCGACGATCCCGACCTACATCATCACCGCTGCGCTCGCCGCCCCCGCGCTCGCCAAACTTGGCGTGCCACTGATCGCGAGCCACATGTTCGCCTTCTACTACGGCATCATGGCTGATCTCTCGCCTCCGGTCGCGCTGGCCGCGCTTGCGGCGGCGCCGATCGCGAAGGAGAATCCCGACAAGATCGGCTGGGAAGCGATGCGCATTGCGCTCGCCGGCTACGTCATTCCCTTCATCTTCGTCTATTCGCCCGCCCTGATGTTGCAGGCCGGCGATCCCATGGCCGCAAAGCTCGGCTTCTACGGCGCGGTGGCGCTCGCCAGCTTCAAGGCGCTGGTGTCGATCGCGCTGTTCGGGATGGTCGCGATCGGCTTCCTGTACACGCGGCTGACCTTGATCGAACGTCTGGTCGCGCTCGGCGCCGCGCTTTGCCTGCTCGGCGACTTCCCGTTCAGCGACACTGCGGGCTTCGTGCTCTGTGCTGCCCTCGTGCTGTGGCAATGGCGGCAGCGCCCACCGGCAGCGATCGAGGCGGTGTGAGCCTCTGCTTCGCCACGGCGGCAGGTGTGAAGGCGCTGGCGCTTACCGCCTTCACGCTGGTCTGGACGCATTCGATCGCGAAGGTCGACTGGCAGGAGGACTGGCGCGTCACCGCCGCCGGCCTCGAACTGGTGCAGGCGAGGGTGAAAGGTACGGGCCCCGGCATGGAGCCGCCGCCGGATGCGCGGCTCGTTGACGGCTGGTTTCAATGGCAGCCGAAACGCGCACCCGTGCAGGAAGTCGTGCTCGGCAATTCCGGCGCGGCCGGCGAATGGCGCTTGTGCCATGACGGCGCTTGCCGGACATTGTCGGAGATCATCGGTCATCCGATCGGTGCTAACGTCACCAAGATGAAGATCTGCAACGATCCGTAGCCCGGATTACGCTGCGCTCCGTCCGGGCTACAATCACAACAACAAGGAGAAACGCGAATGGATCGGCTCAAAGGCAAGGTTGCGATGGTGGTGGGGGCCGGCTCGATCGGACCCGGCTGGGGCAACGGCAAGGCGACCGCCGTGACCTTTGCGCGCGAGGGCGCGCAGGTGTTTTGCGTCGATCGCAACGGCGGCGCCGCCGAAGAGACCGCGAAGATCATCGTGGACGAGGGCGGCAAGGCTACCGCGTTCACCGCCGACGTCGCACGCGCGAGCGAGATCGAGGCGATGGTCGCGGCCTGCCTCAAGGCTTACGGCCGCATCGACGTGCTCGACAACAATGTCGGCATTGCCGAGATGGGCAGCGTGGTCGAGGTGACCGAGGAGAGCTGGGACCGCGTCTTCAGCGTCAACCTCAAGAGCGCTTATTTCGCCATGAAGCACGTGATCCCCGTGATGGTGAAGCAGGGCGGCGGCTCGATCATCAACATCTCCTCGATCGCCTCGATCCGCCACATGGGCATCTCCTACGTCACCTACGGCACCTCGAAGGCGGCGATGAACCAGATGACCCGCACCACCGCGATCGAGTTCGCGCGCCACCATGTGCGCGTCAATGCGATCCTGCCCGGCCTGATGAAGACGCCGATGGTCGCCCATTCCGCCGGCCTCGCCGCCAGCTACGCCAAGGGCGACGTCGAAGCGATGTGGCGCGCCCGCGACGCCCAGGTGCCGATGGGCCATATGGGCGACGCCTGGGACGTCGCCAACGCCGCGCTGTTCCTGGCCTCGGACGAGTCGAAATATGTGACGGGGATCGAGCTGGTGGTCGACGGAGGGATCACCTGCAAGGCGGGGGCGTAGACGGCGCCGCACATTCTATCGTCGTCCCGGGGCGCGCGTAGCGCGAGCCCGGGACCCATGACCCCAAGGAGCAGTTGTGGCGCGAGCTGACAACTACGAGTCTTCACCAAACCACGTCCTGTGGTTATGGGGGGTCCCGGATCGGCGCTCCGCTTCGCTGCGCTTGTCCGGGACGACAGCGGATTGCTTGCCGCCTACTGCGCCAGCGCCAGAATCCCGCCGGCGAACGCGTGCCACGCTGTGCTTTCGCTGACCGGCCAGTTCAGCACCTTCACCGCCAGCAGCGCGAGCGTGCCGTAGATGTAGACCGGATGCACGCGGCCCTCGCTGCGCCAGTCGCGCACCATCGCGACGACGAGCAGGAGCGAGGCAACGACCGCCGGCGCGATGGTGACCGGCACCGGCGGCGGGCCGGGCGGTCCGGGTGGTGCTAGGAACGTGAGGAACCAGCGCGCGATCGCGGCATCGAGGATCGAGACCGCGGCGAGCAGCATCAACCGTTTGTGAATCTCCGGCTTGCGCGTGTTCATGATCGCCAGCACGAAGACCACGGCGAAGAACGCGATCCCGCTCATCGGCACGATTGAGAAGGCGATGCCGGCCTCTCGCTGCCCGAGGGCGGCCGAGTGCTGCATCACATGCACCGAGGCGAGAAAGCCGAAGATCGTCATTGCGGTGGCAAGCGAGACGCCGGCAATGCCGAGCGAACGGTGGTTGACCACGCGGCCAGATGCCGCGAGCCAGGTCTGGAGCACGAAATAGAGCGACCAGGTGAAGAACAACAGGCCGTGGAAATGAATCACCGGGCTTGCGGTAAAAGTCCGGTGAGCGAGCGGCACCCAATAGGTTGGTGCGAAGCCGAGAAAGGCGGTGGCCGCGCAGGCCAGGGCCATGTGGAAATAAAAATATCGCGCAGGCGACGCAACGCGCGTGCGTGCGCGACGATCATCAGTCAAGGTTGTCATCAGGAATGAGTCTGAGAACGAGACGTTTGGTTCAATGGCGAGATATTGGAGATTTCGCGCTCATTGCTTGGCCACTCTCCAGTGTCGTTCCGGCCTTCGCCGGGACGACGGCGGAGTTTGCGGAGGCGTCGAGCGCCTATCCTCCTGCACTCAGCTCCGCGCGATCGAGCTCCTCCTCGATCCGGTGGAACGCGTCGTCGCCGATCACCTCGGTGGCGCGGAGGTCGAAGATCGATTTTCGCGCCGCCTCGATGGCGCGGAGCCGCAGCGGATCGGCGGGTAATCGACCATCGGCGATGCCGCCATCCGGATCGTTGTCCGCCTGCATCAGGATCGCGCTGTATTCGAGCCTCAAGATTTCCGCCTCCTCCGACGGATCGTCCTCGATCGCATCGAGCGCGGCGCGATAGGCGATTGCGCGTGCCCGCGCGACCTCCTGGCCGACGGGATCGTCGTCCTTGAGTCCGAACGCCAGGATCAGCGGCCGCAGCGTCAGGCCTTGCACGAGCAGCGAGCCGAGCACGACCGCGAATGCGATGAAGACGATGAAATCGCGATAGGGAAAGCTCTCCGGCAGGGCGAAGGCGGTGGCGAGCGTCACGAGGCCGCGCATGCCGCACCATGAGATGACGAGGCCGCCCTTGGGACTGGCGACCGCCTTCGGATCCTTCGGACAATAGATCCCGTGCGCGATCAGCGCGCGCAGCGTCGCGCCGTAGAACATCACCCAGGCGAGCCGCACGAGGATCACCGTGAGCAGGATCCAGGCTGCCGCCACGCAATATTCCCAGCGTACGTCCTGGTCGAGCCGCGACCAGATCGGACGCATCTGCATGCCGATCAGCATGAAGGCGAGCACGTTGAGCACGAACACCGCCGTGTCCCACACGGCATAGGACGGCACCCGCAGCCGCGCCGGCATGCGCGCCGGCGCGGTGCGCGCGATCGTGATGGCATAGACGACGATGGTGAGGATGCCGGAGAGGCCGAGATGCTCGGCGGCGATCCAGATCAGGAAGGTGGTAGCGAACTGCACGATGATCGCGCTTGGCGCCTCCGTCACCCGCTCCAGGAACAACGGGATGATGCGGGCTGCGAGATAGCCGGCGGCGACACTGCCGATCAATGCCAGCGCGATGATCGGCGTCACCTCGCTCCACTTCAGGTGCTCCATGGCGACCGCGCCGACCGCGATGCGATAGATCAAGAGCGCGCTCGCGTCGTTGAGCAGGCTTTCGCCCTCCAGCACTTTCACCATCCGGTAGGGCAGCTTCACCTGGCTCAGGATCGCGACCGCGGCCGCGGCATCAGGCGGCGCCACGATCGCGCCGAGCGCAACGGCGGCGGCCCAAGGCATGTCAGGCATCAACCGGTGTGCAACGAATGCCACGCCGGCGGTGGTGAGACCGACCGCGGCGACGACCAGGGTCGAGACCGGAACCCAGTTGTTGCGGAGATCGCGCAGCGAGGTGTCGTAGGCGGCATCCAGCAGCACCGGTGCGACAAAAAGGGCCAACGCCAGGTCGGGCTCCAGCGTCCATGACGGGCTCGACGGCACCAAGGCGATCAGCGCGCCGCCGATGGCGAGAAAGGTCGGGTAAGGGACCTTGATCCGCCGCGCCAGCGCCGATAATGCAACGGCGCCGAGCAGCAGTGCGATGACCCATTCGAATGTCGACACGGCGAAGCCCTGAGAGAGTTTGAGCGGTGCTACAGGCTAGCATCAATCCGGCCGTATAATGGACAATATGGCGACAAGGCGAGACATTCCGATCACGACGGCGCTGCGTATCTCCGCTCTGATACGATGGTGCGGCGTTGCTGCGGTGCTCGGCGCACTGTCTTTGGGAATGGCCCATGCGGCGACGGGCGGCGAGCCGGTCGCGGTCACGCCGGTCGATATCGCGCCGTGCCTGGCTGCGGCGGCCGCCGATGACATGGACAAGGCGGCCTCGGCCTGCACTGAGGTGATCGACAATGAGAAGACGGCCAAGCCCGACCTCGTCAAGGCGCTGATCGCACGGGCTGCGCTCTACGCGCGCCATGATCAGGTCGATCGTGCGATCGCCGACGACAGCCGCGCATTGCAGCTCGACCCCACGCTCGCCGACATCTTCAATGCACGCGGCGAGCTGTGGCTGAAAAAGGGCGACCGGCCCAAGGCGGTGCAGGACTTTGGCGCGGCGCTGAAGCTCGATCCGAACCACGACAAGGCCAAGGCCAATCACCGGGCGATCGCACGCGAGCTCGAACGGATCGGAGCGCAGATGGCGGTTGCCGGCAAGCCGAGCTTCAATTGCGTCCGCGCCCGCCGCACCGTGGAGAAGGCGATCTGCGCCAACCGCGAGCTCGCCGACCTTGATCGCGAGATCTATGCCTCGAATGCGCGCGTGTTGCGCGAAGCCCGCAATCCGGCCGAGGCCAAGGCGCTCCAGCGCGAGCAGGACGAGTTCATCGCCCGCCGCAACGCCGAGTTCGGCCGGCCGGGTTATGATTTGAAGAAGGCGATGCAGGACCGGCTGCAGCGGTTGAACGGGGCGGACGGGTATTGACGGTGGTCTTCGCCTCTCCCCGCGCGCGGGGAGAGGCCGGAACTCAAGCGGAGCTTGAATTCCGGGTGAGGGGGACTCTCCACGAATCCAACTGTCACCGTCCTTGCGGAAGCAGCCCCTCACCCCCTCCCTCTCCCCGTAAGAACGGGGAGAGGGAGGGTGGACGGCGATCCGTCCCTCACGACCGGTTGCGGCTTGAACCCAATTCCTGCCCGCCGCGACAATGGTGAAAACCGGATGTCACGGAGCCTTTTCATGTGTGGCGCGCATTCCTTCGCGCAAATACCCTCGTTTGCCAAATGCCCGCTGCGCGCTTGCTTCGGCGCTGCGATGAGCCTTTTCGTTGCGCTCGGCCCTGCTGCCGCGGGTGATGCGTCCGGCGCCGACTGTGTACTCGGCAGCCAAGCCGCACCGGCCGAGCTGATCGCGGCTTGCAGCGCCATCATCGACCAGAACACAAATCCAAGTGCCGACCGTGCCGCGGCGCTCATCGTTCGTGCCGACGCCAATGCACAAAGCTCCGGCGGCCAGACCGCAGCACTGCGGGATCTCGACCGCGCCATCGCGCTCGACGCCAGGAACGCCCGCGCCTGGCGTGCGCGCGGCGATCTCTTGCGCCACGCCGGCGGCGATCTCAACCGCGCCGCCGCCGACCTCAGCAAGGCAATCGAGCTCGATTCGCAGGATGCCGAAGCCTATGAGCTCCGCGGCGTCGTCTACACCAACCAGCGTCGGCTCGACCGCGCGCTCGCCGACTACGACCAGGCGATCAAGCTGAAGCCGGACTATGCGCAGGCCTGGTCCGACCGCGGCGTGACCTTTTATCTCGGCGGCGACAACGAGAAGGCGATCCGGGATTTCGACGAGGCGCTGCGGTTGGATCCGAAGCGGCCGCGCACCTACACCAATCGTGGCGCCGCCTACAAGAAGCTCGGCCAGCTCGACAAGTCGGTCGCCGACGCCACTGAGGCGATCAGGCTCGATCCGAAGGTGCCGGAATATTATGACAATCGCGGCCTTTCGCTGGCCGCGATGAGGGAGTACGACAAGGCGATCGCGGATTACGATCAGGCGCTGCGGCTGGCGCCGCGGCCGAACTTCTTCACCAACCGCGGCGATTCCTACCAGTTCAAGGGCGAGCTCGGCGCCGCGCTCAGCGACTACGAGTCCGCGCTCAAGCTTGATCCGAATTTCGCGCAGACCTATAACAACCGCGCGGTGCTCTACAAGAAGATGGGCGAACGCAAGAAGGCGTTGGCCGACTACGAGACCGCGCTGCGGCTCGATCCCGGCAACGAGAATGCCGCTGCTGGCCGCCGCATCATGATGGCGGAGATCGCCAAGTTCGGCGCCGAACCGGCGCATCCCCTGGCCGCGAATTCCGGCAACGGCCCGTCCTTTGATTGCGCCACGGCGAAGCGCGAAGTCGAGAAGGTGATCTGCGCCGATCCGCAGCTCGGGGTGCTCGACCGCCAGATTGCCGAGACCTATGAGCGCGTCCTGAAATCCGCAAACCGGCGCTCGGCCAGCGATCTGCGCAAGACCCAGCGCGATTTCCTCGCCACCCGCAATGCCAGCTTCGGCCGTCCCGGTTACGACCTGCGAAAGGTCATGCAGGATCGCCTGCAGCGGCTGACTGGGATGGACAGTTAGCTGCTTCCACGAGCGATGCTGCATTCCCTCCCCCTTGCGGGGGAGTGCCAGGGAAGGGGGAGCCACAAACTCGAGACCGAGTTCGTGGCTACCCCCTCTCCCGCTCTCCCCCGCAAAGGGGGGGAGAGGGCTTACCTTTGCTGCGGCTCTAGCCCGCCTCAATCGTGCTCTGCTGGCTCGTTGTCGCTTCGTCGTAAAGCTTCCTTTTCAGCTTGAACCGCGGCCCATTCCCGGGAAAATACCCGTCAAACAAGGCCGGCACTCGATCCGGGTCATGGCGGGACGCCTGTCCTGCCACAAGGTCGAGGCCAGGCGAATAAAGGGAACGGGAGCGCTTGTATGAACGTCCAGGGCAAGAGTCGTTATCACGAGGTCTATGCGCGCTCGCTCGCCGATCCCGAGGGCTTCTGGGCCGAAGCGGCCAAGGACATCGACTGGATCGAGCCGCCGCGAAAGATCTTTGATCCCACCCAGGGAACCTATGGCCGCTGGTTCGCCGGCGGCGTCGTCAACACCTGCTACAACGCGCTCGATCGCCACGTCGAACGCGGCCGCGCCGATCAGGTCGCGTTGATCCATGACTCGCCGCTGACGGGCAGCATCAAGAAATTCACCTATGGCGAGCTGCTGGGCGAGGTGCAGGCGCTCGCCGCCATCATGCAGGATTTCGGCGTCACAAAAGGTGACCGTGTCATCCTGTATATGCCGATGGTACCGGAAGCCGTGGTCGCGATGCTCGCCTGCGCCCGCATCGGTGCGGTGCACAGCGTGGTGTTCGGCGGCTTTGCCGCCAAGGAGCTTGCCACTCGCATCGACGATGCCCAGCCCAAGCTGATCCTTTCGGCGAGCTGCGGCATCGAGCCCGGCCGCATCGTGCAATACAAGCCGCTGCTCGACGAGGCGATCAGGCTGGCCGGCGCAAAGCCGAAGGCGTGCATCGTTCTGCAACGTCCCCAGCACATCTGCGAGCTGACGCCTCGGCGCGACTACGACTGGGCGAGCCTGCGCCGCAAGGCGATCAACGACGGCAAGCAAGCGCCGTGCGTGCCGGTCGCCGCCACCGATCCGCTCTACATCCTCTACACCTCGGGCACGACCGGCATCCCCAAGGGCGTCGTGCGCGACAATGGCGGCCATCTCGTTGCGGTGAAATGGTCGATGTTCAACCTCTACGGTGTCAAGCCCGGCGAGGTCTGGTGGTGCGGCTCCGACATCGGCTGGGTGGTCGGCCACAGCTACATCATCTATGGGCCGCTGCTGCACGGCGCGACCTCGATCATGTATGAGGGCAAGCCGGTCGGCACGCCCGATGCGGGCGCGTTCTGGCGCGTGATCTCAGAGCACAAGGCGGTCGCCTTCTTCACCGCCCCGACCGCGTTCCGCGCCATCAAGAAGGAAGATCCGGACGGCAAGTTCATCCGGCAATACGACCTCTCCAAATTCCGCACCCTGTTTCTCGCCGGCGAGCGCGCCGATCCGCCGACGGTGGAATGGGCGGAGCAGCACTTGAAGATTCCCGTGATCGACCACTGGTGGCAGACCGAGACGGGCTGGTGCATCGCCGGCAATCCGATCGGGCTCGGCATGTTGCCGGTGAAGCATGGCTCGCCGACTGTTCCGATGCCGGGCTACCAGGTCGATGTGGTGGACGAAGCGGCCAAGCCTGTCGCCGCCAACGTCATGGGATCGATCGTCATCAAGCTGCCGATGCCGCCGGGCTGCCTGCCCACGCTGTGGAATCAGGACCTGCGGTTCAAGGAAGCCTATCTCACCGAATTCCCCGGCTACTATAAAACCTCCGATGCCGGCTACAAGGACGAGGACGGCTATGTCTGGGTCATGGGCCGCACCGACGACATCATCAACGTCGCCGGCCATCGCCTGTCGACCGGCGGCATGGAGGAGATTCTCGCCTCGCACCAGGATGTCGCCGAATGCGCCGTGCTCGGCATCAAGGATGCGATCAAGGGCGAGGTGCCCTGCGGCTTTCTGGTGCTGAAGGCCGGCGTGAAGCGGTCGCCTGCCGAGATCGAAAGAGAGATCGTCGCGCTGGTGCGTGACAAGCTTGGGCCCGTCGCCGCCTTTAAGCTCGCCATCACCGTCGGCCGCCTGCCGAAGACGCGCTCCGGCAAAATACTGCGCGGCACCATCAAGAAGATCGCCGACGGCGAGCCCTGGGCGATGCCGGCAACGATCGAGGACCCGAAGGTGCTGGACGAGATTGGCGAGGCGCTGAAGGGCAGGGTGTGAGGCGAGATCTGTCCTCCTCACTGTACGCGAAACCGCTGTAGCAATCCTCGCTGTCATCACCCGCGAAGGCGGGTGATCCAGTATTCCAGAGGCGGTGAGGGATGCGGAGAAGCTGCGGCGTACTGGATTTCCCGGCCTTCGCGGGGAATGACAGTGGGGAGAAACGGCACCTTGCCGACTTACAATTTCCGCATTCCGCGTTACACAGTGCCGGCCAACAGAGGATCCCTGATGCCACCCGCCACCGCGTCGCGCCTTCTCACTACCGCTCTGCTCGCCATTGCTCTCTGCGGCTGCTCGGCGCGCTATCAGACGCCGGTGGCGATGGGCGGTGACGACGACGATGCGGTCTGCCAGAGCCGCGGCTATGCGCAGGGCTCGCCCGAATACGTCGCCTGCCGCAAGGACCGCGACGTGCAGCGTAACGCCGCCATCGCCCGCTCCGACCGCCGCCAGCGTGATCTCGGCGAGTACATGCTGAACCATCCGGAGCGGCCGTGAGCCGCTTCCGATCTACGGAGGCCACCATGAACGAAGACCAGTTCAACACCAGCTTGCGCAAATTCCTGAAGCAAGTCGGTGTCACCTCGCAGCGCGAGATCGAGAAGGCCGTGCGCGACGCGATCGCGGCGGGCCGGATCAAGGGCCATGAGAAGCTCAACGCCAAGATGGTGCTGACGATCGACAGCGTCGGACTCGTCCACGAGGTCAACGATACGATCGAGCTGGGCTGATTGCCGTTCGCGCGAGCCGCACGTTGACGGCTTCCGCGCCGACGATGGGTGCGATCTTCATGACAAGTCCAAATAAAAACGCGGCGGGTTGGCCCGCCGCGTTCAAACTGGCTTCGAAAGCGAACCGAGAGAGGAGTCTTACTCCTCCTCGTCCTGCTTCTTGCCGCCGAGCGTCTTCAGCTTGGCGAACACGGCGTCGACGTTGAGATCGTCGCTCGACTTCTCCGCGCCCTCGTATTCCGATTCCTTCTTGGTGGTCTCGGAGGCCGGCAGCAGGGTTGCGCCGCCATAGGCTGCGTCGATCGGCTTCTCCTTGGCCGCGCGCTGCACCTCGAAATCGAGCTCGATCTGCGAGCAGAGGCCGAGGGTGACGGGGTCGATCGGCGTCAGCGAGGACGTGTTCCAGTGGGTGCGGTCGCGCACGCTGGCGATCGTGCTCTTGGTCGTGCCGACCAGGCGCATGATCTGGGCGTCCTTGAGCTCCGGATGGTTGCGCAGTAGCCAGAGGATCGCGCTCGGCCGCTCATGACGGCGCGACACCGGGGTGTAGCGCGGGCCCTTGCGCTTGGGCTGGGGTGGCAGCACCACCTTGCTCTCCTGGAGGCGGAGCCGGTAATCCGGATTGTTCTCACCCTTCTCGATCTCCTCGCGGGTGAGCTGGCCGTTGGAAATGGGGTCCATGCCCTTGATGCCCTGGGCGGCGTCGCCGTCGGCGATCGCGCGCACCTCCAGCGGGTGCATCTTGGTGAAATCGGCGACCTGATCGAAGGTCAGCGCCGTGTTATCGAGCAGCCAGACGGCGGTCGCCTTGGGCATCAGAGGTGCGTTGCTCATGGCAAATCTCCTTTGTGCTTCGCCCACCCCTCTGGAGGCGAAACCGGTGGTCATCAGCGATGACGGGAATTAACGCCTATATAAGCCGCGAGGGGGCAATTACGCAATGGTTCTGCTATAGATAGTGCCTTGACAGCGCCCGAAAGGGGGCCCAAGTCCCTGTAAGTCTGAGCAGACCGTACCTAAGCCCTATTCCATCCATAGACCGCGCCCCGGCCTTTTGCCCGAGGGGTGATTCGGTCCCGAGATCGCTTCATGTCAGCCAAACCAGACCTCAAGATCGTGCTTTGTTCTCCCCGTGGCTTCTGCGCGGGCGTGGTGCGGGCCATCGACACCGTGGAGCGGGCGCTCGATAAATACGGCGCCCCGGTCTATGTTCGCCATGAGATTGTGCACAACAAGTATGTCGTGGATGGGTTGAAGAAGAAGGGCGCCATCTTCGTCGAGGAACTGGCCGAAATCCCGGAAAACACCACCGCGCCGGTGGTGTTTTCGGCCCATGGCGTGCCGAAGTCGGTTCCCGCCGACGCCCAGTCCCGCAACCTGTTTTCGCTGGACGCGACCTGCCCGCTGGTGACCAAGGTGCATCGCGAGGCCGCGATCCACTTCAAGCGCGGCCGCGAGATCTTCCTGATTGGCCATTCCCATCACCCCGAGGTGGTCGGCACGCTCGGCCAGCTTCCGCCCGGCGCCGTGACCCTGATCGAGACCGCCGAGGACGCCAAGACCATCACGCCGAAGGACCCGAACAATCTCGCCTTCGTGACCCAGACCACGCTGTCGATCGACGATACCGCGGAGATCGTCGCGCTCCTTAAGGAGCGCTTCCCGAACATCAATGGGCCGCACAAGGAAGACATCTGCTACGCCACCACCAACCGCCAGCTCGCGGTGAAGAAGGTGGCGCCGGTGGTGGATGCGCTGATCGTCGTCGGCGCGCCGAACTCGTCGAACTCGCAGCGTCTGCGCGAGGTCGCCGAGCGCGAAGGCTGCAAGGTCGCGGTGCTGGCGCAGCGCGCCGCCGACATCGACTGGACCAAGTTCGGCAACATCAAGAGCCTCGGTATCACCGCGGGTGCGTCGGCACCCGAGGTGATCGTCGAGGAGATCATGGACGCCTTCGCCGAGCGCTACACGCTGCATGTGGAGACGGTCTCGGCCGCGGAAGAGAACGAATTCTTCCCGCTGCCGCGCTCGGTGCGCCCCGAAGCTGCTGCCGAGTAGCTCTTTATGGCGGTCTACACCGACGTCGCCGCCGACGAGCTAGCGGAATTCTTGAGTCAATACGATCTCGGCGAATTGCTCTCCTACAAGGGCATTGCCGAGGGCGTCGAAAACTCCAACTTCCTGCTGCACACGAGCAAGGGCTCGTTCATCCTCACGCTCTATGAGAAGCGCGTGGCGAAGAACGACTTGCCGTTCTTCCTCGCGCTGATGACGTATCTCGCCGAGCACGGCATCACCTGTCCGCTGCCGGTGAAGGGCAGGGACGGCGAGGCGCTGCGCGAGCTCGCAGGCAGGCCAGCGGCGATCATCACGTTTCTCGAAGGCGTCTGGCCGCGCAAGCCGACCGCCACGCATTGCGCCGGGGTCGGCGAGGTGCTGGCGAAGATGCACCTGGCCGGCACCAACTTCACGGTTCGGCGCGCCAATGCACTCTCGGTCTCCGGCTGGCGGCCGCTGTTCGATTCTGCCGCCGCCCGCGCCGACGAGGTGCAGCCGGGCCTGCGCGGGTTTCTCGCCGCCGAGCTCGACTATCTCGAGAGCGGGGTCTGGCCGAAGCACCTTCCGGACGGCGTGATCCACGCCGACCTGTTCAACGACAACGTCTTCTTTCTCGGCGACCAGCTCTCGGGCATCATCGACTTCACTTTCGCCTGCAACGACATGCTGGCCTATGACGTCGCGATCTGCCTGAACGCCTGGTGTTTCGAGGCGGATCATTCCTTCAACGTCACCAAGGCGCGCGCTTTCCTGAATGCCTATGGCCGCGTGAGAAAACTGACCGAGGCGGAAGAGGCCGCGCTGCCGCTGCTGGCGCGCGGCGCTGCGATCCGCTTCCTGCTGACGCGGCTGGTCGACTGGCTCAACGTGCCGCCCGGCGCGCTGGTCAAGCCGAAGGATCCGCTGGAATATGTCCGCAAGCTGCGCTTCCACCAGAGCGTCTCAAGCGTGCGCGACTACGGGCTGATGCCGTCAGGACTCGTTGCGTGAGCGCGCTGCCCAACGTCACCATCTACACGGACGGCGCCTGCTCGGGAAATCCCGGGCCCGGCGGCTGGGGCGCGATCCTGAAGTTCGGCGACAAGGAGAAGGAGCTGAACGGCGGCGAGCGCCACACCACCAACAACCAGATGGAGTTGATGGCGGCGATCTCGGCACTCGAAGCGCTGAAAAAGCCGTGCACCGTCGATCTCTACACCGACAGCCAATATGTCCGGCAGGGCATCACTGGCTGGATCCATGGCTGGAAGCGCAACGGCTGGCGCACCGCCGACAAGAAGCCGGTCAAGAATGTCGAGCTATGGCAGCGCCTCGATGCCGCGCTGAAGCAGCACGAGGTCCGCTGGCACTGGGTCAGGGGCCACGCCGGCCACCCCGAGAACGAGCGTGCGGATCAACTCGCGCGTGACGGGATCGCGATGGCAAGGCTGCAGCAAAGGGTGCGGGAGTAGTTTTCGACGTCGTCTCAGACGCCGATAAACTTTTCTCCGTCATCGCCCGGCTTGACCGGGCGATCCAGTAC
Organism: Bradyrhizobium sp. ISRA442; assembly: GCF_038085055.1. Classification (NCBI taxonomy): domain Bacteria; kingdom Pseudomonadati; phylum Pseudomonadota; class Alphaproteobacteria; order Hyphomicrobiales; family Nitrobacteraceae; genus Bradyrhizobium; species Bradyrhizobium sp. ISRA442. The sequence goes on from NZ_JALGCN010000003.1 coordinate 164,645, forward strand.
GCCGTGGCGGCGTTGTGAATCTCGAAGCCTCTGGAATACTGGATCGCCCGCTTTCGCGGGCGATGACAGTCGTAAACGTGGCGCGAGGCTCGTCTTGCCTTAAAGCTGCCCGAGCAGCGTATCGCCGCCGGACACCTCGACCTTGCCGGGCATCGCTTCGAGGTTCAGCTTCTTCACCACGCCGTCCTCGACCAGCATCGAGTAGCGCTTGGAGCGGATGCCGAGGCCGTTGGCGGAGGCATCGAGCTCCATGCCGATCGCCTTGGTGAAATCGGCATTGCCGTCGGCGAGGAAGGTCGCCTCGTCGCGCTGGTCGGTGTCGCGCTTCCAGGCATTCATGACGAAAGCGTCGTTGACGGAAACGATCGCGATGGTGTCGACGCCCTTGTCCTTGATGGCATAGGCGTTGAGGAAGATGCTCGGCAGATGCATCTTGTGGCAAGTGCCGGTGTAGGCGCCGGGCACCGCGAACAGCGCCACCTTCTTGCCCTTGAAAATGTCGTCGGTGGTTTTCACCTGCGGACCTTCCGCCGTCATCACGCGGAATTTCGCCTCGGGCAGCTTGTCGCCAACTTGGATCGCCATCGTCTGTCTCCCTGGAAATCGGTTCCGCTTTGTAGACCGGGCGGCCGGGCCGCACAATATTTCCAATGCGGGAAGCGGCGAAGGTTGCGGCTCTTCACCGTGATGTCATCAGCCGGCAAAGCCGCCACTGTCGAGGAACGCCTGTTCCTCCTCCGTGGTGTCGCGCCCGAGGATGCGGTTGCGGTGGGGGAAACGCCCGAACCGGCGAATGATGTCGGCGTGCTCCTCGGCGTATTTCAGGTTCTTGGTGTTGTCGGTATCCCGAAACAGCGCGACGCAATGTAGCTGGTCGGGCAGATGCTCGGAATGCATGAAGGGCAGGTAGAAGAACTCGCGCAGCGCGGAATCGATCCGCTTGTCCGCGCCGCGGGCGAGTGCGCGGCGGGCCACCGCGCGCGCCAGTGCGTCGCTGGAAAACGTCAGGGGATCGCCGCGGAACATGTTGCGGGGAAACTGATCGAGCACGATGACGAGCGCCAGCGCGCCGTCATCGCTCGCCTCCCAGGGCGACAGTTCGCCGGCGGCGGCCTTGCGCCATAACGCAAGAAACCGGCGCCTCACTTCCGCGTCGAAGGCCGCGTCGCGCTTGTACCAAAGGTCGCTGCCGGCCTCGCGCCAGAACGCGAGAATGCCGGCCGGTCCGATGTCGGCAAGCTCAGTCATGAACGAAAGAGCAGCGGCTCACGCCGCCTCCGCCTTCTTCTCGTCACGCAATTGCCGGCGCAGGATCTTGCCGACATTGGTCTTCGGCAGGTCGGTCCGGAATTCGATCTGCTTGGGCACCTTATAGCCGGTGAGCTGCTCCTGGCAGTACTTGATCACGTCTTCCGCCGTGAGGTTCGGGTCTTTCTTCACCACGAAGGCCTTCACCGCCTCGCCCGATTTGGAATCGGGAATGCCGATCACGGCGCATTCGAGCACACCCGGATGGCTCGCGATCACTTCCTCGATCTCGTTCGGATAGACATTGAAGCCCGAGACCAGGATCATGTCCTTCTTGCGGTCGACGATCTTGGTGTAGCCCCTCTCGTCCATGACGCCGATGTCGCCGGTGCGGAAATAGCCGTCGGCCGTCATCACTTTCGCGGTCTCGTCGGGCCTGTTCCAGTAGCCCGCCATCACCTGCGGGCCCTTGGCGCATATCTCGCCGGGCTGGCCGAGCGGCACCTCGTTGCCGTCGTCGTCACGGATCGAGATCCAGGTCGAGGGCACCGGGATGCCGATCGAGCCGGAGAACTCGGTCGTGGTCGCCGGATTGCAGGTGAGGGTCGGTGAAGTCTCCGACAGGCCGTAGCCTTCAGCGATGAAGCAGCCGGTCACAGCCTTCCACTGCTCGGCGACCGGGCGCTGCACCGCCATGCCGCCGCCGTTGGAGATCTTCAGCTTGGAGAAGTCGAGCTTCTTGAAGTCCGGATGATGCATCAGACCGTTGTAGAGCGTGTTGACGGCCGGGAAGCTGTTCACCTGGTACTTCGCCAACTCCTTGATGAAGCCGGGGATGTCGCGAGGATTGGGGATCAGGAGGTTGCAGCCGCCGGCGCGCACCGCCAGCAGGTAACAGGCGGTCAGCGCGAAGATGTGATAGAGCGGCAGCGCACAGACGATCATGAGCTGCTCGACATGCGGCGGTGCGTTGAGCGCCGGCTGGAGCCAGGCATCGTTCTGCAACACGTTGGCGACGATGTTGCGATGGAGCAAGGTGGCGCCCTTGGAGACGCCGGTGGTGCCGCCAGTATATTGCAGGAAGGCGACGTCGCCGGGCGAGAGCTTCGGCTTGTTGAACGTGATGCCGCGGCCGGCCGACAGTGCCTCGTTGAAGGGCACTGCGCCCGGCAGCGACCAGGCCGGCACCATCTTCTTCACGCGGCGCACGACGAGATTGACGATCACGCCCTTGAAGCCGAGCAGGTCGCCCATACTGGCGACGATCACGTGCTTCACCGGCGTCTTGGCGATCACCTGCTGGACGGTGTGGGCGAAATTCTCCAGCACGATGATGGCTTCGGCGCCGGAATCCTTGAGCTGGTGCTCGAGCTCGCGCGGCGTATAGAGCGGGTTGACGTTCACCACCGCAAAGCCGGCGCGCAGCACGGCGGCGGTCGCGACCGGATATTGCAGCACGTTCGGCATCATGATCGCGACGCGCGCGCCGCGCTGCAGGCCACGACCTTGCAGGTAGGCCGCAAGCGCCAGCGACATCTGGTCGAGGTCGCGGTAGCTGATCGCCTTGTCCATGCAGATGAAGGCCTTGCGGTCGGCGAACTTGGTGAAGCTCTCCTCCAGGAGGTCGACCAGCGATGCGTATTGCGTCGGCTCGATATCAGCGGGCACGCCGGGCGGATATTGCTTGAGCCAGATACGCTCCATGGAAACTCCCCTCCTTGACCAGAGCCCGTTGTGTCTCGGGCTTGCCTCGTTGGCGTCAGTATCGAGCCTGCCGGAACCGGTGGCAAGCCGCTGAGGCTTAGGGCAAAGGGCGAGGGGAGGCTACTGGAATCGGCGGAAGTCGCACTGTCGCACCTGCGAAGTGCGGACGCAGCGTTGCCTGCCGCTCCACCATCTTAACTGTTGTTGGGCGCCGGCTTGGCCGTGGGTTTGGTCGCTGCCTTGGGCTTGGCGGGCTTGGTCGCCTGATCGCCGTTGGAGGCTGGTTTCGCCGCATCGGACTTGGCCGCGGCATGTTTGATCGCGGCCGGCTTCGCCGCGGGCTTGGTGTCGCTCTTGGCATCGCCCTTGGCGCCAGACTTGCCATCAGGCTTGGCATCAGGCTTGGCGGCTGCGGTCCTGGCGCCCTTCCAAGCGTCCTTGTTTCCGTCCTTGGGGTTGTCCGCCGCGTCGGGCTTCTTGGCCGCGACGCGCGACTTCTTGCCACGCGCCTTCGGGGTCGCCTGCTGGTCGGCATCGGCGGCAACCGCCGCGATCAGAGCCGCGCCGGTGCGGGTCGGGCCGGTATACACCGGCACCGGCTCGGCGGGCGCCGCGGCCGAGGCCATCAGGTCCGAGGCCTTCATCAGGGGCGGTTGAATCCCGGCGGTGAAGAAGGTCACCTGGGCTTCGCCGCCAGTGGCCGAGGCGGACCCGGTCGGCCCGGTATTGGTCGCGATCATCGCATCGTCGTCATCGCTCGCAGGCCGCTTGCGGTGACCGCCGCACATCTCTTCGCGCAGGTTCGGCGGCGAGGCATCAACCGGCACGAGGTTCTCGACGGCGCCGAGCGAGGGGCGCAGCCACGACAGATTGTCCTGCGAGAAGCCGCGCTCGAGGAGCTGCGCCGCCTTCACCGCGCGCGCGGTGCCGGAGTTGGCGCCGAGCACTACCGCGATCAGCCGCCGTCCGTTGCGCGTGGCCGATGCTACGAGATTGTAGCCGGAGGCGCAGATGAAGCCGGTCTTGAATCCGTCGGCGCCCGGATAGCGGCCGATCAGCTTGTTGAAATTCGGCGTGACGCGCTTGCCGAAGCGGATCGCCGGGATATGCACGAAGTATTCGTACTCCGGCAGGTCGCGCAGGAACGCGCGTGCGAGAATGCCGAGGTCGCGCGCCGAGGTGATCTGGCCGTCGGCGGGCAGGCCGTTCGGATTGACGTAGCTCGTCTGCGTCATGCCAAGCTTCTGAGCGGTCTGGTTCATCATCGCGGAGAAGCCGTCGATCGAACCGCCGACGCCTTCGGCGAGCACCACGGCCATGTCGTTCGCCGACTTGACCATCATCATCTTCAGCGCGTTATCGACGGTGAGCTGCGTTCCCGGACGAAATCCCATCTTGGAAGGTGATTGCGAGGCCGCGGTCGGCGACACCGTGAACAGCGTGTCGAGCGTGATCTTGCCGTCCTTGACCGCCTTCAGCGTCACATAGGCGGTCATGATCTTGGTGACGGACGCCGGGTACCAGGGAATGGTCGCGTTATCCGCCTGCAGCACCTTGCCGCTGTCGGCTTCGATCAGCAGCAACGCTTCGGCATCTGCGGCGCGCGGCGCAAGCAACGCGGCGAGCGCAAGCGTTGCGGCGAACAGGTTCGACAGCGAATGGCGAAGCAGCGGGCGAAAGACGTGCACTATCCGATTCCGGTCCTTGGAGACCCGCCGGTTCAGGAGGGCTCTCGCGATCTGAGTTTCGAATTTTGAAATCCGGCGCCGCCGCTCGCGGCATCGCAAACCTATACCGGCTCGTGCGTCGAGAACAGGGGGCTTGGCGGGGTATTCAGCGATCAAATAGGCTGAATTTCGACGGCCTTAAGAGGACGTGGCCGCCGATGCCGCTGCCTCCGCCGCCGTCACGCTGGCCCGTGCGCTCTCCTGCACCATGAACTGGGCCCTGGCGAGCTCGGCGAAATGGCCGCCTTTGGCCACGAGTTCATCGAAAGTTCCGCTCTCGATCACCCGGCCATTCTCGAACACCAGGATCCGCGTGGCGTTGCGGATGGTGGAGAGGCGGTGCGCGATCACGAAGGTGGTGCGGCCCCTCATCACTTCATCGAGAGCGGCGTTCACCTTGGTCTCGGTGACCGCGTCGAGCGCGCTGGTTGCCTCGTCCAGGATCAGGATCGGCGGGTCCTTGAGCAGCGCGCGCGCGATCGACAGCCGCTGCCGCTCGCCGCCGGACAGCATGCGGCCGCGCTCACCGGCATTGGTCTCGAAGCCGCCGCTCCGCTCGATGAATGCGAGTGCCTGCGCGCGCTCGGCGGCGAGCCGCATCTCGGCGTCCGTCGCATCGGGCTTGCCGACGCGCAAATTCTCCGCGATCGAGCGGTTGAACAGCAACGCCTCCTGGAACACCACACCGATGTTCCGCCGCAGCGACGTCAGCGTGATTCCCCGCACGTCCATGCCGTCGATCTTGATGAAGCCGGATTGCGGGTCGAAGGCGCGATGCAGCAGTGCGATCGCGGTGGACTTGCCGGCGCCGGTCGGGCCAACCAGCGCGATGGTCTGGCCGGGCAGTGCGGTGAAGGAGAGATCCTCGACCGCCGGCCGCTTGCCGTCATAGGAGAAGGTGACGTCGTGAAATTCGACGAGGCCGGACAGCCGTCCGGCGTCGATCGCGTCGGGCCGGTCGTGGACTGCGGGCACGGCGTCGAGCACGTTGAAGAACTCGCGCAGGCGCGGCGCCTCCATGAATACGTTGTTGATGAAGCTGACGACCTGTTCGAGCTTCTGGATCAGCAGCGTCGCGAAGCTCACGAACATCACGATCTCGCCGACCGTGGTCAGTCCCCGGTCGTGCAGCGCGATGCCGAGCGTAAAGATCGCGAGCACGGTGATGGTGGTGGAGGCGCGCGTGATCACGGTGACGAGCGCCCACCAGGACAGCACCGGCATCTGCGCCGCGAGCAGTTGATCTGCGACGAAGCGCAAGCCCTGCACCTCGGATTCGACGCGCACGAAGCTCTGCACCAGCGCGACATTGCCGAGCGCGTCGGAGGCGCGCGCGGAGAGGTCGCTGTAGTGCTCCTCGACCGCCATCTGCATGCCGTAGGTCTTGCGCACGACGAAGGTCGTGAGGCCCGTAAAGACGATGCAGAGCACGAACAAGAGGATCGCGAGCCGCCAGTTCAGATAGAGCGACAATGGCAGCAGCACCACGACGGAGAGGATTGCGGCAAAATGCTCGCGGAAGAAACCGAGCCACAGCCGCCACAGCGCGTCCGTCCCGTTCAGCATCACTTTCATCAGCCGGCCTGAATGGGTGCCGGAGTGGAAGGTCAGCGGCAGTTGCAGGATGTGCTCGAAATAGCTTGTCAGCACCGCCTGACGCTGACGATGGGCGAGGCGATCGGCGTGCAGCGCAACAAGCGCACTGCAGGCGATGGTAAACAGCCCGAACGCGACCCAGGCCCAAAGAAACGGCCAGGCCGAGGTTGAGCCGGCGACTGTCTTGCCGGAGAGCACGTCGACGATGCGGCCGAACAGCACGGGCTCGGCGAACTGTGCGCCTGCAAGCAGGAGATTGGCGACCGCCAGCAGCCAGCCCAGCCGCGCCTCTTTGCCGAGCAGCTCAAGGACGCGGGTGTAGAGGCGGAGTATGGACATGCGGGCGACCAACTCGGGCGAGCCAGGATGAGTTCGTATTCTAAACAGGGATCACCCGCGAGATACAGCCGTAGCTGCCAGTTTTACTCAATTGATCAGGCGCCCTTCGACCGGCGGCAGGAACTGCGCATCGAAGATATCGCCGGCCGTCGGCCGCTTGCGGAATTTGAAATCCTGCGCGATCTGGTCGATCGAGCGCTCGAGGCGCGCGGGATCGACGTCGCCGAGGCCATTGCGGCGGACCTCGTCGGTCAGAACGTTGTCGGCGAGCACGGTGCGCAGGCGCTCGAGCTCGAGGTCGCGTTCGCCGTTGTCCATGCGGCTCACGACCTCCTCCACGGCGCGCTCCGGCTCCTTGACGGTGGCGTTGATGCCGGTGACCAGCGCGCGCACGAAGCCTTTCACTGCGTCGGGCTTCACTGCTGCGAAGGCGGGGTTGACCACCACGGCAAAGCCGTAGGCCTCGCAGCCATAGTCGGCGTAGCGCAGTACGGCGAGATCGCCCCCCGGCACGCCGCGGTCGCGCAGGTTCACCGCTGAAAGATAGGGGAAGCCCGCCACCGCATCGACCTGCCCGGCCGAGAGGATCGGTTCGCGCACCGCTGCGCTCATTTTGTGGAATTTCACGTGCGAAGCGGTGAGGCCGTTGTGCTGCGCCAGCGCCGGCCACAGGCGGATCGACAGATCGCTCTCGGCAACGCCGACGGTCTTGCCGTCGAGATCGGACAGAAGGTGAATGCCGCGGCTCTTGCGCGCGACGATCGCGTAAGGCGCGCGGTTGAACAGCACGAACACCGCCTTGACCGGCGGCGCATCGGCGCTGTCGCGGAAGCGGATCAATTCGTTGATGTCGACGAGCGCGAGATCACTGTCGCCTTTGGCAACGCGCGCAAGCGCCTCCGGCGATCCGGCCGCACTGGTGAGCGAGACGGCGAGATGCTCGGCGGCGAACCTGCCGTCCTTCATCGCCACGAAGAACGGCGCCATGCTCGATTCAATCGGCCGATCGAAGGCGAACCGGATCGCGACCGACGGCGCGACGGTCTCGGCGGCACTGACGTCGCGCACGGTCAGCGCGGTCAGCGCAATGAAAAGTGACAGCAGGCCGCGAAGGGCGATCGTCCTGAATCCGAACATAAGCGGCGCCGGTCCGCCTTTATTATGGTTTGGTGACGCTTGACGATGTGTGCAGCGCCCGCTCACGGCTATCGTGCAGGATCGAAGATGAACGGCTGATGAGCGGCGGTTGCGTCACGATTACGCAACCCCGTTCAGCTTGCGTTGGGGTTGGGGAACCCAACATGGGATGCGCGGGTTTGAGAGGCATGAGCCTGTCCGCAGGCACCATTGGAGGTCCCGAAACATGTTTGACCAAGTTTCCAGATTTGCCGGCCGCAAGGCCGTTCTCGCCACCGCGGCCGTGCTGGCCCTGACCACCGTCGCACCGACGGCGTCGTTCGCAGGCGGCCGCCACTGGCATGGCGGCGGCGGAGCGGCTGCCGCCGCGGCCATTGCCGGCATCGTCGGCACCGGCCTTGCGATCGCCGCGTCCCGCAACGCCTACGCTTATGACTACGGTCCGGCCTATTACGGCGGCGGTCCCGTCTATTATGGCGGCCCTGCCTACTACGGCCCCTATTACGGTCCGGGCCCGGACTATCAGGCGCAGCGCTACGGCGGCACTGCGCCGGCCGAGCTCTGCGGCCAGGGCTACTTCACCAACTGCTACTAACCTTGGCTACCAAAGGTTGACCACAACAGGCCGTCGCGCTTGCCGCGACGGCCTGTTTCTTAGGTTTTGCCATCGGACGTTAACGCGCTCGCCATTGGTTTGGAGTAGTTTCGAAGACATGAGTGATTCGCTTGAGCGGCTATATCTGGCTGTGCTCGCGGCCAGGGATCTTGATCCGGCAACATCGCGCACGGCCCGGCTGTTTCAGCGCGGGCCAACCAAGATGGCGAAGAAGCTGGCCGAGGAGGCCATCGAGGTCGTCATCGACGCGGTCCACGGCGATAGCGAGGCTGTGATCAGGGAAAGCGCCGATCTGCTCTACAATCTCACCGTGCTCTGGGCTTCAGCCGGCGTGCGTCCCGACGACGTCTGGCGCGAGATGGCCCGGCGCGAAGACATGCTCGGCATCGCCGAAAAGCTGCCGAAGTCGCCGATGAAGCTGCCCAAGGTCGCCTCACCGCGCGTCGCCGCCCGGCGGCCAATCGTCGCGCTCGAGGGCCGCGCCTCGCGCAAGCGCCACTAGAAGCGGCACAAACCGGACCAATCTTGTCATGGACAAATCCGTCCCATGGTGCTTCATCGCGGCGCCATGCTGAAACGTATCTACGACTGGTGCATCGACGCCGCCCACAAGCCCTACGCGCTCTGGATCATGGGCGCCGTGTCTTTTGCAGAGAGCTCATTCTTTCCGGTGCCGCCGGATGTGATGCTGATCCCGATGTCGCTGGCGCGCCCGCAGCGCGCCTGGGTCTATGCGGCAGTGTGCACCGCCACCTCGGTGCTCGGGGGCATCCTAGGCTACGCCATCGGCGCGCTGCTCTATGACTCGGTCGGACACTGGCTGATCCAGGTCTATGGCCTCGGCGACAAGGTCGACGCTTTTCGCGCTTCTTATGCCGAATGGGGCGCCGTGATCATCCTGCTCAAGGGGTTGACGCCGATCCCCTACAAGCTCGTCACGATCACATCGGGCTTTGCCGGCTACAATATCGGGCTGTTCATCCTGTGTTCGATCGTCGCGCGCGGCGGACGCTTCTTCGTCGCCGCCGTGCTGCTCAACCGCTATGGCGACTGGATCCGCATCAGGATCGAGCGGCATCTCGGCCTTTGGGTGGCGATCGGCGCCGCCGTGCTGGTGCTCGGCTTCGTGATCGCGATCAAGCTGGTCTAGCGCCTTGCGAGGCGCTTTGCTGCGGCGCCGGCTTCGGCTACGCTTGCACCATGATGGTTCGATCCGGCGACACGGTCGCTCGACTCCGGATGATTGTGACTGCGGGGCTGCTGCTCCTGCCTGGCACCGCCGGCCCCGGATGGGCCCAGTCACCCGCGCCGTCGCTCGGCCTTCGGGAGGCGGGACCCCAGGCGCCGCCGCAATCGACGCCTGCTCCGTCGGGGCCGCCGACGGGCGAGGAGAATCCGGGGTTGATCAACGAAATGGGCAAGCTGTTCGGCAGGCTGCCCTCGATCCTGCCGCTGAAAAGCTCGAGCGACACGATGGACGGCCTGTCGCGGCTGGCGAAGCCGTCGACCATCGTGTCGGGCCGCGTTGCCTGCCCGGCTTCGGCGAACGGCGCGCCCGATTGCAAGCAGGCCGCTGACCAGCTTTGCCAGGGCAAGGGCTACAGGGAAGGCAAGAGCCTGAACGCCGATTCCGCCGAGAAGTGCTCGGCCAAGGTCCTGATTCCGGGCAGGCAGCGCAAACCGGACGACTGCCGCACCGATACTTTCGTGACCAGCGCGCTGTGTCAGAACTAAAGGCGTGACGCCGCGCGTGAGCAACAAGGAGCGCCCATGAGCCGGACGGAGCAGGACTTCCTCGGACCGCGTGAGATCGCCGACGACATCTACTACGGCGTCCAGACCATCCGGGGGAAGGAGAACTTCCACATCACCGGCATTCCGATGAGCCAGGAGCCCTATTTCGTGAAGGCGCTCGGCTACGTCAAGAAGGCCGCGGCCATGGCCAACCGTGATCTCGGCGTGATCGACGGTAGGGTCGCCGATGCGATCATCGTCGGCTGCGACCGCGTCATCGCCGGCGACATGATGGACCAGTTCGTCACCGATTTCATCCAGGGCGGCGCCGGCACCTCCACCAACATGAACGCCAACGAGGTGATCGCCAATCTGGCCCTGGAATCGCTCGGCTTTGCGAAGGGCGACTACCAGCACGTCAGTCCCAACGACCACGTCAACTACGGCCAGTCGACCAACGACACCTATCCGACCGCCTTCCGCCTCGCGCTGATCCTGCGGCTCGAGAGCTATATGACGGCGTTGCGCCAGCTCCAGGAGGCCTTCTTCACCAAGGGCCGCGAGTTCGATCGTGTGCTCAAGATGGGGCGCACGCATTTGCAGGACGCCGTGCCGATGTCGTTAGGGGCCGAATTCCGCGGCTGGGGCACCACGATCGGCGAGGAGGTCGACCGCATTTCGGAAGCGCGCGCGCTGCTGCGCGAGATCAATCTCGGCGCCACCGCGATCGGCACGTCGGTCACCGCCGCACCCGGCTATCCCAAGCTTGCCGTGCGCCATTTGAGCGTGCTGACCGGCGTCGACTTCATGCTCGCGGGCGATCTCGTCGAGGCGACGTCGGACACCGGCGCCTATGTGCAATTGTCCGGCGTGCTCAAGCGCACCGCGAGCAAGCTCACCAAGATCTGCAACGACATCCGCCTGCTCGCCTCCGGCCCGCGCGCGGGCCTAAACGAGATCAACCTGCCGCAACTCCAGCCGGGCTCATCGATCATGCCGGGCAAGGTCAATCCGGTGATCCCCGAGGTCGTCAACCAGACGAGCTTCCTCGTCATCGGCCTCGACACCACGGTGACGCTTGCCGCCTCCGCCGGTCAGCTCCAGCTCAACGTGATGGAGCCGGTGATCTCATTTGCGCTGTTCTTCTCGATCCGCACCATGGAGCGCGCGGTCAACAGCCTGCGCGAGAACTGTGTGCTCGGCATCACCGCAAACGAGGAGCACACACGCAACATGGTGCTCAACTCGCTCGGCATCGTCACCGTGCTAAAACCGCTGCTCGGCTACAAGCAGTGCGCCGAGATCGCGCGCGAGGGCTACAAGAGCGGCAAGTCGCTGCACCAGATCGTGGTGGTCGAGCGCAAGCTGCTGACGCAGGACAAGTGGGACGAGATGTTCTCGTTCGAGCGGCTGATCAATCCCGATCTGATCGCGTGAACGTTCATGGCGCGATGGATTCCGGGTTCGCGCTCCGCGTGCCCCGGAATGACGAAGCGGGAATTGAAACGAACCCGCATCGCGAATTCCGCGCCTTGGAATTGCGGTAATGGCGTCCGCCGACGGCGTGAAAACGCAATACTTGACAGTGGAAAGATTGCCTTGTTGGTATGGCCGTCAAGCCTTCGATTTGTCCGGCAATAGAGGATCGTTTCGCTATGTCCATGCCTGCCTTGTTCAAAGGGCGCCTGTCGATCCCCGTGATCGGTTCGCCGCTCTTCATCATCTCGGTGCCCGATCTCGTGATCGCGCAGTGCAAGGCGGGCGTGGTCGGTTCGTTTCCGGCGCTGAACGCGCGTCCGGCGGAACTGCTCGACGAGTGGCTGGCGCGGATCACCGAAGAGCTCGCGGCCTATGACCGCGCCCATCCCGAGCAGCCCTCGGCGCCGTTCGCAGTCAACCAGATCGTGCACAAGTCGAACAACCGGCTCGATCACGACATGCAGCTCTGCGCCAAGTACAAGGTGCCGATGATCATCTCCTCGCTGGGCGCGCGCGAGGAGCTCAATCAGGCCGTGCATGGCTGGGGCGGCATCGTCTTCCACGACGTGATCAACCAGAAATTCGCGCACAAGGCGATCGAGAAGGGCGCCGATGGGCTGATCCTGGTCGCGGCCGGTGCCGGCGGCCATGCCGGCACGATCTCGCCGCTCGCCTTCGTCGCGGAAACGCGCAAGTGGTTTGACGGTCCGATCGCGCTGTCGGGCGCGATCGGCAACGGCAAGGCGATCCGTGCCGCGCGCATTCTCGGCGCCGACTTCGCCTATATCGGCTCCGCCTTCATCGCCACGCAGGAAGCCAATGCCGTCGAGCGCTATAAGGAGATGATCGCAGGATCGACGGCCGACGACATCGTCTATTCCAACCTCTTCACCGGCGTGCACGGCAATTATCTCAAGCCCTCGATCCTCGCCGCCGGCATGGATCCGGAAAACCTTCCGACCTCCGATCCCTCCAAGATGAACTTCGGCACCGACGCCTCCGGCGAGCGCGCCAAGCCGAAGGCCTGGAAGGAGATCTGGGGCTCGGGCCAGGGCATCGGCAGCATCGAAAAGGTCGTGCCCGCCGCCGAACTGATCGCGCGTTTCAAGAAGGAATATGACGAGGCGATCGATCCGCCGCTGTGATCAAAGCCGTCGTTCGGCATCTCTCATCCGTCGTCCCGGATAAGCGCAGCGTAGCGGAGCGCAGATCCGGGACCCATAATCACAGGACGTACTCTGGGTAGTGGGTCCTGGCTTTCGCCAGGACGACGAGCTGTTTGGCCGGCTACTGCTCACGACAACAGAGAAATGAAACGATGACCGCCATCTACCGTGTCGACGGCTACAGCGTCGTCACCAGCCCGGATGCCGCCGGCCCGTGGGACCGGCGGATGCAGCACGGCTCGGCGCCGGCCTCGCTCGTGACCTGGGCGGCCGAACGCATCCCGACGCAGGTCGCGATGGACATCGCGCGCGTCACGATCGACCTGATGCGGCCGGTGCCGGTGGCGCCGCTCACCATTGCGACCGAGGTCTTGCGTGAAGGACGCAAGATCCAGCTCTGCGAAGTCAAGCTGCTGGCCGAAGGCGTGCAGGTCGTCGGCGCGACCGTGCTCAAGATCAAGCGGCAGGCGCTGACGCTGCCCGACGACGTCAAAGAGCTGCCGGTCGCGTTGCCGTCGCCGGAAGAGTCTCTCGCCGAGGATGGTCACGCCGCCACCAGCCCGTTCGTGCGATCGGTCTCGATGCGCGCCGCGCGCGGCCGCTTCGGCCAGGCCGGCGCCGGCGCGATCTGGTTTCGCGTCGACCATCCGCTGATCGAAGGCGAAGCGATCTCGCAGGCGATGCGCGCCGTGGTCGCCGCCGATTTCTCCAACGGCACCGCCTCGACGCTGGATTTCCGGGCCTGGACCTACATCAATGCGGATCTCACCGTCAGCTTTGCGCGACAGCCGGTCGGCGAATGGATTTTGCTCGACGGAGAGTCCTGGATCGGCGCGGACGGCGCCGGGCTTGCGATGTCGCGGCTCGCAGACAGGCAAGGATATTTTGGTCGCGCGGTGCAGAGTCTCGTGATTGAGAAACGATGAGCATGACCGGGGGCGCACCGCGGTTGCTCCCGAAGCCAGTTGAATGGCAGGCTTCCGCCGCCGCGGAAGGGATGCCCTGGTCGCGAACCTCTTCTTGTCCGGAGGTCTCTTGTTCGACGCCGGCGTCCTGCCTTTCAACTGCCGTAGACGATCTTGATCTCCCACAGCAGAACAATGATAGCCGTGATCAACGTGACCGCAGCCAACGCACTTTCCAAGGAAGCGACTCTCATTTGATACTCCGCTTCCCAGCCCCGTTAGCGGTCTAGTTGATTCGTTGATTCGCCTGCAATTGCGCGCGCATCGAGCTCGCTCACTCCGTGGCGCGTTGTTGTGCGGCGGCCACAACAACACCGTAAAATCCCGGACGCAAATACTGCTACGCACCAGCTTTTCGCGCGACGCGTGTGCTCCGAACCCGGCGTTGCAATCTGAACGATTACCCCACCATCCGGTCTCGCCCGCTCCAGAAGCTCGCGCGCAGCACCTTCTTGTCGATCTTGCCGACGCCGGTCATCGGCAACTGCTTGACGAATTGGATCTGCTTCGGCGCATGCGCCGGGCCCTTTCGGGATTTCACCAGGTTGATCAGCTCATCCGGGTTGGGCTGGGCTCCTTCGCGCGGCACGACGACGGCGGTGACAGCTTCGCCCCATTTCTCGTCGGGAATGCCGACGACCGCGACCATCGCTACGTCCGCATGTTGCGACAGCACGTCCTCGACTTCCCGCGGAAAGATGTTGAAGCCGCCGGAGCCGATCATGTCCTTCTTGCGATCGAGGATGAACATGTAGCCGCGTTCGTCCTTGCGCGCGATGTCGCCGGTGTGCAGCCAGCCGCTCTTCAGGGTCTCGGCAGTGATGTCCGGCCGCTTCCAGTATTCCGCCATCACGTGCGGGGCGCGCACGCAGATCTCGCCGGCTTCGCCGGTCTTCACTTCCTGGTCGTTGTCGTCGAGAATCCTGACCTCGCAGGCCGCGATCGGGAAGCCGCAGGACAAAAACAGCTCCGGCGTCTTCGGATCATGGTCCGCTTTGCGCAGCACCGAAACCGGGTAGCATTCGGTCTGGCCGTAGAGCTGCGAGAACACCGGTCCGATCCGCTCGATGCCCTCGACCAGGCGGCTTGGTGACATCGCGGACGCGCCATAGAGCACGAGCTCCAGCGAGGAGAGGTCGGTGTTGTCGAGCGCGGGATGATCGAGCAGCACGTAGATCATCGTCGGTACGAACAGGGTGAAGTTGATGCGTTCGCGCGCGATCGTGGTCAGCACGGCCTCGGGATCAAAGCCCTTGAGCATGTGCACGGTGCCGCCACGCATCAGAGTCGGCAGCACTTTTGTGCCGGCGACATGGCTGATCGGGGCGACCGTGAGATAGCGTGCGCCGTCCGGGATTTCGAAGTCGGCAAGGATCGCGGCGGCGGCCCCGCCATTTTCGCGGTGATAGCGTAGCGCACCCTTGGATTTGCCTGTCGTGCCGCCGGTGTAGTTCAGTGTGGAGAGATCGTCAGGACCGGCAAGGCAGAGCGCGCTGGCATGGCCGGCCGCTTCAATAGCTTTCAGGAGATCGACGCCGTAATCCGCCGGGCCCATCGTGAAGACGGCTTTGAGCTGCGTTGCCTTCGCGGCCAGTTCGCCGCCGCGGTCGCGGAAAGCGGCGGCATCGACCACCAGCATCTCGGCTTCGGAATCCTCGAGCTGGAAGAGCTGGTCGTTCAGCGATCCCAGCGGATGCAGCCAGGTGATGCAAAGCCGCGACAATTGCGCGGCCACGCCGGCGCACCAGGTGTCGGCGCGGTTTGCAGTCAGGAAGGCAACACGGGCGCCGGGCTGAAGTCCGATCCGCATGAAGACGCCCTGGATACGGCCGATCAGATCGATCGCGCCCTGGTAGGTCAGCGACCCGCCGGGCCAGGCGAAGGCGGTGCGACCAGGATAGCGCGACAGTGCGCGTAGCGTCTGCGCGCAAGTCGGGGGCATTGCGTGGACCGGATCGGGCATATGTTTCCTCGTTGCTTTGTCATCGGCTCCTGAGCGTGCCAATGTTGCCGCAACGCTAGCACAGCGAATGCGGGATGGAATGGCGGAGCCCGCGCAAGGAGGCATGGGTGACGTCCGACCGGCTGCAACGCTTCCGCGATCGTCTCAGCCTGCCGCTGATCGCGGCGCCGATGTTTCTGGTGTCGGGCGTCGAGCTCATGGTCGCGGCCTGCCGCAACGGCGTGATCGGCAGTTTTCCAACCGTGAATTGCCGTAGCACGGAACAACTCGAGCAATGGCTGGACGAGATCGCAGCGCAGCTAGAGCTGCATGCGGATCAGACCGGCCGCAAGCCGGCGCCGCTCTGCCCGAACCTGATCGTGCATCGCTCCAATACGCGGCTGGAAGAAGATCTCGCCGCGCTGCTGCGACGCAGGCCGGAGATCGTCATCACCTCGGTCGGTTCGCCCGCGCCGGTGCTGAAGCCGCTGCATGATGCCGGCGCGCTGGTGCTGGCGGATGTCGCCTCGATCCGGCATGCCGAGCGCGCGGCTGAAGCCGGCGCCGACGGGCTCGTGCTGCTCACCGCGGGCGCCGGCGGCCAGACCGGCTGGCTCAACCCGTTCGCCTTCGTTCGCGCGGTGCGCGCGTTCTTTGACGGCATCATCGTGCTCGCGGGCGGCATCAGCGACGGCCGTGCGCTCCATGCCGCCGAAGTGCTCGGCTGCGATCTCGCCTATATGGGCACGAAGTTCATCGCCACGCGCGAGAGCATGGCGGATGACCGCTACAAGCAGATGCTGGTCACAAGCAGCGCCGACGACATTTTGCTCACCACCGCGTTCACCGGACTTCAAACCAACATGCTGAGGCCGTCGATCGTGGCTGCCGGTCTCGATCCGGACGACCTTCCGGCGCGCGGCGCGATCGACATCGGCAAGGACATCGACATCACCGCGCGCGAAAGCCGCCCGAAGCGCTGGCGCGACATCTGGAGCGGCGGACATTCGACATCCGGCGTGACCGACGTGCCGGGGGTCGACGATCTCGTCGCGCGTAGGATTGCGGAATATCGCGGAACGGGCGGGGCGCAGCGCGGCGGGTGAGGGGGAGCTTCCGCGAATCCAACTTTCACCGTTTGTGTGGAGACAGCCCCTCACCCCGACCTTCTCAGCGCGAGCGAAGCTCGTCGCGGCTCCGCGAAGAGCGGGGAGAGGGAGAAGAAGCCGCACGGTTAATCCCGCACTCCTGCGGTTCGCCGCGCTTAACGGCAGATTAACCATCACCCGCCAAGAATCCTCTCAAGGGCGCCAATCAGGACCGAGAGGGACAGGCGATGGACTTCGATTTTCTCAACACCAAGACGTCGGCGTCGATGGATGAAATCCGCATCCGCGTGGCCCATGCGCTCGCCCGTCATCCGCTGTGCCGAAACGTGCGCTTCGATATCCTCAGCGTCCCCCGTACCCGCCGGGGCGGCAATTGGACGGTAACGCTGCAATCGGTCGAGCCGCGTGCCGTCTGGGAGGCCTCCGAGATCGTCGCCGACATCCAGGACGCCTATGACCTCGCGATAGCTGCCTGATTCATTGAATGTTCCGGCCAGTGTCGCCCCAGTCCCAGCGAATTCCGCCGTGGCGGCACGGTTAGGCCTTATTTACCGCCCAGTTTCCGGGCAGTGATCACGTGGACTTGAAAGCCGGACGCGGAGAGACGTTTGTCCAAAGCCATCACCATCGTCGCGCTGACCTGCGTCCTCGTCCTCGGCGCCGCGGCCACCGCCATTCTCGGCCGCGACAGCGTGCCCAGCGTCAGCGCCGAGATGATCACGCAGGCCCCGCCGCCGAAGCCGGTCGCTGCCAACCGCGCCGCCAAAGCCGACCGCCTGATCCCGACGCTGGCGCTCGCCTCGGCTGCGATCGAGCCGGTGCAGACTCAAACTGAAATGCCTGCGCTGACCGAGCCGCTTCGCCAGGCCTTCGCGGCGGCGACGCCGTCCGACTTCGCGATGCCCAAGGAAATGTCCAAGGCCAGCGCGCCTGATGCGCCGGCGCATGCCGTCGAGGCTCCCGCCAAGCCGAAGGTGGCAAAGCCGCAGCCGCAGAAAGCCTATTCGCTGCTCTCTGACGTGCAGATCGCCGGCATCAGGGATCGGCTGAAGCTGTCCTCCTCGCAGGAATATTACTGGCCGTCGGTCGAAACCGCGCTGCGCAACGTCGCCCGCAAGATCCAGGCGAACAAGCTGTCGAATCCGAATGCGCCGGGCGTGCCGATCGATCCGAATTGCGATGAGATCGCGCAGTTGAAATCGGCCGCGATGCCGTTGCTGTTCCAGTTGCGCGACGACCAGAAAGAGGAAGTGCGCAAGCTCGCCCGCATCATCGGACTGGAAAAGGTCGCGCAGCAGATCTGACGCGAGTTCCCCCTCGGGACCGCGCTTCTGCCTTCAGGAACATCCGGTAATCCCCACGCGTTGCCCGCTCCAAAAGACGGAGTGGACCAATGCGCGCCTCGACAGCCTATTTCGTCGGTGCCGGAACAATCATTGCGGCGATCGCGATTGGTCTCGGCGGCGGCATCGTCGCCGGCAACATCATGAATCCGATCGCGCCCAAGCAGGGCCCTGACACCGCCACGGAGTGGCGCGCCGAATCCGCGGGCGCGGAGAGCGCGCGATCCGAACGCATCCAATATCTCGCCGGCTCGCAGGCTTTCGGCGCCACGATCGCCGCGCCGGCGCAGCCGCACGACGAAGCCAAATCTGAAGCGAAATCCGAAGCAAAGGCTGACGCGAAACCGCAAGCGCAGACCACTCAGGCCAAAGCTGAACCTCCGGCGCCGCCGCCACCGCCGCGGAATGCAACAGAAGAGTCGAAGCGGACAGCCGTACACAGCGTCAAACCTGCTGAGCAGCAGGCATCGACCGAGCCGGCATCCTCGCCCGAAAACGCCAATGCGAGGGCGAAGGATTCCGACGTGAAACGGGCGGCCTCCGAGCGGCGCCGCACCGAACGGCGCGAGCGCTGGGCCGAGCGCCGCCGCAACGAATTCCGCGATTCACGCGGCATGCGCGATCGCACCGACTGGGATGATGTTGCGCGCAACATCCGCGAAGATTCCGACGCCCGCGACTTCGCCGCGCGCCCCCGCGGCGGCTTCCCGCAGATCAGGCTGTTCGGGCCGGATGATGATGATTAGGGCGACAGGCCGACTGGTGGGCGATGGCGAGACCTACGTCGCAAACTCGCCTCGTCATTCCGGGATGCGTGCGTAGCACGCAGGCCTGGAATTTCATTCATTAGCTCGTAACGTGGCGAGAGGGATTCCGGGCTCGCGCCGTTGGCGCGCCCCGGAATGACGGTTACCTCAACCCCCGTGCGATTCCACCACCTTGCGGCAAGCGTCGGAGAGCTTTGCCTTGTTGTCGCGCAGGCAGGCGTTCATCTGCGGCGGCTTGCCGATATGTTCGGCGCAGAATTTGCTGGCGTCGCCACGACAGGCCATCTGCTCCTGCGGCGTGGGCCCGGATTGCGCCGACGCGGGAAGGGCGGTCGCGGCGAGCAGCAGCGCGGCAAGAATCGAAGTCTTCATAAAGCACCTCTTTCTCGAATTGTCGTAGTCCGGTTTGAGATCAAGCGGCGCGACCTTTGCGCCCCGGCCGATGGCCGGTCCATGCCATGTTCATGGCATCGGGGGTGCCGGCCTTGCGCCGCAACGACCGCCGCACCCCATCTTCATGGCATGTATCGGCGCGCCGTCTTTTGCCATTGAGGCCGCACGTCGGCTGCGAGACCCGGTAATCGCATCGGGACGCCGAACGGGAAGCAGGAGAGCAAGATGTTGAAGAAGGCAGGAGCGTTGAGCGCCGGCTTGACCATCATGGCGCTGGCGGGTGCGGCGATGGTGTCGCTGGGCACGAGCCCCGCGCAGGCAGTGGTCTATTGCAAGACCGTCGGTGTGCCCAAGGGTTGCGTGGTGCGGCCGACCGCGGCCGTGGTGGTTGCACCGGCTGCGCCGGTTGCCGCGGCGGCGGTGGCGACGCCCGGCGTGGGTGCGCCCGGCGTCGGTGTGCGGGCTGGCACGCCGATGAACCGCGGCGGTCCCGTCAACCGCGTCGGTGTGCGCTGAGCTCTTTCGTCACCCTGCCCCATTCTTGTCCGCCGACGCTTTAGCGACTGCAGATGCGGGGAGAGGACGAACGTTTCGGGCAATGGGACGACTTGCGAACGCAACCCCCGTCCTCCGCAGGCAGAAATCCCGGTCCGATCCCTCTCTCCGTGCGTCCCACACGTTCGGAGAGGGGGCCTTTTCAGCCCGCGGCTGCGTCGCTGTCGGGAAAACGCTGCGGCAATTGCAGCCGAACGCGGGTGCCCGAGGAATCAGAGTTCAAATCGAGCACAGCGCCGCAGCGGGCGGCGCGGCTCTTCATGTTGCGCAGGCCCCGCGCCGTCTGGCGTGCGCCCGCCGCCTCGCCATTGTCGGCCAGCGCAAAGCCCTTGCCGTCATCCCCGACGCTGATCACTCCGTATGGCCCCCGGCCATCATCGAGCGTCTCGATGGTGACGGCGATGTGACGGGCGCCTGCATGCTTGACCGCGTTGGTGACGGCCTCGTCCAGAATCCGAACGATCTGGATGACGTGCCATGGCCGCAGCTCCGGATGCAGCGGCAGGCCCTGCGGTGTTGCCACGTGCCAGTCGAGCACGAGCTCGTGCGGCCGCAATTGTGTCGCCGCACGCTCGCGCCAGGAGCCGAGCGCGAGCATGAGGTCGCCGCCGATGTCGTCCATGGAATCGATGACGAGGCGAAGATCCTTCAGCGCGGCGCGTGCCGCATCCGTGATGGTCGCGCCTTCATGACCGCGCTCGGACAGCGCGACGATGCTGACGAGCTGGCCGCCGAGGCCATCATGCAGATCGCGCATCAGGCGCGTGCGCTCGTTGGCGAGCGCTGCGGCCCGCGCCCGCTCTTCCTCGCGGGCGAAGCTCGCCTTGAGCCGCTCCTCGGCCTCGCGCACCCTCGCGACGAGCTGGCCGGCAAAATTGTCGACCTGGTTCAGCGCGCGGGCGAAGCGCCAGGTCAGCCCTGCGCCGATCGCGACCAGCATCGCCGAATAGGACAGGCGCGAGACGAAGATGCGCTCGTTGGACACGATGTCGAACACCGACAGCATGTCGTGGACCCAGCAAGTCAGCACGATGGTCACTGCGCAGCCAATCGTGAAGCTCGCCGCGTCCTGCCGCCGGATCACTGCGGTCGCCGTCACGCAGGCCATTAGGAACAGACAGATGCCCACCGTCGGAATACCCAAGAACAGGAAGAGAATGCGCGGCAGCGGCGGCCCCGCAGTCAGCCCGACAACGAACACGATCAGCCCCGGCGCGAACAGGAGCGTGCCGTGACGCGGCCAGCGCCAGCCGAAGAACAGCACGCCGAAAACGACGATCAGGGCACTCTCGAGCGGCGCCGATGCCAGCAGCACTGGCGCGAGCCGGAACGAGGTGGCCGGAGGCACGGGCGCTGGCAGGAACGTCTGCACCACGCCGAGCACCATCGCGGCCGCCAGCACGCCATAGACCGGTTCGCGCCGGCGCATCAGCCACATGATCGCGAGAATGAGGGCGAGGATCGATTGCCAGGCGGAGAACACCACCTGCAGCGTGACGAACAGCAGAGTTCGCGTCTCAAAGGCCGGCCGCAAGGCCTCGTCCGGCCCGACATAGACGGTGTCGAGAAAGCCCTTCAGCGGCCCCCATATGAACAACCGCACGGCGATCTGGTTGGCTCCGTCGTGCAGCAGCGAGAACGGGATGACCGCAATCTGCGGCGTGTTGCGGTCGGGCCGGTTGGCGTTAGCGTCGCGCCGGGAGTCGAGTACGACGACACCGTTGATGGCGACTTCCACCGCATTGCTGAAGCGCGGCAGGAACACCGACCATCCCGATGCGGCATCGCCGTTTCGGAAGGTGAAGGTGCCGTTGTAGAGCGGCGGGTCGGCAAGCGAATAGCGCGAGGCGGTGAAATGCGGCAGCGTCACCGGGCGTGTCGTGCCGTCCTCCTGCAGCGAAAACTCGCTCACGGCAAAATCGTCGGGATCGCTCGGCTGGAGCAGCCGCAAGCCGAGGATGGTGGCGATCACGATCAGCGCCTGGAGCAGCAGGTAAGGCACGAGGCGCGAGGCCCGAAGCCGCAGCCGCGTGCGCGTGACCACTGCCTTCGCTGCAACCTCGCTCACAGCTTGATCAGGCCCTGCTGCACCGCCTCGAACACCGCTTCGCTACGCGTGTGCACCTCGAGCTTGCGATAGATGTTCTTGATGTGGCCGGGCACGGTCTGCCGCGACAGGCCGAGATGGCTCGCGATCTCGGCGTAACTGAAGCCCTTGGCGATCCCCCAGAGGATGTCGATCTCGCGCGGGGTGAGCTTTGCGGTGTTGAGCGCGGGACCCGGCGGCGGCTCGGCAGAGCCCTGCGCGGTACCTTGCGTTCTGCGCACGATGAAGCGCGCGATCGAGGCCGAGATCGGCGAATGTCCGGCGACGAGCTCGCGCACGGTGGTGGCAATGTCGGTCGGGAACGCATCCTTCAGGAGATAGCCGGTGGCGCCGACGGTGATCGCCGAGATCACGCTCTCCTCGTCTCCGAGGGCGGAGATCACCATGATCTCGGTGTCTGGAAACCGCTGCCGCGTCTCGCGGATCAGCTCGACGCCGTGGCCGTCGGGCAACCGCAAGTCGGTCAGCAGCACGCGCGGTGCGCCCTCGCCGAGTGCGCTGCGGGCTTCCCCCAGCGTGCCGGCGGTGCGCACCTCGTAGCCGGCCTTGACCAACGCGTCCTGGAGCCGCCAGCAGGTCGGCGCGTCGTCCTCGACGAGGAGGATGGTGATGGCCTCACCCGTCTCGCCCTGTTCGGTCATGATCATCGTCCCGCACCGCGTGTCCCCCGCGGGCCGAGCAATTTTAGCCTCGGCGCGGACCGCGCGACACCCATAATCATGGGGGCGGAAAAAACCTCGCGGCGTCGTGCTCAACAGGCGGGGGACCAATCGCATCGGGCGCGTGGGTTCAGACGTTACTTGTTCGCCAGCGCTGGCGCCGGCTGCTCCGGCGGCGGCAGCCGCTGCACGGTGATCCGCGCCGTGCCGCTATTGTTCTTGTAGTATTGCTCGTCGGGCCCGAAATAGGCCGCGAATTTTGCTGGGACCAGCCATCTCAGGAAACCCGGGAAGATCTGCACGGCGTCATTGACGTAGAAGAACAGCTCGCCGGAGTCCGGCGCCACGAATTCCGCGACCACCCGATCGGTGAGGTGCTGCGCGTCCCAGATTTTCCGTGCCGTATCGTCTTGCGCCAGAGCATCGAACGTGCCCATCTTCGCGATCTCGTCCTTCAGCTTCTTCAGCTTCTCCGTGTCGGCAGGATCCGGCAGTCCCGTCGCGTCTTCGAGGCGGACGGGATATCTGTTCTTCGACTTGTCCATGTCCCTTTCCGCAGGGAGAGTAGGATTCATGCGACGTGGCAGCTCGTCGGCGGAGACTACGTTCACGGCTTGCAAGGGTTGATCGTTCAATCCCTTCTCTCCGACGCGCACCACCGGCTGGAACCAGTCTGCGCCGAACAACCGCCGGATTGGCAAGGCGAGATAGTGGTGTATTTCGTAGGTCTGGAATCCGTTGACGCCGGTCATGATCGTGCGGTCGAACCAGGGTTCGTCCATGTCGATCCAAATGCGATACTTGCGGCCCTTCTCGACCGCGAGCCTGCTCGCCCAACAGAATTGCTCGACTTTGAACAGTTCGCTCGCCTGCAGCGCGGTGTCACTCACCGGCTTCGCCGGCGCGATACTCGTCGCTACGTTCAACCCTGCTTTTTTCTCTCGTTCCGTCTTAGTCTCGGGGCTCTCGCAAACCTGCCCCGTCGCGACGCGCCAGGTGAAAAAGCTGTTCGAGGCGATCATGAGGGCCGAGGAGTAGATCGCGACGATGAAGGCGAACGGAAAGACGATTTTGGCGAACAGGAGGCGGATCCACCACGCCTTCCTCTGCATAAAGCCGCCAAATCTGAACAGCACGTTCACCCTGCTGAGGTGCTTCAGGCTTGCTTTGCGATCCGGCCGGTACCAGGCCAGCCGCGCGCGCTCCTGGATGCCGTCGCGCAGCACAGAGTTCAGGTTCCAGACCCCCCACGTGGCGAGCACAACGAGCGAGGTCAGGAAAGGATAATAGAGTGCGATGTTGAGCCATGGTCCGGCATAGGATGGCAACACGTCCTTGAGCAGGTTTGCAATCGGGCCGATCACGGCGCCCAGGCCCCAGTCTATGTCGGTAATGATCCGCAGCACTGGAGTATCGCGCAGGCCGTTGTCCTCGGATGTCTCGACGATCTTGTGGGCGATCCACGGCCAGGCGACGATCACACCGGCCATGATCAGGAGCGAGAAATAGGCCACGCGTCGCCACCACACGGCGCCGCGCGCAAGATTGGCCATCTTGGCGTCGGGCGCGTTCATCGTGGCGAAGGCGCTGGCCTCTTCCTTGCTCAACGGCCCCCTGGCCTTCTCCAGATAGGCGTCCTGCATTGCCTTGTGCGTGCCGCCATTGGCGAGGTCCCTGATACTTCCGTCTGGCATCAGCACCCGGGCGTTCGCAGGGAGCATAATCGGTGCATAGTCGTCGCACCCGAACAGCATGCGCTCGACCACCGCGAAGTGCACCACCGGCGTGCCGCCGTTCGCTTTGCCTTCAAGGATCGGGCGCGGACCGTAGCGGTAAAGCACCGCCGCGCCGCTGCGCGAATCGTGCGCCGGCCCGATTGCCGATTGATATGCGCAAAAATGCTCGATCGTGCCGTCCTGGAAGCGGAGCTTGCTGCCGAGCTGCTGGACCATCCACACCAGCGGCACGAAGGACAGCGTGCATTCCGGATAGCCGCCGCCGACGTCGGAATGAACGCCCGCGAACCACACTTCCTTGACGACCTGCTTCGCCGCCAGCTTGCTCTGGTCGATTCGCAGCGGGTGGAAGGTGGTGCGCTCGTCATCGAGCGCGAGCGCGTGGCAGGCGTATTTCACCTTGTCCGAAAGCCGGTGATTGCGGAAGGAGATTGGCCAGATCGCCCAGTCGATCGCGACGCGCAGCTCCTCGATCGGAACGCCAAACGCCTCGACCGTGTCGAACAGCCCGAGGAATTCGATCTTGACGTTCGCGCGACGTCCCATCGCCTTGCGGACCTTGCAATAGGGACGATGCAGCAGCAGACCGTGATAGAGAAAGAGCAGGACGTCCCGGATTATTCGCGCAATCCAGATCGTCGGCAGGCTCTTGTAGAACGGCACGGTCGTTCTACGGTACTTCCGCCACGCCGCCATGGCATTGCGGTTCATCTCTGCATGCGAGACCGGCTCGCCCTTGATCTGTGCCGGCACCAGCCCCTGGCTCGCGATCATCGCCGCCAGTGTGCGCGCCGTGAAGGCACCACGGCTGAAGCCGAAGATGTAGATCTCGTCGCCCTCCCGCCAATTCCAGCACAGGAATCGATAGAGCTTGCGGACGTTGGCCGGCACGCCAATGCCGGTGGCGCCGTCGAGCGCGGCAAGCGGCGCCCAGCCTGCGGTGCCCACGCCCTTGATGTAGTACGAGATCTGGTCGGGCTGAGTGTGATCGAGCGCCTCGTAGAGGCGCCACACGCTGGATTCCTGGGTGGTGAACGCGTTGCCCGTGCCGTCGGCGAACAGCACCAGCTTGCGTTTCGGCGGCGTGGTGGTCGCGGGATCCTCTGCCTTCGTGGCGCCGCCCGCACTGGCAGGATCGGCGTTCTGCGCCCCATGATCGTGCAGCATGGACCCCCTCCGACAATCTTGACCGGGGTGCCCGCTCAAGCCCCAGCCGGGCGGCATCCGCCAGCGTCAATCAATGGTTGCGTCATGAAAATAGAGCTGCATTCTGTGCATAAACCCGCTGAGGTAGCAAGCCGGATTGCCGTGGCGGCAGGCGCCGCCGGACGAGGCCGCAGCGATCGCGTGAGCGGACTGCGCGACCGCGCCGGATCATCCATTCAGCTCGTCTCGCGGTGGTGGGTACCGCCGCGCCAGCACCGACAGCGGCAGATGCCGCTCGTCCTCCGGCAGCTCGAGATAGGACAGCACCTGCGACCGCTTCCAGTCGTCGACGCCAAAATCCATTGCCATCCATTTCTGCGGCTCGGGGCCTTCGAGCCCCCGGACCCAGACGAAAAAGCGGGGGAGGTCATCCGGCTCCGTCGTGCGTCTCCTGGCCATCAGAGCTACTCGCTGCACCAACACGCGTTGCCGCAGGATATAAGCATGAAGTCTGGGGAGGTCGAACTCGTTAGGAGGACCCGTCTCTCCGCGCTGAATGCGTTGCCCATCTGGGTCCCGGCGCTGCGCAGCAACGCCCTAAGCGCGTTTACGCGCGTCTTCAACGCGCTATGGCGTTGCCACGCGTCCGCAGTGGCCTCGTCACTGCCAGAGTTCGCTCTCGGCCACGCGGTTGATGTCGGCGAGTCGCCGGCTTGCGTCGCCCTTGGGATCGATGCTGGCGAGGAGCGTCAACAGGCGATGATAGGCGTCATCAGCGACTGCGACCGGTACCGGGGCCTCGTCAAAGGCTTCGACATAGCTGCCGACGAGGCTGCTCAGGAGACGGCACAGGCCGCGCTGCTCGGGGTCGTCGCGACCGAGCGTCTCGAGTTTCTGCTGGAATGTCCGGCAAGTTCGCAGACCGTGGTGCTGCTCTGAGAGCCACGTGTGCAGGTCGTTCATGTGAGCCTCTTCGGTGAGCGAAGAAGCTAAGGGCTTATATAGTGGAGATGTGACAATTGCTAGGAGGGGAGATGCGGCGCCAGTCCGTCTTCACCAAGAGGCTTCGCCGGACACGCCTCGCCTTTCGGTCTGACATGGCTGCGCCACGCGAAGCCCGAAAGGGCGAAGCGTGGTGCCCCTGGCCGGAATCGAACCAGCACTCCTTGCGGAACTCGATTTTGAGTCGAGCGCGTCTACCAGTTCCGCCACAGGGGCCCTCGGTCGGCCCCTCTGGCGAGGGCGTCGCGAAGCCGGCGGACTATAGCCATGGGAAAGGCGGGGTCAACCCGCGCCAAAGTGATCCCGGCCGTTCTCGACAGCGGCATGGGCCGGAGTTAGAGGCTTAAGCCGCGACCGATCCGATAGAGGCTGCCGTGACGACCCATAGTGCCGCACTACCAGCGTTCAACCGGGCCGCAAGCGGCCCCGCCCTGACTGCCTCGCTTCTGGTCACCATGATCGCGGCGGTGACGATCGCAGGCGCCTGGTTCTTCCAGCTCGTGCTGGAAATCCTGCCTTGTCCGCTCTGCCTCGAGCAGCGCTACGCGTATTACCTGGCGATCCCGCTCGGAGCGCTCACGGCGTTCGCGGCACGCCGCGGCGCGCCGCGGCCGCTGCTGCTCGTCGGGCTTGCGATCCTCGCGCTGGCGACGCTCGCCAATGCCGGGCTCGGTGGCTACCACGCCGGCGTCGAATGGGGCTTTTGGAAGGGACCGACCGACTGCTCAGGCCCCGTCGTCAGTCTCGGCAGCGCCACCGACCTGCTCTCTCGGCTCGACACCGTGAAGGTGGTGCGCTGCGACGAGGTGCAGTGGCGCTTCCTCGGCATCTCGCTCGCCGGCTACAACGTGCTGATCTCGCTGCTGATGGCCGCGATCGCGGCGTGGGGGTTTGTGGCGACGGCGAAGCGCTAGACCCTACGGCAGCGCACTAGTCATCCACATCGTCCTGCGTGCGTCCGAACAGGTGCACGATGCCGGGGGTCGCGATCGTCACGAACACGAAGCGCGACAAATGATGGGCGCCGACGAAGATCGGGTCGATGTGCAGGGTTAGGGCCAGCGCCAGCATGGCGTCCATCGCGCCCGGCGCGAAGGCGACGACGACGTCGGAGAATTTCACCTGCGTGGTGAGCGCCACGATCCCGACAAAGACGCCGGACACCGCAATCGCGACCGCGAACGAACCCAGCGCGGCGTTGATGTGGCCGGCCAACGTCCTGATTTTCATCCGCGCAAAACGGCTGCCGATCAGCGCGCCGATGCCGACCAGCGCCACGCCGCGCACCCAGTTCGGCAGGCCGCCCTCGACCCATCCCGCGCCATGCAGCACGCTGGAGGCGATCATCGCGCCGAACATCCAGCTCGCCGGAAACTTGATCAGCCGCAACAGCAGCGACAGCGCCAGCGAAGCGGCGACCAGCTTCACGAGGTCGAGCGGCGAGGCGATCGTCGTCGTCAGCGACGGCCCGGCGGAGGGCGCAACGCCCGCCAGCGCCAGCACCAGCGGCAGCGCGGCGGTCAGGATGATGACGCGCATGGTCTGCACCACAGCGATGCCTGGCAAGTCGGCGCCGCGCTCGACCGCAAGGATCGTGATCTGCGACAGCGCGCCGGGGCTGCCGGCGAGGAATGCGGAGGTGCGATCCCAGCCGTGGACACGCTGGAGGTAATAGCTCGAGCCGAAGGTCGCGCAGAAGGTTGCCAGCGCAAGCAGGCCGATGGTCAGGGGATAGGCACTGACTTGCTGGATCAGGTGGCGCGAGACGACGGAGCCCAAGGAAATGCCGAGCAGCACCAGCACGATCTGCGTTAGGAGCGGTGGCATCGCGAGCTGGCGGCCGGCGATCGCGGCGATCCCGACCGCGATCATCGATCCCGAGATCAGCCCGCCGGGAAGGCCCGCGACCAGAAACAACAGCCCGCCGGCAGAGCCGATGACGAGCGTCTCCACCGCGCTCAAGACCTTGGCGCGGCTCGGCCATTCGAACGACAGGGAGGCGGTGATTTGCTTCACGCCACCTTATGGCAAATCGGCGGGAGGCGCACAATTGCGGCCAAGTCATGCCGCAATGCGCACGCCTTTCGCCGAAATGCGACGTTGGGGATTGGGGCGATTTACTTTTTGTCCGCGGGGGCGGCGGTGCCGGCCTTCGCTTCCTTCATGCACTCTCGGCGGAATTTCTTGCGCTCCTTGCCCTTGAGGCCCTTGGCATCCGCCTGCTTGGAGCATTCGAGCGATTCGGCCGAGCGCTCCTTCGGCGCCTTCTTGTCAGTGGTAGCCGCGGTATCGGTCTTGGCAGCCGGCGCGGCGGTCTGCGCGAAGGCGGTGCCGGTGGCGAGCAGGGAGGCAAGGGCGACGGCGGCGAGGCGCGAGGCGAGGTTCATGGCGTTGCACTCTTGGTTGCAAGTTAGCGAGGGACGCGAACGTCGGCTCGCCATGCTGAACGCAGCATGAATAAGCCGCGCGAGGGGATCACTATATTTTGGCATCGCTTCCTTGTCGGAAGCCGCCGACACTCTAGGATAGCAATCCTCATTTCACTTCCCTTGAGGGAAGACCAAGAAGGAGACCAAGGATGACCATTCAAGCCAAATTGTTGTGTGGCGCAGCGGTGGCGGGATTCGCCGCGCTGGTGGCGAGCGCGCCGGCGCAGGCGCTGACCACGCAGGAGTGCAGCGCGAAATACCAGGCCGCCAAGAAGGACGGTACGCTAGGCACCATGAAGTGGAATGACTTCCGCAAGGCCCAGTGCGGCGCGGACGCCACCCCCGCTGCTGCGCCAACTGCGGCTGCACCTGCGGCTCCCGCCGAGCCGAAGCAGGCGAAGAAGGAGGCGGCTCCCGCCGCCGCTCCGGCGCTGCCGGCGGGACCTGCGATGTTCCCGAACGCGGTCGATCCGAAATATGCCAAGGAGACGGCCGGCAAGGCCCGCCTGCACACCTGCGTCGACCAGTACAATGCCAACAAGGCGACCAACGCCAATGGCGGCATGAAGTGGATCGAGAAGGGCGGCGGCTACTACTCGGAATGCAACAAGCGCCTGAAGGGCGCCGGCTGAGGCTCGATGTGATGCGATGGCCGGAGCAGAGCTCCGGCCATTTCGCTTAAGGCATCTAGTCCAGCAGCTTCTCGGCCGACTTCGCCACGAGCTGCGAGCGCTTGCGCGGGCTGCGCTCGACGAACAAGAGGCTCTGGCCGAAGATGAAGCAGTAGAACAGGAAGGCCTGCGCGTCGGCCTCCTCAGTCGCAAGCCCGGTTGCATGATAGAGCTCGGCGACGTGCTTGAGTCGTGCGGCATCGACGCTCGCGACCGCCGCCGCCGCATTCTCGTCCGCGCGGGCCCATTGCCTGATCGCGAGCTCGATCGCCATGCCTTCGGGGTTCAGCCGCTCGGAATAGAGCTGGATCAGCGATTTCAGCCGTTCGCGGGGCGCTTGTCCGTGGAGGCTCGTCTGCTGCGCGATCGCCGCGGCGCGTCCTTCGCGCCAGCGCTCCAGCATGGCATCGAGCAGCGCGGCGCGGTCGGCGAAGCGGCGATAGAACCCGCCCTTGGTCACGCCGAGGTTCTTGGCGAGGACCTCGACCCGGACCCCCTCAACGCCCGAGCGGGCGAGCTCGGTAAATCCTGCCTCGACCCAGACGTCGCCTCTGTCGTCGCTCATGAAGGAAGCCTCACCGGTTCTTGATACGGTGCCGTATTGCTAGCGCGTCCCCAGGCTGATACGCTACCGTATCAAAATCAAAAGGCAGACACAAAAGGGCGGGAATTGCGATGGAGCAGGAGGCGACCTATCGCGGCACGGTCTATCCGTGGCAATGCGATCATGTCGGCCACATGAACATCATGTGGTATGTCGGCAAATTCGACGAGGCCAACTGGAATCTGTTCGCGCGGCTCGGGCTGACGCCGAGTTACCTGCGCAGCTCCGGCCGCGGCATGGCGGCGGTACAGCAGAACATCACCTACAAGCGCGAGCTGCTCGCAGGTGACATCATCGAGATCCGCAGCGTCCTCCTCGAGATCCGAGACAAATCGATCCGCTTCCGGCATGAGATGACGAATGCCGAAACCGGTGAGATCGCCGCGATCTGCGAGATCACGGGCGTGCATATGGACAGAACGGCGCGTAGGTCCGCGCCGTTCGCGGATGCAATCCGCGAAATCGCCATGACGCATCTCGCCCAGCCGGCCGAGGCCTAGGCGATGATCGCGTTCGAGCCGAAAAACCCGGACTACCACGCGGCCGCCACTGCGCTGTTCGCCGGACAGCCGGCGATGCGTGCGCTCGGTATCTCGCTCGTCCATCTCGCGCCGGGCAGGGTCGAGCTGGCGATGCCGCATTCGTCCGCCTTCACGCAGCAGAACGGTTTCGTTCACGCCGGCATCATCACGGCAGGGCTGGACAACGCCTGCGGGGTTGCCGCCTTCACCTTGATGCAGTGGGAGGCCGACATTCTCACCGTCGAGTTCAAGACAACGTTGCTCGCGCCCGCCCGGGGCGAGCGCTTCACCTTCAAGGCCGAGGTCGTCAAGCCGGGCCGCACGCTGACATTCTGCGAAGCCAAGGCCTTTGCCGAGCATGACGGCAAGACCACCTTGATCGCCGCCATGACCGGCACGCTGATGGCGATGTTGCCCCGCGCGTAGCCCTCGCTGCCGGTGCGATGACAATGCCGGCGCGACACTCTATATGTCGCGTAACAATTCCCGGTCGCGCGCCGTATCTGCGGCGATGGGGCCGAAACGGGACGAGATATGACCAAATCCAGGACTAACAGCGGCCTTGTGCCGACGCGGCGCACGGCATTGACGTTGATTGGGGCCGGCGCCCTCGTGGCGGGGGGCATCGCCACGGCGCGCGCGGCGGCGGTCGACGATGGCGAAGTGCTGACCGAAGCCAAGGTGCTGCGCGACCCGGACGTTCCCGTTGCCGGCAATCCCCAGGGCGACATCACCATCGTCGAATGGTCGGACTACAATTGTCCCTATTGCCGCAAGCTCGAGCCCGAGCTGCGCCAGGTCGTTCAGGACGACGGCAAGGTGAGGCTGGTGCTGAAGGACTGGCCGGTCCTCGGTCCGGTCTCGGTCACGGCGGCGCGAATCGCGCTCGCCGCGAAATTCCAGGACAAGTATCATCAGGCCCATGACGCCATGATGGGCGTCAGCTCGCGCCTGACCGAGCCGCGCATCAATGAGCTGCTGGCTGGCGCCGGCGTCGACATGGACCGCCTGAAGCGCGACCTCACCGCGCGCGCCAAGGACATCGACGCCGTCCTCAAGCGCAACAACGATCAGGCCGAGGCCTTCGGTTTCCGCGGCACGCCGTCCTTCATCGTCGGCAAATACCGCGTGCCCGGCGTGCTGACGATGGCGGAGTTCGAGCAGGTCATCGCCGACGCCCGCAAGGCCAAGATGAACTGACAAGATGAACTGATCCGCGTGCCGCACCAACAGCGGCCAACACAAAGGCGCCGCCGCGGATCGCGACGGCGCCTCGTTCGTGTTCGAGCGATGTTACTTCGACGAGATGCGGACCCAGTCCTTGTGCGCGCGATCACGCAGCGCGTCCCAGTCGGCCTTGGCGACGTCCCAGTTCACGAGCGTGCGGTTGGCGGCCGCGACCTCGCCGCTGGCGACCGACGACGTCTGCATGGAGTCATAGATGTAGACGCCGCAAACCAAAAGCAGCGCGCCCAGGATCATTCCGAAAAAAGTCTGCATTGGTGAACCTCCGGTGACCGTCGATAACGTCGGCCCGGAATGATGGTTCCGCGGCACTGCGGCGCAGGCAAGGACGGATTGTTCATCCCCCATTCAGCCATTGCAGCAGCTCCGCATTGATCTCGCGCGGATAGCAGTGGCTGAGATCGTCGATCTCGCGATAGGTCACGTCGGCCCCGGCCGCCGACAGCGCCGCTTGCGTCTGCCGTGCCGTCTGCACCGGAAACATCCAGTCGAGCTTGCCGTGGGTGATGAAGAGCGGCAGGCCCTGCATGCGCGCGGCATCGGCCATCTCCGCCATCAGCGGATGGAAGGTCGCCGAGACCGGCGCAAGATGCGTGAAGGGCGAAGCGCCGTCGAGCCCGGTGACGTAGCAGAAGGTGCCGCCGTCGCTCATGCCGGTCAGCAACAGGCGTGTGGCATCGATGGTCCAGCGGCTGCGTACGGTTTCGAGGATGCGCATGAGATTCGGCGTGTCGGTGTCGTCGCCCATCAGCGCCCAGGTCGGGCCGGTCGCGGTCGGCGCAACCAGTATCGCGCCAAAGCTGCGTGCATCGCGCAGCCAGCTCCACAGGAAGCCGCGACCGTTGCCGCTGCCGCCATGCAGCGCCATCACCAGAGGCATGGCGCGATCGTGCCTGTAATATTCGGGTACGTAAACGGAGAAGCCGCCACGGCTGCCCGGCTCGTTGTGATCGTGGAAGATGCCGGTGTGCTCGCTCGCGTCGGCGGCAAGCCGCGTCAGCAGGCTTTCAGCCTCGCGTGTCGCGGCGCCAAGGAAGAAACTGCTCACCGGCGGAAACTTTGCCGCGAGCGGATAAAGCGCCTCCTGCGCGCGGGGCACGTGGCGCAGCGCGCGGAACACGGCGACCAGATCGCCATTGCCGCGCTCGACCTCGCGCAAGCCGGCGAAGGCGGCGAGCGTCTCGTCGCAGGCGCGCTCCACCAGGCTGTGAAGTGCAGCGAACTGCTCCGGCCACTCACCGATGCCGGCGCGCGCTGCCCGCAACGCCTCGTCCGGCGCACCGATCGCGTTCATCACCGAACAAGGCTGGCGGATGCAGGTGCCGGCCGACGAAACCCAGCCCTTCCAGCGCATTGAGCAGCGGTGGCAGCACGGCGACGATGTCGTCCACCACGGCCTCGGTCATTGCCTCGTCCTTGCCTGATGTCAGTCCTGCTCAGTGCAGCTTCGGCGCCTTCAACAGCTTGAAGCGGTCGGTCGACGTCACCGTGACGTCGAAGGTGACGCCTTCGTGGTGCACCGTCAGGGGGACGTCGACGCCGGCGTCGCCGAGCGCCCACATCTTGCGATAGAAGTCGGTCTGGCTCGTCACCTTGTCGCCGTCGACCGCGAGAATGACGTCGCCGGTCTTGAGCTCGGCGCGCGCGGCCGGGCCGTCGGAGGAGATCCCGATCACGACCACGCGGTTGTCGATCTCGGTCGAGTAGAGCCCGAGCCAGGGCCGTGCCGGCTTGTTGACGCGGCCGAATTTGCGCAGGTCGTCGAGGATCGGCTTCAACAGATCGATCGGCACGATCATGTTGACGTGCTCGGCCTTGCCGTCGCGCTCGCGCTCGAGCTGGAGCGAGCCGATCCCGATCAATTCACCGCGCTCATTGAGCAAGCCCGTGCCGCCCCAATTCGGGTGGGCAGGGTAGGTGAAGACGGCTTCGTCGAGCAGATATTCCCAGTAACCGGCGAATTCCTGCTTGGCCACGATCTGGCTCGCGACCGATCGCGTGCGCCCGCCGGCGCCGCCGACAACGACGCGATCGCCGGTCCGGGTCGCGGCCGATGCGCCGAGCGGCAGCGGCTCGATGTCGAGCCGGCCGAGCGCCTGCACCAGGCCGAAGCCGGTGACGGAATCGAAGCCCAGCGCATGTCCTTCCACCACGCGGCCGTCGGCGAGATGCAGCCAGACCGATTCCGCCTCGGTGATGAGATAACCGATGGTGAGCACCAGCCCGTCGTCGATCACGACGCCGTTGCCGGCGCGCTCGGTGCCCAGCGTCTCTGCGCTGAAGGCGTCCGGTGGGATGATGGCGTGCAGCCCGACGATGGAGGCGAGCGCGCGGTCGAGGTCGAAACCGTAGTCGCTCGCGCGCGGCTGGTTGGCCGGCGGCACGCGCCATTCGGTCAGAGCGGGCATGGAGTTCTCCTGATCAGCGAACGCGGCCCCTTCGTCGCGACAAGCGGACGCGCGAAGCATTGGTAATTTAGGCCGGGGGCGGCCGTCTTGAAAGACTTGACCGCCAACAATTCGGGACGCTGCGTGAATTCTTCGAAAGGGCACAGGAACTGTCTGCACAAGATTTGACAGACATGCCGTCATACCGGCACCGGCCGCATGGCTGGTGTCCGGCCAGCGGCTGGTCGTTCGCAGACGAAGCTGCTAACCATTGCCGCTTCGTTTTGACCTAGATCACGGACCGAAGCATGGATAACCGCAGTGACATCTGGCGTGGCGTCGACACCATCAAGGCGCGTTTCATCGACCTGAGCGACAAGGTCTGGGGCACGCCCGAGGTGTGCTACACCGAAGCGCGGTCCGCCGCCGAACATCTCGCCGAGCTCCGTCATCAGGGTTTCCGTATCACCGAGAACGTCGCCGGCATCCCGACCGCGCTGATGGGCGAATGGGGTGAGGGCGGTCCGGTCATCGCCTTCATGGGGGAGTATGACGCGCTGCCGGGCCTCAGCCAGGAGGCGGGTGTCGCCGAGCACCGCCCGATCGAGACTGGCGGACATGGCCATGGCTGCGGTCACAACCTGCTTGGCTCTGCGGCGCTGCTTGCCGCGACCGCGGTGAAGGACTGGCTCGCCGAGAACAGAGTGCCGGGCCGCGTGCGCTATTACGGCTGCCCGGCGGAAGAGGGCGGCGCGGCCAAGGCCTTCATGGTGCGCTCGGGCGCCTTCGCGGACGCCGACATCGCCATCACCTGGCACCCGCACAGCTTCTGGGAAGTGGCGGTGACGCCGTCGCTTGCCAACACGCGCGCCGACTTCATCTTCACCGGCCGCACTTCGCATGCGGCGGCCTCGCCGCATCTCGGCCGCTCCGCGCTCGATGCGGTGGAGCTGATGAATGTCGGCGTGAACTACATGCGCGAGCACATGCCGAGCGATGCGCGCGTGCATTACGCGCTGCTCGATACCGGTGGCATCGCGCCCAACGTCGTGCAGGCCCATGCGCGGGTGCGCTATTCGATTCGCGCCCGCGATCTGCCCGGCATGACCGAGCTGGTCGAGCGCGTCAGCAAGATCGCGCAGGGCGCGGCGCTGATGACCGAAACCAAGGTCGAGATGAAGATCATCTCCGCGGTCTCGAACATCCTTCCGAACGCGCCGCTGGAGCAAGCACTGCACCGGGTCATGGAAGAGCTCGGACCGCCGCATTTCGACGATGCGGACAAGGGCTTTGCCAGCCAGATCCGCGCGACGCTGAGTGAGAAAGATATTGCGTCGGTCTATTACGCGATCGGCATGGAGCCGACCGATCGTCCGCTCGCCGATTTCCTGGTGCCGCTCGATGCCAAGCGCAACCCGCTGGTCGGCTCGACCGACGTCGGCGACGTGAGCTGGGTCGTGCCGACGGTGCAGGTGCACGCACCGACGGTTGCTATCGGCACGCCGTTCCACACCTGGCAGGTCGTGGCGCAGGGCAAGAGCGCGCATGCCCACAAAGCCATGGTGCAGGCGGCCAAGGCCATGGCCGGGCTCGGCGTCAGGGCGCTCACGGAACCGGAGCTGATCAAGGCCGCCAAGGCGGATCTGATGAAGCGGACGGCCAAGACACCTTACGTCTGCCCACTGCCGGATCACGTCGCGCCGCCGCTCGATATGTCCGTGGCGTAGAATTTCGTCTCGATACTTCGTCTGATCCGGCGAACAAATTTTCCGCAGTGCAGCGCGGCTTTTGGCGCGTTTTGACGCCGGATTGCCGAGCGCTTGGGCTGCGGAACGCAGTTTTGCCCAACGGAAAGTCAGAAGACCGTTTGCACACACACGGTCCCAGTTGACGCGCGCCCTATTCGGTGTGCCATCTACCGCCAGCCAAACCCGGCGGCCGCATCTCGGCCGCCTGCATCCGTAAGGGAACCAGACGGGGGACAACCATGCTGGATAAAGAACTGCGTTCGATGATCGACAAGGTGGCGGGCGGCAAGATGGATCGCCGCGCCTTCATCCAGCGCATGGCCGCCATCGGCCTCACCGCACCCGTCGCCAACCAGATCCTCGCGCTTGGCGGCGTCGCCATGGCGGAAGGCGCCTCGACCTACAAGCCGACCAAGCGCGGCGGCGGCGGTGCGCTGAAGCTGCTGTGGTGGCAGGGCCCGACTTTGCTCAACCCGCATTTCGCCACCGGCACCAAGGATCAGGACGGCTCGCGCCTGTTCTATGAGCCGCTCGCCTGTTGGGATCCGGACGGCAACATGAAGCTGGTGCTGGCCGCGGAGATCCCTTCGATCCAGAACGGCGGGCTGGCCGCCGACGGCAAGTCGGTGACCTGGAAACTCAAGCCCGGCGTGAAATGGCACGACGGCAAGCCGTTCACGGCCGACGACGTCGTGTTCAACTGGGAATACGCCAGTGATCCCGCGACCTCCGCGCTCACCATCGGGACCTTCCGCGACATCGTGGTCGAAAAGATTGACGACCTCACGGTCCGCATCGTCTTCAACAAGCCGACGCCGTTCTGGGCCGACGCCTTCGTCGGGGCTCCGAACGCCATCATCCCCAAGCATCTGTTCGCCGATTACAAGGGCGCCAAGTCCCGCGAGGCGCCGAACAATCTCTCGCCGGTCGGCACCGGCCCCTACAAGTTCGTCGAGTTCAAGCCGGGCGATCTCGTGCGCGGCGTGCTCAACCCCGACTACCACATGCCGAACCGTCCTTATTTCGATACGCTTGAAATGAAAGGCGGCGGTGATGCCGTCTCGGCGGCGCGCGCGGTGATCCAGACCGGCGAATACGATTTCGGCTACAACATTCAGGTGGAAGACGATGTCCTGCTGCGGCTCGAGAAAGGCGGCAAGGGCAAGGCCGTCTACGCCGTGGGCGGTGACACCGAATTCGTCGCGCTGAACTTCACCGATCCGAACACCGAGGTCGACGGCGAACGCTCCTCGATGAAGACGAAGCATCCGCTGTTTTCCGATCCCGCCGTGCGCAAGGCGTTGTCGCTGCTGGTCGATCGTGAGTCCGTCAAGAAGGCCATCTACGGACGCGCAGGCCGCACCACCGCGAACTTCCTCAATGGCCCGGAAAAGTTCGTCTCCAAGAACACCACGTGGGAGTTCAGCATCGAGAAGGCGTCGAAGATCCTGGATGATGCCGGCTGGAAGCCCGGCGCGGACGGCATCCGCGAGAAGGACGGTAAGAAGCTTAAGCTGCTGTATCAGACCTCCATCAACGGCCCGCGCCAGAAGACCCAGGCCATCGTCAAGCAGGCCTGCCAGAAGGCGGGAATCGATGTCGAGCTGAAATCGGTCGTAGCCACGGTATTCTTCTCCTCCGACGTCGGCAATCCCGACACCTACCCGAAGTTCTATGCGGATATGGAGATGTTCCAGATTCCGATGAGCCAGCCCGATCCTGCCCAGCACATGCGTCGCTATATTTCGAGCGAAGTGGCGACCAAGGAGAACAAGTGGCAGGGGCGGAATTTCCCGCGCTGGGTCAACAAGGAATACGACGCGACGATCGAGGCCGCCGAAGGCGAGATGGATCCCGTCAAGCGTGCGGCGCTCTACATCAAGGCCAACGATCTCCTGATCCAGGACGTGGTGTTCATCCCGGTCCAGCATCGCCTCAAGGTCGAAGCTGCCGCCAACAACCTGCAGTGCATCATCAGCGGCTGGGCCAACGAAACCGACAATCTGTTCGACTGGTACCGGGAGGCATGATCGCGCGGGCTGAGAAGGGGCTTTCTACCCTATGAGTCAGTATGTCCTGCGTCGTCTGCTGATTGCCATTCCGAGCCTGCTCGGCATCTCGCTGGTGCTGTTCATCGTGCTGGCGATGGCGCCGGGCGACCCGTTCTCGGAACTGACGACCAATCCGAACGTGCCGCCCGAGGTCGCTGCCGCTCTTCGGGCGAAGTTCGGCATGGATGATCCGATCTACCTTCGCTACCTGCACTGGCTCTCGGCTATGGCGCATGGCGACTGGGGATTTTCCTTCGTCAGTCGGATGGACGTCGACACGCTCATCCTGCAGCGCCTGCCGGCCACGCTCTACGTGATCGGCTCGGCGCAGATCCTGGCGCTGCTGATCGCGATTCCGGTCGGCGTCTATGCCGCGACGAAGCCCTATTCGCTGTTCGACCAGATCGCGAACACACTCGCCTTCGTCGGCTTCTCGCTGCCGACCTTCTTCACCGGCATCCTGTTCATCCTGATCTTCTCGGTCACGCTGGACTGGCTGCCCTTCGTCTATTCCACCGACATCAAGGCGACCGGCATCCGCTGGGTGCTCGAGATGATCCGGCAGGCGATCATGCCGGTGGCGGTGCTCGGTCTGTTCCAGGCAGCGTCGATGACGCGTTTCGTACGCTCGGCCATGCTGGACGTGATCAGGCTCGACTACGTCACCACGGCGCGGGCCAAGGGCCTCGGCCAGGCCAAGGTCATCGTCAAGCACGTGATGCGCAACGCCATGATCCCGGTGGTCACGCTGATCGCGCTGCAGATGCCCGCGGTGTTCGGCGGTGCCATCGTCACCGAGCAGATCTTCCGCATCCCCGGCATCGGCTCGCTGCTGATCTCCTCCATTCTGGCCAACGACACGCCGGTGGTGATGGCCGTCACCTTCGTTTTCGCGTGCCTCGTCGTGCTGTTCAATCTCATCGCGGACGTCCTGTATGGCTGGCTTGACCCTCGCATCTCCCTCCGCTGAACGGACCACCGCGCGGGCCGCTTATTCGCCCTGGCGCGAGACGTGGCGGCGCTATCGCCGCCACCGGCTTGCCGTGGTCAGCGCCTTCCTGCTCCTGCTCCTGGTTCTGGCGGTCGTCGTTGGACCGTTCGTCTGGCGCGTCAAGATCAACGACATCGACATCGTGGCCGGCCTGCAGGGGCCCTCTCTCGCCCATCCCTTCGGCACCGACGATCTCGGCCAGGACATTCTGGCGCGCATGATCTATGGCGGCCGCATCTCGCTGGCAGTCGGGCTCGCCGCGATGCTGGTGTCGGTGTTCGTCGGCACGCTGATCGGGGCGCTCGCCGGCATGTCGCGCGGCGCGCTCGGGCACGCCTTGATGTGGCTCACCGACCTCTTCCTGTCGCTGCCGCAACTGCCGCTGCTGCTGCTGCTCATCTATCTCTTCCGTGACGGGCTGAAGACGATGTTCGGCCCCGAGGGCGGCATCTTCATCCTGATCGTGCTGGTGATCGGAGGCTTGCGCTGGATGCCGGTCGCCCGCCTCGTGCGCGCGCAGTTCCTGTCGATCCGCGAGAAGGAGTTCGTCGAGGCCGCGCGTGCGCTCGGCGCGAGCCCGGTGCGGCAGGTGGTGCGCCACATCCTGCCCAATGCGGTTGGCCCGGTGATCATCGCCGGCACCATCGACGTCGCCGCCGCTATCATTGCCGAATCGACGCTGTCCTTCCTCGGCCTCGGCTTCCCGCCGGATACGCCGACCTGGGGACGGCTGCTCTATGACGCCAAGGACTTCCTCGACATCGGCCCGCATTGGGCGCTGTTTCCGGGCGGCGCGATCTTCATCGCGGTGGTTGCGATCAACTTCATCGGCGACGGTTTGCGTGACGCGCTCGATGCGCGACGGGTGATCTGATGGCGCCGCTGCTCGAGATCAAAGGGCTCAAGACCCACTTCTCCACCGACGACGGCATCTTGCAGGCCGTCGACGGCGTCGACATCTCCATCAACAAGGGCGAGACGCTCTGTGTCGTCGGCGAATCCGGCTGCGGCAAAACCGTGACCGCGATGTCGATCCTGAAGCTGATCGCGATGCCGCCGGGCCGCATCGCGGCCGGCGAGATCATCTTCGAGGGCCGCGATCTCGTGCCGCTGACGAGCAACCAGCTCGACGAGATCCGCGCCAAGGAGATCGGCTTCATCTTCCAGGAACCGATGACCTCGCTCAATCCGGTGCTCACCATCGGTGAGCAGATCGCCGAGAGCCTGCGCCGGCACGAGGCCGTGACCAAGAAGCAGGCGCTCGAGCGCACCATCGAGATGCTGAAGCTGGTGCAGATCCCGAACTCGGAGGGGCGCGTGCACCACTATCCGCACCAGTTCTCCGGCGGCATGCGCCAGCGCGTGATGATCGCGATGGCGCTCGCCTGCAAGCCGAAGCTCGTCATCGCCGACGAGCCGACCACGGCGCTCGACGTCACCATTCAGGCGCAGATCCTCGACCTCCTGCAGGACATGAAGGAGCGCTTCGGCATGGCGGTGATGTTGATCACCCATGCCATGGGCGTCGTCGCCGAGACCGCGCAGCGCGTAGTCGTGATGTATGCCGGCAAGGTTGTGGAGGAGGCTCCGGTCGACGAGCTCTTCGGCGATCCGCGTCATCCCTATACCCAAGGCCTGATCCGCTCGATCCCGCGTATCGATCTCGCCAGCGAGCACAAGACGCGGCTGGAGGCGATCGGCGGCTCGGTGCCGATCCTGATCAATCCGCCGGTCGGCTGCCGTTTTGCCCCGCGTTGCCGCTTTGCCATGGATATTTGCACCAAGAAGGAGCCGCTGTTGCGCGAGATCGCGCCCGGCCACCGCATGGCCTGTCATCTGGGAGATGCGTCATGAGCGAGCCCTTGCTGCGCGTCTCCGGGCTGAAGAAGTACTT
Source organism: Bradyrhizobium sp. ISRA442 (assembly GCF_038085055.1). Classification (NCBI taxonomy): domain Bacteria; kingdom Pseudomonadati; phylum Pseudomonadota; class Alphaproteobacteria; order Hyphomicrobiales; family Nitrobacteraceae; genus Bradyrhizobium; species Bradyrhizobium sp. ISRA442. The sequence goes on from NZ_JALGCN010000003.1 coordinate 205,656, forward strand.
CCCCGTGCTCGGCGGCCTGTTGTCGCGCCAGGTCGGCAGCGTCTATGCGGTCGACGGCGTGTCGTTCTCGGTCAATCGCGGCGAGACGCTTGGGCTGGTCGGCGAATCCGGCTGCGGCAAGTCCACCACGGGGCGCTGCGTGCTGCGGCTGATCGAGCCGACCGACGGCGAAGTCGTGTTCGACGGTCAGGACGTGCGCAAGCTCGGTGGCAACGACCTGCGCGCGATGCGGCGGAACATGCAGCTCGTATTCCAGGATCCGTTCGCCTCGCTCAATCCACGCATGACGGTCGGTGCCATCCTCGGCGAAGCCTTCACCATCCACAATCTCGCGTCCTCCGCCAAGGAGCGGGAGGAGCGCGTCGCGGGCCTGCTGGTGAAGGTCGGCCTCAAGGCCGAGCACATGCGCCGCTACCCGCACGAATTCTCCGGCGGCCAGCGTCAGCGCATCGTGATCGCGCGTGCGCTTGCAGTCGAGCCGAAGCTGATCGTCTGTGACGAGCCGGTCTCCGCGCTCGATGTCTCGATCCAGGCGCAGGTCATCAACCTCCTGGAGGACCTCCAGGCCGAGTTGAACCTCACCTATCTCTTCGTCGCGCACGATCTCTCGGTGGTCGAGCACATCTCCGACCGCGTCGCGGTGATGTATCTCGGCCGCATCGTCGAGATCGCGAAAGCGAGCGACCTCTACCGCAATCCGCAACACCCCTATACCAAGGCGCTGCTATCCGCCGTGCCGGTGCCGGACCCGAAACTCAAGCGCAACCGCATTCGCCTGAAGGGCGACGTGCCGAGCCCGATGAAGCCGCCCAAGGGCTGTCACTTCCACACCCGCTGTCCGATCGCCCAGCCGCGCTGCTCGGAGAGCGCGCCGGAGCTGAAGGAGGGGCCGGGTGGACACGCCGTGGCGTGTCATCTGGCCTAAAGGCGCGCTGCGCATGTGAGATACGGCTTGATTCAAACGGATCGGCCCGGGGAGCGGGGGAGCAATGAGCCAGATAGAAGGCGTCGGTCTTGCCGGTATCGACGCGCAGCCGTCGAGGGATGCGGACACGGAGGCACGCCGTGCGCTGTGGGGATCGGCGCTGGGCTATGCCATGGATGGGTTCGACCTCCTCATCCTCGGCTTCATGCTGACGGCGATTTCCAGGGATCTTCATCTCACGCAACCGCAGGCGGCCTCGCTGGTGACGGGGACTCTGGTCGGAGCTGTCGTCGGCGGCTTCATCTTCGGCATGCTGTCGGACCGGCTTGGCCGGGTCCGCGTCCTGACCTGGAGCATCGTCCTGTTCGCGGTCTTTACCGGGCTGTGCGCGCTGGCGCAGGGCTATTGGGATCTGCTGACCTACCGGGCCATCGCCGGGCTCGGTCTCGGCGGCGAATTCGGCATCGGCATGGCGCTGGTGGCGGAGGCCTGGCCGCCCGCGAAGCGCGCGCGGGCGACGTCCTATGTCGGCCTCGGATGGCAATTCGGCGTGCTCACCGCGGCGCTGGTGACGCCGATCCTGCTACCCCTCATCGGCTGGCGCGGGATGTTCGCGATCGGCGTGTTTCCGGCGCTCGTCGCCTATGTGATTCGGCGCAAGCTGCATGAGCCTGATGTGTTCGTGGCGCACAAGGCGAAGACGGCGGACGCCGGCTCCGCGCTCCGCGCGCTCGTGGCCGACCGCGAGACGACCAGGATCAGCCTCGGGATGATCATCCTCTGCTCGGTGCAGAATTTCGGTTACTACGGCATCATGATCTGGCTGCCGAACTATCTCTCGACGCGGTTCGGCTATGGCCTCACGCAATCGGCGCTGTGGACCGCCGTCACCATCGCCGGCATGGCGCTCGGCATCTTCCTGTTCGGCCACGCCGCCGATCGCTTCGGTCGCCGCCCGGCGTTCCTGACCTATATGCTGGGCGCGGCCGTCATGGTGGTGGTCTATTCGCAATTGACGGGGGCGACGGCATTGTTGATCGGCGGAGCGGTGATGGGCTTCTTCGTCAACGGCATGCTCGGTGGTTACGGCGCGCTGATGAGCGAACTCTATCCGACCGCGGCGCGCGCCACCGCGCAAAACGTATTCTTCAATATCGGTCGCGCGGTCGCCGGCTTCGGTCCGCTGGTGGTCGGCATCGTCAGCGCAGCTTATGGCTTCCCGACGGCGATCGCCGGTCTCGCGCTGCTTTACATCCTCGATATCGTGGCGCTGCTCGCACTGATCCCGGAGCGAGGCGGCGTCGATCTCGCCTGAAGCGATGCTCGTTCATCGTCCCCGAAGCAGGCCGTTACTCGACAGAGCTTGCTTGAAGGCCTCTACCGACGTGTGGTGATGCGCGACGAGACCGGCTTGCCGTGCGCCTGTGACATTTGCCGGGAGGTCGTCGACAAAGAAGACGGTCTCGGGTTTCGCCTGGAGCTCCGCGAGGCAGAGGCGGTAACATCGCGGGTCGGGCTTGGCCGCCTTGAACTGGGCCGAGGTGTAGATCCTGGAGCCGAACAGCGGCCGCAATTCCGGCAGCAGCGTATCGATGTGTTCGGCAACCAGCGTCGTATTGTTGGTGAGGACGGCAATGTCGACCGATCCGCGCAAGCCGCCGGCGATCTCCAGCATCGCGAGGTCGGCCCTCATCGAACGGCGCCGCGCCTCCACCCACTGCTCCAGCGACAAGGGGTAGCCGATGCGTTCGCCAAAACCACGTAAATAATCCGCTGCATCGAGGGCGCCGCTGTCGCCGAGAAACTCGAATCCTGCCTCCCAGATCGCCTTGTAGACGAACTCGCTGGTGGATCCCGCAATCTCCGCGAGATGTGCGATGCGCTTTCCCCTGTCATATTCGCAGAGGACATTGTCCATGTCGAAGAGGATAAGCTCGATCTTGTTAGCCACAGCAACGCTCTCAGCCTGGCCGAAGCATCCGGCGGCACAGGAATCATATCCCGTCGGAACGCGGGCGACAAATCCGGCGGCGCCAACATATGAAGGCTATTCCTCGGTCGTCACGCGCTCTTGGCCGGCGAGGGCATGACCTCGCCCGACATCACCAGCCGGGCGCGGCCGCCGTCCTTGGCCGCGTAGAGTTCGCGGTCGGCGGCGGCCACCAGTGCGCTGCACAGCTCGAGCGCGGTGCTGCCGTCCTCATCCCTCCAGCGTGAAGCCGACGCGCAACGTCACCTGGTAGTGACGCACGGCGCCGTTCTCGATGTGGCCGCGCGTCTGCACGACCTCGAACCACTTCATCTCGCGAACGGTCTTGGCGGCGCGGCTGATCGCGTTCTTGATCGCATCATCGATCGACGTCTCCGACGATCCGACGAGTTCCAGGATCTTGTAGACGTGGTCCTTCTCGGCTGTGGGCATGGCGAACCTCCGATTGGTCGGCTACGGCAGGCTAGGGGCAGCATCTACAAATGCCCTCATTCGTAAGCCGCGCCACCTCTCACCTGAACGGGCGGAACGGTCGCGGGTTCCGTCGTCCGCGATGGCCCGCATGCACCAGCCGAGGTGGAGCGGGCCGCGTTCGCCTGCTAAGCGCGTTCTCCATGGATTCGGGGCGCGACAGGACGATCGGCTTTCTCTGCCTCTGCGTGACAGCGTTCGGCTGGGCGCTGAACTGGCCGCTGATGAAGCTTTTGCTGCAGCAATGGCCGCCGCTGTTCGCCCGCGGGCTCGCAGGTATCTGCGCCGCGACGATCCTCGCCATGCTGGCCCTCAGCCGGAAGGAGACGCTTGCCGTCCCACGCGAGGTGATCCCGCGGCTGTTGTTTGCGACCTTCACCAATGTGTTTGCCTGGATGGGGCTCGGTACGGTCGCCATGAAATATGTGACCGTGGGCGAAGGCGCTCTGCTCGCCTACACCATGCCGATCTGGGCGATGCTGTTCGCTTGGCCGGTCCTGCATACGCGGCCGACCATCCGCGACGTCGCAGGCCTCGTTCTCGGCGTTGCGGGTGTTGCGTTGCTGCTCAGCGGCAACGGCCTGGCATTCAGCGCTGACAAGCTGCTCGGCATCGCCCTGGCGCTATCCTGCGCCATCCTGTTTGCGCTTGGCAACGTGCTCAACCGTAAGCCGCTGCCGATGCCGCCGCTGGTCGTCGTGGCCTGGCAGGTCGGGCTCGGCTGCGCCACGATGCTGATCCTCGGTGTTCTCTTCGAGCATCCCGATACCACCGCGATCACGCCTCTAGGACTCGGCTGCTTCATCTACATGACGCTGGTGCCAATGGGCGTCTGCTATGTCACCTGGTTCGAGACCCTGCGGCGCCTGCCGCCGACCTCTGCCTCGACCGGCATGCTGATGGTTCCCGCAATCGGCGTGGTCTCCGCCGCAATCATTCTCGGCGAATCGCTCGGCCTGCGCGAAGGGGCGGCGATGGCGCTGACACTCGGGGGCGTGACACTGGCGCTGCAGCGGGCCTGATTCACTCCAGGACGCGCGCGGGGCGCGGCAGAAGATCGGCGGGCTCCTCGCGCTGCGTTGCGTTCGCGGTCCTGGCATCGCGAAGCAGGAGACGCAGCAACATCGCGAGCACGGCCAGGAGCACGACGCCGGCGACGGCCGGCGTGAAATAGTGCTCGAGCTCTTCCGCGGTGGCGTGCTCCGCAGCCAGCCGCGCCGATTGCAGCAGCCCGTAGGAGTTGACGAACAGGATGAGCCCGTACAAGACGCTGCGTTCACGCGCACTGGCCAGTCTGGAAAGATCCGGAAGCAGCAACGCAAGACCGATCCCCACGATCGGCAGATCGTAGTCGTAGGCGTAAGGGCTGATCATCACCGACACGATCGCGACGACGCCGAGCGCGAAGCGGGCAGACGGCCCGCGAAGGACGGCGAGTGCGACGGCCGCGAGCGCAAGGCACGCGACGGCCGTTTGTCCCCAGAATGCCAGGACCGGAGGAAGGCCGGACTTGTGCAGCGACGCGTAGACCGAGATCATCCGAAACAGCGGATACCGCCCTTGCTCCAGATAGCCGGCGGACTCCTTGATGGCGCCCAGCCATGCGATCCAGATTTGCGGCCCGAACGCGATCGTGCACACGAGCGAGCTCGCGATCACCACGATCGCGGCAGTGGCGATCGTGGTCCAGCGGCGTGTCAGGAGCATATAGACGCCGACCGCAATGGCCAGGTGAGGCTTTATCACCATCGCACCGAGCGCGAGACCGGCGAGGACCGGGCGTCGATCGGCATTGATGCAGACAAGTCCTATCAGCGCGCCGGTGAGAAAACCGTTCTGGCCACAGGCGATGGTGATCGCGATTGCCGGGAACGTGATGACGAGCACATGCGCCAGATGGTTTGCCGCGACTGTGCGAAGCGTGATCAGATAGGCTGCAAGCGTTGCTGCGGTGAAGACAAAGTAGCCGGCCCAGCCGGGCAGGAATCCAAGGGGCGCCAGCAGCAGATCGAATTGCGGCGGATAGGTCCAGGGCATGAAGCTGGTCGCGCCGCCGGATGCTTCCGCTTGCATCCGCGCAAACAACGCGAACTGGTAAGTCAGGTCGAGATCGCCGCGCCATACGTGCTGCGCGACGATGTGGAACGCGGAGAAATCGGCTGTCTGGTTGCCGGCCCACAGACCGCCCTCGAAGAACCGGAAGACCTTGAAAGCCACCATCGCCGCCAGTCCCGCAACAATGACGCGCACATACGTCTCCCGCTTCGACGGCAGGAATTGAATTTGCTCAAGCGTTTCGGTGAGCATGAACGCGCTATCTCTGGCAACGGGACGGAACAGCCGGCAGTATTGCGGGAGAGATTGCCGCCTGAATCTTAAGGTCCGGTAACGGATTGGAGAGGATTTTGGCGTGACCAGCCGTGCTCTCATCGCGCCGGCTTGAGATCGGGGGGCCACTCGAAACGCGGGCCAGTTGCCCCGTGTGCGCTGATCCTACGGATCCAGCTCCGTATCCCAGTAGAGATAGTCCAGCCAGCTATCGTGCAGATAATTCGGCGGGAAGAGACGGCCGTTGCGGTGGAGCTGGTGCACGGTCGGGGCGAAGGCGGTCTGGCGCGGAAACATTTTTGCCTGCGCCGGGGTGAGATTGCCCTTGCGCAAGTTACAGGGCGAACAGGCCGCGACCACGTTCTCCCAGGTGGTCTGGCCGCCCTTGCTGCGCGGGATGATGTGATCGAAGGTGAGGTCTTCGGGCGAGCCGCAATATTGGCAGGCGAAACGATCGCGCAGGAAGACGTTGAAACGGGTGAAGGCGGGATGGGTGGTCGGCTTGACGAAGGATTTGAGCGAGACGACGCTCGGCAGTTGCATTTCCAGCGTGGGACTTCGAACCGCCTGATCGTAATGCGCGACGATGTTGACACGGTCGAGGAACACCGCCTTGATCGCGTCCTGCCAGGACCAGAGCGACAGCGGGTAATAACTCAGCGGCCGGAAGTCCGCATTCAGCACCAACACCGGCCAACTGCCTTGCGAGACATGTGCGTTCAAGTAACGCTCCCGGCCTCCATATACGCTGCGAAGCAGCATGTATTGACATACTACATGCAGCGTGACGGGATTGTGAAGCCCGCCGAGCGACTTATTCAGCCGCACGCAATGCGGCGGCCGGGTGGCAAGCGCGCAAAAAACGCCGCGATTTGGGGAAGATCCATGCGAGGCTGGCTCGCCGTGCTGCTCGCGGCCGTGCTCGGTGCTGCGTCGATCGGGCCTGCTATGGCCGAGGATTATCCTGCGCGCCCCGTCACCATGATCGTGCCGTTCCCGGCGGGCGGTGCGACCGACACGCTGGCGCGGTTCCTGGGTGAACGCCTGCACGCCGTGCTGAAGCAGCCCATTGTCATTGAAAATGTCGGCGGTGCGGCCGGCTCGCTCGGCGTCGGCCGCGCGGTGCGCGCCACAGCCGATGGCTATACGCTGTCGATCGGAACCTCGACCACGCACATGCTGACCGGCGGGCTCTACGCGCTGCCGTTCGACCTCTTGCGCGATCTCGAACCGGTCATCCTGATCGGCAGCGAGCCGCTCTTGATCGTCGGCCGCAAGGACCTGCCCGCCGACGATCTCAAACAATTGATCGTGTGGCTGAAGGCAAATCCGGACAAGGCGTCGGTCGGCATCGCCGGTGTCGGCGCCACCGGCCATCTCGCCGGCATCTCGTTCCAGAAGGAAACCGGCACGCAATTCCAGTTCGTGCCGTATCGCGGCAATGGTCCGGCGATGCAGGACCTCGTCGCCGGCCAGATCGATGCGATGATCGAGCCGGCCTCGAACTTCAAATCCCTCGTCGGCGCCGGCACCATCAAGCCGTTCGCCGTCACGAGCAAGTCGCGCTCGCCGTCCTGGCCGAAGTTTCCGACCGCGGATGAGGCCGGCGTGCCCGGCTTCTCCGCGTCGCTGTGGTACGGCTTGTGGGCGCCGAAGGGCACCTCGAAAGACGTCATCGCAAAGCTCAACGCCGCCATGGTGCAGATCCTGGCGAGCCCGCAGGTGAAGCAGCGCTTCGCCGAGCTCGGCATCCAGGTCTCGCCCTTGATGCAGCAATCCCCGGAAGCGCTGCGCGCCTACCAGAAGGAAGAGGCCGAACGCTGGTGGCCGATCATCAAGGCGTCGGGGATCAAGGTCGAGTGAGCCTTCGACAGCTTGACGTGTCGAACGATGCCGCCACATCGGATAGTCTCAGTACCACACGATGACCAGTCTTCGTCGGGACGACGTTGGGTGGGCACTGTCGCCTCGACGGCGTGCGGCGGTCCTGTTTGCGCGTCTACTCCGGTACCCGCTCCAGCTTCTGCAGGCATCGCGCGGTGCGCACTGCGGCAGGCATCTCCTCGTCGGGAAAACTGGTCTTCCAGTCGGTGACGCCGACCTCGCCGACATAGATGTCGCCTTTCGAATCCAGCGCGATGCCGTGCGGCGCCAGGAATTTGCCGCTCGCAATGCCCGGGCCTTCCTCGCCGCCGAGCCGCGCGATGCGGTTTCCCTTGGCGTCGACGATCGACAGCCGCGGGCCGAGATTGGGTACCTTGCGGTTGACGGCCATGCCGGGGCCGAGCTCGCCGACGACGAAAGTCGGTTGCTTTCCGCCGCAGCAGCACAGTGCGCAGGGCCGGTGCAGATTGTTCCACTGCGCCTCGTACTTGCCCTCGTCGTTGAACACCTGCACGCGATGGTTCTCACGGTCTGCGACGTAGACCCAGCCGTCAGCGTCGGTCGCGATGTTGTGGACGATGTTGAACTGGCCGGGATCGGTGCCGGGCTCGCCCCAGCTCTTCATCAACTTGCCGTCAGGGGTGAACTTGTGCACGCGCGCGTTGCCATAGCCGTCCGAGACGTAGATCTCGCCCTTTGGCGACAGCGCCGTGTGGGTGCAGCGATGGAAGGGATCGCCGCTCATGAACGGCGCCGGCTTCTCGGGAATGCCGATCGTCAGCAGCACCTTGCCGTCGGTCGTGCATTTGCGCACGGTGTGGTCGCCGTCATCGGTGCAGTAGAGATTGTCGTCGGCGTCGATGTGCAGGCCGTGCGCACGCGAGAACAGGCCCTCGCCCCAGCTCCGCAGGAAATTGCCCTCGCGGTCCAGCACCACCATCGGGTGGGCGCCGCGGTTGAAGACGTAGATGCGGTCCTTGCTGTCGACGGCGACGGAGGCGACGTCGGTGAGCTGCCAACCATCCGGCAGCTTTGCGAAGTTGTCGACGACGCGGTAGCGGTGCTCGCCGGTGCCGAGAATGGCTGGCATTGGCTTCTCCTCTTGTTCGTTTCAGCGACGCGCGGTCGTTGCCACACCATCATTGCGAGTGCAGCGAAGCAATCCAGACTGGCTTTCGGAAAGATTCTGGATTGCTTCGCTCCGCTCGCAATGACGAGAGGCTCAAGCCGCGCCTACATCGCGCCCGAGCATCCCTTCCTCGATCGCCTTGATTTGAAGGGCGAGATATTTCGAGTTGATGCGGCACTGCGCGAGGCTGCCGGCGATGAACCACAGGCCGGGCTGCCTGGTGCGCGCATACATGTTGCGCAGCTCGAAGCCGTCGCCGAAGCCCCAGATCGGGCCGACGCGATCGGCGACGCCGTCGCCGAACAGCTTTCGCACCAGATAGGCTTGCGGCTTGTAGCCGGTGGAGAGAACGATGAGGTCGGCGGTGAGGAGCGCGCCGTCCTTCATTCGCGCGCCTTCGGCGACAAAACCCTCGATGTCGGCGAACTGCTTCAGCTTGATCGCGCCCTGGGCGACGAGATCGGAGCAGCCGACGTTGAAATAATAGCCGCCGCCGCGGGTGAGATATTTGAACTGCCAGCCGGTGCCGGCCTCGCCGAAGTCGAGCTTGAAGCCGACGCGCCCTAAGGCCTCCAGCAGCTCCTTGTCGAGCTCCTTCGACTGCTCCGTCAGCATCACATGCGTCTTCTTCGCGAGCGGCGTCGGCATCGAGGTCGCGATCAGGTCGTTGTCCTCGAGCGTGCCCTCATTGTAGGTCGCATACGCAAGCTGCGCCGACGGCTCGATATTGGTGACCAGTGTCGGCGAGCGCTGCACCAGCGTCACCTCGGCGCCGCTGGAATAAAGATCCTGCGCGATATCGTGGCCGCTGTTACCGGTGCCGATGACGATGGCGCGCTTGCCTGTCCAGTTCTCGCCGTCCTCGTATCGGCTCGAATGCACCAACGTGCCCTTGAAATTGTCGAGGCTCGGGAGGTCCGGGATGTTCGCGATGCCGCTGACGCCGGTTGCCATCACCACATGGCGCGGATGCATGATGCGCTTGGTTCCGTCTGCGCGGCGCAGCGTGACCGTCCAGCGGCCCTTCGCATCGTCGTGGGAGCCGCCCTCGAATTCTGTGCCGGTCCAGAAGTTCAGCTCCATGGCATCGACATACGCCTCGAACCAGTTGGCGAGCTTGTCCTTGGGGATATAGACCGGCCAGTTCGGCGGGAACGGCATGTAGGGCAGGTGATTGACCTGCACCTGGTTGTGCAGCGTCAGCGCGTGATAGCGCTTGCGCCAGTTGTCGCCGATCCGTGGCCATCGGTCGACGATCAGCGTATCGACCTTCATCTGCTTCAGCCGCGCTGCAATCGCGAGCCCGGCCTGTCCGCCGCCGACCACCAGCACGGCGGGATCGCGATCGGCGTAGTCGGTCGATGCCTTGCGCAAATCGAGCCAGTTCGGCCCGCGGAAATCGCGCGAGTAGGCCTGTCCGCGCGGCCGCGTCGTGCCGAGCTGTTCCTCAAAACCCTTCAGCTCGTCGAGCGCCGTGAGCAGCGTCCATGCCCTCAACCGGTCGCCGTCAGCGGGATCGGGAGCGAGCCGGACGATGCCGCTGCCGCGGCCGATCGCGGTCTCGAAATTGAAGATCGCTTCGATGTTGTTGGTGCCGGCGCGCGCCACCCAGCGCGGCGCCGCGCGGTTCTGTGCGATCTGGAAGCTGCGTGGTGCCGCCTTGGGCGCGAGCGTCGCCAGCTCTTGCGCAATGCCATCTCGGCCGGCGATCGTCTGCAGGTTCCAGCTCAGCGCCAGCACATCGCGCCAAAAACTGTCGGCGAGGAAGAGGCGGTCCAGCGCAGTGCGATCAGGCTTGCCCAGCGTGCGCTCGAACTCATCGAGCCAGGCTTGCGCGGATACGGAAATATCCTTCGTCCTGTCCAGCATGCGCGACCTCATGGCCGTCTTCGCGGCGTTTCCTCTGAGATCGACGCTATACCGTTTCGCCAGCGCCCAAAAGCCGATTACCCGAGCAAGGAGAGCATGTGGCCCTGCTCAGGCGGAATACGGCCCTTCAGCGTGCCGAGATAGACGCGCCGCACGGCCTCCGGTCCGCGGCTCTCGACGACGGTCAGGCATGTCTCCAGGAGCGGAGCGAAGCCGGACCATGCCGTGGCAAAACGCTGCTCGATGCCGCCGGGGCCCCATTCCTTGGCGCGCTTGCGGATCTGGTCGGGAGCGAAGAACCAGCGCGGCTTCGCGCCGGGCAACTCACCCTCGTCGGCATCGGTGGCGCGATGCGTCAATCCGACGCGCACGGAGCATTTCATCTGATCGCGAAAGTGCCGGTGCAGCTCAGCGCGCAGTGCGCTGTTGCCGGCCATGTCGATGAAGGCGACCGGCGTATCCGACGGCAGCGTCGTCACACCGTCGTAGGTGACGACCTCGTCATAGCAGCCGAGCGAGGCAACGAAGCCCGCATTGCCGGCCGACGTCAATCCGATCACCTTGCGCCCGCGCGTGTGCAGAAGATACGCAAGCCCGAACGCTGTCTTGCTCGAGGCGCTCGAGAGCAGCACGGTCCGCGCGCCAAAATCGTCGTTCTCGGCGAGGAAATCGTCGACCAGGAACGAGAGCATGAACAGCGGCCGCAGCAGCGCCTGATAGTCGCCCTGGCGGCCTGCGTAAGCGGGATCGCCGCCGATGCGCGAATAGGCGTTATAGACCGGCGCCACGCCCTGCCGGTGCGCGGCGCCGTCGCGCAAGCCGCGTTTGCTGACATCGGTGGCCTCGATCACGAGATGCGTTGCCATCGGGAAATAGCCGAAGAGGCGTTCGCCCACGGCGACGTTTTGATGCTTCGAGGCGATTACCTCGCCGAAGCCCCACACCGGAATGTTGCCGAAGCCGTTCGGTGCGGGAAAGAGCTGCCAGTACTTCAGTTCGTCGCCGAGCACAGCGTAGGTGATGTTGTTTGCGGTGAAGGCAAAGCGCTCGACCTTCACGAGCAGCGCATCTTGCGGCAGCGCCTCGCCGGCAGGAAGCTCGGTTGCGATCGTCTTGCACGTTTCGAGATCGTCTCGCGCAACGATGAACTCGGCGGCTGTCATGGTCTTGATCCCGGCTCCTGTCCGCGCCGGCATCTCATCGGTCACGCGCGTGCCGTTTGCAACAGCAACATAGTTTTAAACGGTGTTCGGCCATTTCAGGCCGTCAGCACGCCTTCGCGCTTCTTCACGGCGCGATAGTAGCTCCACCACAGATGCGCCGCGGCGCCGCGCAGCGGCCGCCATGGTTCGGCGAGCGGCGCCATCTGCTTTTCCGTCGGCCGTGCCTTCAAACCCAGTCCGATGCGGATGCCTTCCTGCACGGCGAGGTCGCCGGCCGGCCAGGCATCGCCATGGCCGAGACAGAACAGGAGGTAGACGTCGGCCGTCCACGGCCCGATGCCCGGCAGCGAGATCAGGGTGTGATGTGCCGCGTCAGCGTCCTCTTCGGCGAGCACCTCGAGGTTGAGCCGCTGCGCGGTGATCTCGCGCGCAAGATGCTTCAAGGTCTTGATCTTGGCGGCGGAGAGGCCGAGCCGTCCCAGCCGGTCGGTGCGGGCGCGGCGCACCGCGTCATGGTCGAATGGATCGAAAGCGGCCGACAACCGACCCCAGATCGCCGCGGCGCTTGCGGTTGAGAGCTGCTGCCCGCAGACGATGTGCGCAAGCCCGACAAAGCCCGGCTCGCGCCGCCGCAAGGCGGGCATGCCGGCGACCTCGAATACGGGTTTGAGGCGCGGGTCGCGTTTCACCAGCGTTTGGACGGCATCTTCGAGATCGGACTGGCTTTCGAGGTGGATGGTCATTGGGGTTGGGCAAGCTCTTTCCAGCGTCATGGCCGGGCTTGCCCCGGCCATGACGTCTTTCTAACCGCGCATCATTGTTAGCATGAGTGACGGTCTTCGTATTCGTCCCTGAGCTTGACACGATCGGCATGTGGCACCGAAGAAGGTGGATGGCCGGGTCGTAGGTGAGCGGAAGCACGCCGTCCTTCAGACGGCTATGCCCGGCCATGACGAGATCTGTCGTATGTCGCCACCCGTTTTCCGATTCGCGCCGAGCCCGAACGGCTTCCTACATCTCGGCCACGCCTATTCGGCGCTGCTGAACTTCGACCGTGCGCGTGAGAGCGGCGGGCGGCTGTTGCTGCGAATCGAGGACATCGACGCGACGCGTTGCCGGCCGGAATACGAGACGGCGATCTACGACGATCTCGCCTGGCTCGGCATCACTTGGGAGACGCCGGTGCGGCGGCAGTCGCAGCATCTTGCCGACTACCACTCCGCGCTGGAGAAGCTTGCCGTGCTCGGCCTCGTCTACCCCAGCTTCGAAAGCCGCGCCGAGATCGCGAGGCTGATAGCCGGGCGCGAGGCGGCCGGGCCCTGGCCGCGCGATCCCGACGGGGCGCCGCTTTACCCCGGTGACGCGAAGTCGCTGCCGACCGACGAGCGCGCGCGCCTCATCGAGTCCGGCGCGCCTTATGCCTTGCGGCTCGATATGGCGGCCGCCTGCCGCTGGGTTGCCGACCTGACTTGGCACGAATTGGGCGAAGGGCCGGACGGCGAGCGCAACCTTGTCACGGCGCGGCCCGAGGCGTGGGGCGACGTCATCCTCGCGCGCAAGGAGACGCCGACCAGCTATCATTTGTCGGTGGTGGTCGACGATGCGCTCCAGGGCGCAAGCGAGGTGGTGCGGGGCCAGGACCTGTTTCACGCCACCTCGGTGCACCGGTTGCTGCAAAGTCTGCTCGATCTGCCCGAGCCCGCTTACCGTCATCACCGGCTGATTCGCGACGAGGCGGGGCGGAAGCTGTCGAAATCGACCGGCTCGACCGGTCTGCGGGAGTTGCGCGCGGCCGGCGCCACGCCCGCCGACATCCGCCGGCTGGTGGGATTAGGTTAAGTTTCTCTGGGGTTTAGCAAAAGGTCGCCGTGACTCGGAGTGTTCCTCCGTGCGATGCTCGCCGTGAGCCCGGGGGTTCGAAGCGATACTTCGAAGGGATTCATGGCGGCGAAAACGCGCGCATTGCGCACCACGCGGACGTCCAGGCGGCCGCCTCGGAAGCGGTCCGGGGTGGTTGCCCCGGCGCGCAAACGCGCCACGGCCATCACGCCCGACGTGGTCCAGGCGGCGCTGGCTGCTTTCGCCCATGAGGTCCGCACGCCTCTGACCGGAATTCTGGCGATCAGCGACCTGTTGGCGACCTCCGATCTCGGCGAGCGGGAGCGGCGCTGGGCCGATACCATCAAGGCCGGCGCCGAGCACCTGGCGAGCCTTGCCACCCTGTTCGTCGACGCGGCCAGGACCGGGAAGGGCGCAAACGCGCTGCGCCAGGACCTGTTCGACCTGCGGGCGCTGGCCCGCAGCATGGGCGACTCGCTGGCCGGGCGCGCCGCGGCCAAGGGACTTCAGGCCCAGGTCGAGATCTCCGACAAGCTTCCCGCCCTGGTGGTGGGCGATCCCGTCCGCCTGCGCGCTGCGCTCGAGAACCTGATCGACAATGCCGTGAAGTTCACCGACCGGGGCGGCGTAGCTCTTGCGGTCGCGCCCTGGCGTCCCCCAGCGGGCAGCGGTAAGGCGAAAGACAAGGGCAAGGTCGGCGTTGCGTTTGCGGTTTCCGACAGCGGCATCGGCCTGAGCATGGCCGAGATCAAGCGGCTGTTCCGTCCGTTCACCCAGGCCAACGTCACCATCGCGGCGCGCTTCGGCGGCGCCGGGCTCGGGCTGTCTTCGGTGAAGCAATTGGCGCGTGCGATGGGCGGCGACATCACGGTCGCTCCGCGGCGCAACGGCGGCGCCACCTTCACGCTGACGGTATCGCTGCATGCGTCGGGATCAGGCGAGCCCCACGGATTGGGCAGCGACGATCCCGAGGCTGATGCGGTGGCGGCCTTGCGCGTGCTCAGCGTGGAAGACAATCCGTTCGGCCGGGTCGTGCTCAACACCATCCTGACCGAGCTCGGCCATCATGCGGAGTTCGTCGGGCGCGGCGAGGATGCGGTCGACCGGCTCGCGCAGGGCACCTTCGACGCGGTGCTGATGGATATGGTGCTGCCGGGCATCGGCGGCATCGAGGCGATCAAGCGGATCCGCACTATGCCGCCGCCGCTCGCTCATATCCCCATCATCGGAGTGTCGGGCCGCGGCGAGGACGAGGTGCCCTCGCGTCAGGCTGGCGCCGACGCCTTCCTGGTCAAGCCTGTGTCCCCGCGGGCTTTAGCGACTGCGCTGCTTGAAGCGAGACGCCGTGAGGAAGCCGCGACTTGATGATCGCGGCATTGAGCTCACCGCCGTAGACGAAGATCGCGGCGATGAAATACAAAAACACCAGCGCGATGATCACCGAGGCGAGGCCCGCATACATCGTCACGTAGTTGTTGGCGAAGCGCGCCAGATATTGCCCGAACACGATGCCGGAGATCAGCGATGCCCCCACGGTGAAGACGATGCCGGGCAGGATCTGCAGGAAGCCGCGCCGTCCCGCCGGGAGCCAGGCGTGCAGGATGAATAGTGCCACGACCAGTGCGCCGATGGTGATGCCGTAACGCAGCCAAGTGAGGATGCTCTCGTTGGACTCGACGAATAGCGGGATGTGGCGCCGCGCCGCCTCGATGATGAGCGGCCCGAGCACGATCAGGAACGCCATGGCAAGCGCGGTGAAGGCGGCGACCAGCGTGTAGCCGATCGACTCCAGCCGCAGCCAGTACCAGCGCCGCATCTCAACCACCGCATAAGCGCGGTTGAGCGCGACCCGGAGCGCTTCGACGCCGTTCGAGGCGAAATAGACCGACAGCACCGCGCCGATCGTCAGCGCGCCGGAGCGGGTGGTGGTCAGCACGTCGTGGACTTCGCCCGAGATCGAATCGGCGACCTGCTTCGGCCAGACCTGCAGCATCAGGCCTGCGGCCTGGTCGGCGAGCTCCTTGGAGCCGAAGAAGCCGGCGAGCGAGGTCAGCACGATCAGGAACGGGAACAGCGCCATCAGCGTCGACAGCGCGATATGGCTCGCAATCGCCCAGCCGTCGTCGGCGAGGAACGTGTAGAACGCATCCATCGCGACGATATAGAGGTAGCGAACCGCCTTCACGCGCCACCTACATAGCTGATGCTGCTCCCTCTCCCCGCATATGGGGAGAGGCGAACAAGGCAGACAATTGGCGCAGATCGGAGATCATCCCGCTAGCATCTGATATTATTGACCTAAAAGCCAGATCGTGGATGCGGCCGTTCCCCGTCGATCGTCATTCCGGGACGCGCGCAGCGCGAACCCGGAATCCATTCAGCGGCGGTGCTAATGGCGAAATGGATTCCGGGCTCGATGCTCCGGGGCGGCGCTTTTGCGCGGTCCCGTCGCATCGCCGCGGAATGACGCCGGTCGCCACGGCGACGCCATGGCGCATCGGCAAGCACGGTGTTATCTAGCCCCAATGGCATCCCTTTTGAGTTCTTTCATCCTGCCGGTGGCAGCCGGCGCCGTGGCGTTGGTGCTGCTGCTCGGACTCGTCAACATGATGCGCGGCGGCTCGCCCAACACCTCGCAGAAGCTGATGCGGTGGCGCGTGCTGCTTCAGTTCGTGGCGATCATCATCGCCATGCTGGCGGTGTGGGCGATGGGCCGCTAGCGCAGAGATCCGCGAGGCAAACATGGTCGTGCTCAACCGCATCTATACCCGCACCGGTGACGACGGCACGACGGCGCTCGGCACCGGTGAACGCCGGGCCAAGTACGATCTGCGCATCGAGGCCTATGGCACGGTCGACGAGACCAATGCCGCGATCGGCGTGGTGCGGCTCCATACCAAGGACGCCTCCGATCTCGATGCGATGCTCGGCCGCATCCAGAACGATCTGTTCGATCTCGGCGCCGACCTTGCGGTGCCCGAGCGTGAGGGCAAAGCGGACCGGCTGCGGGTCGTGGCAAGCCAGGTGGAGCGGCTTGAGCGCGACATCGACGCGCTCAACGAAAACCTGGCGCCGCTGACCTCCTTCGTGCTGCCGGGTGGCACCCCGACGGCGGCGCATCTCCATGTCGCGCGCACGATATGCCGCAGGGCGGAACGGGTGATGGTGGAGCTTGCCGCCAAGCCGGGCGAGCCGGTCGGCGCGGCTGGCATTCAGTATATGAACCGGCTGTCCGATTTCCTGTTTGTGGCGAGCCGCTCCGCAAATCATAATGGCGCGGGCGACGTGCTGTGGGTTCCGGGCCAGAACCGCTGACCCATTGGGGGGTAGCGTTCGGCCCACCCAAAATTTGGCCCGTTCGCGCGTTGACCGGGCCGGATCAGGCCTTTAGGTTCCGCGCCAGTTGATAACCCCCCTCCCAAAATAAGTGAAAGAGGATCGATGAAGGTCTTAGTGCCGGTAAAGCGGGTGGTCGATTACAACGTCAAGGTCCGCGTCAAGGGCGATGGATCGGGCGTTGAACTCGCCAACGTCAAGATGTCGATGAACCCGTTCGACGAAATCGCGGTCGAGGAAGCGCTGCGCCTGAAGGAAGGCGGCAAGGCCACCGAGGTCGTGGTGGTCTCCATCGGACCGGCGCAGGCGTCGGAGACGATCCGCACCGGTCTTGCCATGGGCGCCGACCGCGGCATCCTGGTGAAGGCCGAGGGCACCGTCGAGCCGCTCGCCGTCGCGAAGATCCTGAAGAAGGTCGCGGAGGAAGAACAGCCGGGCCTGATTATCCTGGGCAAGCAGGCGATCGATGACGACAGCAACCAGACCGGCCAGATGCTGGCCGCGCTGCTCGGCTGGTCGCAGGCGACCTTCGCCTCCAAGCTCGAGGTCGACGGCTCCGACTTCAAGGTCACGCGCGAAGTCGACGGCGGCCTGCAGACTGTCAAGCTGAAGGGGCCGGCGATCGTCACCACCGACCTGCGCCTCAACGAGCCGCGTTATGCTTCGCTGCCGAACATCATGAAGGCGAAGAAGAAGCCGATCGCGGAGAAGACAGTCGCCGATTACGGCGTCGACGTCACCGCGCGTCTCGAAGTTCTCAAGACGACGGAGCCACCGGGCCGCAAGGCAGGCGTCAAGGTCAAGGACGTCGCCGAACTGGTGGCGAAACTCAAGAACGAAGCCGGGGTGCTCTGATGACGACGCTTCTGATTGCCGAACACGACAATGCGTCGCTGAAGGATGCGACCAACAAGGCCTTGACCGCGGCTGCCGCGCTCGGCGCGGACGTCGAGGTGCTGGTCGCCGGCCAGAACGCGAAGGCCGCGGCGGATGCCGCCGCCAAGCTCGCCGGCGTGAAGAAGGTGCTGCTCGCCGACGGCGCGCTCTACGCGCACGATCTCGCCGAGCCGCTGGCTGCGCTGATCGTGTCGCTGGCGTCCGGCTATGACGCGATCGTCGCGCCGGCGACCTCGCGCTTCAAGAACGTGATGCCGCGCGTCGCCGCGCTGCTCGATGTCATGCAGGTCTCGGAGATCACCAAGGTGGTCGCACCCGACACCTTCGAGCGCCCGATCTATGCCGGCAACGCCATCCAGACGGTGAAGTCGAAGGATGCCAAGAAGGTCATCACGGTCCGCACCTCCACCTTCTCCGCGACGGGCGAAGGCGGCGGCGCGGCTGTTGAGAACGTGGCGGCGGCGGCCGATCCGGGCCTGTCGTCCTTTGTCGGCGAGGAAGTCGCCAAGAGCGACCGCCCCGAGCTGACCTCGGCGAAGATCATCGTCTCCGGTGGTCGCGCGATGCAGAGCCGGGAAAACTTTACCAAATACATCGAGCCGCTCGCCGACAAGTTAGGGGCCGGCGTCGGTGCCTCGCGCGCGGCGGTCGATGCCGGCTATGCGCCGAACGACTGGCAGGTCGGCCAGACCGGCAAGGTCGTGGCCCCTGAGCTCTATGTCGCGGTCGGCATTTCCGGCGCGATCCAGCATCTGGCCGGCATGAAGGACTCCAAGGTGATCGTCGCGATCAACAAGGACGAGGACGCGCCGATCTTCCAGGTTGCCGACTATGGACTGGTCGCCGACCTCTACCAGGCGGTTCCGGAGCTCACGGCCGAACTCGGCAAGCTCGGCAAGTAAATTGGCGTCAAAAACACCGGCCGGAGGGGGTACACTCCGGCCGGTGTTTCATTTTTGAGGCGTTTTCTTCCGTGCAGGTGCGCGGAAGAGGCGTATCCGATCTAGGTTTCGAGCCAAGGTTCTGATTAAATCAAGGTTCTGATTAAATCGGACCTCCCGGCTGAGGGGATAGACAGGCGCGGTTCGTGCGCGCCGTTCCGGTGGATGACATTATGGCGGCAGTGATCAACAAGGTCGGCGTGATCGGCGCGGGGCAGATGGGCAATGGCATCGCGCATGTTGCGGCGCTGGCCGGCTTCGAGGTCGTGCTCAACGATGTCTCGGCCGATCGACTCAAATCGGGCATGGCCACCATCAACGGCAATCTGGCGCGCCAGGTCTCCAAGCGGGCGGTCAGCGAGGACGACAAGACCAAGGCGCTCGCGCGCATCAAGCTGGCCGAGAAGCTCGACGACCTTGCCGACTGCGACCTCGTGATCGAGACCGCGGTCGAGAAGGAGGAGGTGAAGCGCAAGATCTTCCACGAGCTCTGCGCGGTGTTGAAGCCGGAGGCGATCGTGGCGTCCGATACCTCCTCGATCTCGATTACGCGTCTTGCCGCCGCGACCGACCGGCCCGAGCGCTTCATCGGCATCCACTTCATGAATCCAGTGCCGCTGATGGAGCTGGTGGAGCTGATTCGCGGCATCGCCACCGACGACCAGACCTTCGAGGCGGCCAAGGAATTCGTCGCCAAGCTCGGCAAGCAGGTCGCGGTCTCCGAGGATTTCCCGGCCTTCATCGTCAACCGCATCCTGCTGCCGATGATCAACGAGGCGATCTACACGCTCTATGAGGGCGTCGGAAACGTCGAGGCGATCGACGCCGCGATGAAGCTCGGTGCCCACCATCCGATGGGCCCGCTGGAGCTCGCTGACTTCATAGGCCTCGATACCTGCCTCTCCATCATGCAGGTGCTGCACGAGGGGTTGGCCGATTCGAAGTACCGGCCGTGTCCGCTGCTGGTGAAATACGTCGAGGCCGGCTGGCTCGGCCGCAAGACCCAGCGCGGTTTCTACGACTATCGCGGCGCCAAGCCGGTTCCGACCCGCTGATCGGTCTCGTGGCGCCCTAGGCTGGGCAAAGGCGCGAAGCGCCGTGCCCACCATTCTCCAATCATGTGATGGAATTGGTGAGCACGCTTCCGCCTTCGCTCGTCGGGCTACGGCGGACAAGCCGCTTTGCTCACCTACGGCATTTCGTGTCGGACTGTGTCTGCGACACGAAGCCGTCCGAACTCTCCACCTCTCGTTAACCCCTCGCGCCTAGGCTGCAGCCGGTACGAGGGTTCGCGTAATGGACATGATGGCGATGGTCAGCACCATGCTGGCCGCTCAGCAGGGCGCATTCCAGTCGCAGGTGTCGGCGACTGTGATGAAGCAGAACATGGATGTGGAGAAATCCGCCGTCCTGACCTTGCTCGGCGCCGGTCAGCCCTCGCTTGCCAATGTCGGCCCTGGCGTGGGCGGCAACCTCAACATCACGGCCTAAAACGCCGCCGCAGGGTTAACCGCGGCTCGGAGCAGCTTCAGCGCGTCCTCGCTCGCCCATTCGGCGGGCCCGGCGATCGTCGCGATCTCGCAGCCCTGGGGATCGACCAGCACGGAGGTCGGCATTCCCAGCGCCCGGCCTATAGCCTTAAGATCCTGAAAAACCTTGGCTTTCTGGTCATTGAAATAGCCGAGCCTGGTCAAATTGGCCTCTTTCAGGAAGTTTTTCGGCTTCTCCGGGTCGCGGGTGTCGATATTGATCGCCACCACCTCGAAATTCGGTCCGCTCATCTTGGCCTGGAGCTCCTCCAGCGCCGGCATTTCCTTGCGACAGGGCACGCACCAGGTGGCCCAAAGGTTCACCAGCAAGGTCTTGCCGCGGAAATCGGACAGCTTTTTCGGCTTGCCGTCGGCGTCCTCGAAGGCGAGGTCGGGCAGCTTCAGGGGGGCGCTCGCCATGGTCAGCGCCGCCACCTCGCCACGGGCGAGCGGGGCGATCTTCTGCGCGGTGGTCACCGCGGCCCGGCAGGCCGGATCGCCGCTGGGCGCGCGGCTCAGGCCCAGCCCGTACAGCGCGGCAAAGCCGGCCAGCCCTCCGATCGCCACGGTGGCGATGACGAGGGGAATCCGGCGCGTGGCGGAGGGCTTCTGGTCGAGCATATCGTTTGTCATCCGGTCGCAGATATGGCTATCAGGGGCCTCTTAGTACGGCTGGCTGCGGCCAGCAAACGTGCGGCACAGGCCGCGCAGCGACAAGCCAAGGCGTGAGCAAGGGATCATGAGCAACAAGATGTGGGGCGGCCGGTTCTCGGAACGTCCCGATGAGATCATGGAGGAAATCAACGTCTCCATCGACGTCGATCGTCACCTCTTTGCCCAGGACATTGCCGCGTCCAAGGCGCACGCCGCGATGCTTGCCGCGCAGGGCATCATCACGGCCTCTGATGCGAAAAATATCGGCAAGGGTCTAGACACGATTTTGTCAGAGATCGGCAAGGGCGGCTTTGAATTCAAGCGCGCGCTCGAGGACATCCATATGAATGTCGAGAGCCGGCTGTCCGAGCTGATCGGCCCTGCCGCCGGCCGCCTGCACACTGCGCGTTCGCGCAACGACCAGGTCGCCACCGACTTCCGCCTGTTCGTCCGCGACGTGATCGACGAGCTGGACGCCGCGCTTGCCGCGTTCCAACAGGCGCTGGTGGAGCGCGCGCTCGAGCATGCCGCGACCGTGATGCCCGGCTTCACACATCTACAGACCGCGCAGCCCGTGACCTTCGGCCACCATCTGCTCGCCTATGTCGAGATGGCCGCGCGCGATCGCGGCCGCTTCCAGGACGCGCGCAAGCGGCTGAACGAGTCGCCGCTCGGCGCGGCCGCGCTCGCCGGCACTTCGTTCCCGATCGATCGTCATGCCACCGCGAAGGCGCTTCTGTTCGACCGTCCGATGGCGAATTCGCTGGACGCGGTTTCGGACCGCGACTTCGTGCTGGAGACCTTGTCGGCCGCTTCGATCTGCGCCGTGCATATGTCGCGCTTTGCCGAGGAGATCGTGATCTGGACCTCGCCGCTGGTCGGCCTTGTCAGGCTCAGCGACAAGTTCACCACGGGCTCTTCCATCATGCCGCAGAAGCGCAACCCGGATGCGGCCGAGCTCGTGCGCGCCAAGACCGGGCGCGTCATCGGCGCGCTCAACGGGCTTCTGATCGTGATGAAGGGCCTCCCACTCGCCTATCAAAAGGACATGCAGGAGGACAAGCAGGGCGCCATGGAGGGCTTTGCCGCGCTGTCGCTCGCGGTCCGCGCCATGACCGGCATGGTCCGCGACCTCGTGCCCGATGAAGCCAAGATGATGGCCGCCGCAGGCGAGGGCTACGCCACCGCGACCGATCTCGCCGACTGGCTGGTGCGGACGCTGAAAATGCCGTTCCGCGAAGCCCATCACGTCACCGGCCGGATCGTGGCGCAGGCCGCCAGGGATGGTGTGGCGCTCCACGAGCTGCCGCTCAAGGACATGCAGGCGATCGAGCCGAAGATCAGCAAGGACGTGTTCGGTGTGCTCTCGGTCGAATCGTCGGTGAAGAGCCGCACCAGCTTCGGCGGCACCGCGCCGAAGAACGTGGCGTCCCAGGCCAAGGCCTGGGCGAAGCGGCTTGAAAAAGAGCGAAAATTGGGCTGAGGGTAAAATTTCGCTTATGTTTCATAACCATCCGGCTCTCGCCAGAGCGCGCCAATCTCTGTATGGTGCGGCCCGCGTAGTGGGGATCTCGTCGTGACGTCAAAGTTTCGCCCGGCCAGCTCGGGGTGGGCCATCATTGTCCTTAGCCTGACGGCGCTCGCGCTTGCCGGCTGCGGCCGAAAGGGCCCGCTCGACTTGCCGCCGACCGCCTCCAACGCGTCCACGGCCAACATTGCCGCGCCGACGGACACCGAGACCGAAGCCCAGAGGACGCCGAGCGTGTTCAATCCCACCTACGGTGCGGAAGCCGCGCCGGCGGCGCCCAGGGGCAAGAAACGATCGTTTATCCTCGACCCGCTCCTGGACGAAAAGCCCGGAAACTGACCCGGGGCAACCGAGCCAACGCCATGAACCATTTCGACTACCGCAACGGCGTGCTGCACGCCGAGGCGGTGAACCTGTCCGACCTCGCCGCAACTGTCGGCACGCCGTTCTATTGCTATTCGACCGCGACGCTCGAGCGGCACTACCGCGTCTTCACCGAGGCCTTTGCCGGCGAGAAGGTGCTGGTCTGCTATGCCATGAAGGCCAATTCCAACCAGTCGGTGCTGCGCACGTTGGCAAAGCTCGGGGCCGGCGCTGACGTCGTCTCGGGCGGCGAGCTGAAGCGCGCGCTGGCCGCAGGCATTCCCGGCAGCAAGATCCTGTTCTCCGGTGTCGGCAAGACGGAAGCGGAGCTGCGCGCCGCGCTCGCCGCCGACATCCTCTGCATCAATGTCGAATCCGAGCCCGAGCTCGAATTGCTCTCGCGCCTTGCCACCGAGATGGGCAAGACCGCGCGCATCTCGGTCCGCGTCAATCCCGACGTCGATGCCGGCACGCACGCAAAGATCTCCACCGGCAAGTCCGAGAACAAGTTCGGCATCCCGATCGCGCACGCGCGCGAGGTCTATGCCCGCGCGGCGAAGCTGCCTGGCATCGAGGTGACCGGCACCGACGTGCATATCGGCAGCCAGATCACCGATCTCTCGAACATGGAGACCGCGTTCCGGATCCTCGCCGAGTTCGTGCAGACGCTGCGCGCCGACGGCCACGACATCTCCCATGTCGATTTCGGCGGCGGCCTCGGCATTCCCTACTACATGGACCGCGAGGCGCCGCCGGCACCCGACGCCTATGCGGCGATGGTCAAGCGCGTCACCCACAATCTCGGCTGCACGCTGATGTTCGAGCCGGGCCGCATGATCGTCGGCAATGCCGGCATCCTGGTCACCAAGGTGATCTACGTGAAGCACGGCGACGGCAAGAACTTCGTCATCATCGACGCTGCGATGAACGACCTGATCCGCCCGACGCTGTACGAGGCGCACCACGACATCCTGCCGGTGAAGCAGCCGGCGAAGGGCGCGGCCACCATCATGGCCGACGTCGTCGGCCCGGTCTGCGAGACCGGCGACTATCTCGCCCTCGACCGCACGCTGCCGACGCCAAAGCCCGGCGATCTCCTGGCCATCATGACCGCCGGCGCCTATGGCGCCGTGCAGGCCGGCACCTACAACACGCGGCCGTTGGTAGCGGAGGTGCTGGTGAAGGACGACCAGTACGCGGTGGTGCGCCCGCGCATCGAGGTCGAGCAGTTGATCGCGATGGACAAGCCGGCGCCGTGGCTGTGATCACGAGGCGAGGGGCGGCACAACCGCGTCTCCTGTTCGGTCGTCGTCCTGGCGAAAGCCAGGACCCATTACCCCAGGATGCGGTTGTGGCACGAAGCTGGTAACTGCGAGTCTTCGCCAAACTTCTCCCTGTGGCAATGGGTGCTGGATCAGCGCTCGCTTTGCTCGCTTGTCCAGGACGACGCGGGGAGGGAGTTGCGCCCGAAAACTATCTTCCCGCCAATCCGCCCGTCGTCCCGCCGACCACGACACCCGCCTTCTTCTCGATCGGCTTGATCGCCGCGGTGAAATCGGAATCGGCGCCCTCCGTGCTGATCACGGTCTCCCACAACCGGCCCACTGCATCCGCGACCTCCATCGACAGGCCGAGCTGCTTCATCTCCTCGAGCGCCAGCCGCACGTCCTTCACCATCAAGCCCGTGGCGAAGCCGAAGTCGAAGGTGCGCGGCAGCACCGAGCGCGGAAACTTGTCGCGGCTCGCGGTGTTCATGCCCGAGCCGGCATTGATGACGTCGATCATCACGGCGGGATCGAGCCCGGCCTTCACGCCCATCACCACGGCTTCCGAGGTTGCCACGATCGCGGTGGCCGAAAGGAAGTTGTTGGCGAGCTTCATGGTCTGCGCTGCGCCCGGTTTCTCGCCGATGAAGAACACCTTGCCGATCACGCCGAGTGCGGCCTTGATCGTCTCGAATTCCGCTCTCGGCCCGGACACCATCACCGCCAGCGTGCCCTTCTCCGCGCCGCCGACACCGCCCGAGACCGGGCTGTCGATCTGCACGATGCTGCGCCTCGCGAGCAGGCCGTGGATCTTCGCCGCCATCTGCGAGCCGACGGTCGACAGGTCGACGAAGCGCTTGACGCGCTGGCCCTCGATCACGCCGTTCGGCCCCGTAGCGACCGCGAGCGACGCTTGCAGGGAGGGCAGGCTCGCCATCACGGTCTCGACCTGGTCGGCGACGTCCTTCGGCGACGTCGCAGCTTTTGCGCCGCGGGCCACAAGCTTGTCGATGACCTCCTTGCGCGTGTCGAATACGACGAGCCGATGTCCGGCCTCGACCAGCCGCCGCGCCATCGGCAATCCCATGTTCCCGAGGCCGATGAAACCGATGTCCATGGTGTTTCCCTTGTGCTTGTTGTTCGTTGTTGAGAGCGGAGCCGCGCACCACACCCTCGGCTGTCGTCCCGGCGAAGGCCGGGACCCATTACCCCAGGGAGTAGTTGTGGCGCGAAGGCGGTAACCCCGAGTCCCCGCAACCACATCTGCCTGTGGTTATGGGTCCCGGCCTTCGCCGGGACGACGGCGGTGAGGGACGGTGCGTCCCTCACACAGTCGTCCCCTCACGCCTTCCCGTCGATCTCCGCGAACACCTCGCGCGCGATCCGGAAGCTATCGACTGCCGCCGGCATGCCGCCATAGATGGCGACCTGCATCAGGATCTCGCGGATCTCGTCGCGCGTAACGCCGTTGGTCAGCGCGCCCTTCAGATGCGCGCGGAATTCGTGCTGGCGGTTGAGGATCGCGATCATCGCGATGTTGAGCATGCTGCGGGTCTTGCGCGGCAGCTCCTCGCGGCCCCACACCGTGCCCCAGCAATATTCGTTGAGCATCTCCTGGAACGGACGGTTGAAATCGTCGACATTCTTCAGGGCGTTGTTGACATAGGCCTCGCCCAGCACCGCTTTGCGGACTTCCAGGCCCTTGTCGTGCATCTTCTTGTCCATGGCGTTTCCTTCGTCTCCCTTGGATGGCGTCGCGGAAACTACGGGGTTGCGCCGGGCCAGTCACGTCCTCGTGTTATGCGGCAAAAGGGGTGGGTCCCGTACAGGAACGGATGCCTCAGTGCTGCCGTTGTGATACGCTTCTCTCACCGGGCAACCTGGAGAGTTGATTGAACGGTGTCACCCCCGACCCGTCAGATCCGGTCCGCGACGGCGACGCGCTGTCGCGGCTGAAGCTGGCGCAGGCCCTGCAGCGGGCCACATATGCAATCGCCTGGGAGCGCGCCTGGCCGCATCTGGCGCGCCTGCTGACCGTTGCCGGGCTGTTCCTGGTGGTTTCCTGGGCCGGTCTCTGGCTGGCGCTGCCCTCTGTTGCCCGCGCGATTGGTCTTGCCGTCTTCGCAGGCCTCGCGGCTGCCGCGCTGTTCCCGCTGATTCGCTTCCGCTGGCCGAGCCGCGAGCAGGCCCTGGGCCGGCTCGACCGCGGTTCGGGTATCCGTCACCGTCCGGCGACGACGCTCACGGACACCCTGACCTCGCAGGATCCGGTCGCGCAGGCGCTGTGGCAGGCCCAGCGTGAGCGCACGCTGGCCTCGCTCAAGCGCATCCGCGCCGGTTTGCCGCGTCCGCGCCTTCCCATCCACGATCCCTGGGCGCTCCGCGCGCTGGTCATGGTGATGTTGGTTGCGACCTTCTTCGCCGCCGGCGACGAGCGCGCGCTGCGGTTAGGCGCCGCCTTCGACTGGAACGGCGTGCTGGCGCCGACCAATGTCCGCGTCGATGCCTGGGTCACCCCGCCGGTCTATACCGCGAAGCCGCCGGTAATCCTGTCGGCCGCCAATAAGGAAGCCGCCGCGTTGCCGGCAAACGGGCCGCTTGCCGTTCCCGCCGGCTCGACGCTGATCGTGCGCTCCTCCGGCGGCAACCTCGATGTCGCCGTTTCCGGCGGCCTCAAGGAAGCCGCTCCGACGGAAGCCGCGCCCAAGGGCACAAACGAAAAGCACTTTACGATCACTGGTGACGGCACCGCACACGTCCGCGCGCCCTCGGGCCAACCGCAATGGACCTTCGCCGCGACGCCGGATCGCCCGCCGACGATTGCGCTCGCCAAGGATCCGGAGCGCCAGGCGCGCGGCGCGCTGCAGCTCGCCTACAAGATTGAGGACGATTACGGCGTGACCGGCGCCGAGGCGCAGTTCGCCCTGCGTCCCGCCGATTCCAAGGACACTGCCAAGGACGGCAACAAGGGCAACAAGGATGCGGATGCCAACGCGGCTCGGCCGCTGTTCCAGCCGCCGCAATTCGCCCTCGTGCTGCCGAATGCGCGCACCCGCAACGGCGTCGGCCAGACGGTGAAGGATCTCAGCGAAGATCCCTACGCCGGCGCCGACGTCACGCTGACCCTCACCGCCAAGGACGAGGCCGGCAACGAGGCGAAAAGCGAGCCCTTCAACATGCGCCTGCCGGAGCGGCTCTTCACCAAGCCGCTCGCGCGCGCGCTGATCGAGCAGCGCCGCATCCTTGCGCTCGACGCCAACAAGAACGCTGACGTCTACGCCGCGCTCGATGCGCTGATGATCGCGCCTGAATTGTTCACGCCGGAGGCCGGGCAATATCTCGGACTCCATAGCGTCGCACGGCAGCTTGAGGCGGCGCGTACCGACGATGCGCTGCGCGAGGTCGTGGCGAGCCTGTGGGCGCTCGCGGTGACGATCGAGGACGGCAACATCAGCGACGTCGACAAGGCGCTGCGCGCGGCGCAGGACGCGCTGAAGCAGGCCCTGGAGCGCGGTGCGAGCGACGAAGAGGTCAAGAAGCTCACGCAGGATCTGCGCCAGGCGCTCGACAATTTCATGCGCCAGCTCGCCGAGCAGTTCCGCAACAATCCGCAGCAGCTCGCCCGGCCGCTCGATCCCAATACCAAGGTCCTGCGTCAGCAGGACCTCAACAACATGATCGACCGCATGGAGCGCCTGTCGCGCTCCGGCGACAAGGACGCGGCCAAGCAGTTGCTCGATCAGCTTCAGCAGATGCTGGAGGGCCTGCAGATGGCGCAGCCGGGACAGTCCGGCGACAGCGACATGGAGCAGGCGCTCAACGAACTCGGCGACATGATCCGCAAGCAGCAGCAGCTTCGCGACAAGACCTTCAAGCAGGGCCAGGACTCCCGGCGCGACCGCATGCGTGGCAAGCAGCAGGGCGACCAGTCGATGTCCGACCTCCAGCAGGACCAGCAGGCGCTACGCGACCGGCTGAAGAAGCTGCAGGAGGACCTCGCCAAGCGTGGTCTCTCACAGAACGGCCAGAAGGGACAGAAGGGTCAGCGCGGCCAGCAGGGCGAACAGGGACAAAAGGGCCAGGGTCAACAGGGACAAGACGGCGATCAGGACGGCGACCAGGGTGATGACGACAACGGCCTGGACACCGCCGACAACGCCATGGGCGATGCCGGCTCCAAGCTCGGCGACGGCAATGCCGACGGTGCCGTGGATTCCCAGGGCAAGGCGCTGGATGCGCTGCGCAAGGGCGCGCAGAAGATGGCCGAGGCGATGCAGCAGGGCGATGGCGACGGCCAGGGCGATGGTCCCGGCAACCGCGCCGGCCGGCAGCAGAGTGGCGGCAATCAGACCGACCCGCTCGGGCGGCCCTTGCACGGCCGCGAATTCGGCGACGACTACACGGTGAAGATCCCCGGCGAGATCGACGTCCAGCGCGTCCGCCGCATCCTCGAAGAGCTCCGCCGCCGCCTCGGCGACCCCTCGCGCCCGCAGATCGAGCTCGACTATCTCGAGCGGCTGCTGAAGGATTTTTGAGGCGCGATTTTGCGGCTCAGCATGGTTCGCGATGGGCGCACGCGATTTGTGTCTTCCGTCCCGCATTCTCGGTGTCATCGCCCGATTTGATCGGGCGATCCGGTACTCCGAGACATCGCTATGTCATTGAGAAGCCGCGGCGTACTGGATTCCCC
Organism: Bradyrhizobium sp. ISRA442; assembly: GCF_038085055.1. Lineage (NCBI taxonomy): Bacteria > Pseudomonadati > Pseudomonadota > Alphaproteobacteria > Hyphomicrobiales > Nitrobacteraceae > Bradyrhizobium > Bradyrhizobium sp. ISRA442. The sequence continues at coordinate 234,457 of NZ_JALGCN010000003.1, forward strand.
GCTTTCGCGGGGAATGACAGCGTTGGTTTCCGAGACGAAGCGACATCCGGGACGGCTGGTCCCGCATGTCGCTGCGCTCGCAATGACGAGGTTGGAGCAGTGGGGGTAGTTCAACTCGCTGCGCCGCTACCTCTTCTTCGCCGCCAGCGCATCGGCGACCGCGGTGCGGATGTCGGCGACTGAGAACGGCTTCGTCACGACATCATGCACCAGCGCATTCAGGTTCGAGGCGCGTTCGCGCTGGTCGGCAAATCCGGTCATCAGCAGAATGGTCAGATCGGGGAAATCGCGCGCGGCGGAGAGCGCGAGCGCAATGCCGTCCATTACCGGCATCTGGATGTCTGTGAGCAGCAGGTCGAACGCACCGTCCTCGCGGATCAGGATCTCCAGCGCCTCGGCGCCGTCCTGCGCGGTGACGGTCTGGTGACCGTCCATCGCGATGGCGCGCGCCACCAGCGTGCGCATGGACTCCTCGTCGTCGGCGATCAAGACTTTTGGCATGGGACCAATCTCCCGTGCGGACCTGGGCGGTGCCGATTATACGCTGCCGCCGACAACGTCGCGCCGGTTGAAGAAACGAACATCGATATTGCGGCCCTCAGCCGGTGGCGAGGCTAGGCGCGACCTGAAAAAGGCGCGCTCGCCGGGCCGAAGAACTGTCTGCTCCAGTACTGCGTTCCAGGCATAGATCTCGGCGCCTTGCGCGTCGCGCACCGCGAAGCGCAGCCGCGGGATCTCGAGCGGCTTCTTGTTGCCCTCGCCGACGATCACGCCCTCGATCACCAGCACCTGCTTGCGGTCCACCGTCTCGCTGGAGAGCTTGACGTCCTTAAAGGCCAGCCCACGCAGGTTCACGTCGAAGCCGACCATTCTGTAGAATGCCGCCGTCTGCGGCAGCAGCCGCACCATGTCGGTGCGCCAAATCACGAGGGCCGCGACCAGGGCGCCCATCGCGGCGCAGGCGGTCGGTAGCCCGGGATAGGATTTCCGCCGAGCCGGCGCGGCTTCGGTGCGGCTCGCTAGCGCCATGCGGCGGCGGAACAGGCCGCGGAACCAGGACTGGTGCTGCACGCCGGCGCCGTCGTCCTCGGCGGAGCCGGCCGCCGACCAGTCGTCCTCGGTCTGTCCAGCGTTCTCGTCCGGCCAGTCGCTGGCGATCGAAGGGCTGTCGACCACGGGCGTATCGGCCGCGCCGTCGTCCCTGGCGTAAGAGTTCCATTGCTCGGCCAGATCAGACTGATCGTCGGCCCGGCTTGCTGCGACCATGGCTGGGACGGAGGCCTCCTCGATGGCGTCCTCGGGATGCGCCACCCAGGTCTCCTTGCAGCGGGAGCAACGCACGGTCCGCCCATTGGCCCCAAGGCTCGCGAGCTTGATGGCATAGGATGTCGTACAATGGGGACAGACGATGTGCATGGACCAGCCTCGGCGATGACCCGATCGTGCGAAACCGGGCACCTTGAATGCTACAAGGCGACCGTTAACGAACCGGAAACCATAACGGCCGCACAACCCTTCTCGAGCGTGCGGCGGAACTTCGCGCTGCGTGCTGCGTCCCCTCTCGAACGGAGCTGAGCTTGGTTCGGTTCGAAAATGTCGGACTGCGTTACGGTCTGGGGCCAGAGATCCTGCGCGACCTGAGCTTCCAGATTCCGGCGCATTCCTTCCAGTTTCTCACCGGCCCGTCCGGCGCCGGCAAGACCTCGTTGCTGCGCCTGTTGTTCCTGTCGCATCGGCCGACGCGTGGCCTGATCAACCTGTTCGGCCATGACATCTCGCAGCTCGGCAAGGACGAGATAGCCGACTTGCGCAAGCGCATCGGCATCGTGCTCCAGGATTTCCGCCTGCTCGACCACATGACGACCTACGAGAACGTGGCGCTGCCGTTCCGCGTCATGGGTCGCAGCGAATCGAGCTATCGCAAGGAGGTCATCGATCTCTTGCGCTGGGTGGGGCTCGGCGACCGTATGGACGCGCTGCCGCCGATCCTGTCCGGTGGCGAGAAGCAACGCGCGGCGATTGCGCGCGCGGTGATCTCGCGGCCGCAGCTCCTGCTCGCGGACGAGCCGACCGGCAGCGTCGATCCGACGCTCGGGCGCCGTCTGCTGCGCCTGTTCATCGAGCTCAACAAGTCCGGCACCGCCGTCATCATCGCGACCCACGATATTACGCTGATGGATCAGTACGAGGCGCGGCGGCTGGTGCTGCACCAGGGACGGCTGCACGTCTATGAGTAGGACCGAAGAGCGCGGCGTGCTGGTTGACCTCGGACAGGAGCGTCCGCCGCTGCCGGCCAAGGCGCGCAACATGTCGCCGATCGTGCCGCGCGCCTCGATTCACGGTCGCGCGCTGGTCGCCGTTGTTGCCATCATGACCTTCCTCGCCTCGATGACGACCGGCACGGTGTTACTGGTCAGCGCCTCGGCGGCGGAATGGCAATCGGATGTCGCGAGCGAAATCACCATCCAGGTCCGCCCGCAGGCCGGGCGCGACATCGAGCGCGACACTGCGGCGGTCGCCGAGGCGATGCGCGCGCAAGCGGGCATCGTCGAAGTCAAGCCGTTCAGCAAGGAGGAATCCGGCAAGCTGCTCGAGCCGTGGCTCGGCACCGGCCTGTCGATGGACGATCTGCCGGTGCCGCGCATGATCATCGCCCGAGTGCAGCCGGGCACGGCGCTTGACCTCGCCGCCTTGCGCGCCCGCGTGACGCAGGTGGCCCCAAGCGCGAGCGTCGACGATCACCGCGCCTGGATCGAGCGCATGCGCTCGATGACCAATGCGACCGTGCTCGCCGGCCTGGGGATCCTCGCGCTCGTGATCGTCGCGACCATCATCTCAGTCTCGTTCGCAACCCGCGGCGCGATGGCGGCGAACCGCCCGATCGTCGAGGTCTTGCATTTCGTCGGCGCCGGTGACCGCTACATCGCCAACCGTTTCCTGCGGCATTTCCTCCGCCTGGGGCTCGAGGGCGGCGTGATCGGCGGCGGCGTCGCCATGTTGGTGTTCGGTTTCTCCGAGTCGATCGCCGGCTGGTTCTCGGGCACCCCGGTCGGCGACCAGTTTGCGGCCCTGCTCGGCACCTTCTCGCTGCGGCCGTCCGGCTACATCGTGCTCGCGGTGCAGGCGCTGCTGATCGGCGCGATCACCGCGGTCGCCTCGCGCCAGACACTGTTCGCGACGCTGAATGATGTTGAGTGAGTGCGCGAGTGTCGAAAAGAATGAGCTTGCCCGTGATTTCTTCGCCTCTCCCCGCAAGCGGGGCGAGGGAGCGCACTGCCGACGTCGATGCTTGAGCAGTTCATTGCGTTGGCGCAAGCCCGCCAAACCGGACTCCACTTCGCCTCAAAACGTCTTAAAATCACCCGGGGAAGGGATCACCGACATCGCATGACCTCGCCGACCGACGATCGATCGCCGAACCTGCCGCGCGGCTGGCTGCGCGCGATGGTCGTGTCGACCCTCGCGATCGCCTTCGTCGGGGCCGCGGCGGGCTTCCTCGCGTTCCTGTCGCAATTGCGCGGCGCCGAGCTCGCGCCGGACCGCAAGGCCGACGGCATCGTGGTGCTGACCGGCGGCTCCTCGCGGGTGTCGGACGCGATGGAGCTGCTGGCCGCCGGCTACGGCAAACGGCTCCTGATCTCGGGGGTGCACCCGACCTCTACGGCAAGCGACATCTCCCGGACACTGCCGGAGAGCCAGTCCTTCATGCATTGCTGCGTCGATCTCGACCGCACCGCGGTCTCGACCCGTGGCAACGCGGCGGAGACGCGGCGCTGGGCGCAGGAGCGCGGCTTCAAGTCACTGATCGTGGTCACATCGAATTACCACATGCCGCGGGCGCTGGTGGAGTTCTCGCACGCAATGCCGGAGATGGCGCTGATCCCGTTCGCTGTGGTCGGCGACAAATGGCGCGAGGAGCCGTGGTGGACTTCGGCCTCGACGCTGCGGCTACTCTTGTCGGAATATGTCAAATACATCGCGGCTGAGCTTAGGGTGCGGCTCGAGGATTTCGGGGTTGACCTTGCGCCCGAAGTGTCGGAGCAGCCTGCGGGCCAGCCGCCGAAGCGGCCCGCCACCGCACAGGCCAATTGATCGGATTGTTGATGTTCCTGATTTTCCTGCGCTCGCTCGTGTTCAACGTGCTGTTTTACATCGTGTTCGTTGTGCTCGCGATCGTGGCGCTGCCGACCTTCCTGATGCCGGTGCGCGCGCTGCTGACGGTCGCCGGATGGTGGGCAAATGCAACCCTGTTCCTTATGCGCGTTGTCTGCAACATCAAGGTCGAATTCCGCGGACAGGAGAAGATCCCGAAGGGGCCGCTGGTGATCGTGGCGAAGCATCAGTCGTTCTGGGAGACCTTTGCATTGCTCCAGTTCTTCGATCGGCCGATCTTCATCCTCAAGCGGCAGCTCATGAACATTCCGGTGTTCGGCCAATTTCTGATCAAGACCGGCATGATCGCGATCGACCGCACCGCCGGCGTCAAGGCGCTCCTGGACATGACACGGCGGGCGCGTGAAGCCGTGCGCAGTGGCTGCCAGCTCGTGATTTTCCCCGAAGGCACGCGCCGTGCGCCCGGCGCGCCGCCCGACTACAAGACCGGCTTCGCCCAGATCTATTCCGCCTGCGGCGTGCAGTGCCTGCCGATCGCGCTCAACTCCGGCCTGTTCTGGCCGCGCCGCACCTTCATGCGCTATCCCGGCACGCTGGTGGTCGAATTCCTCGACCCGCTGCCCCCAGGCCTGCCGAAGGACGAGTACATCGCACATATCCGCGATGCCATCGAGGGCGCGACCAGCCGCATCGTCGAAACCGGCCGCAAGGAGCAGGAACGGCTGATCGGATCCGCGCCGAGCTACGCGGCGACGAGCACCTAGCGATCTTCGTGGTCTTCAGCCGGAGCCGGCGCGTGCAGGGCATGCGCATCACCATGCAACATTGTCGCGAGTTGATGTAGCTGTGTGTCGCGAAAGCCTTCGGCCTCGATCGCCTTCACCGTTGCGGTCACGTAATCGCGGTTGGCGCCGGACTGGCCATGGCCCTGGAGCACGTGGCGGTGCTGCTCGGCGAGCGACAGCCGTCCGGCATATTGGGCGTGGCCGCGGTCGACGACATAGGCGAGCGCCGATACGCGCTGGCGCGCATCGTTCTCGAGCCACACCGAGCGCATCACCTCGCGATAGACCGACGTCACCTGCTCGCGTTCCCGCAAATAGGCGACTACGTCGGTGCGGTTCTTTTCGGCGATGCGGAAGGCGATGCCGCGGCACGCCCCGCCGCGGTCGAGCCCGAGCACGAGGCCCGGCTTCTCCGGGGTACCGCGATGCACGAAGGAATAGACGCAGAGCGCGCGGTGCTCGCCGACCAGCCGCGCCGGGACGCGTTCCTCGAATTCGAAGCCCGGCCGCCACATCAGCGAGCCGTAGCCGAACACCCAGAGGTCGCCCGTGGCGGTGGTGACGGGGGGAAGGGCAATTTCCGACATTTCGGGCACGGCTAGCAGAACCGCGCCCCCAAGCGAAGCGAATTCTCCGTCTTTCGTCGCAGTCGAACCTCGCTTACATTTGCCAAAATCTGTGGTCAAAGGGTCGCCGCATGTCCGATATGACCGTTGCCGCAGGCCGGCGCTCCCGTTGGGGCCTTTTCATCGCGCCCGTCCTCCTCCTGATCCTCGCCGCCGCCTGGAGCGGGTTCTGGTTCTATGCCGCCTCGCAGGCCGAGGTGGCGGCCGACGCCTGGCGCGCGCAGGAGGCCAAGTCCGGCCGCATCTATGATTGCGCTAAGCGCTCGATCGCGGGCTTCCCGTTCCGCTTCGAGGTCCAGTGCAATGGCGCCAGCGTCGCCCTGGTGTCGCAGAGCGCAAGCAACACGCCGTTCACGGCGAAGCTCGACAATATCCTGGTCGTAGCCCAGGTCTACGATCCCAAGCTCGTCATCGCCGAATTCAAGGCGCCCGCGACGCTGACTGACGGCGTCACGCAGACCTCGTTCGTGGTGAACTGGAGCAAGGGCCGCAGCAGCGTGTTCGGCCTGCCGGCCGTGCCGGAGCGTGCCTCCATCGTATTCGACGATCCCACCATCAACCGCCTCGACGGTACGGTCCAGGTGCCGATGGCGCGCGCAAAACAGGTCGAGCTGCATGGGCGTCTCGCCGACGGATCGTCGCGCGAGCATCCGGTCATCGAGACCGTGCTGCAGATCGCCCAGGGCAGCATCCAGGGCCTGCACCCGCTGCTCTCGGAGCCGTTCGAGGCCGACGTGCGGGCGAAGATCACGGGGCTCTCCGACCTCACGCCGAAGCCCTGGCCGCAGCGCTTCCGCGAGCTCCAGGCCGCCGGCGGCCATGTCGAAATCGTGCAGTCGCGGATCCAGCAGGGCGAGATGATCGCGGTCGCGGCCGGCACGCTCGGCCTCTCCGCCAATGGCCGTCTCGACGGCGAATTGCAGATGACGGTGGCCGGCCTCGAGCGGGTTATCCCGGCGCTGGGCATCGAGAAGATGCTGGAGGAGGGCGTGCCGCAATCGACGCTCGATCGTGTTGCGCCTGGCGTGAAGACGCAGGACCTCAACAATCTGTTCGGCGCGCTCGATCGCGCCATTCCCGGCCTCGGCAAGGTCGTCAAGCAGAACGCCAATGTCGGGGTTGCCGCCGGCATCAATTCGCTCGGCACCGAGAGCACGCTGGAGGGCAAGAAGGCCCGCAGCTTCCCGTTGCGCTTCGTCGACGGCGCGGTGCTGCTCGGCCCGATCAAGGTCGGACAGATCCCGCCGCTCTATTGACGGGCCGTCACGGCACCTTCGCGCCATCGTGATGGCGAAGCGGCCCCGCACCGGGAATGCGAGGCTGCGACGTCCGGTCTCTCTCCATGTCGGCCGCGCAATTTAGCGGCCGGTTCAGGAGAGACCACCATGACGAAGTCCAAGCTGTTCATTGCCGCCATTGCCGTCACGACCGCATTTGCGACGCCCGCGCTCGCGCAGTGGCAATCGCAGGAGCCGGCCGCTTTCGCGGCCCAGTACCCCAATGGCGATCGTGCCGCCGCACTCAGCGGCGCGCGGGATGTGATGGCGTTCGTGCCGCCGATGGCGAAGTCGCCGCGGCACCTGATGCCGCACCCAGCCAAGGCCAAATAGGATTGCTTCCGTCCGTGAGCGCTGCGCGTTCTGAGGTGGGCCCGGCCGGATCCGATCGGCTGGGCCCATGCTCGTCATTTCTTGTCGAGCGCAGCGTGCGGCCGGCCGAAATCGGGCGCGGCCGAATCCTGGCCGATCTCGACGATGCCGCGGCGGATGGCGCGGGTGCGGGTGAAATGGTCGAACAGGGCTTCGCCGTCACCGCGCCGGATCGCGCGGGTGAGCTTTGCGAGATCCTCGTTGAAGGTGCCGAGCATCTCCAGCACGGCTTCCTTGTTGGCGAGGAAGACGTCGCGCCACATCGTCGGATCGGACGCCGCGATGCGGGTGAAATCGCGAAAGCCGCCGGCCGAAAACTTGATCACCTCGGATTCCGTTACCTGCGCCAGCTCGTCGGCAGTGCCGACGATGGTGTAGGCGATCAGATGCGGCAGATGGCTGGTGATGGCGAGCACGAGGTCATGGTGATCCGGCGTCATCACCTCGACCTTGGCACCGAGCGCGGTCCAGAAGCCGCGCAGCCGTTCGACGGCGGCGGTGTCGGTCCCTTCGGGCGGGGTGAGGATGCACCAGCGGTTGGTGAAGAGCTCGGCGAAGCCGGAGTCCGGCCCCGAATGCTCGGTGCCCGCCACCGGGTGCGCCGGGACGAAATGAATGCCTTGTGGCAGATGCGGCGCCATGTCCTTTACGATGGCGCCCTTGACCGAGCCGACATCGGAGATGATCGCGCCGGGCTTCAGATGCGCAGCGATCTCCTGCGCCACCGGCCCGCAGGCACCGACGGGGATGCAGAGGATGACGAGATCGGCGTCCTTCACCGCTTCCGCGTTGGTCGCCACGACCTGGTCGACGATGCCGAGCTCGACGACCCGTGCACGCGTCTTCTCCGAGCGTGCGGTGGTGACGATCTCGCCCGCAAGCCCTTGAAGCTTCGCAGCGCGCGCGATCGAGCCGCCGATCAGCCCGAAGCCGATCAGCGCGACGCGCTGGAAGTGCGGAAGCGCGCTCATTTGCCGGCCATGAACTCGCGCAAGGCTTCGACCACGAGGCGGTTGGCCTCCTCGGTGCCGATGGTCATGCGCAGCGCATGCGGCAGGCCGTAGTTCTTCAGCGCCCGCAGCACCAGGCCCCGCTTGGTCAGGAAGACGTCGGCGTCATCCGAGGTCCTGCCCTTGTCGGTCGGGAAGTGGATCAGCACGAAATTGGCAACGCTCGGCGTCACCTTGAGCCCGAGCTTGCCGATCTCCTCGGTCAGCCAGTTGCGCCAGGTCTCGGTGAACTGCTTCGACATCGCCTGATGCGCGGTGTCCTCGATCGCGGCGACCGCGGCGTACATCGCCGGCGTCGACACGTTGAAGGGGCCGCGGATGCGGTTGACCGCGTCGATGATGTGCTCGGGCCCGAACATCCAGCCGATGCGCAGCGCCGCGAGGCCGTGGATCTTGGAGAAGGTGTGCGTCACCACGGTGTTCTCGGTCGTGGCGACGAGCTCGATGCCCATTTCGTAATCGTTACGAGAAACGTAGTCGCAATAGGCGGCGTCGAGCACCAGCAGGATGTGCGAGGGCAGGCCGGCGCGCAGGCGCTTGACCTCGTCGAACGGCAGATAGGTGCCGGTGGGGTTGTTGGGATTGGCGAGCCAGACCAGCTTGGTGCGCGGCGTCACCGCGTTGAGGATGGCGTCGACGTCGGCAGTGAGGTTCTTCTCGGGCGCCACGATGTTCCTGGCCCCGTTCGCCATGGTCGCGATCGGGTAGACAAGGAAGCCATGGGTTGTCGAGATCGCTTCATCGCCATGGCTCAGATAGGTGTGGGCGAGCAGATTGAGGATCTCGTCCGAGCCGGCCCCGCAGATGATGCGGTTTGGGTCGAGACCGAAGGAACGGCCGATCGCCTCGCGCAGCACGCGCGAGGTGCCTTCCGGATAGTCCTCGAGATGCGTCGCCACGTGCGTGAAGGCCTCGATCGCCTTGGGCGAGGGCCCGAACGGCGTCTCGTTGGCCGACAGCTTGAACACCTTGCGGCCCGGCTCCGGCACCGGGCTCTTGCCGGGCGTGTAGGGCGCAATATCGAGAATGCCGGGATTCGGCACGGGGCGGGACATCTTGGACTCCGGATTGGCGGGGCGGCTCGCGATTTACGATTTCGTCCCGGTCGGGGCCACCGTATAGCGCGTTGCGTGGCTGCCGACGAGGGCCGTGGAGCGGACCGAGGCCCCCGCGTCGATCAGGGCTGCCTTGATCCTGTCGAGGCTCGTCGCCGCAGTGATCGAGATCAGGAGCGCCGCGCCGTCGAACGCGGTATCGGGCACCGCCACGATCTCGGCGAGCGGCGACAGGGCGCGTGCGATCTCGGCATTCCACCCGGACACGCGCACGCTGAACGTCTCGACCTCCGTCACCATGGCGCTGTCGGCGACGCGCGAGACCACGAACACCGGCAGCGCCGCCGGATGGTCAGCGCGCTCGACGAAGGGCAGCCGCGCGATGATTTTTGGCGCGCCAACTTCCTCCAGCGAGAGCCACCAAGGCGTGCGGCTGGAGGTCGCCGAGACCAGCGCCAGATCGCCCTTGGATTTCGCCACGGCCTCGACCGCCGCCTGCGCGCTGAAATGCGCGACGTAAGGAACAGTAAAGCCGAAGTGAAATCGCGCGGAATCGCGCATCGCGGGCTCGCTCACCGACACGTCGGCATGCACCGCGAACGGCGCCTGGACGTAGGTGAACGTCGAGATGATGACGCGCCAGATGCTCTCGACCGTGTCGAGCGGCAGGATGCCGCGATGGCGCTGGACGAGGTGGCGCATCATGTCGGCCTCGCGTGCGGGCCGGAAGGCGGAGCCCACCTCCTGGGTCTGCTTCACCTGGATCAGGCGGTCGATGATGTCGCCACGCTGCATCAGGAGGCGATGCATGCCCTCGTCGATCGCATCGATCTCCTTGCGCAATTCCTGCAACGATGGTGGCGCGGGCGGACGTTGGGACATATCTGTCAGGTGCTGTTGAGAGGCGGTCCAAGGCGGATCGGCAGGCCGGATCCGCTGCGGGTCAAGGTCCTGATTAGGCAGGATGGGCGGCGAAAGCAAAGAGAAATGACGGCCTTTTTGGCAGACGTAACGGGGACGAATTTGGTTAATCCGGACCGCGGCTTGACGAAAACCGCCCAAGCCAGTAGTTTTTGCCTGTTCCGTGGTCATTTGAGCCGGCCGGCTTGCAGCCACGTTAAAAAACTCGCTAAACAGGCCGGGGACGCATCCGATCCCGGCCGAACCTATCGTTCAGGCCGGGTTTTTCATGGCCTGATTTCAGCGGCGGCTCGCGAGGGCTGATCGCAAACGAGGTCGATGGTCAGAGATGGTTGGCGTCAAGTCGATTCCCAGTCCGGCGATCAGTGCCGACGACCGGTCGCATGAGGTGGATCATCCGAGCTCGGAGGTCGCGCATTTTGGCGCGGATCAGCCGCTGCCGCTCGATTGCGGCATCGATCTCTCGCCGTTCCAGATCGCCTACCAGACCTATGGCGAGCTCAACGCCGAACGCACCAATGCCGTTCTGATCTGCCATGCGCTGACCGGCGACCAGCATGTCGCCAACGTGCATCCGGTCACCGGCAAGCCGGGCTGGTGGGACACCTTGGTAGGCCCCGGCCGCCCGCTTGATCCGAGCCGATATTTCATCATCTGCTCCAATGTGATTGGCGGCTGCATGGGCTCGACCGGGCCTGCCTCAATCAATCCCGCGACCGGCAAGGTGTGGGGGCTGGATTTCCCGGTCATCACCATCCCCGACATGGTGCGCGCACAGGCCATGCTGATCGACCGGCTCGGCATCGCCACGCTGTTTGCGGTGGTTGGTGGCTCGATGGGCGGCATGCAGGTGCTGCAATGGACCGCGGCCTATCCGGGCCGCGTGTTCTCGGCGCTCGCGATTGCCTGCTCGACACGGCATTCGGCGCAGAACATCGCCTTCCACGAACTCGGCCGGCAGGCCGTGATGGCCGATCCCGACTGGCACAATGGCCGCTACACCGATCGCGGCCTCCATCCGCACCGCGGTCTCGCGGTGGCGCGGATGGCAGCCCATATCACCTATCTCTCGGACGCCGCGCTGCACCGCAAGTTCGGCCGGCGCATGCAGGATCGCGAACTGCCGACCTTCTCGTTCGATGCCGACTTCCAGGTCGAGAGTTACCTGCGTTATCAGGGCTCCTCCTTCGTCGAGCGCTTCGACGCCAACAGCTATCTCTACTTGACGCGTGCGATGGATTATTTCGACATCGCCGCCGACCACGACGGCGTGCTGGCGAAAGCGTTCACCGGCATCAAGACACGGTTCTGCGTGGTGTCATTCACCTCGGACTGGCTGTTCCCGACCTCGGAATCGCGCGCGCTGGTGCATGCGCTGAACGCGTCGAGCGCGCGGGTATCGTTCGCCGAGATCGAGACCGATCGCGGCCATGACGCCTTCCTGCTCGACGTCCCCGAATTCTTCGATATCTCTCGCGCCTTCCTGCAATCGGCAGGCAAGGCGCGCGGACTCACCAGCAAGGGCAGCTAGCGATGTCTGTACAGGAACTACTGCCGCTCAACGGCCTTGCCGCCGAGTACCCCGGCCATTACCGCGCCGACCATCTCTTGGTCGCCGAGATGGTCAAGCCGGGCTCGAAGGTGCTCGATGTCGGCTGCGGCGACGGCGACCTGCTTCAGCTTCTGGAGACCCGCGGCATCGACGGGCGCGGCATCGAGCTGTCGCGCGAGGGCGTCAACCGCTGCGTCGCCAAGGGGCTTGCGGTGGTGCAGGGCGACGCCGACGCCGATCTCGTCAACTATCCCGACGACGCCTTCGACTACGTGATCCTGTCGCAGACGCTGCAGGCGACGCGGCAGCCGCGGGTGGTGCTGGAGAATCTGCTGCGCATTGGCCACCGCGCGATCGTGTCGTTCCCGAACTTCGGTTACTGGAAGATGCGCTTGCAGCTCCTGATCGGCGGCCACATGCCGCGCACGGAGAACCTCCCGGCGACCTGGTATGACACCGCCAACATCCACTTCTGCACCATCAAGGATTTCGTCCAGCTCTGCGACGAGATCCACGTCAAGATGGAGCGCGCCGAGGCGCTCGACCTCTATGGCCATCCCTTGCGGGTGCGGCTGCCCTGGTGGGTGTGGAATCTGTTCGGCGAGCAGGGCGTGTTCCTGCTGAGCCGCGGCGGGAGGAAATAGTATCTTCGTCCGCGCGAGCGAAGCTATCTGGTAGACCCTCACCCTGAGGAGCCGCGTAGCGGCGTCTCGAAGGGCGAGGCTACCAGCCGGGCCTTCCATCCTTCGAGACGCGCGTTCCGCTCCTCAGGATGAGGAGCTGATGCTACACTTCGTCATTGCTTCGCTGCGCTCGCAATGACGGAGTGCCTGGTGATGCGGTCGGACTAATTCGCCGGCATCGACCTCGGATCGCGCACCGGCCATCGCCCGGCTTCCACCAGCGTGACGAACCGCTCCACCGTCGCGTTGAACAGCGCGGGCTCCTCCAGATTGAGCACGTGGCCCGACTTCGGAAACATCGCGAGCCCGGCCGCCGGCAAATGCTGCTTCAGGAACAGGCTCGGCCCGACACACGGATCGTCCTCATCGCCACAGATGATCAGCGTGGGCGTCGCCACAGCCTTGATCGCATCCGTCATCGTGTAGATCGAGGGACGGCCGCCCTGGAATCCGCGCATCGTGTTGGCCGATCCCTTGGCGTCATGCCGTGCCAGCGCCGCGTAGAAATCGGCATGGCCGCGCGGGTCCTTCACCAGGAAGGGAATCCGGCTCGGCGCCTCGCGCGTGACCTTGGCGACCTCAATGGAGCCGAGCGTCTCGAACTGTTCGGCGTTGTCGCGGCACTGCTTCCGCCATGCCTCAAGGTTCTCGAGCTCCGAGCCGGAGCCGACGCCGGCGAGCGTCATCGACAATGCGCGCTCTGGCGCGTTGAGGCCGATCTGCAATGACGAATACGCCCCCATCGACAGACCGACGAGATGTGCGCGATCGATCTTGAGATGATCGAGCACGGCCAACGCATCGGTGTAGAAGTGCTTGTAGGTGTAGACATCGCCCGTCGGTACGTCCGACGGCGTATAGCCGCGCGCGGAATAGATGATGCAGCGGTGGCCGCGCGAAAAGTAGCGCATCTGCGGCTCCCAATTGGTGTAGTCGGCCGCGAACTCGTGCAGAAAAATGATGGGCGATCCCTGGCCCGCTTCCTCGAAATAGATGCGGACGTCGTCCCTGGTCGTGGCGTGGGGCATTAACCTTTCCCTCTCATAAAGCCGTGCGAACAGGATCGCAGTTAATGCTGTCGGCAGCAATACGGCAGCCTCAGACCAGCAGCGACACAAAATCATCGCAACAATTCCGGAAGTGGCGTTTTGCAGCGCGGTGCGATGTCTTGTTCTTGCCACATCTAACGTTTTTACGGCCCGACGGATGTCGGCCACTGCATGGGCCGATGGGAATTGGGGGTGTCAACGTAGGATGAAGAATGCTTGAGTTGTTTGCGTACCGCCTGTCGCGTCTCGTCGTCGCGCTGGCTCTCCTCTTCGCGGCTGCGGCCGTGTTCATTTCTCCGGCGTCAGCACGGTCTCATCGTCATCACGTAAGCCGGCACGACTACGTGCATCACAGCGCACATTACGCCACCAGACATCACCGCTATCGGCACCTTGCGCGCGGCTCGCGCTTCGAGCGCGGCGCGGCGCAATTGCAGGCGCGCGGCCTCAGTGACACCCAAGCCAGCTATAATCCGAACGCCAACAGTGGCGGCATGGCTGTGAGCGGCAGCCTCAGTGGTGGATCGGGTCTCGTCTCCGAGGCGCGCCGCTATCTCGGCGGCAATCCGACCAGCCGCGGCAGCCTGTGGTGCGCGCGCTTCATGAACATGGTGCTGGAGCACACCGGCCATAAGGGCACCGGCTCCGACATGGCGAGCTCGTTCGCGCATTATGGAACGCGTGTTTCCGGTCCGCAGGTCGGCGCGATTGCGGTGATGTCACGTGGCGGCCGCGGCGGCCATGTCGGCATCATCACCGGCATCGACGCGAAGGGCAATCCGATCATGATCTCGGGCAACAACGGCAACCGCGTCCGCGAGGCACCGGTCTCGCGCGGCCGGATCTATGCGTATGTGATGCCGAACTAACGTTCGTCATTGCGAGCGAAGCGAAGCAATCCAGAATCCTTCCGCGGAGATAGTCCGGATTGCTTCGTCGCTTCGCCCCTCGCAATGACGGGGGTCGTTGAACCAGCGACCTGTCACACCAGCTTCGGCTCTTCCACCGCTATTCTGTCGCCGACGCCGATTTCGCCGTCGGCGATCACCTCGGCATAGATGCCGCAGTCCATGTGGCCGAGGCTGCGCGAGAGCGTGGGCGGGATTTCGAGGTCGCGCACGGCGGTCTTCGGATCGACGTTCACGGCCGCACAGCGGACGATGCGCTTGACCACCTTCAGCCGGGCCGCGCCGATGGCGAGCGTCTGGCCGACGAGGTCGAGCTCGGACCAGGCCGGCCAGCCCTGGACGTAGAGATTGGCGCGGAAGCGCAAGGGATTGACGGCGGTGCCGCCGAGTATGGCCTCGATCGCGCGGACGCTGCCGAGATTGATGATCGACACGACCTTGCGGGCGACATCGGAAAAGCTGTGGTCCCGTCCGGACAGCACTTTTGGCGGTCCGCGCAGCTCGCTCGGGAAGTTTTCGGTGAAGTAGCCCTCGATGGCGGAGCGCCCGGCCGCGGTCTCGAGATCGCCGCTGGCGACGACCTTGCCGTCCTTGCGGATGGTCAGGAGATTGGTCGCGTCCTCGAAACGGGTGTCCAGCGCGGCCAACCGCTCGTTGCGCATCAGCATCAGGAATTGGGTCTTGGGCATCCATTGCGGTGCCGCGGGATCGAAGCCGCTCGGGCCGTTCTCGATGGCGTAGCGGCGATCGGCGGGAAGGGTCTGGCCGACCCGCAAGGCGGCGCGGGGCAGGGGCTCCGGCGTCAGGCCTTTGACCGGGTAGCGGTAGAGGCCGGTGATCTGGGCGGCCGGGCTGGATGTCGTTGCGCTGGATGTCATGGTGCTACTTAAGGGATTCGGCCGGATCGCGCCAAGTCGGCGCTTTCGCGCACGAATTTGTGAACTGGCCTCTTCCGATCCGAGGGCACCCTTCCCACATCTGGATCAGGCCGGCGCCAGCGCCGGCTGATAACGACCGCTGCCGGTTGAGGAACGTCAATGCGGCCAGCGGAAACCCAATGAAGATGCCGTTTGGGGTGCCTTAGAGGGCTCCAGGGGCAGGCCGAGGGAAAGAAAAGATATGAACATCGAGAAGTATACCGAGCGCTCCAGGGGCTTCATCCAATCCGCGCAGTCGCTCGCGATGCGCGAGGGGCACCAGCAGTTTTCGACCCTGCATCTCCTGAAAGTCCTGCTGGACGACAATGAGGGGCTCGCTGCCGGTCTGATCGACCGTGCCGGCGGCAATTCCCGTGCAATTTTGAAGGCGACCGAGGACGCCCTGAACAAGGTGCCGAAGGTCAGCGGCGGCGGCGCCGGGCAGATCTATCTGGCGCCCGAGCTCGCCCGCACCTTCGACGCCGCCGAAAAGGCCGGTGAGAAGGCCGGCGACAGCTTTGTAACCGTCGAGCGCCTTTTGCTCGGGCTCGCGCTGGAGAAGACCAGCGAGGCGGGCTCGATCCTGGCCAAGGGCGGCGTCACCCCGCAAAGTCTCAATGCGGCGATCGAAGCGCTGCGCAAGGGCCGCACCGCCGACAGCGCGACCGCCGAGAACGCCTACGACGCGTTGAAGAAATATGCCCGCGACCTGACCCAGGCTGCGCGCGACGGCAAGCTCGACCCGGTCATCGGCCGCGA
Organism: Bradyrhizobium sp. ISRA442; assembly: GCF_038085055.1. Lineage (NCBI taxonomy): Bacteria > Pseudomonadati > Pseudomonadota > Alphaproteobacteria > Hyphomicrobiales > Nitrobacteraceae > Bradyrhizobium > Bradyrhizobium sp. ISRA442. Next base: position 250,484 of record NZ_JALGCN010000003.1, read on the forward strand.
CGAGGAGATCCGCCGTACCATCCAGGTGCTGTCGCGCCGGACCAAGAACAATCCCGTGCTGATCGGCGAGCCCGGCGTCGGCAAGACCGCCATCGTCGAGGGCCTGGCGCTGCGCATCGTCAACGGCGATGTGCCCGAAAGTCTCAAGGACAAGAAGCTGCTCTCGCTCGACCTCGGCGCGCTGATCGCCGGTGCAAAGTACCGCGGCGAGTTCGAGGAGCGGCTGAAAGCCGTGCTCCAGGAAGTGACCGCGACCGAAGGCGCCTTCATCCTGTTCATCGACGAGATGCACACGCTGATCGGCGCCGGCAAGGGCGACGGCGCGATGGATGCGTCCAACCTGCTCAAGCCGGCGCTGGCCCGCGGCGAGCTGCACTGCATCGGCGCGACCACGCTCGACGAGTACCAGAAGCATGTCGAGAAGGATGCTGCACTGGCGCGGCGCTTCCAGCCGATCTTCGTCAGCGAGCCCTCGGTCGAGGACACCATCTCGATCCTGCGCGGGCTCAAGGACAAGTATGAACAGCACCACGGCGTGCGGATCGCCGATTCCGCGCTGGTGGCGTCCGCGACGCTGTCCAATCGCTACATCACCGACCGCTTCCTGCCCGACAAGGCGATCGACCTCATGGACGAAGCCGCCGCGCGGCTGAAGATGCAGGTCGATTCCAAGCCGGAAGAGCTGGATTCGCTCGATCGCGAGATCATCCGGCTCAAGATCGAGCAGGAGGCCCTGAAAAAGGAGAGCGATCTTGGCTCCAAGGCGCGTCTGGAGGTGCTGGAGAAGGAGCTCGTCGAGCTCGAGGAGAAGTCGGCGGCGCTGACGTCGCGCTGGAGCGCGGAGAAGAACAAGCTCTCCAACGCCCAGAAGCTGAAGGCGGAGCTCGACGGCTTGCGCGTCGAGCTTGCCAATGCGCAGCGGCGCGGCGAATTCCAGCGCGCCGGCGAGCTGGCCTATGGCCGGATTCCTGAGCTCGAGAAGAAGCTCGCGGAGATCGAGGCGCGTGAAGGCTCCGGCGAGATGATGGAGGAGGCGGTCACCGCCAACCACATCGCGCAGGTGGTCTCGCGCTGGACCGGCGTGCCCGTCGACAAGATGCTGGAAGGCGAGAAGGAAAAGCTGCTGAAGATGGAGGAGCAGCTCGGCCGGCGCGTGATCGGCCAGAGCGAGGCCGTGCGCGCGGTCGCAACCGCTGTGCGCCGCTCGCGTGCAGGCCTGCAGGACCCGAACCGGCCGACCGGTTCGTTCATGTTCTTGGGCCCTACCGGCGTCGGTAAGACCGAGTTGACCAAGGCGCTCGCCGAATACCTCTTCAACGACGAGACCGCGATGGTCCGCCTCGACATGAGCGAATACATGGAGAAGCACTCGGTCTCGCGGCTGATCGGCGCGCCTCCGGGCTATGTCGGCTATGACGAGGGCGGTGCGCTGACCGAGGCGGTGCGGCGCCGGCCCTACCAGGTGGTGCTGTTCGACGAGATCGAGAAGGCGCATCCGGATGTCTTCAACGTGCTGCTGCAGGTGCTCGACGATGGCCGGCTGACCGACGGCCAGGGCCGCACGGTCGACTTCCGCAACACGCTGATCATCATGACCTCGAACCTCGGTTCGGAATTCTTGGTGAACCAGCCGGAAGGCGAGGACACCTCTGCGGTGCGCGAGCAGGTGATGGCGACGGTGCGGGCGCATTTCAGGCCGGAATTCCTGAACCGCGTCGACGAGATCATCCTGTTCCACCGCTTGCAGAAGAGCGAGATGGGCCGGATCGTCGAAATCCAGTTCGCGCGCCTGCAGAAGCTGCTGACCGATCGCAAGATCGTTCTGACGCTCGACGCTGCCGCACGCGACTGGTTGGCTGCCAAGGGCTGGGATCCGGCTTACGGCGCAAGGCCGCTCAAGCGCGTGATTCAGCGCTACCTCCAGGATCCGCTCGCGGAGATGATCCTGGCGGGCGAGGTGAAGGACGGAGATACCGTTGCGATCTCGTCCGCAGGCAACGTGCTGACCTTCAACGGCAAGGCGCCGCAGACCGCGGAGATCGCCCAGTTCGAAACGCCAGTGCCGAAGCGCAAGCTGAACTGATCTGGCATTTACATGAACGACAAGCTCCCCGGAGAGGTCTTCCTCTCCGGGGCGAATTGCATGTGCGGATTGGGCGGCTTGCTAGCTGACTGCGGACGTGGAGCTCGGATCGGCAGCGTTGTCGTCGTCGCGGTCCTGTTCGAGCTCCGACAGTATATCCACGAGCTCGCGCACTCTTCCATGCGCCAGCGGCCGCAGGTCGTTGATCATGGGCTCGTCATTGGCGAGCCAAGCCTGGGCTTCGGCGAGTTCTTCCACAGTCGCGCCGGTTCCAATGATCTGGGCGATGGTGACGTCGTCGGCTCGATCCACGGCCTTGATGACATCGTCGCGTGAGAGGCGCGTCATGGGTGATCCTCCTGCTGGTCGGCTTCCCGTCAGCGTCTAAAACCGCGAAGCCGCGCACCGGTTCCACCGCGGCCAAGTCCCGCGGGGGACCGCTATTTCTTTGCGACCTTGTAGATCGCGTTCTCGATGTCGGAGGTGAAGTAGATGACGCCGGAGGCGCCGATACCCACGCCTGTCGGTATGTGGGTGGGCAGGCCGCCGGGTGCGCCCATCAGGCCGATTGGAAGATTGGCCGCGATCTCGGTCACCTTGCCGTTCTCTGGTGCAATCTCGATCAGCCGCTTGGCACCTACTTCCGCCACGATCAGCTTGCCGTCGCTCGCTCGTGCGATGCCTTCCGGCATTTTCAACTCCTTGGCGAGTACAGTCTTTTCGCCGTTCTTGTCGATCCTGGAGACGAGGCCCGCAAAGGCTTCGGTGACGTAGACCTCGCCACTCGATCCGCCGATAAGCCCCACAGGTCCTTCGAGGTCGCCGATCACCGTGCTCCGATCCTTGCCGTGCTCGCCGCTTGCGCGGACCAGCGACTTGGTGCCGAGCTCGGCCACCAGGATGCTGCCGTCCTCGAGTCGGATGGCGTCATGCGGTGCCTTGAAGCCGTGCAGCATTTCGCGCGTCGCGCCGGTCTTGCTGTCGATCACCTGCACCGTGCCGGTGAACCAGCTCGACAGGATCACGTCAGCGCCCTTCGCCGTCGCACTCATCGGATATTCGAGGCTGACGCCGGCGGCGTGCATGCGCGCCTTCTCGACGACCTCGCCGGTCGTGCCATCGACCGTGCGATAGGCGAACACGTCGGCGACGTGGATCGTGTCCTTGCCATTGTCCGAGGTAACGCCGATGCCGCCGGGCAGCGCGAGCTTGCCAATGATGATCTGCCTGGCCTGGCCGGTCGCCGGATCGACCTCCTGGATGCCGTTATCGGCCATGTTGGAGACGTAGATGTGATCCTTGTCGTCGATCGCGAGGTTGTCCAGTGACGGCTTCAGTTGCGCGACCATCGTCTTGGCGCCCGACGTGGGATCGACCCGAACGAGTTGGCCGAGCGCGGTGTCGACCACCCAGAGATTGCCCTTGGAATCGAAGTTCACCGCGGCCGGGACCTTGAAGCCGTCGGCGACGACAGTCAGCTCGGCTTTGTCGACGTCGACCCTGGCGACCTGTCCCTTGAACCAGAGGGGACCATAGAGCTTGTCGTCAGGACCGAACTCGAAACCGTTGAGGCCGCCCATCTTCTCCATGATCTGACGGGGCGGTTTGACGCCCTCGACGTCGATCTCATAAAGCGTGTCGCCGAGGAAAACGGTCGTCGCGTAGAGCCTGCCGTCCTTGCGGAAGGCGAGCGAGTTGATGCCGGGGAGGCCGGAGGCAAGCTTCTTGATCGGACCGTCGCCCTTGCGGGAATAGAGATCGCCGGTCAGGAAGCCGGTCCAGCCCATAGTGCCATCGGGCGCGAACGCGATGTCGTCGGCCATCCCGACGGGGGAGGGAATTGCAACCTTGGCGGTGCCGCCTGCGACGTCGACCTCGTAGAGAGCCGCGCCTGCGACGCTGCCTGCAAACAGATGGCCGGCCTTGTCGATCCCGAGCCCGTGCACGCCGTGGAACGCCGAGCCTGGGACGAGCCTGGTAACCTCCCAAGTTTCGGCCGAAGCGTTTGTGGAGACAATTGCAGCCACGACGGCTGCGCAGGCGAGCCTGATCTTCATGACGCGTCCTCCCATTTTTTGGAAAGTATTCGCTTTTTGGAAAGTATTCGCCCGCGATGCGGCTTTGGCAAACGAAACTTGACGTTGTGACGCAGTGAAGCGACGTCGCTTCACAGCATCGCATCCGGATCGCGTTCGACATCCGGGGCGATGCCGCCGTTGTGGCCGCTCATTGCCGCATCGAGTCGGCTTTTCGAGGTTTTGCGCGCATCGGGCCTTCCAGCGAATGGCCGCGCGCCAATCGTGATTGAGCGTCCAACAGTTCCATTGTCCTAGCCCGACGAGGCCACCGGAACCCTTCGATTTGATGAAACTGGCGCGGTGGGCTGGGGGTTGCCCCAGCACAGGTTCGCCGCCGAGCGCAGCGATTCCTCGGGATCCGTCTGGCACGGCGTCTGATCCGAGGCCAGTTTGAGCCCTGATCGATCGCTGTCAGCAACTCCAAAATCGTCGTCGGCAAACCTGCTTCGTAAAAGCCAGCGCAGGATATCGCCATGAAAAAAGATCTTGTCGCCCGCAATCATCCTGTCTTCGACGAGCTTCATCCCAAGATCTATGGGGCCGCCGTCGGTCTGGTCGCCTGGTTCGCGCTGATGGCCTGGGTGCTGTTTGACCGCAGCAGTGATATCGGCCTGTCCCTCGGATTGGTCACGCTGCTGTTTGCGGTCGCGATTCTGCTGCCATGGATTCTTTCGCGACTCTGGGTGAGGTATCGGATGCCGCACGAGCCGCACCTGGGGCCGACGTCACTACACGACTGGGAGGCCGGCGAATTCAAGGTCTGGGACGCAAAGCTGCACGGTTCGCATGCCGCGATCGACGTCCTGTTGCCGCTGATGGCCGTCTCGTTCGGCCTGACGGCGATCGGAATCGTCTTCGTGATCGTGCGGGCGCAGGTTTTGCCCTAGCCCGCTCAACTTAGGTGAGGGATCGCGGATTACCGGTTGGTGACCTGCAGCGGTCCGCCGGTCGCATCCGACATCCGGGCGATGGCGCCGTTGCGGCCGCTCATCATCGCATCGAGCCGGTCGCGTTCCTTCTCGAAGCCGGCGAGCATCGGGCCTTCCAGCGAGCGGCCGCGCGGCAGCTTGACGCGCATCGGGTCGACGAAGCGGCCGTTGACCAGGATTTCGTAGTGGACGTGCGGGCCGGTCGACAGGCCGCTCGAGCCGACGAAGCCGATCACCTGGCCCTGCCGCACCTTCTTGCCGACCTCCATGCCCTTGGCGAAGGCCGACATGTGGCCGTAGGCGGTCTCGTAGCCGTTGGCATGCTTGATGCGGATGTACTTGCCGTAGCCGCCTTCGGGGCCGGCCTTCTCGATTATGCCGTTGCCGGAGGCGAAGATCGGCGTGCCGTAGGCGGTGGCCCAGTCGACGCCGGTGTGCATCTTCACATAGCCGAGGATCGGGTGGCGGCGACCGCCGAAGCCGGAGCGCATGATGGCGTTGTTGACGGGCTTGCGGACCAGGAACTTCTTCGCGCTCTTGCCGGTCTCGTCATAGTAATCGACGACGCCGTCATCGGGGCTCTGGTAGCGATAGTATTTCTTGGTTTCGCCGCCGACCGTCAGCGAGGCGAACAACACCTCGTTCTTTTCGCTCGCCGTCACGCCCTCGTCTTCGCCGGCATAGAACACGTCGAAGGAATCGCCAGGCTGCACCTTGCGCTGGAAGTCGACGTCGTAGGAGTAGATCTTGATCATGTCGTCGATGACCGGCATCGGCACTTTGTTGCGCATCGCGGTCTCGTAGATGCTCTGGTAGAGCCGCACGCCGGAGCCGTCGTCGTCATCCTCGTCGTCGCTGCTCGCGTTCGCGGTCGCATCGGCAACGGTGTTCATGCTGGAGACGTCGACCGCGACGTATTTGCCGAGATCCGACAGCGCGGCGATGGCCTCGACCGTGGTGTCGTTGGCGACAACGACGCGGAACGGCTGCAGCCGCGCGCCCGGTGTTGCCGGCGCCATCAGGATGCGGAGCTTTTCGCCTTCCTTCAGGCCGCCATCGCGGCCGCGGGGCCCCAGCGTCGCCGTGATCGCCCTGATCTCCTCCGGCGTGGCACCGAGGTCGCGCAGCACGGAGGCGACGCTGTCACCCTTCTTGACCATGTGGACGCGCTCACCGTTCGGATTGCCGCCGGTGATCTGCTCCTTGGTCTTCGGCAGCAGGGTGACGTTCTCCGGCACCACGCGCGTCTCGAAGCCGGCATAGGGGTCCGCTGAGGGCGCCTCGGCTGCATAGGCCATCTTGATGTCGGACTGGCCGGCGGCACCGGAAACGTCGGCGGTGGCATTGCTGAGCGCCGCATAGCGCACGCCGCCATTGCCGCGCCAGTTGGCGGCGTCGCGCACGCGCATCAGGATGTCGTCGAGCGCCACCACCGCGGAAATCTTGGCCTTCGGCAGCACCGGCGACAAGTCCTTGGTGACGAAGGAGACTTCGGCGTCGGGCTCGACCGCTTCGGGATTGTTGGGATCGTCGGATGCCGTCTTCGGATCGGACCCGACGTCGCTGAGAAGGCGCTGGGCGTTGAACGGCGGGATCTTCGCCGACAGATCGCTCGTCGTCATCGACAGATTGCCGGCGATCCGGACGAAGGGGCGCACCCGCATCACGTCGCGATTGCCGACGCGGGCGACGGTGGAGACGCGCACGATGTTGCGCGAGGCCGTGGATTCGTTGGGCGGCGGCAGGCGGTCGCTCTTGTGCAGCGTGGCGGCACGATCAGCCGCGCCGAACGCGCCACGCAGCGCGCCTTCGACCCGCTCCGGCACCTTGGCAAAGGTCATTTCGCCGTCGAGCGATGCGAAAACGGCGCCGCCGATCAGGGCCGCACCGCAGAGTCCGGTCAGAATTGTCCCGCTAAACCATTGTACGGAGACACGACGACGATCGATGACGGCGGCTTCGGAACCATCGACGGAAAGCGGCGGCTCGTGGCCGAGATCGATAATCCCGGTCTCACGCCCGTACGCGCCGCGTGACGTCCTTTGGTTCAACCCACGTCCCCCAATCACGACCCAAGAACCCCCTGATCCGAACCTTCCCCGGGTCGCCCTCTTCAGGGGGGATCGCGGGATAAAAGCAGGCCGCACAGGCGTCCGTAGTCAGAAAGCCCCGAAGGGGCCGGCCGAAATTACGAACAGCAACGCGGACGGAGGTCTCTCGATGTCTCTCGAATGTCCGAAGAAGGCTGCTTCATGGTAAGATCGCCTTCCTCCGACCAGTAGAAATCCCCGGCAGCCCCCACAGGCACCCGACGATTCAGCTTGTCTCTTATCAGAACGCCGCGGGATTGTGGCTCTAGTACGGCCACAAATCCGGAAAAAGTTTCCTGAACGTCCGCCAACGGGGCACCCCAGGGGCGCCAGGGCCCATTGGGGACTTCTTCCGAGGACCCTCCCGCTCAAAAATTTTTTTCGATTTTTTTGCCACCCACGTTGCGGGCCGCGCTGGTCGGCGATCCCAGGACCCTCCGCGGGAGCCCTCCGAGACCCCTTCCGAACCCCTCCGGCCCCAAACTTTTTTTCAGATTTTTTACCACCCGCGTTGCCGAGCCGCCCATGGCCTATCACCTAAGCACCGGAAAACACGGGCGTTTTTCCGCACCGCACAATCGATTTTGCCGTGCGACGATTTGTTGACAATGGGCGTTGACAATCCCGATCGGTGGGGACTATAACCCCAACCACTGAGCGCGGCGCCGCCGGGTCACTGACCGAGGCGAGCGAACGCGCCACTGATGCTCCTCACCTTGTTGAGTGACACAACAATCGACACCAGTCGGTTGGAGTCATTCATCGTCGGTAAGGGTGTCGGAACCCTTCCTCCCAGGAAGGTTGGGGCCTCTCCGGTCCCGGGCTGTTTGACAAGTGAAGATGAAGAAAGAGAAACGTGGACGGCGGAGTCCTTGCGGGTCTCGCTTCTGAAAAGCTTCGGCTTTTCTGATCGAGACCGGACGAAAGACTTCGGCGGTACACGTTTCAAAGGTAACACCATGATCTCTTCATTGAGATCAGTTCGCCAGCGATGTGAATCGCTGCGCGAGTATGGTGGGACCTCGTCAAACGTTGTGATCAGCCGGTTCAAAGTTTCAAGTCCAACTTGAGAGTTTGATCCTGGCTCAGAGCGAACGCTGGCGGCAGGCTTAACACATGCAAGTCGAGCGGGCGTAGCAATACGTCAGCGGCAGACGGGTGAGTAACGCGTGGGAACGTACCTTTTGGTTCGGAACAACACAGGGAAACTTGTGCTAATACCGGATAAGCCCTTACGGGGAAAGATTTATCGCCGAAAGATCGGCCCGCGTCTGATTAGCTAGTTGGTGAGGTAATGGCTCACCAAGGCGACGATCAGTAGCTGGTCTGAGAGGATGATCAGCCACATTGGGACTGAGACACGGCCCAAACTCCTACGGGAGGCAGCAGTGGGGAATATTGGACAATGGGGGCAACCCTGATCCAGCCATGCCGCGTGAGTGATGAAGGCCCTAGGGTTGTAAAGCTCTTTTGTGCGGGAAGATAATGACGGTACCGCAAGAATAAGCCCCGGCTAACTTCGTGCCAGCAGCCGCGGTAATACGAAGGGGGCTAGCGTTGCTCGGAATCACTGGGCGTAAAGGGTGCGTAGGCGGGTTTTTAAGTCAGGGGTGAAATCCTGGAGCTCAACTCCAGAACTGCCTTTGATACTGAAGATCTTGAGTCCGGGAGAGGTGAGTGGAACTGCGAGTGTAGAGGTGAAATTCGTAGATATTCGCAAGAACACCAGTGGCGAAGGCGGCTCACTGGCCCGGTACTGACGCTGAGGCACGAAAGCGTGGGGAGCAAACAGGATTAGATACCCTGGTAGTCCACGCCGTAAACGATGAATGCCAGCCGTTAGTGGGTTTACTCACTAGTGGCGCAGCTAACGCTTTAAGCATTCCGCCTGGGGAGTACGGTCGCAAGATTAAAACTCAAAGGAATTGACGGGGGCCCGCACAAGCGGTGGAGCATGTGGTTTAATTCGACGCAACGCGCAGAACCTTACCAGCCCTTGACATGTCCAGGACCGGTCGCAGAGACGTGACCTTCTCTTCGGAGCCTGGAACACAGGTGCTGCATGGCTGTCGTCAGCTCGTGTCGTGAGATGTTGGGTTAAGTCCCGCAACGAGCGCAACCCCCGTCCTTAGTTGCTACCATTTAGTTGAGCACTCTAAGGAGACTGCCGGTGATAAGCCGCGAGGAAGGTGGGGATGACGTCAAGTCCTCATGGCCCTTACGGGCTGGGCTACACACGTGCTACAATGGCGGTGACAATGGGATGCGAAGACGCAAGTCCTGGCAAATCTCAAAAAGCCGTCTCAGTTCGGATTGGGCTCTGCAACTCGAGCCCAT
>NZ_JALGCN010000003.1:265000-672302 GCF_038085055.1 Bradyrhizobium sp. ISRA442
CGATCTCGTCGGCAAATACTACGACAAACTGATCGCAGCGCTCGGCGACGATCAGAACTGAGCCCGTCGGCCAAGCGTAGGCGCTTCTTGTTGGGACGATTGTCCGTCTCGCGCCTCACCCTGCGTTGTCATGCCCCGCGAAAGCGGGGCATCCAGTACTCCGCGGCGGTGGTGGCGAGAGCGAGCTCCACGACAAACGTCTCTGGAATACTGGATCGCCCGGTCGAGCCCGGCGATGAGGAGAGAGTGTGTGTAGCTGAGTGCATCGGCGGCCATCCAAACGCTCACCACTACAACCAAAAGCCCCGGAGACATCTCCGGGGCTTTCGTCGTTTCTGACCTTGCGAACTTTCGAACGCGTTACGTCCTCGTCCGCATCCGCATCATGAAGCTGTCGAAGCTCAGCTCGGCGACCTGCATCCAGGCCAGCGACTCGTTGCGATAGGCCGACAGGCTCGCATACATCTTGCCGAAATGCGGGTTGCTCTTGGCGAGATCGGCGTAGATCCCGTTCGCCGCGCCATAGCATGCTTCCAGCACTTCCTGTGGGAAGGGCTTCAGGATCGCGCCGGCAACCAGGAGCCGCTTCAGTGCCGGCGGGTTGACGGCATCGTACTTGCCCGTGACCCAGGTGAAGGTGTCGCGCGAGGCAGTCTCGATCGCGGCCTGGTAATACTTCGGCAGCGCGTTCCACTTGTCGAGGTTGATGACGTTGTGGCCCTGGCCGGTGCCTTCCCACCAACCCGGATAGTAATAGTACTTCGCGACCTTCACGAAGCCGAGCTTCTCGTCGTCATAGGGGCCGACCCATTCGGCGGCATCGATGGTGCCCTTCTCGAGCGCCGGATAGATGTCGCCGCCCGCGATCTGCTGCGGCACGCCGCCGACCTTGGCGATGATCGTGCCGGCGAAACCGCCGACGCGGAATTTCAGACCCTGGAAATCCGCCATCGACTTGATCTCCTTCCGGAACCAGCCGCCCATCTGGGCGCCGGTCGAACCGGTCGGAATGCCGATCGCGTTGTACTCCTTGAGCAGATCGTTGAGCATCTCCTGACCGCCGCCCCAGATCAGCCAGGAAATGTGCTGGCGCGTGTTGAGACCGAACGGCAGGGCGGTGCCGAACGTGAAGGCGGGGTTCTTGCCCCAATAATAGTAGAGCGCGGTGTTGCCGATCTCGACGGTGCCGTTGGACACAGCGTCAAGCACTTGCAATCCCGGGACGATTTCGCCGGCGGCAAATGGCTGAATCTGGAAACGGTTGTCCGTTATCTCGGCGACGCGTTTGCTGAAATACTCGCAGCCGCCGTACAACGTATCGAGCGATTTCGGCCAGCTTGCAGCGTACCGCCACTTGATTTCCGGCATCGATTGCGCAATCGCGGGCGCTGCGACCGTGCTTGCGGCAAGGCCAAGACCGCCCGCCTTCAGGAATTGACGACGTTCCATTCGCTTCCCCTCTGTTGCTGTCGATACATCGACGAGGGATACGATCTTCGTGTCGCTTTGGTCTTCGTCGCTGCTCGACGTTTCTTGGTGTCCGGAATTCAATGTTCCAGGATCGCGGTCAGGATGACGAAAGGCCAGGCGCAAATCAAGGGCGCGCCCGGCCGCCGGTGGTGCCCCGCTTCAATGTTGCGCTGCGAACGCGGCTTCCATGGCCTTGCGCACCTTCACTGTCTCGTTGTTGGCATCGAACTCGACGTCGCTCCAGCGCACGACCTCGCCGTGCGCGACGTCATGTCTCAGCCGAAGGCGGTGCGCCAGACCGATCGGCAGCGCGCCGGCCGCGAGGCTTGCCGCCGCCGGCATCAGCTTGCCCCATACCGTGTAGCCGCCTTCGCCGTCCAGCATCTCGCCGGCGCGCAAAGGCCGCTTGGCGACCGCCGCAACGTCGCCGCGGAAGCCGTAGGCCTGCCCGGTCGGCTCGCCGCGCAGCGCGGCCGAAAGGATCGAGACGTTCAGCTCCAGCCCGATCAGATGATAGGGCTTGTACATCGCCGCATAGCGCCCGCTCGCGTCGGTCTTCAGCCCGTACTGCTTGAAGCAGTCGGCGGCATAATCGTTCGGCGCCTCCAGCACGACGTATACGCCCCAGCGCAGATCGCGAAACACGGGCCGGCCATCGCGCTCGAGCGACGAGACCACCTCCACCACCCCCGACCGCTCCAGCACGCCGCCTCGCTCGCGCGGACGCATCACGTGCGGCAGATCGTCGACGCCGCAGGGCGGAAACTTCAGCCCGCTCGCGGGCACGTCGAGCCCGCAGGCATTGGCGATCGCCGCCATCTCGATCGCAGACTTGGTGCCGTCGAGGAAGGAGTTGAACATCTGCGGATTCATACCGGCCGACTGTGCCTCGCCCGCAGTCAGGCCGTAGTGCTGCCAGACATTGTCCGGGGTCACGTCATGATAGGCCGGCAGATATTTCGTGCCCTTGCCGGCGGCGACGACGCGAAAGCCGGTGGCGCGCGCCCAGTCGACCATCTCCGCCGTGAGCGCCGGCTGGTCGCCATAGGCGAGCGAATAGACAACGCCGGCCTTGCGCGCTTCCTCAGCCAGGAGCGGGCCTGCCAGCACGTCGGCCTCGACATTCACCATGACGATGTGCCTGCCGGCCGCGATCGCGGCGCGGGCGTGGCGGATGCCGACCGCCGGGTTACCGGTCGCCTCCACCACGACGTCCATCGCGCCGCCGGCAATCGCGCGCGCGCCGTCATCGGTGAAGGTGGTCGCAGCGATGCGTGCGGCGTCCCAGCCGACGGTGCGGCAGGCTTCGCGCGCGCGGTCGCGATCGATGTCGACGATGATCGGCACCTCTAACCCCGGCACGTGCGGCACCTGAGCCAAAAACATCGAGCCGAATTTTCCGGCACCGATCAGCGCCACGCGCACGGACTTGCCGGCGGCGGCGCGGGCTTGAAGCAGGCGGAACAGGTTCATGGGGGTGTTTCCGTAAGTGCTATTGCTGCCGGGATAACGCGAACGTCCAACATTCGTCATTCCGGGGCGCGACAAAGTCGCGAGCCCGGAATCCATTCATCCGCGTCCTCTGCGGCGCGATGGATTCTCCGATGCGCAATTGCGCATCATAGTTCGACGTTCCCGGGCCGCGCTTTGCGCGGTCCCGTCGCGTCGCCCCGGAATGACAGCGACAGCCTACTCTGCCGCCTGCCTTGGCGCACGTGCAAGGTGCAGCAGGGCGTCGTCGTCCACCGTCTTGATCGGCGTGAAATCGCGATGCGCGATGTATTCCGGCCGCGTCGGCGTGCGGATGTAATTCGAGACCGCGTTCAGCGTCAGGTACACGATCTTGCGCGGATAGGGAGTGATGTTGCCGCTCGAGCCGTGCACGAGGTTGCCGTGGAACATCAGCATGCCGCCGGGCTTGCCGGTCGGCGCCACGATGCCGCCCTGGTTCACCAGCCGCGTCACGGTTTCCTCGTCCAGCGTCCACAACGGATACGACGTGGTCGCAAGATCATGCGCGGCCTCGAGGTCGCCGGCATTCTGGCTGCGCGGCACCAGCATGAGCGGACCGTTGATCGGCATCACCTCGTCGAGGAAGATCGCGATGTTCATCGCGCGCGGCTCGGGCATGCCGTCATCGCGCTTCCAGGTGCCGTAGTCCTGGTGCCATTGCCAGACATCGCCGGTAAAGGCCGATTTCGCGTTGATTTTGAACTGGTGCATGTAGACCGGTTCACCGAAAACCTGCTCGACCGGCCCGATCATGCGCGGATGCGCACCGAGGACCCCGAATGCTTCGTTGTAGAGATGCGCTGCGAAGGCCGTGCGCGGTGCGCCGCTCTTCTCGCGCCAGACTTCGGGGCGGTCAGCGTCGTAGATGCCGACCGCCTCACGTGCGAGGAAATCGACCTCCTCCCGGCTGAACAGCTCGGGCAGAAACAGCCAGCCCTCGCGGTGGAAGAACTCCAATTGCTCCGGGGTCAGTTTCATGGGGGTATCCTCCTGTTTGTTTTGCTTTTTGTCATTCCGGGGCGATGCGCAGCGTCGGACCCGGAATCCAGTCATCCGCAATCTCTCGCCCGATGGATTCTCCGATGCGCAATTGCGCATCATAGCTCGACGCTTCGCATCGCCCCGGAATGACGGCGTTTGCGACTACGCTGCCGCATCGTCCGTCGCTTTCAATCTCTCCTCAGTCATCCGTCCTGCCGTCTGCGCATGCGCGAGCGCGGCGCGTTCGGCCGCCTGCGCTTTGCCCGCGAGAATGTGTCCGGCGATCGTCGCATGCTCAGCCCAGGCGCTGTCGCGATAGTCGAGCTCGGAGAGCACCGTCGCCATCGAGCGGCGCATGTGCGGCCATTGCGGCGCAATCGTCTCCTCGATCACGGGATTGCCGGCGAGGCGATAGATCGCGCCGTGAAATTCGACATCGAGCACGATCAGCTCGGACAGCGGCGTCTTCCGATTGATGGCGTGTCCGGCACGCAGCGCGGCTGCGAGCCGCTCGCGTCCCGCCGCATCGCTTGCCGCGCGCTCGGCGGCGAGCCGGGCTGCGAGCGCGTCGATCGCGCCGCGCACCTCGTAGAGCTGACGAATGCGCGCGGGATCGAGCTGGGTGACTTCAAAGCCGCGCCGGCCGCTCTCGGCAACCAGGCCTTGCCGATGCAACAGGTGCAGCGCGTGCGACACCGGCTGACGCGACACGCCGAGCCTGTCGGCGAGCTCGTTCTGACGGATGCGCTGACCGGGCTGAAGAGTGCGGTCGGAGATCGCCTCCAGGATCCGCGCGTAGACCTGGTCGATCAAATTGGGGAGCGGGTCGAGAGGGATCACGCCGGCGACTCCTTCGGAATACGGAATTCCGTATTCGGACGCTACCGCTGGGCAAGGGGGGCGTCAAGCGGGCATCACGCCGCTGCAGCGGATTTGTCGACTAAGCTATTGTAAACAGGTTAGTTTTCGACATTTTTCTCGGGCTTGGCCCGGACTGCCATTCTACCTTGCATGGGGTTGTTTTCGCGAAAATGCATCGGGTGACGCCGGACGCCATGCGGCCTAGCTGTCCAGCACCTCCACCTCCATCGCCGCGATCCGCTCCGCATCGGCCACGGCTTCGATCCCGGAGATCCTGTCGCCGTTGAAGCTGACGCGCAGGGCGATACGTAGATGGCCACCGAAGATGACGGCGACGCCCATGACACCATCGACCAGCGCGGGCCGTGCGGCCTGGGCGCGTCCCTTGAAGGTCTGCGCGACTGCATCGGCGCCCAGGATTTCAGGCAGCGAGCCGAGCCGCACCGCGGCCTGATCGGCGCGCATGACGACCTCGGGATCGAGCACGGCGAGCAGGCCTTCGAAATTGCCTTCGCGTGAAGCCGCGAGGAAGGCCTCGACGATTTTTCGCTGGCGGGAGAGATCCGTCTCGGGCACCGGCGCGCCCTGCACCCGGCGCCGTGCGCGGCTGGCGAGCTGCCGCGACGCCTCGACCGAGCGACCGACGATCGGCGCGATCTCCTCGAAGGGCACGGCGAACATGTCGTGCAGCACGAAGGCGAGCCGCTCCGCCGGCTGCAGTGTCTCCAAGACGATCAGCAACGCCGCGCCGACGGAATCGGCCATCTCGGCCTCGCGCTCGCGCGCATCGTCGACCGGCTCCGGCACGTCCGGGCCCATCGGGTCCTCGCGGCGCGATTTCCGCGCCCGCAACATGTCGAGGCAAATGCGCGCGACGACCGTGGTCAGCCATCCCCGCAAATTCGCGACATCCGAGGTGTCGCTGCGGCTCAGCCGCAGCCAGGTCTCCTGCACGGCGTCATCGACCTCGCCGCGCGATCCAAGCATCCGGAACGCGACGGCGCGTAAATGATCCCGATTGGCCTCGAACTGTTGGCTAAGAAAATTCTCTTCAGTCATCGGTCACATTCCCTTCGCGTGATCCGTCATGCCCATGACGACGCAAATCCGGCCGATGTGACCGGAGCCGTCGAAATTCCTGACATGGAGACACGACATGATGCACGCACGTATGAATCACCCGGTGATGGTCCTGCCCGAGGCCATGAAGGCGCTGCAGGACCTGAATGCCGTGAACCAGCAAGGTCTCTCGGAAAAGCTCCTGGAACTGGTGCACCTGCGCGCCAGCCAGATCAATGGCTGCAGCGTCTGCGTGGATATGCATCCCAAGCTCGCCCGCAAGGCCGGCGAGACCGACGAGCGCCTGTTCGCGGTCGCCGCCTGGCGCGATACGCCCTACTTCACCGAAGCCGAGCGCGCCGCGCTGGCACTCACGGAGGCGGTCACGCGTCTCGCCGATCGTGAAGACCCGGTGCCGGATGCGATCTGGAACGAAGCCGCCAAGCATTTCGACGAGCGCGAGCTATCGGCGCTCGTCCTCTCGATCGCGACGATCAATGTCTGGAACCGGCTGAATGTCGCGGTCAGGGCTCCGGTCGGCTCGTGGAAGGTGTGAGGAATGTAATCTTTCCCTCTCCCCTTGTAAGGGGAGAGGGAAAAGGCCTACTCCCTCAAAAACGCGTCCACCGCTTCGCCATATTCCAGCGGTGCCTGCTCGAACATCCAGTGGCCGGCATTCGCGATCACCGCCGTCTTCGCGCCGGCGATGTGCTCGGCCAGCACGCGCCAGATCACCGACAGGCTGCCCGTCGTCGCGCCGCCGCCGATAAGAAGCGTCGGCGTCCTGATCGCCTGCGCGTCGGACAGCGTGTAGGGCCTGCGCTGTTCGTTGATCTGGCCGAGGAAGGTGATGGCGTTGTCGCGCAGTTGCTGCTTCGCCGCCGCCGGCACGCGCCGCCACGAGCCGTCGCCTTCGATGCCTTCATAGAAATTCTGCAGCGCGCCCTCGACGTCGCCGGCGCGGATCATCTCGACCGAGCGTGCCGTACGCGCGGCAAGCGGCGGATGCGCAGGCGTGCCCGCCGGGACCGGCAGCGTTGCGTCGAGATCGCCGCCGGGCTCGGCCAGCACCAGTTTTCGCAAGAGATCAGGCCGCGCCTGGGCCACGCGAAACGCGATGTGTCCGCCGCGCGAGTGCCCCATCAGGTCGACCGGCAGGGGGCTGACCTGCTCGATGAAGCCGATCACGTCGGCGACATGCTGGGCCATCTTGTAGTCGTCGCCGACGGCGTCCCAGTGCTCGGGAAAGAAATGCCGCAGGCTCACCGAGATCACGCGATGATTCTGCGACAGCGGGCCGAGCACCGAATACCAGGTGCGGAAGTCGCCGAGCGTGCCGTGCACACAGACCAGCGGCGGACCTTCTCCGATTTCGAGATAGGCCATGTCGTAACCGTTGACGCGAAATGTCTGCATGATCAGCCCGCCAGAAAATCCAGCACCACTTCAGAATATTTTTGCGGCGCCTGCTCGAACATCGGATGCGTCGCGTTCGGAATGATCGCCGTCTTGGAATAGGGGACGTGCGCCGCGAGTGCATGCAGCACCTGCGGCAACAGGCCCTTCGTCCGCGCGCCGAGAATGAACAGCGTCGGCATCCCAATCGATTCCGCATCGGCCTTCGAGAAGGGTGGGCGATTGTCGCGGACCTGACCGATCAGGGTGAAGGCGTTGTCGCGCAGGTTTTGCTTCACCATCGCTGGCAGCCGCGGCCAGGTGCCGGGTCCTTCCAGCGTGTCGACGAAGACCGCGAGCCCGCCATCGACGTCACCGGCTGCGATCTTCTCCGCCGAGGCCGTGAAGCGTGCCAGCAGCGGTGAGGGGCCGCCGGCATAGTCGGGATCGAGGCTCGCATCGAGCTCGCCGCCGGGCTCGGCCAGGATCAGCCGCCGCAACAGATCCGGCCTCGCTTGCGCCACGCGAAAGCAGATGTGCCCGCCGCGGGAATGGCCCATCAGGTCGACCGGGCCGAGGTCGAGCTTCTCGATGAAGGCGATGACGTCGTCGACGTGCTGCGCGATCGAGTAGGTGTCACCGATGCCGTCCCACCGCGCCGGGAAGAAGTGGCGCAGGCTAACGCAGATCAGCCGGTGCCGTTGTGTCAGCGGGCCGAGCACGCAGCCCCAGATCCGGAAGTCGGACAGCGATCCGTGCACGCAGACCAGCGGCGGCCCCGCATTCGCGTCGCCCACGTCGAGATAGGGCATGTCATATCCGTTGACGTGAAGGCTCTGCATTCTGGACTCGCGGAAAGGAGCGGAACTCCTGTGCAAGATTCCCGGAAACCGGGTGGATCGCAACTATTTCCAAGCCTAGATTTCGCAGGAAGATCACAAGCGGGGGCCTCGACGAGGAAGCAAGCCAGGAAAGTAGCCATGACTGACCAGCATTTCGCCTTGTTCGAAACCAAAATCGGTCTCTGCGCCATTGCCTGGGGGCCGCGCGGCATTAATGGCACGCAACTGCCGATGGGCGGCGAGGACAAGATCCGCACCCGTATCCACCAGCGCCACACTGATGCCAGCGAGGCCGAGCCGACGGCCCAGGTGCAGCAGGCGATCGACCGCATCGTCAAACTGCTCGCGGGCGAGCCGGACGACCTCACCGACATCCCGCTCGATCTCGACGGTGTTCCCGACTTCAACCGCGGCGTCTACGAGATCGCCCGCACCATCCCGCCGGGCAAGACCATGACGTATGGCGACATTGCAAAACGCCTCGGCGGCGTCGAGCTGTCGCGCGATGTCGGCCAGGCGCTCGGCCGCAACCCGTGCCCGATCGTGGTGCCCTGCCATCGCGTGCTCGCGGCCGGCAACAAGCCCGGCGGCTTCTCCGCCAAGGGCGGCGTGGTCACCAAGCTGAAGATGCTCGAGATCGAAGGCGCGCTCGTCAACCACACGCCGAGTTTGTTTGATTGATGCGCCGCTCGCGCAGAAATCGCAGGGTGGGTTAGCGTAGCGTAACCCACCTCTTCTCTCTCGGCGACAAAAATGGTGGGTTACGCCAGCGGACTGCGCTTCGCGCAGCCGCGGGGCTAACCCACTCTACGGGATTTCGATCTCGGCTACACCGCCGCACAGACGAACCCGTTGCCCTTCCGCCTGATCTTGCCGACCGACGGCGAGGGAAAATGCGCGGGGCAGCACAGCGTGTCGGTGTCGCAATAACGCTCCAGGAAGCTGCGGCGCGTCTTTGCGGCTTGCGCCTGATCGACGTCGAACTTGGGTGACAGCTCCGGATAGAGCGTCTGCAACGGCGAGTGCATGAGGTCGCCGGAGAACACGGCGTCGTCCTTGCCGCGACCGATCGTGAACGCGACGTGACCGGGCGTGTGGCCGGGCGTCGGCAGGATGCGGACATGATCGCCGATCTGGTGGTCGTTGCCGACGATCTCGTGGCGCTTGGCCTCGACCACCGGCAATACGCTGTCCGCGAAGGGCGGCACCTCGGCCTTCGCATTCTGCGCGGACCAGTAGTCGAACTCCTGCTTGGCGAATACGTAGCGCGCCTTGGGGAAGGTCGGCACCCAGCGGCCGTTCTCAAGCCGCGTATTCCAGCCGACGTGGTCGACATGCAGATGCGTGCACATCACGAAGTCGATGTCGCCAGCCGAGACGCCGGCGGCGCCCAGCGCGCGCAAGTACGTGTCGTCGGTCTTCATGTTCCATTTCGGCCGCTGCGGCCGCGGCTTATCGTTGCCGATGCAGCTATCGATCAGGATGGTGTGATGCGGCGTCTTCACCACATAGGACTGGAAGCACAGGATCAACATATCCTGGTCATCCAGCGCGTTTGCTTCCCGCATCCATGCGCGGTTCTCGGCCAGCACCTCGGCCGTGAGTCCGGGCAGCATGTCCAGCGCCGGCAAGAACGTGGTTTCCTGCTCGATGATGCGGTGGATGGTGAGATCGCCGACCGAGATTTTGAGGCTCATGAGAACTCCCGCGGGTTACGCCGGAGGCGGCACCGAGATCTTGACGGAGGGCCGCTCCAGCATCTTCTGATGGAAGGCGTCGAGTTTCGGATAGGCCTTCCGCCAGCCGCAATCGGCGAAGCGGAAGTCGGCATAGCCGAGCACGCAAACGAGGCCGATCTGCGAAATGTCAAACCGGCCGTTCAGCACGTCCGGCATGTTCTCGAAGCGTGCCATGCCGGTCCAGGCCCGGTTCCAGTGGTCGTCCGACCACGCCTGCCATTGGAGGCCCTGCGGCCGCACCATCTTCTCGTAGCGGCACAGCAGCATGGAATCGAGCATGCCGTTGATCAGGGAGTGATTGGTCTTCGCCTTCCAGCGCTGCGGGCCGTAATCCGGGAACAGGCTGCCGCCGGCCATCTCGTTGAGATATTCGACGATGACGTAGGAATCCAGGATCACGTCGCCATCATTGGTAATCAGCACCGGCAGCTTCTTCAGCGGCGTGATGCGCGAGTAGTCCTCGTTGACCTGTCCCGGCGCGACCGTTGCGGGGACGAGCTCGATCTTGTCGATCAGCCCGAGCTCGATCGCAGCGATGCGCACCTTGCGCGCGAAAGGCGAGGCGGCGGAGAAGGAGAGTTTCATTGAAATGTCCTACGGGATATCGGGCAATTGATTTGCGTCATTGCGAGCGAAGCGAAGCAATCCAGGCTGTCTCCGCGGAAAAAATCTGGATTGCTTCGCCGCGGAGCCTGTCATCGGGCCGGCCGAAGGCCGGACCCGTTGGCTCCTCACAATGACGGCGTGGCGCAGTGGTGATTGCCGCCTACGCCGCGACGATCTCCTGACGCTGCTCGCCGAGGCCTTCGATGCCGAGCGTGACGACGTCGCCGACATTGAGGAAGGTCGGCGGCTTCATGCCCATGCCGACGCCGGGCGGCGTGCCGGTGGTGACGACGTCGCCGGGCAGCAGCGTCATGAACTGCGAGACGTAGGAGATGCACTTGGCCATGGAGAAGATCATGGTCGCGGTCGAGCCGGTCTGGCGGCGCTGGCCGTTGACGTCGAGCCACATCGGCAGGTTCTGCACGTCCTTGATCTCGTCCTTGGTGGCGAGCCACGGCCCGAGCGGGCCGAACGTGTCGTGCGATTTGCCCTTGGTCCACTGACCCAGACGCTCGATCTGGAAGTTGCGTTCGGAGACGTCGTTGCAGACGCAGTAGCCGGCGACATAGTTCAGCGCCTCGGCTTCGGAGACATACTTGGCGCGGGTGCCGATGATTGCGGCGATCTCGACCTCCCAGTCGAGCTTGGTCGAGCCGCGGGGCTTTTCGACCGCGTCGTTCGGGCCGCAGAGTGCGGTATTCGCCTTGAGGAAGAAGATCGGCTCGGCCGGAATCGGGTTGCCGGTCTCCTTGGCGTGATCGCTATAGTTGAGGCCGATCGCCACGAACTTGGAGATGCCGGTGACGGGGGCACCGAACCGCGGCTTGCCGGAGACGGCGGGCAGCGAGGCGGGGTCGAGCGCAGCCAGCTTCTTGAGGGATTCCGGCGAATAGGCCTCGCCGGTCAGGTCCTTCACATGGGCCGACAAGTCGCGCAACTGACCGGATCTGTCGATCAGGCCGGGCTTTTCCGCACCCTTTTCGCCGTAACGAACAAGCTTCATTCTCGTTTCTCCCTGAGATGGACCGATCGGTTAAATAGCTTCATGGAACAGGGCGGCGGGAAATTCAACCGCCGACTGGCGGCCGTTCGCGCATTGCTCCCCCTCATCCTGAGGAGCCCGCCGAAGGCGGGCGTCTCGAAGGATGGACGCGGGCGAGAGCGGGGCCTCATGGTCCGAGACGGGCGAAGACGCGCTCCTCTCCATGAGGAGCAAACGTCACGATCCCAGCGCCTCGAACCTGAACGCGTCGCCCTTGCGCTTGATGTATCCGGCCGAAAAATGCCCGCCGATCACCAGTGTCGGCGCATCCGCAAAGCGCGAAAACAGCTCGCGTCGCGTTTCGGCAGACTGCTTCTGGTCGGAATCTGCTGTCGAGGACCAGTCGAGATGCGCCATCTGGCACGGGTGATGGGCAACATCGCCGGTGAGGAGACCCTGTTCGCCTTCGGACCGGATCAGGATGCTCATATGCCCCGGGCTGTGGCCCGGCGTCGGGATCATGCTGATCTCCTCGCAAAGCCGATGGTTGCTCGCGATCAGCTCGGCCCGGCCGGCATCGACGATCGGCTTCACGGAATCATTGAACACCGCCTGCTTGTCCGGCTCGGTGGAGTGGTCGCGCCAATGTTCATATTCGGTCCTGCCGAACACGTAGCGTGCTTTCGGAAAAGTCGGCAGCCATTCGCCGCCGACGAGCTTCGTGTTCCAGCCGACATGGTCGACGTGAAGATGCGTGCACAGCACGATGTCGATGCTGTCTGGCGTAAAACCCGCCGCCGTCATCGTCTCCAGGAACGGGCTCGTGCGGTTATTCCAGGTCGGGACGTTGCGGCCCTGCTTGTCGTTGCCAAGGCCAGTGTCGACGACGATCCGCTGCGAGGGCGTCTCCACCACCAGCGAATGGATCGACATCTTCAGTCGGCCTTCATCGGTGGCGAAATGCGGGATCAGCCAAGGCAGCTTCCGGATTTCCTCATTGCTGGCGAGCGGCAGAATGAAGCGCGTCGAGCCGACCGTCTCTAATTCCACCACCTTGGTGATCACAACCCTGCCCACCTTCCACTGCATTCGGCGCATTCCCATCTTGTTATCGGTATCCATTGTCATTCCGGGGCGGCACGAAGTGCCGAACCCGGAATCTCGTGATTCCGGGTTCGATGCTTCGCATCGCCTCGGAATGACGGCTGAACGGGCACTTTGGATAGACATTGCGGGTTTCAGCCAGCAGGCGCAATGGATCATCTGATGCGATGCGGCGTTATTGCGGGAACCCCGGGAGGGAGCGATGCCAGAGCTTGCGATTTCCGCCGAGAAAGTGACCTTCATCATCGAGAAGGCGCGTGAATTCGACGTCAAGGAACTGGATTCCGATCCGGACTCGGGCTCCAACCCCACCGATGACGACGCGGTCGACGTCCTGGAAGATGACGGCTCCGATCCCGTCGGCGGCGAGCTCGGCGGCTTCATTGCCGCCTTGAACGAGGACGAGCAGCTTGATCTCGTTGCACTGACCTGGCTCGGTCGCGGCGACGGCACGATCGAGGACTGGGACGACTTGCGCGCCCGTGCCGTGGAGGCGCGGGGCGAGTATCGCAGGCCCCGGCAGGAAACGGTGCAATATCTGCTCGGCGACCCGATGCTAGGCGACCTTTTGGCGGACGGCCTCGATGCGTTCGGCATCGACTGGACCGACGAGCGCCTCACCGCCGATTCCTCCGATCCCAGCGAGCGGGATGAAGACGAGCCGACGAAGCGGCGTTGAGTAATCTCACCTCGCCCCGCCCTTGTCCGCCGAAGCTTCAGCGAAGGCGGATGCGGAGAGAGGTCGGAATTCAAGCGCAGCTTGAATTCCGGGTGAGGGGGAGCTTCAGCGAGTCGGACTCTCATCGTGCTTGCGGAGAGAGCCCCTCACCCCAACCCTCTCCCTGTAAGAACGGGGAGAGGGAGAAGAGTCTTACAGCGTGCCCGGGAAGGCGCCGCCGTCGAGCAGGATGTTCTGTCCCGTGATGAAGCCGGCCTTGGCGCCGCAGAGGAAGGCACAGGCATAGCCGAACTCGTCGGGATGGCCGAAGCGGCCGGCGGGGTTGAGCTTGGCGCGCTCGGCCAAAAGCTGGTCCGGCGTGATGCCGCGCTTCTCGGCTTCGGCCTTGGCGGTGCCGCGCAGGCGATCGGTCTCGAACGGGCCCGGCAACAGGCCGTTGATCGTGACGTTGTTGATCACGGTCTTGCGCGAGAGGCCGGCGACGAAGCCAGTGAGGCCGGCGCGCGCGCCGTTGGACAGACCGAGAATGTCGATCGGTGCCTTCACGGCGGCCGAGGTGATGTTGACGATGCGGCCAAACTTGCGCGCCATCATGCCGTCGACGGTCGCCTTGATCAGCTCGATCGGGGTCAGCATGTTGGCGTCGATCGCCTTGATCCAGTCGTCGCGGGTCCAGTTGCGGAAATCGCCGGGCGGCGGGCCGCCGGCATTGTTGATCAGGATGTCCGGATCGGGGCAGGCCGTCAGCACGGCCTCGCGGCCCGCAGGCGTCGTGATGTCGCCGACGATCTCGGTGACCGTGACGTCCGGATGGGCTGAGCGGATGTCGTCCGCCGTCTTCTTCAAGGCTTCGGCGCCGCGCGCGGTCAGCGTGACGTGAACGCCTGCATCGGCAAGCGCGATGGCGCAGGCGCGGCCTAAGCCCTTGCTGGATGCGCAGACGATGGCGCGGCGACCTTTGATCCCAAGATCCACTGTTTCACTCCCGTGATGTCAGGCAGGTTTAGAGGCGCTACATTAGCCAACCTCGGCGCCGCTGATAAGGGAGGTGCTCGCATCAAAACGCATGGCGTGGCGCTGCGGCGATGCAAATGCGCCTGATCGGATCCGTCGCTCCTGCTTGAGGCGGTCGATTGCGGCGGCGGCCTCCGGCGGCAGCGACTTGAAGCCGATCTGTCCGACCGCCGAGAACAGCGGTCGCTCGATGGAACGAATGAGCGGCGAGCCGATCATTCCCGTTTCAGATTGCCAAGATCGTCTGTATTGATGGTTGCAAAAGCTCCGGGAAATCGCCCAAGGAAATCGTCATGTCAGACCTATTCGACGTCAGTAAAGAAACCATTCTCGTCACTGGCGCGAGTCAGGGGCTGGGGCGGCAATTTGCCCGTGTTCTGGCGGCGCATGGCGCGGCCGTTGCGCTCGCGGCACGGCAGACCGGCAAGCTGAAGAGCCTGGAAGAGGAGATCCGCGGCAAGGGGGGCCGCGCGGCCGCGGTCGCCCTCGATGTCACCGACACCGCCTCGATCGCCGGCGCCGTCGATGCCGCGGAGGCGGCGCTTGGTCCCATCACCGTGCTGATCAACAACGCCGGCATCGCGATCGAAAAGCTCGCGACCGAGCAGACCGAGTCCGATTGGGACGCGGTGATCGGCGCCAATCTCAAGGGCGCCTATTTTCTCGCGACCGAAGTTGCGCGGCGCATGATCGCGCGCAAGCAGTCAGGCAACATCGTCAACATCGCCTCCGTGCTCGGCACCGGCGTCTTGAAGGCCGTCTCGCCTTACGCGATCTCCAAGGCCGGCATCATCCAGGCTACAAAGGCGATGGCGCTCGAGCTTGCCGGCCAGAACATCCGCATCAACGCGCTCGCACCCGGTTACATCGATACCGAGATGAATCACGATTTCTGGTCGACGCCTGCGGGGGAACGATTGACAAAACGCATCCCGCAGCGCCGCGTCGGCGCCGAGTCCGATCTCGACGGCGCGATTTTGCTGCTGGCGTCGAAGGCGTCGCGGTACATGACGGGGAGCGTTGTGACGGTTGATGGCGGGTTCTTACTAAACTGAAGCCGCATTTCTCGGCGGCGAGGCTCACTAAGGCGTCGTCCCGAGGCGCCCCGGAATGACGGTGTTGATGTTTGCTACGACATGAATCGCATCATCTTCTCCAGCCGCGCTATCTTGCCGCCATAAGGCGGGTAGAGGTCGGCGAGCCGGTTGAATTTCGAGCGATAGAACACCGGCTTCAACTTGCTGAACGTGCGAAAGCCCCATTCGCCGTGATAGGCGCCGGTGCCGGATGCGCCGACGCCGCCCATCGGCTGGTTGATTTGCGTGAAATGAAACAGGCAGTCGTTGACGGTGACGCCGCCGGAGACGGTGCGCGCCAACACCTCGTCGCGGGCAGTGCGATCCTTGCCGAACCAGTAGAGCGCGAGCGGCCGGTCGCGCCGGTTGACGAAGGCGATTGCGTCGGTCGGATCGCGATAGCCCAGCACCGGCAGCACGGGACCAAAGATTTCCTCCTGCATCGCTGCCATCTCTTCGGTGGCGCCGACCACCAGCGTCGGCGGGAATTTGCGATGTGCCTTCCAGTTTGGATCGTCGGGCTTTGCCGGCTGCAGGATCTTTGCGCCGCGAGTCGCCGCATCCGCCACGAGGCCCTCCAGCCGCGCATAATGCCGATCGGAGATAACAGCGGTGTAGTCCTTGTTTGCGGGATCGGTGCCGAACATGCGCCGCATCTGCGCACGCACCTTCTCGGCAAAGGCCTGCACAAAATTCTCCGGCACCAGCGAATAGTCCGGCGCGATGCAGGTCTGTCCGGCATTGAGCAGCTTGCTGTAGGCGACGCGCTCGGCCGCCTCGTCGAGATCGGCCGATGCGTCGATGATCGCGGGCGACTTGCCGCCGAGCTCGAGCGTCACCGGCGTCAGATTGCGTCCCGCGGCTTCCGCGACCAGCCGGCCGACCCGGGTCGAGCCGGTGAATACCAGGTGATCGAAGGGCAGCGTCGCAAACGTCTTTGCGACCTCATCCTCGATGCCGGTGACCAGCACTTCCGTGGCGTCGAATTTCTGCGCGACCGCCTGCTTCAGCAGCGCGGAGAAATGCGGGACCAGCTCGCTCGGCTTGATGATGACGCGGTTGCCCGCGGCGATCGCGCCGATCGCGGGTGCGAGCGTGAGCTGGAGCGGGTAATTCCAAGGCGCGATGATGCCGACCACGCCGAGCGGCTGCGGGATCAGCCGGTTGCGTGCGGGCAGGAATTGCAGCGCGGTCGCTACGCGCTGCGGCGCCATCCAGGTCTTCAGGTGTTTGGTGGCGTGCCGGATTTCGCTGAACACCAGAAGCGTCTCGGCGATGGTGGTCTCCACCGCCGAGCGGTGGCCGAAATCGGTTGAGATCGCCTGCTGGAAGCGTTCTTCGTTGTCGGCGACCACGGCGCGCAGGCGCGCCAGCCGGTCGAGGCGTTCGGCGAGGTCAGGGGCCGGCTCGGCCCGCGACCGCGCGACCATGGCCTGGAAGGCGTCCTCCAGCGCCCGCAGCGGGGCGCTCGTCAGGGATTTGTCCATGGCGCTTCCCCTCAAAATGGCGTTTCCCCTCAATCTTGTTGCCGCAAGCTGGCGCTTTTGCGGAACTTCTGGCAAGAGCGCGCCAACCGGGCATCGGCCCGCTTGCCTGTCATAAAGTCGAAAAAAACGTCGCCGCGGGCCTTTCCAAACCCGGCCCGGGTTGATACATACCCCCCGCACCCGATGGGTTTCGCCCCGGGTAGCCTTCCAAGGAAGCCGTTGGGACGCGATGAAAACCGCGCGAGCAGCGCAGGTCCTCATCCACCGTCCCCGGTACTCTGGTGAAGGCATGCAACGGTTTAACGCGGGGTGGAGCAGCCCGGTAGCTCGTCAGGCTCATAACCTGAAGGTCACAGGTTCAAATCCTGTCCCCGCAACCACTTTTGTTGTAACTCGCTCGCCGTCCCGGTCTAACCACCGGGACGGATATTTAAACGGCCGGGCGAGGTCCAGCCCGGCAGTGTTCCGCGCGCCGCTGATCGAGGAGCTGCGGAGAGTATTGGGTTATCCTCCTGCTGTCGACGCCTACATCGTCGTGTGGCTCCTAACCGAACAATCCAGCGCTCAGGCTGCTGAGGTTATGGACGGCCCAGCCTCCTGTGCGCATCTTGACCGGCCCGGTTTGTCATAAACCGATTGGTCGGCCGGGTAGGCGGGTCCTCAGGTAAATCCATCGCGGATTCTGAGGGTTTTGTCGGATAACCCTTTTTGAGCGCCGATGGTACCATCAGCTCGCTCCTGTTGCCGGAGCGTTGGCGACGACAGGCGGCAACGCGTATAGCACGTACCCCCAATAGGCAGAGGACTCTGATGTGCCGTCTTCTGTTCGCCGCTGTTTCCGCAGTGTTGATTCTGGCCGCGGTCAGTTCGGTCTCGCCCGCGGTCGCGGCCCGCTACTGTCTCCAGGGCCGCCATTGGGGTTATCCCGGCAACTGCCAGTTCTCGACTTTCCAGCAGTGCAGGGCGGCTGCCTCAGGCACTAATTCGTCCTGCGGCATCAACCCGCGCTATGCGTCTGGGCGCCAGCGGCAGGGCAGACCGTAACCGAACTCCGGAGTGGATTTGCTTCGAGTCGTCGTTGGCCAATGCCGGATCGCGAAGCTAGGCGAGCCGATACGGGTGAGCATTGACGCAGCATGCAGAACAGCCCAAGGATCGAGAGGCTAATAGCGGATGGCGTACAGCGTCTTCGCGATTTCTTCCTCTAGTCTTTGTCCTCCAAGAAGCGATATGCGTGATGGCGCTCAAGGGCACGGGACGGGAGACCGGTTCCTCGCCCAAGCTCATGCACCTCGTGCATCGCGTATTGCTTGAGCGACTTTCGTCGCTTGCGAAACTCGTCCGATCTTTGCGCCCGCAACGACCGTTCTCCGGCGTCTGCTTTCCTTTGGCGCCATGCCTTCGCTCGCGGTGGCTCCGGCAGGGGGATAAGGAATGAAGTTCGCGGCTCGACGCAGCGCGAGAGCTTTTTGAGCCGCTTCAACATGTGCGGTCCGAGCTGCCAGGTTGTGAAGACGCCTGAGCTCGTTGTTCACCCGCTTCAGCGCAGCGGCGAAGACCTGCCTGCGTTGTGATGGATACTCGGTGGTCCCGGGGAAGCTTGCTCCGCGAGCCTCACCTTTTCTCCGTGTCTCTCGCCGCTTTTGCCGGCTGAGCGTTCTCTCCTTATCGCGCATCTTGCGCAAGCGAGGCCGCATGGCCTGAAGCTCCGTCGCTTCGACATCATAGATGGCGGGATGGTGCGTGAGGCGGATCGTCTCGTATTCTTCGTGGCTGAGGATGCTCCGTTCGAACTTGCATGGGAGCGACATTGCCATTCCTCCATTTGATTTCCAACAGTGCAGGCAACAAGACTCGTTTAGATTGCAATGCGGGTCTTACCAGATGTTGTCCCCAATCTTGACCCCCTCGTCATCCGACATATTCGCGTTGCGCTCGCCCTCACCGAGCCGGACCTCGATAGCGGTGTCCGCATCCGCAACGACCACCTGCTCCAAGCGCTGCTACCGCAAGAACTGCTTAAATCGTCGAAGCGAAAGTAGGAACAGGATTGCTCCGATCAACGGCAAGGCAGCGATCTGCGGCCAGACGACAGCAAGATCGGCGCCGCGAAACAGCACGGCTTGTGCGAGAATGACGAAGTGGGTGTTGGGCGCGGCCAGCATGATATTCTGGATGATCTCGGGCATGCTCTCCCGTGGCGTCGTGGCTCCAGACAGCATCTGAAGCGGCATCAACACAAGCATCATCAGCAGGCCGAACTGCGGCATGGATCCGCCGACCGTCGCCAGAAAGATGCCCAAGCTTGTCATTGCAAACAAATAGAGTGCTGTACCGAACAGGAACAGCGGGATCGAGCCGCCGATCCGGACCGCGAGCAAGCCCTGCACAACGAAGACGAGGGAGACAGCGGATGCAACAAGAACGACAAGACCCATCGACCAGATCTTGCTGGCCATGATCTCGAACGGCGTCACCGGCATGACCAGCAGATGCTCGATCGTGCCGTGCTCACGCTCGCGGATCAGTGCCGCGCCGGTCAGGATGATCGACAGCATCGTGATGGAGGAGATGATGTTGTTGATGGCGCCGAACCAGCTCTTGTTGAGTTCCGGATTGAAGCGTGCGCGTAGCGCCAGATCGATCGGCAGCGGCGCGGCCGAACGGTAGCGGGACAGAAACTCGCCGACCTCGTCGCTGACGATGGACTGGATGTAGCCGCTTCCCGTGAAAGCCTGCGACATGCGCGTCGCATCCACGTTGAGCTGGATGGCGGGCGATCTCTGCGCCAGCAGGTCACGCTGGAAGTTGGGCGGGATGTTGAGAGCGAAGGTGTCGAGCCCGGCATCCATGCGTGCCATGATGTCCGATTGCGGGATCAGCCGCGGGACCGTGAAATAGGGCGGTCGCCGGGATGATCAGGAGCAGGATCGGTATCACGGCGGGGGCCATCGCGACGATGCTTCTGATATCGGGGTTGTAGAGGAAGCGGACCTCAAGCTGGTAGTCGCCGGTGGTTGCGGCATTGCCCAGGAGCTGCCGGGTCCGTTGCGCGAGCCAGGTCGCGTGCATCGCCTGGACATAGCTGCGCACCGTCTCCGCGCGCGACGGCATCGCGCCGTCGACCCAGGCGCCGATCTGAACGTTGCTGCCGCGCGCGACGTCGCGTCCAAACCCGGGCGGGATTTCGATCGCGAGGCTCAGCTCGCCGTTGCGCATGCGGCGGTCGAGATCATCATAGTCGGCGATCGGCGCGAGCTCGGTGAAATAGCGGGACCCTGCGATCTGCAGGACGTAGTCGCGGCTGATGGTGGTGTCGTCGCGGTCCATGACGGCGAAGGAAAGATTCTCGACGTCCATGTTGATGCCGTAGCCCATCACGAACATCAGGATGAGGCTGCCGAGAATGGCAAGCGTGGCGCGGATCGGATCGCGCCTGAGCTCGAGCGCCTCCCGCTGTGTGTAGGCAAACATGCGTCGGGGATCGAAGAAGCTCAAGGCGCTGTGCATGGCCCCGTGCGTCTTGGCGGTGGCGGCTTCGGTCACATGCGGCGTGGCACGCGCCACGCTCGCGTCGGTCGCGGCGATCGCGTCCTTCAGGTAGGCAACGAAGGCTTCTTCTAGGTTGCCGCCGCCGCGACGCTCTGCGATCCCTGCCGGCGTGTCGCTGATCATCACCTTGCCGGCATGCATCAGAGAGATGCGGTCGCATCGCTCCGCCTCGTTCATGAAATGAGTGGACACGAAGATCGTGACATTGTCGCGCCGTGACAGATCGGACAGGATCTGCCAGAAGCCGTCGCGGGCGACCGGATCGACGCCGGAGGTCGGTTCGTCCAGGATCAGGATGTCGGGCGCGTGGATCATGGCGACCGCAAGCGACAGGCGCTGGCGCACGCCAAGCGGCAGCGCGTCGGGCAATGCGTCGATGACATGGGTGAGGTCGAAGTCGTCGACCATCTTGCGGACACGATCCTCGATGGTGTCAGGCGCGAGACGGAACAGCCGCGCGTGCAGCTTCAGGTTCTGGCGAATCGTCAGCTCGGAATAGAGCGAAAAGGCCTGCGACATATAACCGACGCGCCGCCGGACATCCATGTCATTGGGATCGACCTCGTGCCCGAACAGCCTGGCTTCGCCTTCGCTCGCCGGCAAAAGCCCAGTCAGCACCTTCATCGTCGTGGTCTTGCCGCAGCCGTTCGAGCCAAGGAAGCCGAAGATCTCGCCGCGGGCGATGCGGAAGCTGACATGGTCGACGGCCGTGAAGTCGCCGAACCTGACGGTCAGCCGCTCGGCCTCGATTGCGATGTCGTCATGATCGCTTGCGCGCGGTGGGATCACCACCTCCTTGTAACCCCGTCGCTGCTCCTCAGGCAGCAGGGCAATGAAGGCTGCATCGAGATTGTCGGCGCCGGTCTGTTGCAGCAGCTTCGCCGGAGTGCCGGTCGCTAGCACTCGCCCGTCCTTCATCGCAACGAGCCAGTCGAAGCGCGCGGCTTCCTCCATATAGGCGGTCGCAACGACGACGCTCATGCCCGGACGATCCTTTCGGATCGTCTCGATCAGCTCCCAAAACTGCCGGCGCGAGAGCGGGTCGACGCCCGTCGTGGGCTCGTCGAGGATCAGGAGATCAGGATCGTGAATCAGCGCGCAGCAGAGGCCGAGCTTCTGCTTCATGCCGCCCGACAGCTTGCCGGCTGGTCGATCGGTAAAGGGACTAAGGCCGGTGTCCGTGAGGAGTTGCCGTATGCGTTCCTCCCGCTCGCACTGGTCGTGCCCGAACAGGCGGCCGAAGAAATCCACATTCTCGAAGACAGAGAGAGTCGGGTAGAGATTCTTGCCCAGGCCCTGCGGCATATAGGCGATCTGCGGACAGGTGCGCCGTCGGTGCGTGCTATCCGCCATATCGCCGCCGAGCACCTGAATCCGTCCATCCTGGATGGCGCGGGCGCCTGCGACTAGCGAGAGCAGGCTGGACTTGCCGACGCCGTCAGGTCCAATTAGGCCCACCATGCGTGCTGAGGGAATGTCGAGCGTGACGCCATCCAGCGCACGAGTCTTGTCGTAGGACAGCCCGACCGCTTCGAGGCGTATCACCGGCGCCGGAGAGAGTAACTGATCGCCGTTCGACGTATCGCTCATTTGACCAGATGTTCCGTCAATTGCGCCGGCCATTCGGCGTCAGGGTCGAGCCGGACGAAGGCCAGGCCGGGTAAGCCGGTCTTGACCTGCTCGATGTTCCGCCGCAGCAGGTCCGGTGAGATATGCGCCCTCACGCGGAACATCAGCTTCTGCCGCTCCTCTTCGGTTTCGACGGTCTTCGGCGTGAATTGTGCGACGCTGGCGACGAACGTCGCCTTGGCGGGAATGACCCATTGCGGTGCTGCGTCAAGCACGAGGCGGACCTCCGAGCCGATCGCGACGCGGCCGGCCTGCGCCGTCGGCAGGAAGAACGTCATGTAGACGTCGCCGAGGTCGACGAGGTTGAGCACGCGTCCGCCAGCGGAGAGAACTTCGCCCGGCTGGGCCACGCGGAATTGGACGCGTCCGTCGCGAGGCGCGCGCAGCGTCGAGTCGTTGAGATCGGCCTTGATGCTCTCGATGGCGGCTTTCGCCGCCTCGACGGCAGCTTCCGCATCGACGACTTGTGCTTCGGCGGCGCTGATCGCAGCTTCCGAGCCGGCGAGCTGGGCCTCCGAAGCGGCCACAGCGGCGCGCGCACCGTTGGCGGCCGCCCGGTCGTCGTCAAGCACCTGCTGGGACACAGCGTTGGTTCTGATCAATGTTTCGGAACGTTGCAGCTTTCGATCGGCCGCATCGAGCTCCGCGCTGCGCTGGTTAATCACAGCGGTCGCTGTCTTCTTCTCGGCCTCGCGCTGGGTCACGAGGCTCTTGGCGGTGTCGATCCCGATCGTGGCACGGCGCAACTGCGCCTGGGCCTGGCGGTACTGTGCCTCGAGCTGCACGGTATCCATTTGCGCGAGCGCCTGTCCGGCCGACACCAGATCGCCCTCCCGCACCAGGATGTCCCTGATGCGCCCGGGCGTCTTGGTCGCGATATCGATTTCCACGGCCTCGATGCGGCCGTTGCCGCTGGCGAAGCCCGCCGTAAGGCTGTCGCCTCCCAGCTTCTGCCAGGCGAAGTAGCCGCCCGCGCCGAGCGCCACGACGAGGAGAGCGATCAGCCAGCGTTTTCGATTGCGCGTCATGGTCTAGGCCGTTTCATCGATAGGCGGCGTCAGCCGGGAGGTTGATTGGGATTTCGTCTTCACCCGCTCGCGCAGGCGCTGGAACGTCACGTAGAGCATCGGCACCATGAAGATCCCGATCGAGCTTGCAGCGAGCATGCCAGCGAATACGGCTGTGCCGACGGCACGGCGGCTGAGTTCAGCGGCGCCGGTTGCGATGACGAGCGGCAGGAGGCCGAGGATGAACGCAACTGACGTCATCATGACGGCGCGGAAGCGCATATGAGCCCCTTGGATCGCGGCATCGGCGAGTGCCACGCCCGCCTCACGCTGCTCCTTTGCGAATTCGACGATCAGGATGCCGTTCTTGGCGGCGAGCGCGATCAGGACCACGAGGCCAATCTGACCATAGAGATCGAGACTGAGGCCGGCGATCTTGAGGCCGACATAGGAGCCGAGGACACCGACAACGACCGAGAGCAGCACCGGGATCGGGATCACCGTGCTCTCGTAGAGCGCGACCAGAAACAGATAGGCGAACAACACGGCAAGCATCAGCACGATGCCGGTCTGGCCGGCAGCCTGCTGCTCCTGATAGGCCGTGCCGGTCCATTCGAAACTGTAGCCCGCGGGCAGCACGGCGTTGGAGATGTCCGCCATTGCCGCAATTGCGGTGCCGGATGAGATGCCGGGCGCCGGGCTGCCGTTCACCGTTACCGAGCGATAATTGTTGTAGCGGGTAACGACCTGCGGTCCGGTCACGATCTTGATGCCGGCCAGCGAGCGTATCGGCACCATTTGGCCGGTGTCGTTGCGCAAGTAGATCCGCCAGATGTCGGAGATGTCGGCGCGATCGAACGCCTCGCCCTGGACGTTGACCTGCCAGGTGCGGCCGTACAGGTTGAAATTGTTGACGTAGATGCCGCCGAGCGTCGCCTGCAAGGCGGTGAAGATGTCGCTCACGGGGACGCCGAGCGCCTGCGCCTTGCGGCGATCGATGTCGAGGAAGATCGAAGGGTTGGTGGCCGTGAAGGTCGAAAACACGCGGGCGAGCCGCGCGTCGGCATTGGCTGCGCCGATCAGCGAGTTCGTGACACTGGAGATCGCGGCGGGGCTCTGTCCCTCCAGCGCCTCGAGCTGGTATTCGAACCCACCGGAGGTGGAGAGGCCGATGATCGGCGGCATGTTGAAGGGCAGCACGTTCGCCTGCGGGATCTGCGCGCCGGCTTCGAAGGTTTTCGCGATCATTGCCTGCGCCGAATCTGCGGCCGCCTTGCGATCGGCAAAGGGCTTCAGCCGGGTGACCACCAGCGCACTGTTTGGCTCGGACGCGCCGTCCAGCAGGGAGAAGCCGATCACGGAGAGGACGTGATCGACGGCCGGCATCTGCTTCAGAATGTCCTCGATCTGTTGGGCGACGTCGCTGGTGCGCGCCACCGAGGCGCCGTCGGGCAGTTGCACCGAGGTGAAGAAGGCGCCCTGGTCTTCTTCGGGCAGGAATCCCGTCGGCGTGATCCGCGACATGCCGAAGATTCCGCCGGCGAATACGGCAACGAGCAGGAGGGAGAGTCCGGCCACGCGCACTAGCCGGCGGACGCCGCCGCTATAGCGGTCGCGCAACCAGTCGATGCCGCCAAGCACGCGGCCGATGATGCCGCGCCGCGGCCCGGTGTGACGCAGGAACAAGGCGCAGAGCGCAGGCGACAGCGTCAGCGCATTCAGGGCCGAAATCATCATCGCCGCGCTGATCGTGACCGCGAACTGGCGAAACAGCGTGCCCGAAATGCCTGGAATGAACGCGATCGGCACGAATACGGAGAGCAGCACCAGCGTGATGGCAAAGATTGGCGCCGTGATCTGCGTCATGGCCTTCTTGCTAGCTTCGATCGGGGACAGCGCCGGCTCTTCCTCCATCACACGTTCCACGTTCTCAACCACCACGATGGCGTCGTCCACCACGATGCCGATGGCGAGCACCATCGCGAGCAGCGACACTGTGTTGGCCGAATAGCCGAGCATGAACAGCACGGCGAAAGTGCCGACCAGGCTTACCGGAACCGCCACCGCCGGGATCACGGTGGCGCGGAGATTGCCGAGGAAAATGTACACCACGATCACGACCAGAACGAAGGCCTCGGCAAGCGTCCGCAAGACCTCGGTGATCGTATCCCACACAAAGCTCGTGGAATCGTATTGCACGAGGTAGCTGAGCCCGGTTGGGAAACGTTTGGAGAGACGTTGCATCGTGGCCGCGACCGCCTTCGCGGTCGTCACGGCATTAGCACCCGGCGCGAGATAGATCGCGATCGGCACGGCAGCGCGTCCATCGATCCGCGCCTCGCTGTCGAGATTTTGCGCGCCCATTTCGACTCGTGCGACGTCCTTCACTAGAAGCGAGGAGCCATCCGGATTGGCGCGCAGCACGATGTTGGCGAATTGATCGGTAGTGGCGAGCCTGCCGAGAGTCTGCACATTGAACTGGAACTGCTGGTCGTCGCTGATCGGCCGCGCGCCGATGCGGCCGACCGGCGCCTGAACGCTCTGGGTGCGGATCGCAGCGATGACGTCCGACGGGGTCAGGTTGAGGCTGG
The DNA here is from genome assembly GCF_038085055.1 of Bradyrhizobium sp. ISRA442. Classification (NCBI taxonomy): domain Bacteria; kingdom Pseudomonadati; phylum Pseudomonadota; class Alphaproteobacteria; order Hyphomicrobiales; family Nitrobacteraceae; genus Bradyrhizobium; species Bradyrhizobium sp. ISRA442. Next base: position 290,587 of record NZ_JALGCN010000003.1, read on the forward strand.
TCAGCCGCTGCGTATCGAACCAGATCCGCATCGAGTAATTCATCTTGGCGAACAGATTGGTCTGGCCCACCCCCGGTGTGCTGGCGAGGGCATCAAGTATGTTGATGATCGCGTAATTGGTGATGAAGAGCGGATCCTGCTGTCCGTCGGCGCTGTAGAGCACCAGGAATTGCAGGATCGCCGAGGACCGCTTGCGCACCGTCACGCCCTGCTGCTGGACTTCCGTCGGCAACTGCGACAGGGTGCTCTGTACGCGGTTGTTGACGTTGACGGTGTTGATGTCGGGATTGGTGCCGAGCGCGAAGGAAACGGTGAGCGTATAGGTGCCGTCATTGGCGCTGGTCGATTTCATGTAGAGGGCGCGGTCCACGCCGATGACTTGCGCCTCCAGTGGCTGGGCGACACTGCTTTCGACCACCTCCGCGGACGCACCGGGGAAGGTGGCGGAGACCGTGACCTGCGGCGGCACGATGTCCGGAAACTGCGCCACCGGGATCTGCACCAGCGCCAGGGCACCGGCGATGGTGATGATGAATGCGATCACCATCGCCAATCGCGGACGATCGATGAAGACCGCGGACATCATGGCTTGGTGTCCGTGGCTTTGCCGGAAGGGCCGGCGTCGCCCGTGGCGGCCTTCATGTCCGACAGGATCAGCGGGCTTGCCGGCCCCGGCGCGACGATCTGGCCGGGACGCGCCCGCTGGAGGCCCTCGACGATGACCTTGTCGCCGGCAGACAGGCCGCTGATCACGGCGGCGATGGTGGGCGTGGATTGTCCGAGCTTGATGCGGTGCTGCTCAGCCTTGTTGCCGGAACCGACAGTAAGGACATAGTCACCCTGCTGGTCCGACAGCACCGCAGAGCGGGGAATCGCCAGCACCTCGATCGGCTCGACGCCCTCGAGCACGACAGTGACGAATTCGCCGTCGGTCAGTTCGTGTACGGTCACGCCTGCGGCCGAAGGCGCGCGCAGGATCGGATTGGCGATCTCGCCGCGCACGGTGACCGTGTCGGTGTTCTGCGCGATGGTGTTGTCGACGAAGTTCAGCTTGCCGGCTTGGCCAAACATGCGGCCGTCGGGGAGCCGCAACCTGATCACCACGGCTTCCAGGCCGCCTTTCGGGCCGTAACGTTCGCGCAATTCCAGCCCTTGGCGCAGCGGCACCGGGAAGGTGACATACATCGGGTCTTGGCTGACGATGGTGGTCAGCACGCCTGAACTCGGACTGACCACATTGCCTTCAGTGACCGCCGTTCGCCCGATCTTGCCGTTGATCGGCGCGCTGATCACGGTGTAGTCGAGGTTGATCCGGGACGCCTCGACCTGCGCCTGCGCGGCTTGCACCTGGGCTTCGAGGCTGCGCTGGTTCGCGATTGCTGCATCATAGGTCGATTGTTGCCCGGCCGGTCCGCCGAGCAGCGTCCGCGCGCGCTCGGTCGTCAATTTGGCGTTCTCGAGCGTCGCTTGGAGCTGCGCCACCTGTGCTTGCTTCGACTCGAGGTCAGCTTCGAAGGGACCGCGTTCGAGATGATAGAGTTGATCTCCGGTCTTGATTTCGGCGCCTTCGACGAACAGTCGCTTTTCCAGAAAGGCAGTGACACGCGCGACGACGTTGACGCGATTGATCGCCTCGATCCGTCCGATGAACTCGCTGGTTTCGGTGATCGGCCGCCGGGTCGCTTCCACGATGCCGACCGCAGGAGGACCGGCGGGAGCAGGCTGTGTCCAGGCTGTCCCACGGATGATGATCGTCATGAGGCTTGCCACGAGCAGTCTGGCCGAGACTTCAGCAAGGTCCATCGTCCGCTCCTTGCCCCAGGCCTGGGATGAGTGGCTCAGGCCTCGCTCACTCCTGTGTTGTCCGGTTGCTGCGTGCAGGCTCGTCGTAACCTTTGCGATGGCTGTAGAACATCAGCGCGATCAGGCCGCAGCCCGACACCAGCACGAGGATGGCGGCGGCTCCCAGGATGATGTTGCCGTAGAGCGGCATGGGTGTCGCCTGCCATACCGCTACGCAATACCAGGTGGCCACAACGAGAAGGACGGCCAGCACCGCCGCAAGGAGCCATTGGTTCTTGGTACGCACTGTCTCCTCCATCGCTGGGTTACGGGCCTGCGAGAGGCGGTGCTAAGTCCACCGCCACCCGCAATGGCGTCGGCCGCGATGCCACCAGCAGACCCAGCGCCGCCTGCGCCGCGGCGGCGGCGGACGGCCCCAGCCCGGGCGTGGCGGCGGTGGCGATCCCCACCATTGTGCGCGCCAGGTGAGTGGGGGGCGGCCCCAGCCGGGCGTTGGTCCCCAAACGGGAGCGGGCGGCGGCGCCCACCAGGGCGGTCGCGGCCGGCCCCAGCCCGGAGCGGGCCCCCAACCGGGGGCAGGCGGTGGCCCCCACCATTGAGCCGTGACGAGGTCTTCCGGCTTGCCGGCCAGGCCGAGATCGGGAGCGATCGGCATTGCTTCCGCGGCTTCGATCAAGCGTACGCCGATGGCGCCGATCGCTGCTGCGGCAACGGCATTCTGGGCAAAGCCTAGGAACGCGCGGCGGGTGGGAGCGCTCATTGTCTTCTCCTCTTTTTGTTACGCAGTTCTCCGTACGGACTGAAGTGCGTAGAGCAGCCACGCCAGGCCGTGCGAAATCAGGTCGACGCCGAGCAGGAATCCAAGGGCCCAGACACTGATAGTGGGGAAACTGAACAGGATCAGCACACCGGCGAGCAGTCCGACGATGCCGGAGATCAGCATCATCCAGCCGTTCTGTCGCCAATGGGCGAAACTCAGCACGCATCGAATGATGCCCGATGCAAACAGCACGGCGCCCAGGAAATAGGTCAAGATCAGCGCGCCGGATTCCGGCTGGGTGAGCAGCACGATTCCGAAGGCGAGATAGAGCGCGCCGAGAAGGATCTGCCACAGGAAACCGCCCCATCCCCTGGTCCAAAAGGAGTGGATGATCTCAAATCCGCCGGCTGCGATGGCGGTCAGCCCAATCAGCTTGACGCTGATGATGGTCGCGAACACGACGTCGCTTAGCGCGAGCATGCCGGCGGCAATCAGTACGATACCGAGAAGAGCGCAGACCCACAGCGGCGGGGCAACCAGGGTTTCAACGCCGGTTCTGCTGTCAAAGACCGTCATGCGATCCTCCTGATCGGCGATGGTTTGGTTGACACGCGTGGGATGCTAGCTTCGAACCGGCAACGCCGACATCCGACGAAACCCTGAGCAACGGGGCGGAAATATTCCCTGTCGATGTCGCGGCGCCCCCGCGCCTATCGCCGTCCTCTTGGTCCCAGCGTCAGGTTGGTCACGCCGGCGGCGAGGTTGAGCCCGATTGAGCGCTCGACCGATACCGGCTGCAACATGACACTTCGGCGCGAGCCGCCGATCAGGACGTTGGCTCCGAGGCCGGGGCCCAGGGCGACATTGCCGCTCGCTCCCACATAGCTGCCCCGCAACGTGCCCGGACCGACACGCGAGTTCTTGGCGAACACAGCCCACGACAAGGTACCGGCCGAGGTTACGCCAAGGTCAAGACCGACGCGTCTGATGCGTCCCTCATAGATGTATTGTCGCTGCGGCCGTTGTGCATAGAATACGCAGCGCAGCGACTGCGCGGATCCAAGCACCAGTCCGACGCGCGGCGTGCTGAAACACAATAGTCTGCCGACTCTGAACGTCTCCGCGCGGGCCGGCGAGGCGGCCGTGCAAAGCAAGATAAATGTGCCGATGGACCCAAGGAGCCGCACAATTCGCATTCAAGCCTCCACTTGGTTTTTCGTGTCCGCAGAGGTTGCTGCGGGCCGTCGGTCCTGCCGAAGCCAAAACGTGATGCCGAGGCCAATGAGCAAGACAGCGCCCAGCAGGAAGAAGAAGAAGGACTGCTTCAGCCAGGATATCGCCGGGACTGCAACGCCCATCGCAAGGCCGAGGAAGGAGATTTGCAGCGAAAGAAGGCTGACACCCGCGAGGAACGTGCCGAGCGCGAGCAATGTCAGGAGGACCAGGCCGGTTGCCGGTGTTGGAAGCAACTGCTGGACGCCGGAGACCAGCATGATGTTCATCGTGACGAGGACGGCAATCCAGTGCAGCGTCTGTGTCCAGATCAATCGAAGCTGCGCCTCCTTGCCTTCGGTCTCTGGCCATTTCGTGACGACGCATACCACGCCGATGGCAAGTGCCAAGAATTCCCAGTAGCCGACGAGAGGCTGGTGCGAGACGTTGGCATAGGCGACGCCTGCGATGGCGAGCACGAGCGCCACCACATAGGGAAGCTGCTGCAAGAGGAAGTGGGGCATCCCCGATTGCCTCGATGGAGGCTCAGGGTCGTCGCTTCGCTGCGGATGAATTTCGCTCATGGCCGATCTACTCACGCTTGTCCGCTGCTGTTCGCTTGGGATCGTCGCCAAGGTAGTCCTCGACATAGAACCTGATGATCGCGACCCGACCGATGGCGACCAGTGGCATGGCGAGCGCGATCCCCATGACGCCGAATAGCGCACCCAGGAGGACGATCGCGACCAATGTCCAGGCCGGAGGGATTTCGACCGCCTGGCGTTGGATCAGCGGGCCGATCACATATCCTTCGATCGATTGGATGATGGTGTAGATGACGACGGCCCAGATGAGCAGAGAGGCGCCGAGCGGCATCGCCACGAGCGCGATTGGAAGCGCCGCAACGATCGGCCCGAGATAGGGAATGAAATTCGATAGACCCGCCTGTAGTCCAAGCACGAAAGGACCAGGGAGGCCAATGAGATAGAGTGCGACCCACACGCACAGCGTCATGAGTATGATGCGGATGAGCTGTCCGACCAACCACAGCCGCAAGACGCTGCCCATCTCGTCCATGACGGCTCTCGTCCGCTTGCGGTAGGACTGTTTCACCAGCATGACCAGGCTCTCGCGGTGGCTGGTCGGATCGAAGGCAAAGAGGATCCCGAGGAACAGGATCACGAGTGCGCCCGTCAGAAGACTGGAGGCTCCGCCAAGCAGGAATTGGGCATGGCTGAGAAACCGACCCTGATCGGAAAACAGCCACTGCGCGAAGTCTCGGCCCCACTCCGGACCGAGCAGGTCGACACCGTATGACAGGAGGTGCTCCTGCAAGATGTCGAGCTGGGTGTCCATGACCTTCAGCAGCAGGCGCGTCTGCTCCGGCAGCTTGCCTGCGCCCCAGTCGAGTCCAAATCCCGACAGAGCGGAAAAGAGTAGAAGAACGAGCGTCAGCCGATAGGCACGATTCAGAGGAAGAACGGGAGCTAGCGCCCTCGCAGAAGCGTCCAGAAATGCCGCGAACAACACACCTGCGAACACAATGAGGAGGCTCGAAACCGTCTGCCAAACCAGGAATAGGGCAACGCACGTGGCGAGCAAAGTGACGCCGGTCGCCAGAATGCTGCGCTGTCCTGTATCCTTGGTTTGATCGGCAGGATCATCGCTGAGAACGACCTCGCGGAGTCTCTCCGATCCTATCCTGGGATCGCTCATCAATCGCTCCAATTGCAGGAATGAGATCATCCTCTGCGGCGTGCTAGGTGCGAACGCGCCGACTGCCATAGTGCGGATGCTTGCCGCCGCGATGACGCCAGTAGCGGTGCTTCGTCGGATTTGTATTGGTATTTGGCGTTGCGCTCTTTGATGCGGGCGTGCCGGCTTCCCTTGGCGTGGCCATGCTGCTGTCCTTCGACTGCGCCAGGGCCAGGGTTGACGGTGCGGTGGCCGCCACCACCACTCCGCCCAGGATCAAGGCGCTACACACAGCCTGGATGTTCATATTCGCCTCCAGATGGACAGGGACTCAAATCGAGATGGCTCCAACAGCCAGCGCGTAGACGCCGGCGCACGCGGCGATCGTTATCGCTGCAAACATGACGGCTTCGAACGGTCTGAAGGTGACCTCCTTGCGTTCGCGTTTTGCGAGAAGGAACAGCAGCGTTCCGGGCGCATAGAGGATTGACGACAGCAGAAGAAATTTTGGTCCGCCAGCATAGATCATGCCGGCCGCATAAAGCGTCGCGACGCAAGAGCGGATTCCGTCGACGATGCGGGCGCGCTCACCAGCCGCGTAGGTCTCGCCGGCCCACGCGAGCTTCAAGGCGTACGCCGCGACAAAGAAATAGGGAATCAGCGTCATCGCGCTCGTCATCTTCAAGGCGAGCGTGAAGGCATATTCGGCGAACCAGGTGACGAGCAGGAATATCTGGATGACGCAGTTGGTCAGCCAGAGCGCGCCTGCGGGGACCGCGTGCGCGTTCGCGCTGGCGAGAAAGGAGGGCATGGTGCGGTGGACCGCCGCAGAATGCAGGACTTCGGCCGCCAGCAGCGACCAGGACAGGTAGTTGCCCAGGATCGAGATCAAGAGTGCGACGCTGACGAACACGCCGCCCCAGCCGCCGACCATCGATTCCATCACGCCCGCCATCGACGGTGTCGGGAGACCCGCGAGCTCCTGTCGTGGCAGGACGCCGTAGGACAGAAGCGTCACAAGGACGAGAAGGCAGAGAACGGCCAGAAAGCCCCCGACGGTTGCGATGCCGATGTCGGCGCGATCACTGGCATAGCGGGAGTAGACGCTTGCGCCCTCGATGCCGACGAAGACGAATACGGTAAGCAGCATGGTGCCGCGGACCTGGGTGAACACATCCGCAAGGTTCGGCTGCTCCGTACCCCAGAAATTCCGCGAGAACAGCTCGCCGTTCAAGGCAATCGCAGCCACGACGATGAATAGCAATATCGGGACGATCTTCGCGTAGGTCGCGACCGAGTTGAGAGCGGCTGCTCCCTTGATGCCGCGCAGCACCAGAAAGTGAACACCCCACAGAAGCAGGGATGCCGAAGCGATGGCGGTCGGTGTCGTGCCATCACCGAAGACCGGGAAGAACTGCCCGAGCGTGGCCTTGATCAGAATGAGACAGGCGACGTCGGCGAGGCAACAGCCGATCCAATAGCCCACGGCTGAAGCGAAGCCGATATAGTCTCCGAATCCGGCCCTGGCGTAGGCGTAAATGCCGGCATCGAGGTCAGGCTTGCGGCGTGACAGCGACTGGAACACGAACGCCAGCATGAGCATGCCGGTGCCTGCGATAACCCAGGCGATCATCGCTCCGAGCGCCCCAGTTGCGCGTCCGAAAGATGCAGGCAATGCGAAAATGCCGGAACCGACCATCGAGCCGATCACAAGCGCGATGAGCGCATTGCGAGAGAGCTTTTGATCGGCCTCGTTCGACGAAGGAGCCATGACAGAAGATGGCCTTCCAATCCGAGATGAGGCGGGCACGGCTGCCGGCCAACTCCAAACAAAGACCTTAGAGGCACCGTTCTCGCTCGCACATCAGGGATTCTCTGTAGGAGGCACGGGCAGGAAATCGGGAGGGCCGCGGCTTTAGGGGCCGCCGTCAGGTCCTTCCAACGGGGCGGTCGTGCTTTGGTCGCGACCGGATGCTCGCCATCTTGCAAAGTGCTGGTGGCCGCCGCGAATGGCCGGGTACGCGCTCCGGAAACTGCGGCGGAGTAGGGTGCTTCACCGCCGGCACTCAGGTGATTGTCTGATGCCGCGTCCTGAGCCCGGGGGATAGGATCGTCTATTCCGCGGGGTCAAGAGGAGGCAAGCGATGTCGAACTATGATCAGAACCTGACGACCTCTGGCGCGGCCGGTGGTGGCACGATCGCGGTGGACGTCGGATTACGCGACTACATGCTGCGCATTTACAATTATATGGCTACGGGCGTCGCTGTGACCGCCGTTGTCGCGTGGATGACCTATCAGTTTGTCGGTCCTGAATTGCTGCAAAGCCCGCTGATGTGGATCTTCATCCTGGCGCCGCTCGCGCTGGTGTTCTTCATCGGCTCGCGCATCGACACGCTGTCGGCGCCAACGGCGCGGCTTCTGTTCTTCGTCTATGCCGCGCTCGTCGGCATATCGCTCTCGATCTTGCTCCACATCTACACCAGTTCCTCGATCACCCGAGTATTCTTCATTACGGCCGCGACTTTCGGGGCGCTCAGCATCTTCGGATACACGACCAGGCGCAATCTCTCCGGGCTCGGTACGTTCCTGTTCATGGGCCTCATCGGAATTATCATCGCAGGCCTGGTCAACCTGTTCCTGCGGTCGACCGCGCTGGATTGGCTGATCTCGATCGTGGGCGTCGGCGTCTTCGCAGGCCTCACGGCCTACGATACGCAGCGGATCAGGGCGATGTACGACGGCAGGGACGATGAAACCGCGGCAGGTCGCAAGTCGGTGATCGCCGCGCTGTCGCTTTATCTCAATTTCATCAACCTGTTCATGATGATGCTGCGCCTTGCCGGCAGTCGACGCTAAGAGGCGACGGCGGCCCTTCAGGCCGCCGGCCGCTCCGCGGCACTCGCGAGCGCGTCGCGCAGGGCCTTTTCCTTGGTTTCGTCCAGGGATGTTTTCAGAACGACCCCTCCGGCATCCTTGATTTCCTTGAGCACCTTGTCCGCGGTCATGTGCTTGATCAGGACGAACAAGGCCGCGTTGCCGGTCTGGAGGCTCGCGGATAGCTCCTTCATAAAGGAATCGTTGATGCCGAAATCGGAGAGCGCGCCACCGAGCGCGCCGGATGCGGCGCCCACCGCGACACCGAGGATCGGATTCAGGAAGAGCACGCCGATCAGAAGTCCCCAGAAACTTCCTGTCATCGCGCCCATGGCGGTGGTATTGACGAGTTGATTGAGCTTGATGTCGCCGGAATCCGATTTCACGGCGATCACTGCGTCGCTGATCGTGATGAGGTATTCTTTTTGAAGTTTGAGCAACCGCTGACGCACCTCTTCGGCTTTCGCCTCGGACGGATACACGATCGCCACTAAATCGGACATTGCAACCTCCTGATAGGAGTCCCGTTCGGCTCGATGGAGGGGCCGTTTATGGGACGCTTGCGTCGACGCTAGCGGGTCGCCGGTGCACCCGACATCAGAGAAAACCCTGGGCCCGAGGGATGAATGTTCGGATGGTTCGCGGACCATAAAGGGTGGGTTCGCCTGCATCATCGCCGGGCAAAGAGACCGCGATCGCAACCGCCGGCGAGGAGAATCCCGACCCTGGACTAGGTAATCACCCGATATGCCGCGCTCCTCCCTGGGCGCATGGTTTCGGCCGTGAAAGAGCAGAGTGGCCGCGACGTTGCTTGCCGCTCCGGTTCGAGGCCTCCAGATGACTGCGACGCCATCAACTCAAAAACTTTCACTGTTTGCGCTGACCGCGATGGTGGTCGGATCGATGGTTGGCTCGGGAATCTTCTCGTTGCCGCGGACCTTCGGCATCGCAACGGGCCCGTTCGGCGCCATCTTCGCCTGGTGCATCGCCGGAGGCGGCATGTACACATTGGCTCGCGTGTTCCAGTCGCTGGCCGAACGGAAGCCTGATCTCGACGCCGGTGTCTATGCTTATGCGAAGGAAGGATTTGGCGACTATCCCGGTTTCCTGTCGGCATTCGGCTACTGGATCGGGAGTTGTATCGGCAACGTGTCCTATTGGGTCCTGATCAAGTCGACGTTGGGCGCGTTCTTTCCCGTGTTTGGTGACGGCAATACCGTCACGGCGATCATCGTCGCTTCGATCGGGATCTGGCTGTTTCACTTCATGATCCTGCGCGGGGTGCAGCAGGCGGCCGCGATCAACACCATCGTCACGATCGCTAAGATCGTGCCGATCCTAGTCTTCATCGTCATCCTGATCTTCGCATTCAAGGCCAACTTATTCCGGACCAATTTCTGGGGCGGCGAGGGCATGCCAGACGCGAGCCTGTTCCAGCAGATCCGAGCGACCATGTTGGTCACGGTGTTTGTTTTTCTCGGAATCGAAGGCGCAAGTGTTTATTCGCGCTACGCCAAGGAACGCTCCCATGTTGGCGCCGCGACCGTTCTGGGGTTCGTGATCGTCACGAGCCTGATGGTGCTCGTGACCATGCTGCCCTATGCCGTGCTTGCGCGCGCAGAGATTGCGGGCATGCGGCAGCCGTCGATGGCGACGGTCCTGGAGGCCGTGGTCGGACATTGGGGCGCTGTCTTCGTCAGCGTCGGACTGCTGATCTCGGTCCTCGGGGCATATCTCGCCTGGTCCTTGATCTGCGCCGAGGTGCTTTCGGCCGCCGGTCGGACCAACGACATGCCGACGCTGTTCGGCACCGAGAACGCGAACAAGGTGCCGGCGGCCGCGCTCTGGCTGACCAATGCCGTCGTCCAGCTCTTCGTCATCAGCACCTACTGGTCGCAAGATGCCTTCTCGCTGATGCTCAATCTGACGAGCGTCATGTCGCTCATCCCGTTTTTCCTGGTCGCGGCCTACGGGCTGCTGCTCGTCAGGCGCGGTGACACGTACGAGAAGAGCCTCACCGAGCGCAGACGTGACCTGATCTTCGCCGGTATCGCGGTCATCTACACGCTGTTCCTGATCTACGCCGCCGGAATGAAATTCCTGCTGCTGTCCGCCATCCTCTACGCACCCGGCACGGTGCTGTATTTCTGGGCGCGCTTCGAACAGAAAGCAAAGGTCTTCACGCCGGTCGAGTGGGTCATCTTCATCGCGGCTGCGATCGGCGCGGTCGTCGGGATTCACGGATTAGCTACCGGCTACATCACCATCTAGGCAAGGCATTTCCCGAGGTACCTCCCATGGCAAAGCACGCTTCGGAACCCGCGAGTCCCTTCGGCGTTCATTCGGAGGTCGGCCAGTTGCGCAAGGTCATGGTCTGCTCTCCGGGCCGTGCTCATCAGCGCCTCACGCCCTCCAATTGCGATACTTTGCTGTTTGACGACGTGTTGTGGGTCGACAACGCCAAGCGCGATCATTTTGACTTCGTGCAGAAGATGCGCGACCGCGGCATCGACGTCATCGAAATGCATAATATGCTCACCGAGACCGTCGCAATCCCCGAGGCCAGGAAGTGGATCCTCGACAACCAGGTCGTGCCCAACCAGGTCGGGCTTGGTCTCGTCGACGAGCTTCGCTCATATCTGGAAAGCCTCAAGCCGCGCGATCTTGCGGAAACCCTGATCGGCGGCGTGTCGACTCATGACTTTCCGGATGCCCATGGCGGCGAGATGCTCAAGCTGGTCCGTGAGGCCGCAGGGATGACCGAATATCTGCTGCCGCCGCTCCCGAATACGCTGTACACGCGGGATACGACATGCTGGATCTATGGCGGCGTCACGCTGAACTCGCTCTATTGGCCGGCGCGGCACGAAGAGCCGATCCTCGCGACTGCCATTTACAAGTTCCATCCGGATTTCGCCGGCAAGGTCAACGTGTGGTGGGGCGACCCGACCCAGGACCACGGGCTTGCCACGTTCGAGGGCGGCGACGTGATGCCGATCGGCAAGGGCAATGTCCTGATCGGCCTGAGCGAACGAACCTCACGGCAGGCCATCAGCCAGGTCGCCGCGGCTCTGTTCAAGAAAAACGCAGCCGAGCGCGTGATCGTGGCCGCGATGCCGAAGTTGCGTGCGGCAATGCATCTCGATACCGTCTTCACCTTCGCCGACCGAGACTGCGTGCTGCTCTATCCCGACATCGTCTACAACATCACGGCATTTTCCTACCGGCCGGCGAACAATTCCGCTGGTCTCGAACTGCGCAAGGATGAAAAGCCGTTCGTCGATGTTGTGGCTGAAGCCCTTGGCCTGAAGAAGCTGCGTGTCGTCGAGACCGGCGGCAACGCCTATATGCGGGAGCGAACGCAGTGGGACAGCGGGGCCAATCTTGTCTGCGCATCGCCAGGCGTCGTCTTCGCCTACGACCGCAACACCTACACGAACACCCTGCTGCGTAAGGAAGGCATCGAGGTGATCACAATCGTCGGTGCTGAGCTAGGGCGTGGGCGGGGCGGCGGTCATTGCATGACGTGCCCGATCATCCGGGATGCGGTGGATTACTAGGGCGGACCGGTGCGGCAATGGAGCAGCCGCCCTGGCGCTTCGACGCCGTTCTCGGGATCGAGGTTCAGCTCGACCCCCAAATGGTCGATCGTGAGCGCGCCGCTGTTCGAAGCTTATTGGTTCACCGATGGCCTGAATTCCGGCCGGCACGACCAGCTCTATTCGGCCGATATCGGTCTGAAGTACAATTTCGCCGGCAATCTGTCGCTTGGGACCACAGTGCTGTACGTGGTGCGAACATCGAACGTTCTGGTACGAAATTACAGGGACCTTCGGATCGGCCCGAGACTTGATTTTGCCTTCTGAAAGATCTGCAAAGATGATGGGACGCGTATTCGTGCTGATGGGGCTGTCATTGCCGTACCGGCAGCTTCGCCCGTCCCTGCGGACCCTCGTGGTTCCGTTGACCGGGGTCGGCGTTTGGACACCGATGCCCTGAGGGACGATGTCCGCACGAACCGCCTTGAGATATCTTCCATCCCCTCGCGATTGCTCCCACCCCGCAGGCTGCGCCGACCAAGAAGGGAAAGAAGAAGTCCAGCGCGCGCAGCGGCAGCAATCGCTAGCGGACGGTCGGGTAGTTCCATTTTGCAGACGCGGTGACGACCGGCGTCGACGACTCCTATGACTACTTGGCGCGTCGCTGCGAGGGAACTCGCGGCGAATGGCGGCACAAATTGCATAGTGTCGTATGCCAGGATCTATTTCACCAACGCGGGATTTCCATCCTAGGAGAATACTACCTATGGTGTGCAGAGCCAAGCGGTGTATACTCGGTGCATCCTAGGGGTGCGTCTTGCAGTCCGATGACGGGTGCCGCACCGCAGGGAGGCAGCTTCGATACTGACCGTTAAGGCTCGATTTCGAGAGTTGCTGGGAAGAGTGAGTGCGTACCGTGAAGCCACGCAATTCTCCTGCCTGCGAGTCTACGAGAGCCAGCGCCAGGGAATGGTTGCAGATTGGCTCTAAAGAGGCCAGCGACCGGCTGTACTGGGACTACGCTGAGGATCTTCTCTTCGTGGTACGCCCTTCGCATGAAGAGCGTTTCACGTACGAGGGGATCAACCCGGCCTTCGAGGCTCTCCTCGGAATTTCATCGCGGGAAATCCAGGAACTCGACGTCTCTGACTGCCTGGCAAGAGAAGACGCCAAGTCCGTTTGCGAAGCCCTGAGGGCGTGTCTTGCGGAAGGGGCGGAGGTCAGAATCCGCCATAGTCTCGCACTTGGCGGCTCGCGGCAGAATATGGAGACGACCGTCGTTCCAATCGTCGATCCCATGGCCGGCATCGTCGTCCAATTGATCGGCAGCCATCGGATCCTGCGCAGGGAGTCTCCTGAAGATGCAACTAACGGGGCTGGCGACACCCACATGAGCCTCAACCTGGCCTCCATGCAGGAGGATATCCAGCAGCGGATTGCGTCTGAGCTCCATGATTCGACGTGTCAGCATTTGATCGCCGCGAGCCTTGGCCTGATGCGGATCCGCTGTCGCCTCGGTGATCCGGCCGAGGCCGAGCGGCTTTGCGATGGCATCGATGCGTCGATTGACGAGGCGCTGAGGGAAATCCGTACGTTGGCCTATGTACTGCATCCCCAGAACCCGACCGTCGGCGGGTTGAAGGCGACGATCGAGCAATATGCCCAGGGTTTCGCGGCGCGCACGTCGTTGCGGGTTAGCACCAGGATTTCGGCCATCGTCGATCGATTGCCTTACGAGAACCAGCGTTCGTTGCTGCGGGTCATTCAGGAAGCCCTCACCAACGTATTTCGCCACGCAAAGGCGACGGAGGTCAAAATCGTTGTCGATGAGACCGACAGCCATTTCCGGTTGACTGTCAGCGACAATGGGCGCGGCTTTCCAGTCAACTCGGCAAAGCACGGCACGAAAGCGATCTCGATCGGCGTTGGCATTCCCGCGATGAGGGCGAGACTTGAGCAGCTTGGCGGTACGCTCGACATCCAGTCCGACCCGGCAAAGCGGCGCTCCGGCACTGTTCTGTGCGCAGTGTTCCCGCATGGTCGTGCGGCGAGCAGGCGCAACCGGCGAAAGGTTACGACCATCATGAGGGCCCACGCAGGCGCACACTAAAGGAAAAACACTGACACCGGTGGCGAGCGGACATCGTCCGCGGGCTCGTCGCGTGCCACCGCGTCAACGAACCTGGAGTGCTCTGTCATGAAGCGTATCCTTATCGCCGACGATCACGAAGCGGTGCGTTCAGGTCTGCGCGCGGTGCTCACGCAGCGCGCGGATTGGGAGGTCGTCGCAGAGGCGACCGACGGTAGCAAAGCGGTGACTGCCGCAATCGAGAGCCGGCCTCATGTGGCCATTGTCGATTTCTCCATGCCGCGGATGACCGGAGTCGAGGTTGCACGACGGATCAGGGATTATCCGCTCCAAACGGAAGTACTGATCTTTACGGTGCACAACTCCAGCCTGCTTGCCCAGCAGGCGTTTGAGGCTGGCGCGCGCGCGTTCCTGCTCAAGTCGGACGCGAACAAGCTGCTGCTGGCCGCCGTCGAGTCGCTCCTGCTGCACAGGCCGTTCGGCATCAGAAACTGGTTGAATGAACTGGATCCGGGATCGGTTGATGGAGATCGGCACCACGGGCTCACGCCGCGCGAGCAGCTCGTCGTCAAGCTGGTCGCGGAGGGTTACAGCAATAAGGGCATCAGCGCGATCCTGAATCTTAGCATCAAGACGACTGAGGCACATCGGGCGGCCGCGATGCGCAAGCTGGACGTAAATTCAACGGCGGGCCTGGTCCGATACGCGGTTCGGGCCGGGCTGGTGGAGGCATGACAATGACCGGGGTGGACCGCGACAGCCACGTCAGTACATTCGCCGGGGTCTCTCAGGGTTTTGTGGGATAACCCTTCCAACTGCGATCAGTATGATCATTCGACTTGACTGACCGTATTACCGTCGATCGCGACAGGTCAGAGCCGCATATGGGAACGACGCCGTGAAACGCATCGTGATTGCGGATGATCATGAAGTCGTACGTTCCGGGCTTCGTGCGATCGTCGAAACGCGCTCCAACTGGATCGTGAGCGGAGAGGCGACCAACGGCGAGCAGGCCGTCGCATTGGCCTTGGAGACCAGGCCGGACATTGTGATCGTCGACTATTCCATGCCGATCATGAACGGGCTGGAGGTCAGCCGGCGCCTCCGGGCGCTGCACTTGCGGACCGAGGTGTTGATCCTGACGATGCACGAAAACGAGGAACTGCTGACTGAAGCCATTCTGGCGGGCGTCCGCGGGTTTTTGTTCAAATCGGATGCCCGAAAACACCTGATTTCCGCGATCGAGGCGTTGCTCGACGGAAGACCCTATTTCACCAGCGTCTTGCTGGAGAAACTGCTCCACGAATACCAGGTCAACAAGCAGAATAGATCGGGCATGCTGCTGACGTCGCGCGAGCAAAGCGTGGTTCAGTTGATTGCGGAAGGGCACACCAACCGGTCCATAAGCTCCATACTGAAGCTGAGCGTGAAGACCGTGGAGACCCATCGTGCGTCGGCCATGCGCAAGCTCGGGATGTCATCGACGGCTGAGCTGGTCCGGTATGCCATCCGCAAGAAATTGGTTGCTCCTTGAGATTTCCGGATCGGCAAAACGGGTCCCAGGAGCTTCCGTTCTTTATGCAGCGAACTGAGCTGGAGTTGGTCATGCAGAATACCATGAAGGCAGCGCTCGTCCGCGAGCTCGGCAAGCCCCTTGTTATCGAGGAAGTGCCAGTTCCGCGACCCGGGCCGGGGCAGGTCACCGTCAAGATTGCCGCTACGGGCGTCTGTCACACCGATCTTCATGCCGCAAACGGGGACTGGCCAGTCAAGCCAAAGCCGCCCTTCATCCCCGGACATGAAGGCGTTGGGGAAGTTGCGGCCGTCGGGAGCGGCGTTACGAACGTAAAGGAAGGTGATCGCGTTGGCGTGCCGTGGCTTTACACGGCCTGTGGTCATTGTGTTCATTGCCTGGGGGGATGGGAAACCCTTTGCGAGCAGCAGCAGAACACGGGCTATTCCGTGAATGGGAGTTTTGCGGAATATGTGGTGGCCGATCCCAACTACGTTGGTCACCTGCCGGCCAACGTTGGCTTCGTGGAGATCGCGCCGGTGCTTTGCGCCGGCGTGACCGTCTACAAGGGCTTGAAAGTGACGGACACCAAACCGGGCGACTGGATGGTGATCTCCGGCATCGGCGGATTGGGACATATGGCCGTGCAGTACGCCAAAGCCATGGGACTCAACGTGGTGGCAGTCGATATCGACGATGCCAAATTGAAATTGGCGGACAAGCTCGGTGCGGCATTTACTGTAAATGCACTGAAGGCAGATCCGGCCGGCGTCATCAAGAAGGAGATAGGCGGCGCGCAGGGCGTACTCGTGACCGCGGTCTCGCCCAAGGCATTCCAGCAGGCCTTGGGGATGGTCCGCCGCGGCGGTACCGTATCGCTCACGGGCTTGCCACCCGGCGACTTTCCGCTCTCGATCTTCGCTACCGTCCTGAATGGGATCACCGTGCGCGGTTCGATCGTTGGTACACGGCTCGACTTGCAGGAAGCGCTTGGCTTCGCCAGCGCCGGCACGGTGCGGGCGACTGTATCGACGGCATCGCTCGACGACATCAATGACGTGTTCGCGCGTATGCGGGATGGCGAGATCGAAGGCCGGATCGTTGTTGATTTCGAGGGGCGGCGCGCAAGCTCGTCGTGACCTTGAGGATCGCGGATCAGTATCGTGCGCTCCTGCCGCAGCTCCTGCTGAAGCTCAGGCCGGTGGTCGCGCAGGGCAGACTGGAGATCGAGCGCGACTACGATGCGATGACGGCGCCGGGCGCCGGAATCTACTCCCCGTTCTTCGCCTCGATGATCGATCAGATAGCCGCCCTTTACGCCGCCAATTTCACCGTCGACGAGCTGCGCCAGATCGAGGCGTTCTATGCCCAGCCGGCCGGGCAGAAATTCCTGGCGAAGTCGGATGCGCTGACGCAAGCGAGCGCGCAGATCGGCCAGGACGTAAGCCAGAAGGCCGCCGACGAATTGAAGCAGCGCCTGATCGAGGCGCTGCGCCAGAAAGGGCACAAGCTCCGAGATCGATCCCGCGTGGGTTCAGGCACGCGGGACGTTGCCTCGCGTGCCCGCGACCTCACTTCACCAGCGGACAGCCGCCGTCCTTCAGCGGCCGGAACGCCTGGTCGGCGGGAACCTCGGCGAGCAGCTTGTAATAGTCCCACGGCCCTTTCGATTCCTCGGGCTTCTTGACCTGGAACAGGTACATGCTGTGCACCATGCGGCCGTCCTCGCGGAGTGTGCCGTTGTCGGTGAAGGCGTCGCGCACCGGCAGCTCGCGCATCTTGGCCATCACCGTCTTGGTGTCCTTGGTGCCGGCGGCCTGCACCGCCTTGAGATAATGCAGCGTCGCGCTGTAGGTCGCGGCCTGGTTCATCGTCGGCATGCGCTTGACGCGCTCCATGAAGCGCTTGCCGAAGGCGCGTGTCTTATCGTTGAGATCCCAGTAATAGGCCTCGGTGACGATCAACCCCTGCGCGAGCTTCAGCCCCAGGCTGTGCACGTCAGAAATAAACATCACGATCGCCGCGAGGTTCTGGCCGCCGGCGACGATGCCGAACTCGCCGGCCTGCTTGATCGCATTGATGGTGTCGCCGCCGCCATTAGCAAGCCCGATGATCTTGGCCTTGGAGGCCTGGGCCTGGAGCAGGAACGAGGAGAAATCCGCGGTGTTGAGCGGATGCTTGACGCTGCCGAGCACCTTGCCGCCGGCGGCCTTCACCACCTCGCCGGTGTCGCGCTCGATCGAGTGGCCAAAGACATAGTCCGCGGTGAGGAAGAACCAGGTGTCGCCGCCATTCTTGACGATGGCGCTGCCGACGGTGTGGGCGTTGGAATAGGTGTCGTAGGTCCAGTGCGCGGTGTAAGGCGAGCAGGATTTGCCGGTGATGTCGGAGCTCGCCGCATCCGTCACGATCATCACCTTCTCATATTGCTTCGACAGCTCCATCACGGCCAGCGCCGTGGCCGAGGTCGGCAGGTCGATGATCATGTCGACGCCCTCGGTCTCCCACCATTTGCGCGCGATCGAGGCGGCGACGTCCGGCTTGTTCAGCACGTCGGCGCTGACCATGTCGATCGGCTTGCCGAACATCTGCCCGCCAAAATCTTCGATCGCCATCTTGGTGGCCTCGACATTGCCCATGCCGCCGATGTCGGAATAGACCGAGGAGAAGTCGGAGAGCACACCGATCTTGAGCGGGGCCTGCTGGGCGGACGCGGGGGTGATCAGGGCGGCCGACAGCAGGCCGGCCGCAGAAACGAGTGCTGCGATAGGTCTCATTGAAGCATTTCCTCTTGCGCGGGACTATCCTGCCCCCTTTGTCCGACAAAGTTAGGGTCGGGTTCCGACAGAGTCAATTTGCTGGGCCTGCGGCATAGCATTCGCCATTTGACGCGCATTCCGGTCGGCCCCTATACTTTGTCGGACAATCGCCATTGGAGGCAGGTCTTGCCCGTCGCGCCGCTGTTTCGTCCGATCGATGTTGCGCCGGCCTATCAGAAGGTCGCCGACGCCATCGAACGCGAGATCGTCAATGGCCGGATCAAGCCCGGCGATCCCATCGGCACCGAGCACGATCTGGTGCGGCAGTTCGGCGTCAATCGCTCGACCATTCGCGAAGGCATTCGCGTGCTCGAGGAGGGCGGACTGATCAAGCGCGATTCCTCGCGCCGCCTGCACGCCTGTCTGCCGCGCTACAGCAAGCTCGCGAGTCGCCTCAGCCGAGCGCTGGTCCTGCACGAGGTGACGTTCCGAGAACTCTACGAGGCCTCGATGACGCTCGAAGTCGCCAGCATCGAAGGCGCGGTGGAGCGGGCGACGGAAGAGAATATCGCCGAGCTCACCGACAATCTCGTGCGCAGCGAGGCGGTGGTCGGCCATCCCGCAGCGCTGGCCGAATGCGACGCCGAATTCCACGTCCTGGTCGCAAAAGCATCGCAGAACCGCGTGCTCCAGCTCGCGCGCGAGCCGGCGGCACAATTATTCTATCCGACGACCGAGATGATCGTGACCGGCGTTGCCGAGGGCGGCCCACGCCTGGTCGCCGCCCACCGCCATCTCATCGATGCGATCCGCCGCCGCGACCGCGAGGCCGGCGTGCTCTGGGCTCGTCGTCACTTGCAGGATTGGCGGCGCGGTTTCGAGAAGATCGCGTCGCTCGATCGCTCGGTCGAGCACATGTACATGGAGCATGCGCAGGCGGCGCGGCGCAGATAGCGCCCCTGGAATTTCAACAAATAAACAAAGTAACGGAGGGACACATGACCGGCGACATCGCAGCGACCATCTCGAAAGCCCGCGAGCATTCCATCGGCGATCTCCTGCGCCGCTCGGCGGGCCGCGAGCCGAACAAGCTCGCGGTGAGCTGCGGCAATGTGAGCTGGAGCTTTGCCGAGCTGGACGCGATCTGCAACCGGCTCGGCCGCGGCCTGCTCGGCCTCGGGGTGAAGAAGGGCGACCGCCTCGCCGTGCTCTCGCGCAATTCGCACGCGTTCGCGGCGCTCCGCTTTGCGGCGGCACGGATCGGCGCGGTGCTGGTGCCGATCAACTTCATGCTCAATCCGGACGAGATCAATTTCATCCTGAAGAGCTCCGGCGCAAAGCTGCTCGCGACCGGTCCGGATTTCGTCGAGCCCGCGCGGGCCGCAAGCGCCAGGGATTGCTCGGTCGAAAAGCTGATCTGGCTGCCGGGCGAGGATCCCGCCACGGCGCCCGCGGGCCTGACCACCTTCGACGATCTCCTGCATGCCGACAGCGCGTTCCTGGAGGCCTCCATCGACGGCCGCGACCTCGCGCAGATCGTCTACACCAGCGGCACGGAGTCTTTGCCCAAGGGCGCGATGCTGACCCATGAGGCGGTGATGTGGCAGTATGTGAGCTGCATCATCGATGGCGGCATGAACGCCGAGGACAAATATCTGCACGCGCTGCCGCTCTATCACTGCGCCCAGCTCGACGTCTTCCTCGGCCCGCAAATCTATCTTGGCGCCTCCGGCGTGATCACGGGCAAGCCGACCGCCGACAACATCCTGGCCCTGATCCAGGCGCACGGGATCACCTCCTTTTTCGCGCCGCCGACGATCTGGATCGCGATGCTGCGCTCGCCGAATTTCGACAAGACCGATCTGTCGACGCTGCAGAAGGGCTATTACGGCGCCTCCATCATGCCGGTCGAGGTGCTGCTCGAGCTTCAGCGCCGGCTGCCGAACGTCAAGTTCTGGAATTTCTACGGCCAGACCGAGATCGCGCCGCTGGCGACCGTGCTCCGGCCCGAGGACCAGCTTCGCAAGGCCGGCTCGGCCGGCAAGCCCGTGCTCAATGTCGAGACGCGGGTGGTCAATACCTCGATGGAGGACGTCAAGGTCGGCGAGGTCGGCGAGATCGTGCACCGCTCGCCGCATCTGCTGTCCGGCTATTACAATGATCCCGTGAAGACCGCCGCGGCGTTCGCGGGCGGCTGGTTTCACTCCGGCGATCTCGCCACCGTCGATGCCGAGGGCCACATCACCGTGGTCGACCGCGTCAAGGACATGATCAAGACCGGCGGCGAGAATGTCGCGAGCCGCGAGGTCGAGGAGATGGTCTACCGCATTCCGGCGGTCTCGGAGGTTGCCGTGGTCGGCCTGCCCGATCCGCGCTGGATCGAGGCGGTGACCGCGATCGTCGTGGTGAAGGCCGGTGAGACGCTCGATGAGGACGCCGTCATCAGGCACTGCGCCGGCCAGATGGCACATTTCAAGGTGCCCAAGCGTGTCATTTTCGTCGACAGCCTGCCGAAGAACCCCAGCGGCAAGCTGCTCAAGCGCGAGCTACGCCAACGCTTCGTCGGCGGCGAGACGCTCGACAAGGCGATCCAGAAGAATTTCGGAACGTGATGCGCCTGTTCCGAGGTCGCGGTATCGTTCGCCTCTCCCCGCAAGCGGGGAGAGGAGGAAGAACTCAATACTTCTTCACCGCAGCCCCGAACGCCAGCCACAGCGCCACCGATGCCAGCCCAAAGCCGCCGAGTAGCAGAAATGTGGGACCGTAGCCGACCCATTGCGCGATCCAGCCGCCGAGTGCAGGGCTTAAGCTCGCGCCGACGCCCTGCACGGTGATGACGGCGCCTTGGCCGAGATTGACGCGGCCGGTGCCGCTGAGCGATCGCGCGACCATGCCGGGGACGGCGACCGTCTGAAGTCCGGTGCCGATGCCGTCGAGCACCTGCATCGGCACGACGCCCCACCATCCCGTGACGAAGAACGCGAGCACGCCGCGGATGGGCAGGAACATGAACGAGACCAGGATCACCGGCCAGTAGTTTCGCTTGCCCGCCACGTGCATGGCGATCAGCGAGGTGGGGATCATCACGCCTTGCGCGACCACGATGGTGGTGGCGACGAAGCTCGGCCCGTTGGCCTGGCTCTCGGCCACCGCCGCAAGTCCGTAGAGCGGCACGATCGCGGCGTTACCGAGATGGAACAGGGCGAGCGCCAGTGCCAGGACGAGCGGCGGCTTGTGCTTGAGGAGCACCGACATGCCGCTCGGCGGGCTGTCGGGGTCGTCTTCCCGACAACCGCGCGCGGCGTGGTTGTCGATCGCCTTGGCCGGAATCATCAGCATGCACGCAATCGCGATGGCGCCGAACGCGGCCGCCAGCACGAACACGGCGCCGTAGCCGAATTTGTAGCCGAGATAGCCCGACAAGGCCGCGCCGACCATGTTGCCGGCGTGGTTGAACGCCTGGTTGCGTCCATTCAGCGCATTGAAGCCCTTCTGCTTGGCGATGCCGAGCGTGATGCCGGTCACCGCCGGAACGATGGCGGCGCTTGCCAGCGATTGTGCGACTTGCGAGAACGTGACCGCCCAGAAATTCTGGGAGATCAGGATGATCGCCGAAGCGGCGACCACGCAGATGCCGGGAATGACGACCCACAGCCGCTTGTTGCGGCTGGCATCGATGAAGCCGCCGACCGGCGTCGTGATCAGCATTCCCGCGACATTTCCGATCGTCATCGCCGTGCCGATCAGTCCGCTCGCCCAACCGCGCTCCTGCAGGAACACGCCGATGAACGGCCCGATGCCCGACTGCATGTCGGCCATGAAGAAGTTGAGCGCGAACAGCGGCCAGAGGCGTAGCGGGGAGGGGGAGCGCGATGTCATCGAAACGCTGAACGTGATACTGTCAAATCGAATTTGGTCTCGTGCAATGGTGATAACGAGCTTCAGTTGATCGCGCCGGCGCGGACGAAGACCTAACCGGCGGTGATCGCGTTGGTTCCGTCCCCCTTGCGGTCACGGCGTCGCGGTGTCACCTCATTGCTATCCCGTCGTCTCTTTCGGATCACGCCATGCCCCTCTGGACCTGCGAAACCTGCGGCGCGCAATTCCCGAACGGCGGGACGCCGCCGACCTCCTGTCCGATCTGCGAAGATGAGCGGCAGTTCGTGAACTGGAACGGACAGACCTTCCTCACCCGAGAGACGCTGGCCGAGCGCCATCGCCTGGTCTGGCGCGACGATCTCGGCCTCACCGGCCTCGCGCTCGAGCCGAGCTTTGCGATTGGCCAGCGCGCGCTGTTGGTGCCGCTCGGCGACGGCTGTGTGATGTGGGACTGCGTGCCGCTGGCAACGCCGGAGGCGATCGCGCAGGTGCGCACCCTCGGCGGGCTGAAGGCGATCGCGATATCGCATCCGCATTACTATGGCGCGCTTGCCGATTGGAGCGAGGCGTTCGGCGGCATTCCGGTCTATCTGCACGCGGATGATCGCCAATGGGTGACGCGCCCCCATGCCTCGATCGTGCACTGGACCGGGAATAGCAATCGCATCTCGGACGACGTGCTGCTCCTGCGCACCGGCGGCCACTTCGCAGGCGCCACCATGCTGCATTGGTCACGCGGCGCGGAGGGCAAAGGCGCGCTGCTTACCGGCGACATCGCGCAGGTGACGATGGACCGCCGCTTCGTCAGCTTCATGTATTCCTATCCGAACTACATGCCGCTCAATGCCGCCGCGGTGCACCGCATCGCTGCCGCGGTCGCGCCGCTCACCTTCGACCGCATCTACGGCGCCTGGTGGGGACGCAACATCGCTGAAGGCGCCAAGGCCGCGTTCGTGGCATCGGTGGAGCGATATATCGCGGCCATCGCCTAAAGCCGCGCGTGGATCAGAATGCGTCTTGCCTTCGCCAAATAACTGTACTAATAGTACAGTTATTAAGCGCGGCGCAACGATGCGTTTGCTGGTTAGGCATGATCGATGCATCGTCGTTTCAGCGGCGCGTTCTGTGGCCGCGCGAGCGGGAGTTGGGCGCATGATGACGCAGCGCGACTACGAGATATTCGAGGCCGGCGACGTCACGCTTCAGTCGGGCACAGTCTTCCCCGCGATGAGGCTCGCCTACAAGACCTATGGCACGTTGAGCCCGGCGAGGGACAACGTCATCCTCTATCCGACCTCGTTCAGCGCGCAGCACTACGACACCGAGTGGCTGATCCAGGTGGGCGGCGCGCTCGATCCCGAGCGCTACTTCATCATCATTCCGAACCTGTTCGGCAACGGCCTGTCGTCCTCGCCGTCGAACTCCGCCGCGCCGTTCCCGAAACTGACCTATCACGATGCGATCGCGGTCCAGCACCGTCTGCTCACCGAGCGCTTCGGCATCTCAAAGCTCGCGCTGGTCTATGGCTGGTCCATGGGTGCGATGCAGGCCTATCATTGGGCAGCTTCTCATCCTGATATGGTCGAGCGCGCCGCGGTGGTCTGCGGCAGCGCCCGCTGCGCGCCCTATAATCATGTTTTTCTCGAAGGCGTGAAGGCCGCGCTGACCGCCGATCCCGCCTTCCGCGATGGCCGCTTCGTCGAAAGACCCGTCGCCGGCTTCCGCGCGATGGGGCGGGTCTATGCCGGCTGGGCGATGTCGCACGGCTTCTATCGCGACGAGGTCTGGCGCGAGGCCGGCTTCACCTCGCTGGAAGACTATCTCGTCCGCGCCTGGGACGGCACCTTCGCGCGGCGCGACGCTAACGATCTCCTGGCGCAGATCGATATCTGGCAGAACGGCGACATCGGCCGCTGCGCCGCCTTCGGCGACGATTTCGACCGCGCGCTCGCGGCGATCAAGGCGCATATACTGCTGATGCCGGGCGCGACCGATGGCTACTTCGATGTGCGCGACAATGAGGACGAACTCGGCCGGCTCGCGGGCGCCCGCTCCGCGGTGCTGCATCCGATCCCGTCGATCCACGGCCATCGCGCCGGCAATCCGGTCAACAATCCGCGCGATCACGCCTTCATCAAGGCGGAGATTGCCGAGCTTCTCCGCAAGTAACGCGAGGCGCCGATCATGACTGACGCAACCGTCTCAAAGCCCGGCCACCGCCTGAAGCCGCTGACGCCGGCGATGCTGCGTGAATTGTCGGTCCGCTCCAACCTCAAGGGTTCTGTGCGCAGCCTCGGCCATTATGGCGTGATCGTGCTGGTCGGCGCGCTGATCTGGAAGGTCGATTCAAGCTATGGTGTGCTGCGGGCGCTGCCGCTGATGGCGGTGCAGGGTTACTTCGTCGCCTTCCTGTTCATGGCGGTGCACGAGACCGCGCATAAGACGGCTTTCAGGAGTCGCGGCCTCAACCTCGCGGTCGGCTATCTCTCGGCCTTCACGATCGGATTGCCTTACGAATATTACTGCCTGTTTCACTGGGACCACCATCGCTACACCCAGGATCCGGAGAAGGATCCGGAGCTGATCGTCGGCGTAAAGCCGACATCCGATACGCAGCTCGCGATCGCCTATAGCGGCCTGCTCCAGGTCGCCGGCCGTCTCCGGCTGATGCTCGGCCATGCCGTCACCGGCAAGGTCACCGTGCCCTGGATCCCAGCGAACAAGCGCGCCATCATCGTTCTCGAAGCGCGCGCCTATCTCGCGCTCTATATCGCGCTGCTCGCGATGTCGCTGTGGTTCTCCTCTGCGCTGCTGCTCCGGGTCTGGATTATCCCGCTGCTCATCGGGCAATTCTTCCTGCGGCCGTATCTCTATGCCGAGCATACCGGGTGCGAGCGCACCCGCAGCGCCTTCCACAACACCCGCACCACCTATACCGGCGCCATCGTCAAATGGTTCGCGTGGAACATGCCCTACCACGTCGAGCACCACGCCTATCCCACGATCCCGTTTCACGCGCTGCCGAAGCTCAATGGCATCGTCGACGACGAGATCATCTATCGCGGCCGCGGCTACATCAGGACGACGCGCGAGACCTGGGCCTGGTTTCGCGGGCAGCGGCAGGGGTGAGGCGGGATTGCGCGACGAATACCCGTTGCCGCTGTTTTGCCCGACGTGTCAAACGGTTTTGCGGGCGCGCGAGGCATCGTTCCGCTCTGCCAAGCTACTTTGCATGGGGTTGTTTTTCAGATTTTCACAGGGGGCGGCCTAACGCGGCCTCAACACCAGATCGACCAGGCTCCGCGCATAGGCCGGCGTGATCGGGGCGATGCCGAAGACGTAGCGGTAGAACAGGCTGCCGTAGATGGCATCGTAGAGGTCTTCGGCCGGACCTTCGGCCATGATGCTGCCGTCCACCTGGCCTGCGGCGATCATCTCCACCAACGCATCGCGGCGGAACTGCAGATAGCGTGCATAGAACAGCTCCGCCGATCCGGTCTTCGAGATGCATTCGGAGATCACCGCGAGCTGCACCTTGCCGAACTCGCCTTGCAACGCCTCGGCATAGGCCGAAGCATGGCGACGGGCTCGCGCCGCGTGCGTGCCGGAAGTCGCCGGCGGCAGTGGCAGCATTTGCGCGGCGTGGTGAAGGAAGGCGTCGATCAGGAGCGCTTCGCGCGACGGCCACCATTTGTAGATCGTCATCTTGGAGACGTTGGAGCGGCGCGCGACCGCGTCGATGGTGGTGGCAGCAAGGCCCGTCGCCGCCATCAGCGTGTAGGCGCTTTCGAGGATGGCATTGGTGGTCTCGACCGAGCGGGGGCGGCCACGCCGCGGCGCCGTGTCAGCCGCTTCACTCGTGCCTTTCGCCATGGCCTCGCCCGGTCCTGTTGCGCGGCGCCGCCGTCGCGCTGCGGCCGCTCCGCTCGGCATAGCGCAGCCGCTGCGCCCGGCCTAGCGGAAATCGCGAAGCCTTGCGGCTAGGCGCGCTGCCGCAAGGCTGCGGGCAGGTCCTGCCGCTTCGACCAGGAGATGTAATAGGCGACCGCGGTCATGGCGGCGAAGCCGGCGAGGCTCACCACGATCTGCATCACCACCAGATTGGGCCCGGTGATCAGGACGAGGTGGCCGGCAAACGACAGGAACACGCCGACGCAGAACACCGCGAGCCACTCCTCGCCGCATCTGATGACCGGCTGCAGCGACTTCCATTGCAAGGCCGGATGGTCGGCCCGCACCAGATGCGCGGCGAGGAAGGCGAGTGCGAGGAAATGCACCACGCGGTAAGGCGCGAGGTTCTCCCGGTCGGTCAGCGTGATGCCGTTGAGCAAGACATCCGGCAGGTATGCGGCAAGCGCCGGCGAATGCCGCATCAGCATTACCGCCATCGCGAACAGGAGATAGGCGCCCGCGAGCACGCGCAACCAGGCCATGCCGTGCAGTGCGCGGCTGGGCGCGCCGGTCACGGCGAACCAGCCGCCCAGCACCATCAGCATCTGCCAGCAGAACGGATTGAAGGTCCATTCCTGGTCCGGATAGAGGCGAAAGCTCCAGTCGAACCAGCGCGCGGCGACATACAAGGCGACCGAAGCGGCAAGCATCAGGTTCGGGCGCCGCAACAGACCCCACAACGCGAGCGGAAAGAATGCCATCAGCGGGATCATCAGTTGCAAGAGGTCGAGGTTCAGCGGTTCCTCCTGCAGCACCAGCCCGCGCACCAGGATTCGCAGCGGATGCTCAAGGATGCCGGAGATGTTGTATTCGTGGATGATCTCCGGCGCCATCGATTGCGAGGCGACATAGGCGATGGCGTCGATGTAGATCACGAACAGCACGACATAGGCGGCATAGAGCCGCCAGACGCGGCGGAAGATCCGCGTCACCGCGACGACGTAGCCGCGTTCCACTGCCATCTTGGCGTGGATGATGGCAACGCCATAGCCGACCACGAACACAAAAAGGTCGGCGGCGCCGCTGAAGCCGAAATTACGCAATGTCAGCAGGTTGGCAACATTGTTCGGGATGTGGTCGATGAAAATCGACCAGTTGGCAATCCCGAGCGTCAAATAGAGCCGGGCATCGTGCTGAAATGCGGCGAGGTTCGCCTTGACCGACGGTTTCATCGCAAAAAATGGCGTTTGGAATCAGGGGCGCTGCTTTTAGCGGCAACGATCGCCCTATCCGAGTAGCGATTGCGTGAACGCAGGCCCGGCTCGTTCGGGGACGAAAAATTTCGCGCATCGACCTGTCGATTTCCCGCAACCCCGTTCGTCTTGCAGCCAGCGCAACTTCTGCAAAAGGGGAAACGACATGAGCTCCTATCGTTGGGTGATCGTGGCCTGCGGGGCCCTGATGACCTGCGTCGGCATCGGCGCGATGTTCTCGCTCGCGGTCTATCTTCAACCGATGTCGGTCGACACCGGCTGGTCGCGGACCGGCATTTCGAGTGCCATGACGATCGACTTCCTGGTGATGGGCGCCGCCGGCTTCGGCTGGGGCGCGCTGTCGGATCGCATCGGCCCGCGCGCGGTGACGCTGGCCGGCGCGTGCCTGCTCGGGCTCGGCCTCGTGCTGGCGAGCGGGACGACGTCGCTGATCTCGTTTCAGCTCACCTATGGCGTGCTGGTCGGGCTTGCGGCCGGCGCCTTCTTCGCGCCGATGATCGCAGCCGCCACCGGCTGGTTCGAGCCCAAGCGCAGGAGCCTTGCGGTGTCGCTGGTTTCCGCCGGTATGGGCGTTGCGCCGATGACGATTTCGCCGTTCGCACGCTACTTGATCTCGACTTATGATTGGCGCACGGCGATGATGACGATCGGCATCGCCGCGTGGGTCCTGCTGATCCCAACCGCGCTGCTCGTGCGGCGCGCACCGGTGGAGCGAGCATCAGGTCCAGCGCGCGCCGTCGACGAGCCCAAGCTCAGCGTCGGAGAGGCGCTGCGCTCGCCGCAGTTCATCGTGCTCGCGCTCACCTTCTTCCTGTGCTGCGGCGCGCATTCGGGTCCGATCTTCCACATGGTGAGCTACGCGATCGGCTGCGGCATCGCTCCGCTCGCGGCGGTGTCGATCTACAGCGTCGAAGGCCTGTCCGGACTCGGCGGGCGCCTGCTGCTTGGTCTGCTCGCCGATCGTTTCGGTGCAAAGCCCGTGCTGATCTCGGGGCTCCTGGTGCAATCCCTATGCATCGCGGCCTATCTGTTCGTGAACCGGCTCGAGGCGTTCTATGCGATCGCCGTCGTGTTCGGCACGGCCTATGGCGGCGTGATGCCGCTCTATGCGGTGCTGGCGCGGGAATCTTTCGGCCAGCGCATCATGGGCACCGTGTTCGGCGCCATGACCATGGTCTCGGCGATCGGGATGGCTTTCGGCCCCTGGGCCGGCGGGCGCATCTTCGATGCCAACAATAGCTATGCCTGGCTCTATCTCGGTGCCTCCGGCGTCGCGCTCGCGGCCGTGCTGGTGGCGCTGGTGTTCTCGCCGCGACGCGAGGAGCGGCTACTTCAGCCGGCGTGATCGTCCGGCTTGCGATACGACCGCGCAGGCGTCCTGTCGCCTGCGCTACATGGCCCGGCCGCGGTCCTCTATGGGCGGGCGCCGCCGGCCGGGGGCGGGGGAGGGGCAGCTTCCTCATCACATCCTCTTGATCCCCCGTCCCCTCGCGCTATATCCCGGTTTTCTCCTCTTCGATTTGACCGGGTAAACGCATGACGACCACAGATACGGCTGCGCATACGCAGCCCTTCCAGGCCGAGGTTTCCGAGCTCCTGCACCTGATGGTGCACTCCGTCTATTCGGAGACCGACATCTTCCTGCGCGAGCTCGTCTCCAACGCCTCGGACGCCTGCGACAAGCTCCGCTACGAGGCGATTGCCAATCCGGCGCTCCTGGGCGAGGGCGACGCCCTCAAGATCCGCATTGTTCCGAACAAGACCGCCAGGACGCTCACGATCGCCGACAACGGCATCGGCATGGAGCGGCAGGAGCTGATCGACCATCTCGGCACCATCGCCCGCTCCGGCACCAAGGCCTTCGTAGCGAAGCTGAAAGAGGCCAAGGACGGCCTCGGGCTGATCGGTCAGTTCGGCGTCGGCTTCTATTCAGCCTTCATGGTGGCCGAGAAGATCGTCGTCATCAGCCACCGTGCCGGCGAGAGCGACGTCTGGACCTGGACGTCCTCCGGCGGCTCCGGCTTCGAGATCGCCCGTGCGGGCGAGGAGGACGCCGCCCGCGTGAGGCGCGGCACCGAGATCGTCCTGCACCTGAAGGACGATGCCAAGAAATACCTCGAGACCTACGAGATCGAGCGCGTCGTCGGCGCCTATTCCGACAACATCCTCTTTCCGATCGAGCTCGTGCCGGAAGAGGGCGAGCCGCGCCAGATTAATTCGGCGAGCGCGCTGTGGCAGCGATCGAAATCCGAGCTGACGGCGGAAGACTACAAGAAGGCCTATCAGCAAATCGCGCCCGCTTTCGACGATCCCGCGATGACGCTGCACTATCGCGCTGAGGGCCGCTATTCCTACGCGGTACTGCTGTTCGCGCCGTCGACAAAGCCATTCGACCTGTTCGAGCCCTCACGCAAGGGCCGCGTCAAGCTCTATGTCCGCCGCGTCTTCATCACCGATGATGCCGACCTGTTGCCCGGCTATCTGCGGTTTATCCGCGGCGTCGTCGACAGCGAGGATTTGCCGCTCAACATCTCCCGAGAGATGCTCCAGAACAATCCGCAGCTCGCGCAGATCCGGAAGGCGGTGGCGACCCGCGTCGTCAACGAGCTCGAAAGCCTCGCCGAGAAGGACGCGGAGAACTTCACCAAGATCTGGGACGCCTTCGGCGCGGTGTTGAAAGAGGGCATCTACGAGGACTTCGAGCGCCGCGAAAAGCTGCTCGCGTTGTCGCGCTTCACCACCACCTCCGGCGAGAAGCGCTCGCTCAAGGACGTCGTCGCCGCCTTCAAGCCCAACCAGACCGAGATCTACTATCTCGTCGGCGACAGCATCGAGCGGCTGAAGTCCAGTCCGCGGCTCGAGGCGGCGACTGCGCGGGGCATCGAGGTGCTGCTGCTCTCCGATCCTGTCGATGCCTTCTGGACCTCGATGCCGATGGAGTTCGACGGCAAGCCGCTAAAGTCGCTGAGCCAGGGCGATCTCAACCTCGACCTGATCCCGCGCGTCGACGAGAAAGACGAGGCCAAGAAGGACGAGCCGGCCGCCGATGAGGCTGCCACCATCGCCGTGATCAAGGCTTCGCTCGGCGAGCGCGTCAGCGACGTCAAGGCGTCCACGCGCCTGACCGCCTCCGCCTCTTGCCTCGTCGCCAGCACCGAGGGCCCGAGCCGCGAGCTCGAGCGTATCCTGGCGCAGCAGAACCGCGGCATGCGTACCAAGCCGATCCTCGAGATCAACCTGCGCCATCCGATGGTTGCGGCGATCACCCGGGCCCAGGCCGGCTCCAAGCTGGTCGACGACCTCAGCCTGCTGCTGCTCGAGCAGGCACAGATCCTCGACGGCGAACTACCGGAAGACCCAGCCGCCTTCGCCACCCGGTTGAACCGGCTGGTGCTGCAGGGGCTGGGCAGTTAGCTGCCGTAGCCGAACGCTATCGCCGCGCGTCCGGCTGCGCTCCTTCCCCCTTGCCGGGGAGAGGGGTGGCCCGGCAAAAGGTATCCGTCGTCTTCCCGAAAAACGCAGCGTAATTCGTCCAACAGAGAGAGCGTGCCGTGTGGCACCCTCTCCCTAGCCCTCCCCCGCAAGGGGGGAGGGAACGCATCTCGCGTCTCTTCACTCGTCATTGCGAGGAGCAAAGCGACGAAGCAATGCGGGACTACTTCCGCGGAGACAGTCTGGAATGCTTCGCTGCGCTCGCAATGACGGAGCCGGTGGCACGCCGCCCTTACTCCGCCGCATCCTTCCGCTCCTCGCGCTCCACCTTCACCTCCGGCTTCTTCTCCATCCAGCGTAACAGCAGGTTGGAGAAGCGGTCGAGATAGAGATAGACGACCGGCGTCGTGAACAAGGTCAGTGCCTGGCTCACCAGCAGGCCGCCGACCATGGCATAGCCGAGCGGCTGGCGGATCTCGGCGCCGGTGCCGCTGCCGAGCATCAAGGGAACGCCGCCGAGCAGGGCCGCCATCGTCGTCATCATGATCGGGCGGAAGCGCAACAGCGCCGCCTGGCGGATCGACTGCTCCGGCGTCAGATGCTGCTCGCGCTCGGCGGCGATGGCGAAGTCCACCATCATGATGCCGTTCTTCTTGACGATGCCGATCAGAAGGATGATGCCGATCAGGGCGATGAGGCTGAAATCGAAGCCGAAGATCATCAGGATCGCGATCGCGCCGACGCCGGCCGACGGCAGCGTGGAGAGGATGGTCAGCGGGTGGATGTAGCTCTCATAGAGCACGCCCAGGACCAGGTAGACCACAACGAGCGCGGCGAGGATCAGCATCGGCACGCTGCTCAGCGATTGCTGGAACGCCTGCGCGGTGCCTTGGAAGGCTGTCGCCAACGTCGGCGGCGCGCCCATGTCGCCGACGGCGCGCAGCACCGCGTCGGTCGCCTGTCCCAGCGCCACGCCCTCGGCGAGGTTGAAGCTGATCGTCACCGCCGGAAACTGGCCCTGATGCGCGATCGCGAGCGGCCGCACCGGCTCGTTGGTCCAGGTGCAGATAACCGAGAGCGGCACCTGCTCGCCGGTCAGCGGCGACTTGATGTAGACCTTGTCGAGCGTGTCGAGCTTGCCCTGCAGGTCGGGCGTGATCTCGAGGATCACGTGATAGCTGTTGGTCTGGGTGAAATACTGCGCGACCTGGCGCTGCCCGAACGCGTCGTAGAGCGTGTCGTCGATGAGCTGCGGCTGGATGCCGTAGCGCGAGGCGGTGTCGCGATTGATCGTGAGCTGCAGCGTCGTGCCCTCGGTCTGCTGGTCGGTGGCGACGTCACGGAGCTGCGGTAGACTCTTCATGCTCGCCAGGATCTTCGGCGCCCACTCGTTCAGCTCGGCGAGATTGGCGTCCTGTAGCGTAAACTCGAACTGCGTGCGGGTCGCGCGGCCGCCGAGGCGCACGTCCTGCGAGGCCTGCATGTAGAGGCGGGCGCCCTCGACTTCGGCGAGCTTCGGCCGTAGCCGTGCGATGATCGCTTGCGCATTGGCATCGCGCTCCGCGATCGGCTTCAGCGTGATGTACATGCGTCCCGAGTTCAGCGCCGTGCCGCCGCCGCCGATGAACATCGCAATCGATTCGACGGCGGGGTCGGCCTGCACGATCGCGTTGAGCTCTTCCTGTCGCCGCTTCATCTCGGTGAAGGAGATGTCCTGCGGCATCTCGGAGACCGCTGTCAGGAAGCCGTTGTCCTGCTGCGGGAAGAAGCCTTTCGGGATCAGGATAAACAGCCCGGCCGAGAGCGCGACGGTGGCGAAGAAGATGAGAAGCGTCACGAAGCTGTGCCGCAGCGCGAGGTCCAGCCCGCGCTCATAGCTGCCGAGCAGGCGCTCGAACATCCGCTCGCTCCACTGGTAGAAGCGGCCGTGCCGGGCCTCCTGGTCGGCGCGCAGAAAGCGCGAGGCCATCATCGGCGTCAGCGTCAGTGACACCACCAGCGAGACGAAGATCGCCATCGACAGCGTCACCGCGAATTCGCGGAACAGCCGGCCGATGATGCCGCCCATCAGCAAGAGCGGGATCAGCACTGCGATCAGCGAAATGCTGATCGAGACGATGGTGAAGCCGATCTCGGCCGCGCCCTTGTAGGCGGCGGCGAGCGGTCTCTCACCTCGCTCGACATAGCGCGTGATGTTCTCCAGCATCACGATGGCATCGTCGACGACGAAGCCGACCGCGATCGTCAGAGCCATCAGCGAGAGATTGTCCAGCGAGTAGCCGAACACCCACATCAGCGAGCAGGCCCCGAGCAGCGCCAGCGGCACGGTAATGCTCGGGATGATCGTGGCCCAGAAGCTGCGCAGGAAGATGAAGATCACCATCACCACCAGCGCGATGGTGATCATGAGCGTGATCTGCACGTCCTCGACCGCGGCGCGAATGGTGATGGTACGATCGCTGATGATCTTGATCTTGATCGCAGGCGGGATCGCCGCGATCAGCCGCGGCAGTTGCGCCTTGATGCGGTCGACGGTCTCGATGACGTTGGCGCCGGGCTGCTTGAAGATGACCAGGAACACGCCGCGCTGGCCGTCGGCCCAGGCCGCGGTCTTCATGTCCTCCGGCCCGGCCACCGCCGCGCCGATGTCGCGGATCCGTAGCGGTGCGCCGTTGCGATAGGCGACGATGACGTCCATCCAGTGCGCGGCCTCGAGGAGCTGGTCGTTGGCGTAGATGGTGTAGGCGCGTCGCTGACCGTCGATGTTTCCTTTCGGGCTGTCCGAGGTCGCGGTCGCGATCTGGCCGCGCACGTCCTCCAGCGACAATCCCTTGGCGACGAGCTTGGCCGGATCGACCTGGATGCGCACGGAAGGCTTCTGCTGCCCGCCGACGAACACCTGCGCCACGCCGGGAAGCTGGCTGATCTGCTGCGCGAGCTGCGCGTCGGTGCGGTCGCTGACGGTAGTCAGCGGCAGCGCGTCGGAGGTCGCCGACAGGATCATGATCGGCGAATCCGCCGGGTTGACCTTGCGATAGGTCGGCGGCGAGGGCAGGTTCTTCGGCAACTGGCCACTTGCCGCGTTGATCGCGGCCTGGACGTCGTTGGCGGCCGCGTCGATCAGGCGGTTGAGATCGAATTGGATGGTGATCGATGCCGAGCCGAGCGAGCTCGTCGAGGTCATCTGCGTGATGCCGGGGATTTGCGCGAGCTGGCGCTCGAGCGGCTGCGCCACCGAGGAGGCCATCGTCTCGGGGCTGCCGCCCGGAAGGGATGCGGACACCTGGATGGTCGGAAAGTCGACCTGAGGCAGCGGCGCGACCGGCAGCAGCGGATAGGCAACGAGGCCCACGAACAGGATGCCCGCCATCAGCAGCGAGGTGCCGATCGGATAGCGGATGAACAGAGACGAGAAGCTCTCTTGCATGCCCTGAAACCATCGACTGGCCAGCGCATCTTCTCCTCGCATGCGGCGGAGTCGCGCCCGAGAGCCCGAGCGCGAATGTGCGTTTCCTTCAGCCCTTATGTTTGTTGATGACCCCGGACCATCGTTGCTCCGGGGCCGGCGTTGTCTTGAGAGAGTAGTCCGTTCGCCCAGGCCTGCGAACGGAATCCTGCGCCGGATGCTTGCGACCTTTGTCGAAGGAATCGCGGCAGCGAGATATGCGTTCTATGCAGACCGATCGTGGGCCTCTTTCTTCGTTCGTGCCCCGTGTGACGCCGCGTCGCAACTTTTTCGAGCGCGCGTCACAAGCGGGAGAGGTATGTTCAGGAACGGTCGCTTTTTGCGCGGTGTTGTGCCATATCGAAATGGCATAACGCCTGCTGTCGCCAACGATTTGAGGAAAGTTTCCGATGCGCCTACCGCTCCTGACCATCATGGCGATTGCCACGCTGCAGGCCGTCGCGCCGGCGAGTGCCCAGACCTACGATCCGCGCTATCCGGTCTGCATGCACGTCTATACGCCCGGCGGCTGGGGCGGCGGCGGTGACTATTACGACTGCTCCTTCACCTCGCTGCCGCAGTGCCGTGCCACGGCTTCGGGCCGCTCCGCGAGCTGCGACCTCAATCCCTACTACGCCTTCAATGAGCCCCCGCCGCCACCACCGCCGCACCGGCGCCACAAGAAGGTGTACTAGCGCGTACATCTTCCGATTGCGCGGGGCCCGTTGCTGATGCGGCTTCGCCTGTGCGTCACGAGGGCAAGGTCATGCGCCACGCATTCGGTTTGATCATGGCCGCCGGTGTCGTGCTGGCGGCCGCTCCAGCTCATGCGCAGACCTTCGATCCGCATTTTCCCGTCTGCATGCACGTCTATTCCGGCGGGAGCGGCGGTGGCGGCGACCGGTACGACTGCTCCTTCACTTCCCTGCCGCAATGCCGTGCGACGGCCTCAGGGCTCTCCGCAAGCTGCGATCTCAATCCGTACTTTGCCGCCAACGAACCGCCGCGCCGCTATCGTGGGAGGCCCGACTAGCAACGTCGGCGTGCTCGAGACCGACATCGACGCCAAGCTCGCGCGCTGTGTCTTAGCCGATTATGATGGGGCACCGAATGAGGCGCCATACACTCGGCTCCCCTCCCCCCTTGCGGGGGAGGGTAGGGGAGGGGGCAGCCCAGGAAAAGGTCTTCCCATCGTTGAGAGCGAATGCGAGGCCTGTCGTCAGATAGAGAGTGTGTGCCGTGTGGCACCACCCTCCCTAGCCCCAAGGGTGGAACGCTCCGCAGTTTTGGCGCTAGCCTCGTTCAACGCGTCGCTACTCCTTCTTCACGCCCGAGAGTGCCACCACCTTGCGCCAGCGGTCGGTCTCTGCGGTGAG
This sequence comes from Bradyrhizobium sp. ISRA442, assembly GCF_038085055.1. Lineage (NCBI taxonomy): Bacteria > Pseudomonadati > Pseudomonadota > Alphaproteobacteria > Hyphomicrobiales > Nitrobacteraceae > Bradyrhizobium > Bradyrhizobium sp. ISRA442. The sequence goes on from NZ_JALGCN010000003.1 coordinate 326,130, forward strand.
CATGGTGCCGAATTCGCCGGCATTGCCGTGCAGCGGGATCGCGCCGAGCTCGGCGATGCGGGTCTTGATCTCAGCGTCGGAGAGCGCGCTGTCGATCTCGCGATTGAGGAGATCGATGATCTCGTGCGGCGTGTCGCGCGGCGCGCCGACGCCGTAGAAGGAGCTCGTCTCATAGCCAGGAAGCGTGTCGGCGATTGGCGGAACGTCCGGCAAGATCTCCGAGCGCTCGTGCGTGGTCACGCCGAGCGCGCGCAGCTTGCCGGCCCGCACCAGCTCGAACGACGAGGTGACGTTGTCGAACATGCCCTGGATCTGGCCGCTCATTACGTCGGTCAGTCCCGGCGCCGAGCCGCGATAGGGCACGTGGGTGAACTGAACGGCGGCAAGCGCTTTGAACAGCTCACCCGAGAGATGCAGCGAGGTGCCGATGCCGGATGAGGCGATCGACATCTTGCCGGGATTGGCCTTGGCATAGGCAATGAAGTCGGCGACGGTCTTCACCGGCAGATCGTTGTTGACGACCAGCACCAGCGGAATGCGCGCCGCGCCGGCGACTGGTGCGATGCCCTTGGCGAAATCGTAAGGCAGTGCCGGATCGAAGGATGCATTGATCGCGTTCGCGGTCGAAGTCAGCAGCAGCGTATAGCCGTCCGGCGCAGACGTGATCACAGCCTGCGTGCCGATGTTGCTGCCGGCGCCGGGCTTGTTCTCCACGACGAAGGTCTGGCCGAGCCGTTCGGACAACCGCTGGCAGATCAGCCGCGACAGCACGTCGGTGGCGCCGCCCGGCGCATACGGCACCACCCATTTCACGCTGCGCGACGGATAGGACGGGTTGCCGATCGCAAAGGCACGCGGCGTGGCGAGGGTCGTGGCAGCACAGGCGGCGGTACGGAGAAAAGTGCGTTTCGTTATCATTGGTCTTGCCTCAACAAGGAAACCGAAGCTGCGTCCACGCTCTCCTCTTCCTTCTTGCCTTGGAGAAGGTGGCGCGAAGCGCCGGATGAGGGGTTGTCTCCACTCGCGAGATTGTCGGTGTGGAGAGAGACCCTCACCCGCCGAGCTGCGCCCGGGACCTCTCCCACAAGGGGGAGAGGGTGAGCACTCGTTCGGCGTCATAACTTTGCTATCGCAAGAATTGCGCCGGCTCGCACGCCGTTCCCTTCGGCTTGGTAAAGGATGGCTGCATTTAATCGTCAGCTAACCGGGTTTTACCTTGTCTCTTAACGCCTGATCAGGAGCCCACGGGCTAAGCTGGAGGGAATACGCAGAAGCGGCCCGAAAGAATGAACGACATGATCACCGGCGTCATCGAGCAGCCGAAAGCGGCGCGCCCACCGTCGGCTTCAAAAATCTGGCTGAAGGCGATCGAGCTCACCGCGCGCATCGAGACGTTGCCGGGCCGGCTGTTCGCCGACGTCGTCGAGGACTGGGCGCGGCGCCAGCCCGATCGCGCGGCGCTGGTGATCGAGGACGCAAGTCTCGACTATGAGGGATTGTCGAAGCGCATCAATCGCTATGCGCGCTGGGCGCGCTCGGTCGGCGCGAACAAGGGCGACACCGTCGGCTTGATCATGCCGAACGGCATCGACTATGTCGCCGCCTGGCTCGGCATCAGCCGCGCCGGCGCCGTCGTGGCTCTGATCAACACCAAGCTCGTCGGCCCGTCGCTGGCGCATTGCATCGACGTCGCAAAGCCCTCGCACATCATCATCGCGCATGACCTGACGGAGGCGCTGGACGGCGCGACGCCGCATCTGAAGACGCGGGCCAAGATCTGGACCCATGGCGACGCCCGCAGCGAACGCGCCATCGACGTTGCGCTCGCGGCGCTCGACGACGGTCCGTTGTCGCAAGAGGAGCATGGCGACGTCACCATCGATGATCGCGCGCTCCTGATTTACACCTCCGGCACCACCGGGCTGCCGAAGGCGGCCAGCATCAGCCATCGCCGCATCCTCAACTGGGGCTTCTGGTTCGCCGGCCTTGCGGGCGCGACGCCGCAGGATCGGCTCTACGACTGCCTGCCGCTGTTTCATTCGGTCGGCGGCATCGTCGCGCCCTGCAGCATGCTCGCCGCCGGCGGCTCGGTGGTGATCGCGGAAAGGTTCTCGGCGTCGAACTTCTGGCACGACATCGTGCGGCACGACTGCACGCTGTTCCAGTATATCGGCGAGCTCTGCCGCTATCTCCTCAAGGCGCCGCCGTCCGAATACGAGAATCGCCATCGCCTGCGGCTCGTCTGCGGCAACGGTTTGCGCGGCGACATCTGGGAGGATTTCCAGGCGCGGTTCGCCATTCCCCGCATCCTCGAATTCTATGCAGCGACCGAGGGAAATTTCTCGCTGTTCAATGTCGAGGGTCAGCCCGGCGCGATCGGTCGCATCCCGCCGCTGCTTGCCCATCGTTTTCCTGCAAGTCTCGTCAAGCTCGATCCCGACAGCGGCACAGCCTTGCGCAATGAAGAAGGCTTTTGCATCGCCTGCGCCCGCGGCGAGGCCGGCGAAGCCATCGGCCGCATCGGCACGGCGGACGAGGGCGGCGGCCGCTTCGAGGGCTACACCGACGCCGCCGAGACCGAGAAGAAGATTCTTCGCGATGTCTTTGCCAATGGCGATGCCTGGTTTCGCACCGGCGATCTGATGCGGATCGACGACAAGGGCTTTTTCCATTTCGTCGATCGCATCGGCGACACCTTCCGCTGGAAGGGTGAGAACGTCGCGACCTCCGAAGTGAACGACGCCGTGCGCGATTTCACCGGCGTGGTCGACGCCACCACCTACGGCGTCAGCATTCCCGGCACCGACGGCCGCGCCGGCATGAGCGCGATCGTCGTGAACGAAGGCTTTGACATCGCGGCCTTGCCCGCGCATCTAGCACAGCGCCTGCCGACCTACGCGCGCCCCGTCTTCGTCCGCATCTCGCACGAGCTCGATGCGACCGAGACCTTCAAGCAGAAGAAGGGCGATCTCGCACGCGAGGGGTTCGATCCGGGTGCGATCTCCGATCCGCTGTTCATGGTCGACCCGAAATCCGGCGCCTACGTTGCGCTGGATTCGGAGACCTATGCGCACATCATCGGCGGCGCGATCAGGCTGTAGAGGAATGATGAGGCCACGTCGTCACCACGACAACGGTGCGCTCCCTCCCCCTTGCGGGGGAGGGCCGGGGAGGGGGTAGCCCAGGAAAAGGTCTGTCGGTCGTCTCAGACGCCGCAACGCAGCTTCGTTTCCACAAAGTTCGTTTGCACAGACAGAGCGTGCCGTGTGGCACCCCCCTCCCTGCCCCTCCCCCGCAAGGGGGGAGGGAATGAAAGAGTGGTGCCCGCCTCACTCGGTCTGAGCGGACGTCTCACTCGCTCATCTCGAAGATTCGCGTCGACGGCGCAGCAAATCAGAAGATGCGTCCAATTTTACCTGAATTGTCCAAGAGGCCATTTACTTCTGTCGGGTAAACAACGTGAGCCTTGGGAGGCGGTCAGCAAGAGCCGCCGCAACACGAACGATCGATAGCAAAAGCGAGCCAGCCATGTCGGTAAGGTTAAAGGTCATTGAAGCGATCAAGCAGATCGCCAAAGAACAGCACGTCGCGCTTCCCGAACTCTCGGACGATCTGTCCCTGCACGAGACGGGCTTCGACTCGCTCGCTTTCGCCATCCTGGTCGCGCGCCTCGAGGACGAGACCGGCGTCGATCCCTTCACCATTTCCGAGGACGCAGCGTTCCCCGCCACCGTGGGTGATTTCGTGCGGGCCTACGAAAATGTCCCCGCGTGAGATCTTTGCGCTCCGCGACCATCTCGGCGCGGAGTTGAAGGGGCGCACCCTCTCGGACGCACACAATAGCGTGTCGCTGACCGATATCCTGTCGCAGACGGTTTTGGGCGGCCGTCTGCGCGAGCTGTCCGGCCGCGCGGTGCTGCTCAAATTGTCCGATCAGCTCCGGTCGGGCCTTACGATGATCGAGCTCGACGGCATCGCCCGCCGCATGTTGCTGTGCCCGCCGGATCTCAATCCGGCGCATCTCGACGCGCTGATCGCCGATGCCGGGATCGATGCCGTCGTCACCGACGAGCCCGACCGCTGGGCCGATCGTGGTGTTGCGCTGGTTATCACCGCACGATTGCCGCTCACGCCGACCACACCGGTGCAGACCGAACGCGCCACCGAGTGGCTGATGCTCACCTCGGGAACGTCAGGCGTGCCGAAGATCGCCGGTCATACGCTGGAGGCGCTGACCGGCGCGATCGTCGCCGAAGGTCCCGCGCGCGGACCCGCGCCGGTCTGGGCCACATTCTACGACATTCGCCGCTATGGCGGCCTGCAGATCTTCCTCCGCGCCATCCTCTCCGGCGGCTCGATGGTGCTCTCGGACCCGCATGAGGCGCTCGCTGATCATGTCGGGCGGTTGAATGCGCGCGCAGTTTCTCACATCTCCGGCACGCCCTCGCATTGGCGCAAGCTGCTGATGAGCGGCTCGGCGGCGCAATTCGCCCCGCGCTACGTTCGCCTGTCCGGCGAGATCGCCGACCAGGCGGTGCTCGATGGGTTGAAGGCGGCGTTTCCGATAGCCTCGGTCGGCCATGCCTATGCCTCGACCGAAGCCGGCGTCGGCTTTGCCGTCAATGACGGGCTCGAAGGCTTTCCTGCCGACTATCTCGGCAACCGCAACGGCGTCGAGATGAAGGTCGTTGACGGCTCGCTGCGCATCCGCTCGACGCGCACGGCCCACGCCTATATCGGGCGCAACGCCACTGCACTCACCGACGATGACGGATTTGTCGACAGCGGCGACATGGTCGAGCTGCGCGGCGACCGCTACTATTTCGTCGGCCGCCGCGGCGGCATCATCAACATCGGCGGGCTGAAGGTTCATCCCGAGGAGATCGAGGCGGTCATCAATCGTCATGCCGACGTGCGGATGTCGCGGGCCAAATCGCGGCGCAGCCCGATTACCGGCGGCATCGTCGTCGCCGACGTGATCCTCGCCGACGGCACCGATCCGGCGCGGGCGACGGAGATCCGCGATCAGATCCTGGATCAGTGCCGCTCGCAGCTCGCCTCGCACAAGGTCCCGGCGGTGATCCGCTTCGTCGAGGCGCTCGACGTTACGCCGGCCGGAAAACTGGCGCGCACCGATGCATAATGTCCTCGTCACCGGCGGCAGCCGCGGCATCGGCCTTGCCATCGCAAGGCGTCTGGTTGGCGCCGGCTACAACGTGATCGCGGCGGCGCGGCGCGAGAGCGAGGAGCTCAAGGCCGCGATCGCCGAGTCCGAAGGCCGGCTGCATTTCCGCGCCTGCGACCTCGCCGTGATCGACGCGATCCCGGCCTTTGCAAAGCTCGTGCGCGACGAATTCGGTGCGATCTACGGCCTCGTCAACAATGCCGGCCTTGGCACCGAAGGCCTGCTCGCGACCATGCACAATTCCGAAATCGAGGCGCTGGTGCAGCTCAACGTGCTGTCGCCGATCATCCTCACCAAATATGTTGCGCGCCAGATGATGGCGGATGGTGCGGGGCGTATCATCAACATCTCCTCCATCATCGCCACTACCGGCTACAACGGCCTGTCGGTCTACGGCGCGACCAAGGCCGCAGCCACCGGGTTCACCCGTTCGCTTGCGCGCGAGGTGGGTAAGCTCGGCATCACCGTGAACGCGATCGCGCCCGGCTTTATCGACACTGAGCTCACGCACAATCTATCGGATGATGGACGCAAGCGTATCGCCGGCCGCAGCGCGTTGCGGCGCCTGCCGGAGACGGACGACGTCGCGCGCATGGTGGAATATCTGCTCGGCGAGGGCGGTCGCAACGTGACCGGTACCGTCTTCACAATCGACGCGGGAAATACGGCGTAAGCGGAACTCGGCCTTTCGTAACTGAGTTGATCCAGCCCAATTTCATTTCCCCGGATTTGGTCGTAAGATGCTCCGCAATCGGTTGGGTTACGTCAATCGATCTGCCCTAATCGACAGGGAGCAGTCCATGACCGCTGCGAACCAGGGCCGGGCATCGGCAGAGCCGTCGCGCGCAAAGTCGGATGAGATCAACAGCCAGCCGATGTCAAATCAGAATTCCGGCGATCATGGTCACGAAATGTACCCGCAGCAATTCGTCCGGCTCGTGGGCTGTCACGGCGTGCCGGCATCAGCGCTGCGCAGGCCGCAGGACGAGAAGCTGCACTAGCGCGCAGCGGCGCAGGTCCGGTGCTTCGGCAGGTCAATCCGTTCGAATGAAAATTCCGGCGGCCCTTCGGTGAGGCGGCGAATGCGGCGCTCGCGCTCGTCTGCCGGCAGCGCGGGATCGAGCAGGCGATCGATCTCGTGCACCGCGATCTCCTCGATTTTGGCGAAGTCCGATTTGATCGTTGCGCGGGACGGTGGCGACGCCGCGGGTGCATGCTTCAGACCGATCTCGATCAGCCTCCAGATCGCATCCGAGCGTACCAAATGATGGGCCTCGGCCCAAGCATCGACGGCGGCGGTCAATTCTTGCGGCATCTTCACCGCGCTGATCACCTCGCGCCCAGCATGCGGAAGCACTGGAGTGGCGGGGTCCTTGCTACCGACGTCAGGCACCTTGATCATCCCGAACGATCCCTCAGATGATCGAATAGTAAGCAAAGCCCCGTCCGGCTGTTTGATGCCGATCAATGATCGCCGCGGCAATGCGGCGCGGCGCGATCTTGTTGTCCGGGCCTGATTCAGCCAATGATCGGCATTGGAGGGCGCCGGCCGGCGAACCCGGATCGATCCTGCCACGTATCTCTCTCGGACGCACTTCCCAACCATTCGGGATCACGATGACACCAGGCGATTCCTTCTACGGCAGCATTCGCGTCTTCCGCGGCTTCACCAGCCTGATGGATCCCGCCCTCTATGCGCCGCTGCCGGACGACTGGAGCATCGGTGTCGCCGACATCGTCGATTCCACCAAGGCGATCGCGGCGCAGCGCTACAAGGCGGTCAACATGGCCGGTGCCGCGGTGATCGCGTCCGTGACCAACGCGCTGGAGGGACGGGAATTCCCCTTCGTGTTCGGCGGCGATGGCGCGAGCTTTGCGGTAGCGCCATCCGATCTCGACCGCGCCCGGGAGGCGCTGGCGGCGACCGCGACCTGGGTGCGGGAAGATCTCGATTTGAAAATGCGCGTCGCGCTGGTGCCGGTGAGCGCCATTCGCGCGCAAGGTCTCGATGTCCGCGTCGCGCGCTTCGGTCCGTCGGCGAATCTGTCCTATGCGATGTTCTCCGGCGGGGGGGTGGGGTGGGCCGAAGCCGCGATGAAGCGCGGCGAGTTCGCGGTCGCCCCGGCGCCGGCGGGCACGCAGCCGGATCTCTCCGGCCTGTCCTGCCGCTTCGAGGAGATTCCGGCCTCGCGCGGCCTGATCCTGTCAGTGTTGGTGGTGCCGGCGCGCAGCGCCGATCCCAAAGCCTTTCGGAAGGTGATCGAGGATGTGATTCACATCGTCGAGCGCAGTCCGGATGCCGGCCGTCCCGTGCCGCCGCAGGGACCGCCCTTGAGGTGGCCGCCGCAGGGGCTCGACTACGAGGCGCGGGCGGCACGCGGCGGGCCGTTGTTCACGCGCCGCGCCGGCGTGCTCATGTACACGCTGTTCGCCTATCTGATCATGCGCTTCGACATCAAGATCGGCGGCTTCGTGCCGAAGCTCTACAAGCGACAGGTGGTCGAGAACTCCGACTTCCGTAAATATGACGATGGCCTGCGCATGATCCTCGACTGTACGCCGGAGCTCGAGCGCGCTCTCAGTGAGCGTCTTGCAGCCGGCGCGCGCGATGGTGTCGTGCGCTATGGACTCTACCCGCAGGACGCGGCGATGATGACCTGCTTCACGCCATCGGCGCTGCGCAGCGATCACGTGCACTTCATCGACGGCGCGCGGGGCGGCTACGCATCGGCGGCAACGGCGCTGAAGGCGATGATGGCGGGCACGAGCTAGTGGCCGACCCGGCTCCAGGTCTCGCCGCCGCAGAGCGCGCCGACACAACCTTCGACCCGCAAGCTTTCCGTTCCAGTCACCGTGATGCTGCTCGCATAGGTGCTGCCATCGTCGGCATTGTAGATCTGGCCCGACCATTTGTTCGGACCTGTGGGCTGCATGCCGCTGAACAGCGGCAAGCCGATGATCGGGCGCCGGGCGAGCGCAGGATTGGGGTTCTTGCTGTCGGTGGCGGGCTGTCCGGTCGCAGTATCGTAGGGCTCCCGCAGCCAGACGATGACGCCGCAGATGCCGCCGCCGCATTTGCTGACCTTCACGCGCGCATCGCCGGCCTGGGTCAGCCAGGTGCCGCTCGCGTCAGCGCTCTGCGCATGGGCGGCGGTCGCACCACACAGCGTAGTCAAAAGAATAGTGAAAACGGCGAATCTGTTGAACATGGAGAGCCCCGAAAATGGAGGCGCCTCCATACCAGCAAATCACGATAGTGCAACGCCGGGCGGAATCACATTCCTGCGTTGATTTGCCCCAGCGGGATCACCAAGGCAGGCCGCAGAGATCGATGGTGCCGAGACGTGGCGCGCGGACGATATCGAACACGAAAGGCGCCATGTATTCGAACCGGATCCGCCCCTCCGGCTGCTCGCAATAGATATCGCCGGTGAAGCGGTGCCAGTTTCGGGCCTCATAGAACCCGAAATTGTGCGGCTCGCAGACCAGGAGCGCGAAGCGGACCGCCTCGTTGGCCCGCATGGTGTGGACCGCGGCCTCAAGCGCCATCGTCGCGTAGCCGCGGCCGCGTCGGTCCTCGCGCGTGCAGACGCCGCCGATCCCGCTGACATGGACCTTGCGCCCGTTCCAGATGATGGTGCGGAAGTAGATGCCGACATGGCAGACCAGGCCGTCCTCCGGCGTCTCGATCAGCACGCGGAGATCGGCATTGGCCCATTTGACGTGCCGCCAAGGCTGCTTCTCGACGATCTGCGGTCCCCAGACCGCTTGATGCAGCGGCTTCGCGATCGGCCACGACGCGTCGCCGTTCAGGATGTCGATCTCGATGCTCATTGCTCTGTCTTTCGCATCTCCGCTCGGAAGGTGCATTCGTTCTGCCATAAACGCCTCAAAGGCAATGACATTTTGCAGCGAACCGGCAACCCGGCTGGACATCCGTTTCCCGCGACGAAGCTGCAATCGGGTCATGCCGTCGCATCAGGCATTTTCGCAAATTGGCGGTATTTAACGCCGCAGGAACCTTCTATAAGGGGTGACCGTTAGAACGTTCCCCACCAGTTGCGGACAAGAACCCATGACCTTTACGCTGCCCCCACTCCCTTACGCCTATGACGCCCTCGGCCAGTACATGTCGAAGGAGACGCTCGAATATCACCACGACAAGCATCATCAGGCCTACGTCACCAACGGCAACAACGCGCTCAAGGGGACCGAATGGGAAGGCAAGTCCCTTGAGGAGATCGTCAAGGGCTCGTTCGGCAAGAACCCCGCCGTGTTCAACAATGCCGGCCAGCACTACAACCATATCCACTTCTGGAGCTGGATGAAGCCCAATGGCGGCGGCACCAAGCTGCCGGGCAAGCTCGAGAAGAAGATCAACGAGGACCTCGGCGGCTTCGAGAAGTTCAAGACGGACTTCCAGGCGGCCGGCGTCGGCCAGTTCGGCTCGGGCTGGTGCTGGCTCCAGGTCAAGAACGGCAAGCTTGAAATCTCCAAGACCCCGAACGGCGAGAATCCGCTGGTGCACGGCGCCATCCCGATCCTCGGCTGCGACGTCTGGGAGCACTCCTATTACATCGACTATCGCAACCGTCGCCCGGACTATCTGAAGGCGTTCGTCGAGAACCTGGTGAACTGGGAATACGTGGAGTCCCTGTTCGACAAGGCGTGAGCCACTGGCTCCTCATTCCGGGTTCGGCTGTTCGAGCCGCGCCGGAATAACGGAAACAACCAAGGCGGTCGCATGCGCGGCCGCCTTTTTGTTGTACGGAATTCGTCCCCGCCGCATGGCCCTGCGCGAGGTGCGCATTGCTCCGGTCGCCGTTCTGTTTGCATCGCGTGGGCGGCGCCCTTAATCAGAGCGGGCATCCCCTCGATCCGACCCGAGCCCGTTGTCAGAACCTTCCCTGAAAGATCCGGCGCCTGCCGAGGACACGGAGTCCGAGCCGCGGCCGGGGCGGACCCGTAAGCCGATCGGCTGGTCGACGATCATCATAGCAGGCCTGGTGGCGGTGAGTGCGGCGCTGGTCTGGCGGCGTGACGGGACCAGCGGTGTTCTCGACATTCTGACCCACGATCTCTCCTTGTTCGGCGGCATCCTGCCGCGCGTGCTGGCCGGCTGCCTGCTCGGCGCTTTCATCTCGGAGATCCTGCCGCACGAGAAAGTCTCGCGCTCGCTCGGGCCGAAATCCGGCCTGATGGGCCTTTTGATCGGCACAGCCTTCGGCGCGATCCTGCCGGGCGGGCCCTTCACCGCCTATCCCGTGGCGAGCGCGCTGCTCGCGGTCGGCGCCGATTTCGGCGCCACCATCGCCATGGTCGTGAGCTGGACGCTGATCGGCTATGGCCGTGCGGTCGCCTGGGAAATCCCGATCATGGGTACCGACTTCACGCTGTGGCGGATCGTGATCTCGCTGCCGCTGCCGGTGCTCGCGGGCGCGCTCGGCCGCTTCGTCTATGCGCGGATCTATCCGAAGCCGATCGCGAAGGACGACGGGACGTGAGCGCCGCGCTTCTCATCGATATCCTGCTGTGGGGCTCGGTCCTCGGCGTCGGCCTGATTGCCTTCCGCCGCGGACCTCCGGTGTTCAAGGCCTCGCTCCGCGAAGGCTCCATGGACTTCGTCAACATCGTGCCGCGGATTGCGCTCGGGGTGATCGGCTCCGGCTATATCGCCGCGATCATCCCCCAGGAGGTGATCACCGGCTGGCTCGGGCCGGACAGCGGCTGGTTCGGGGTTGCGACCGCCGTGGTCGCCGGCGCCGCGACGCCCGGCGGCCCCGTGATCGGCTTCTCGATCGGCACGGTGGCGCTGAAGTCGGGCGGAGGCGTGCCGCAAGTGGTCGCCTATGTCGTCGCCTGGGCCCTGTTTGCCTTTCAGCGGGTGATCCTGTGGGAAATCCCGTTCATGCCGGCCCGTTTCGTCTGGTTCCGCTGTGCCGTCTCGGTGCCGTTTCCGTTCGTGGCGGCGGCGATCGCGATGGTGATCGGCAAGCCCTGAGCCGGGCGTGGACAGGCGTAATGTTATAATATAACGTCTTTGAATGGTTCCCGCTGCGTCTCACACCCACCATCACGATCACGCCCATCACCGCGCCCATTCTCATGGGCACGATCACACGCACGCCCACGTCCATGACGCCACCTCGCCGCACCCGGCGCAGGCCGCGCCGTGGTCGATCCTGCGCATGACCATGGCGAGCCGTCTCGTGGCGGCGCTCGCCGTCTGCGCCGTGCTGTGGGGCATGGTCCTTCTGGCGATGAGGTGACCATGGCGGCGCTGCATTTCCACAACGTCACGCTCGGCTACGACCGGCACCCGGCCGTGCATCACCTCAATGGCGAGGTCGCGTCCGGTGCACTGGTGGCGGTGATCGGGCCGAACGGCGCTGGCAAGTCGACGCTGCTGCGCGGCATCGTCGGCATCCTGAAGCCCCTCGACGGCAGCATCCATCTCGGCGGTCTCGACGCGCGCGACATCGCCTATCTGCCGCAGAGCGCGGAGATCGACCGCAGCTTCCCGATCTCGGTGTTCGATTTCGTCGGCACCGGGCTTTGGCGCGACACCGGCCTGTTCGGCGGCATCGGCAAGGCCGTGCGCGAAAAAATCCTCCGCGCGATCGCGGCCGTCGGTCTCAACGGCTTCGAGAACCGCCCGATCGGCACGCTCTCCGGCGGGCAGATGCAGCGGGTGCTGTTCGCGCGCGTGCTGCTCCAGGACGCGAGCCTGATCGTGCTGGACGAGCCCTTCAACGCCATCGACACCAAGACCACGGCCGATCTGCTCGCGTTGGTGAAGCACTGGCACGGCGAAGGCCGCACCGTGCTGGCGGCGCTGCATGACCTGGAGATGGTACGCAGCTACTTCACCGACACCCTGGTGCTGGCGCGTGGCCCCGTGGCCTGGGGACCGACGGCCGAGGTGCTGACGCCGGACAACCTGATGGTCGCGATGCGGATGTGCGAGGCGTTCGACGACAGCGCCGCGGCCTGCGGCGAAGATGGGCGCTCGCAGGCGGCGTGACATCCGATGATCCATGACGTCCTGATCGGCCCGTTCACCGAATTCGAGTTCATGCGGCGTGCGCTCGCGGCGGTTGTCGCGTTGTCGCTCGCCGGCGCCCCGATCGGCGTATTCCTGATGCTGCGGCGGATGAGCCTCGTCGGCGACGCCATGGCGCATGCGATTCTGCCGGGCGCGGCGGTCGGCTTCCTGCTCTCCGGCCTCAACCTGTTTGCGATGACGGCCGGCGGACTGATCGCGGGCTTTGCGGTCGCGATCCTCGCCGGCGTGGTCGCGCGCTCGACCGGATTGAAGGAGGACGCCTCGCTCGCGACCTTCTATCTCGCCTCGCTGGCATTGGGTGTCACCATCGTCTCGATCAAGGGCACCAATATTGACCTCCTGCACGTGCTGTTCGGCAACATCCTTGCCATGGACGACCAGACGCTGCTGGTGGTGGCCTTCAACGCCACCATCACGCTGCTGGTGCTTGCGGTGATCTATCGCCCGCTGGTGATCGAGAGCGTTGACCCGCTCTTCCTGCGCACGGTCAGCCGTGCCGGCGGACCGGCGCATCTCGCCTTCCTCGCGCTCGTCGTTATCAACCTCGTCAACGGCTTTCAGGCGCTCGGCACCTTGCTTGCGGTCGGCCTGATGATCCTGCCCGCGGGCATTGCCCGGTTCTGGTCGCGGGATCTTACCGCCATGATTTGCATCGCCGTGATCGGCGCCGCCGTCTCGGGCTACGCCGGGCTCGTGCTGTCGTTCCAGACCCGCGTGCCCTCGGGCCCTGCCATCATCCTGGTGGCGACGGTGCTTTATGTCGTCTCGGTCCTGTTCGGCCGCGTCGGCGGCCTGGTCCGTCAGATGTTTCCAGGCCGCCATCTGGAGGCGTGACGGACGATGCTGCGCCTTCTCCTCCTTTTGGTCCTGCTCCTGACGACGTCGTCGCTCAACGCCGCCGAGCGGCTCAACGTCGTCGCGAGCTTCTCCATCCTCGCCGATTTCCTCCGTAACGTCGGTGGCGACCGCATCAGCCTCACGACACTGGTTGGCGCCGACAGCGATGCCCATGTCTATACGCCGACGCCGGGTGACGCTAAGCGGGTCGCGGATGCCCGGCTCGTGATCGTCAACGGCCTCGGGCTCGAGGGCTGGCTGCCGCGGCTCGTGCAATCTTCCGGCGGTAAGGCGCAAGTAGTTACCGCGAGTGCCGGCATCGCGCCCTTGAAGCTCGGATCGGATGCCGACCCGCATGCCTGGCAGTCGATCCCGAACGCCAAGATCTATGTGACTGATATCGCCAATGCGCTGGCTGAAGCCGACCCGGATGACGCAGACTTTTTCCGCGCCCAGGCGAAGACCTATCTGGAAAAGCTCGAAACGGTCGACCGCGAGGTGCGTGATGCGGTGGCAAGGATTCCGCCCGAGCGGCGCAAGGTGATCTCGACCCACAACGCCTTCGGCTATTTCGCTGCAGAATACGGCATCCAGTTCATCGCCCCCTTGGGGGTGTCCACGGAAAGCGAGCCGAGCGCGCGCGATATCGCCGCCATCATCGGCCAGATCAGGGCCCAAAAGATCCCGGCCGTGTTCCTGGAGAATATCAGCGACGACCGGCTGATCCGGCGGATCGCGGCGGAGACCGGGGTTAGGATCGGCGGGACCCTGATTTCGGACGGTTTGACCGGCGAAAAGGGGCCAGCCCCCACTTACATTGATATGGTCAGGCACAATATAAAGGCCCTGACCAGCGCGCTTGACCAATAGGGCGGGGGCCACCCCGCCTCGCGTCGCGCGAAAAAGCCCGTAGTCCGGAGTTGTTATGTCTGAAGCGACTGCCCCCAAGATTCCCGTGACCGTCCTGACCGGCTATCTCGGCGCCGGCAAAACCACGCTGCTCAACCGCATCCTGTCGGAGAATCACGGCAAGAAATATGCCGTCATCGTCAACGAATTCGGCGAGATCGGCATCGACAACGACCTCATCATCGGCGCCGACGAGGAGGTGTTCGAGATGAACAATGGCTGCATTTGCTGCACCGTGCGCGGCGACCTCGTGCGCATCATGGACGGGCTGATGAAGCGCAAGGGCAAGTTCGACGCCATCATCGTCGAGACGACGGGCCTTGCCGATCCGGCGCCGGTGGCCCAGACCTTCTTCGTCGACGAGGACGTGCAGAAGAACGCGCGACTCGATGCGGTGGTGACTGTTGCTGATGCCAAATGGCTGTCCGACCGGCTGAAGGATGCGCCCGAGGCCAAGAACCAGATCGCCTTCGCCGACGTGATTGTGCTCAACAAGACCGATCTCGTCTCCAAGCCGGAGCTCGCGGAGGTCGAGGCCCGTATCCGCGGCATCAATCCCTATGCGAAGCTCCACCGCACCGAGCGCTGCTCGGTGGCCTTGGCTGACGTGCTCGATCGCGGCGCGTTCGATCTCGACCGCATCCTCGACATCGAGCCGGACTTCCTCGAGGCCGACGATCATGATCACGATCATGACCATCACCACCATGGCGACGGCCATCATCACCACGATGATCACGGCCACGGGCTGAAGCACTATCACGACGAGGATATGCAGTCGCTGGCGCTCAAGACCGACAAGCCGCTCGATCCGAACGTGTTCATGCCCTGGCTGCAAAACCTGGTGCAGATGGAGGGCCAGAAGATCCTGCGCTCCAAGGGTATCCTCGCCTTCCACGACGATGACGACCGTTACGTTTTCCAGGGCGTGCATATGATGCTGGAGGGTAACCACCAGCGGAAGTGGAAGGAAGGCGAGCCGCGCGAGAGCCGTCTCGTCTTCATCGGCCGCGAACTGCCGGAAGAGGCCATCCGCAAGGGTTTTGAGAGCTGCATCGTCTCGTGATGAAAGAGTTTACGCCGGCCGCCGATTCACCCTCGATCGTCTCCGTCACCGACCGCGTCAAGCCGCTCGCGCTCGGGATGGCCGTGACCTCATTGCACTTCCTCGCCGACCGCGCCGCCTTCGTCGGCGGCGAGGAGAATGTCGCGCTCGTCGGTGCTGGCGGTGATGTCAGCAGGATCTCCGTCCATAGCGGCGGCATTCTCTCCACCGCGTCCGACGGCAAGCGCCTCGTCATGGGCGGTGACGACGGCAAGGTCGTCGCGCTCGATGCCAAGGGCGAGGTGATCCTGCTCGCGACCGACCCGAAGCGGCGCTGGATCGATGCGGTGGCGCTGCATGCAGACGGTGCCTTCGCCTGGTCGGCCGGCAAGACCGCTTTCGTCAAGAGCGGCAAGAACGAGGCGAAATCGATCGAGGTACCCTCGACCGTCGGGGGCCTTGCGTTTGCACCGAAGGGCCTCCGGCTCGCGATCGCGCATTACAACGGCGCGACGCTGTGGTTTCCCAACATGGCGGCCACCGCCGAATTTTTGCCCTGGGCCGGCTCGCATCTCGGCGTCACCTTCAGCCCGGACAACAAATTCCTGGTCACCGCGATGCATGAGCCGGCGCTGCACGGCTGGCGGCTCGCCGACAACAGGCATATGCGCATGACCGGCTATCCCGGCCGCGTCCGCTCGATGTCCTGGAGTGCGGGCGGCAAGGCACTCGCGACGTCGGGCGCCGACACCGTGATCCTGTGGCCGTTCGCGAGCAAGGACGGCCCGATGGGCAAGGAGCCGGCGATGCTCGCGCCGCTGCAGGCGCGCGTGTCGGTGGTCGCGTGCCATCCCAAGAACGATATTCTCGCCGCCGGCTACAGCGACGGCACCGTGCTGATGGTGCGGCTGGAGGACGGCGCGGAGATCCTGGTGCGCCGCAACGGCACCCCGCCCGTTGCCGCGCTTGCCTGGAACGCCAAAGGCACGCTGCTTGCGTTTGCCGACGAAAATGGGGACGGCGGCCTTCTCGAGCTTTAATCTGTCATCGTTCTGACCGTATAGGGGGCCATGCGGTTTCTGACGACCTTCCAGCTTGCTGACTTTGCCGACACGCTGGTCAGCCTGGCCACGGCCTTCGTGCTGGGCACGCTGATCGGCGCCGAGCGGCAATACCGACAGCGCACCGCGGGCCTGCGCACCAACGTGCTGGTCGCGGTCGGCGCCGCGGCCTTTGTCGATCTCGCCATGCATTTGACGGGTGCTGACGGTGCGGTGCGGGTGATCGCCTATGTCGTGTCCGGCATCGGCTTCCTCGGCGCCGGCGTCATCATGAAGCAGGGCATGGACGTGCGCGGTCTCAACACCGCGGCGACGCTGTGGGCCTCTGCCGCGGTTGGCTCCTGCGCCGGCGCGGACCTCGTTGCCCAGGCCGCGGTGCTGACCGTGTTCATCATCGCCGGCAATACGCTGCTGCGGCCCCTCGTCAATGCAATCAACCGTATCCCGCTGAACGAGAGGACCCTGGAGGCGACCTACTATTTCAAACTCGCGGTCACGACGGAGGCCTTGCCCGACATGCGCGATCGCCTGATCGACAAGCTCGAGAACGCGAAATATCCGGTTGCCGATGTCGACGTGGTCGAGATCGGAGACGACCTGATCGAGATCGTCGCGAAGCTGGTCGCGACAGCGGTCGATCCGAACGAGCTGAACGCTGTTGCGGTCGAACTTCAGCGTCAGCCGGGCGTGCGCCACGCAACCTGGGAAGTCAGCACCATCGAGTAAACGCGGCGTTTTGGCGCGCAAGCGTGCGGTTCCCCGCTGGCTGGATACGGAACTGCGCTTCCGTGAATTTGTTGGTCCCGCGAATGAATGAGGGTGATCGATATGCCCGGCAAACAGGACCAACTGAAACGAGACCTTGCGATCGCGTGTGCGCTGTTCGTGACAGGGGTCGTGGTGTCAGGCCTGTCGCTGGCGCAGATCCGGGCCGAACATCGGATGCAGACGGCGCAGGCGACGGGACCGCTCCAGGGCGCCCCGTCCAACGAACCGGACAAGACCCCGGCGGAATCGAAGCCCGGCGGCGAGCGCCCGACCACGCCGGCACCCGAGCCCGCGCGCCCGGATCCGCAGACGCAAGGCGCGGCGAAGCCCACCCTGCCGCAGGCGCCCGCCGAGAAGATCGCGCCGCCGATCAAGGAACCGTCGGCCAAGGAGAAACAGTAAGCCCTTCCGCGCACGCGGTGTCATCACCCGCGAAGGCGGGTGATCCAGTATTCCAGAGGCGGTGCGTCGATACGGAAAGGCCGCGGCGTGCCCCGCTTTCGCGGGGCATGACAGCGGTATGTGGGCAGGTCCGCGTCGCGCGCCTTACCGCACCAAGATATTCCGGAACTGCCACGGATCGGACGTATCGATATCCTCCGGGAACAGGCCAGGGCGGTCCGTCAGCGGCGTCCAGTCGGTGTAGAAACCCTTCACCGGGCCGAGATACGGCATCTGGATTTCCAGCAGACGATCGAAATCCATCTCGTCGGCTTCGACGATGCCTTCGTTGGGGTTTTCCAGCGCCCACACCATGCCGGCGAGCACCGCGGAGGTCACTTGCAGGCCGGTGGCGTTCTGATAGGGCGCGAGTTTGCGGGTCTCCTCGATCGAGAGCTGCGAGCCGTACCAATAGGCATTGTTGTCATGGCCGAACAGCAGCACGCCGAGTTCGTCGATGCCATCGATGATTTCGTTCTCATCGAGGATGTGGTGCTTTTCCTGCATCTTCGCGGCGCGGCCGAACATTTCATGCAGCGACAGCACGGCATCGTCAGCCGGATGATAGGCATAGTGGCAGGTCGGCCGATAGATCGCCGTGCCCGACACGTCACGCACCGTGAAGTAATCGGAAATCGAGATCGATTCGTTGTGGGTGACGAGGAAGCCATACTGCGCGCCGCGGGTCGGGCACCAGGTGCGCACGCGCGTGTTGGCGCCGGGCTGCATCAGATAGATGGCGGCGCCGCAGCCAGCTTCGTGGGTACGCGCATTCTCGGGCATCCATTTTTCATGGGTGCCCCAACCGAGTTCGGACGGCTGCACGCCTTCCGACAGGAAACCTTCCACCGACCAGGTGTTGACGAAGACGTCCGGCTCTTTCGGCGACTTGGAGCGCTGGGTGTCGCGTTCGGCGATGTGGATGCCCTTGACGCCAGCCTGCCGCATCAAGTCCGCCCATTCGGCTTTGGTCTTCGGCCGGGGGGCATTGAGCTTCAGGTCAGCGGCGACATTGAGTAGCGCCTGCTTGACGAAAAAGGAGACCATGCCGGGATTGGCGCCACAGCAGGAGACGGCCGTCGTCGAGCCCGCGGGGCGCGCCTTCTTGGCGGCCAGCGTCACTTCGCGAAGGGCGTAGTTGGAGCGCGCTTCCGGGCCCTTCGAAGAATCGAAATAGAAGCCGAGCCAGGGCTCGTTGACGGTGTCGATATAAAGAGCGCCAAGTTCGTTGCAGAGCTCCATGATGTCGGTAGAGCCGGTATCGACCGAGAGATTGACGCAAAAACCCCGGCCGCCGCCTTCAGTGAGCAGCGGGGTCAGCAACTCGCGATAATTGTCCTTGGTCAGGCCTTGCTGGATAAATCTGACATTGTGCTTCTCGCAAAGTGCCTTGCGGCCCTTGTCCTTGGGATCGATGACGGTGATGCGCGACTTGTCGTAATCGAGATGGCGCTCGATCAAAGGCAGCGTGCCTTTGCCGATGGAGCCGAAGCCGACCATGACAATGGGACCGGTGATCTTCGCGTAGACCTGCGAGGCGGGGCTCATGGGATGGTTTCTCCGGAAAGTACTGGCGAACAAATGGTGAGGGGTGGATCAGGCGCTGCGGCGCTTCGCGGTCACTTCGATCTCGACCTTCATCTCGGGCTTGAGCAGCGCCGAGACGATGAGAAGCGTTGCGGCCGGGCGGATATCGCCGAGGACTTCGCCGCAGACGGCAAAGTGGGCATCGGCGTCCTTGGCGTCGGTGAGGTAGTAGGTCGCGCGGACGATGTCGGCCATCTCGAAACCGCCCTCCTTCAGGGCGGCGGCGATGGTCTTGAAGCAGTTGCGTGACTGGCTCGTGACATCTGCCGGCATCGTCATCGTCGTGTAGTCATAGCCGGTGGTTCCCGCGACGAAGGCGAAGTCGCCGTCGATCACGGCACGGCTGTAGCCGGCGGTCTTCTCGAAGGGGGAGCCGGTGGAGATCAGGCGACGGGACATGGGTTTCGACCTCGGTTGAAAGGGCTTGGCGCGGGGTTGTCGGGCAACTTGCTTGCCCGTGCAACCCCAAAGGCAACGCGGCGGCGAGCCTAGCGGGACTGCTGCGTCGTGTCCTGCGACGGCGGCGCGGCGCCGGTCCAGCGCCGCACCAGGATGTCCCTGACGATCATGACCGAGATCAGGATCAACAGGACCGTGGTGATGACGCTGCGCAGGCGCGTGCGGGCATTGCCGCCGGACGCGGCTTCGGTCTTCGCCATGATGGCAATCCCTTAAGCCGCGTGCGCATGCAGGGCGCGTGATGCCCGGCGTTTGGGCTGCGCCGCGCCGGTCGCCACGATCATCCCGGCTGCGCCGTCGAGCGCGCCTTCGGTGAATTCGACCGCGAGCAGGCGGTCGCCCTCGAATGGACCGGGCAGCGCGAGGCCGCCGGTCTTGGCGGCCGAGAAGCCGAAGCGGGCATAGTAGGGAGCGTCGCCGAGCAGGATCACGGCGGCATGCCCGCGCGCCCGGGCGGCGGCCAGCGCTTGATGCATCAGCGCGGCGCCGATCCCGAGCTCGCGGCAGGCAGGATCGACCGCAAGCGGTCCGAGGACCAAAGCGGGCCTGCCTCCGGCGCTGACATGCCACAGCCGCACGGTACCCACGAGTTTTCCCTCGCGCACGGCGGCCAGCGCGAGGCCGGCAGCGGGTGCGCGTCCGTCGCGCAGGCGCTGGCAGGTGCGGCTGTGGCGGTTGTCGCCAAAGCAGGCATCGAGCAGCGCTTCGCGCATCGCGACGTCGGCAGCACGCTCCGCACGGATCGCGAACGGAGCGGCTTTCGAGGTGAGGGCGACCTGTGGCTTCCGAAGAGCAGTCATGGCACGTCAGTCCCCGCCTGAACCGACGTGCTCGCAGCACGCCGGCCCAAGGCGTCGTCAGAAATCGAACATGTCAGGGAGGAGCCGGCGCGGCCGGCTCCCGGTTCATCAGGCCTCGAAAAGGAGGCGGATCAGATCTGGCACATCAGATGTGATACGTCTTCAGCGGCGGAATGCCGTTGAACGCCACCGACGAGTAGGTCGACGTATAGGCCCCGGTCCCTTCGATCAGCACCTTATCGCCGATCTCGAGCGTCACCGGGAGCGGATACGGGTTCTTCTCGTACAGCACGTCGGCGGAATCGCAGGTCGGACCTGCGAGCACGCACGGCGTCATGTCCGCCCCGTCATGCGGAGTGCGGATGGCGTAGCGGATCGACTCGTCCATGGTCTCGGCGAGACCGCCGAACTTGCCGATGTCCAGATAGACCCAGCGCACCTCGTCCTCGTCGCTCTTCTTCGAGATCAGCACGACCTCGGACTCGATGATGCCGGCGTTGCCCACCATGCCGCGGCCCGGCTCGATGATGGTCTCCGGAATCTGGTTGCCGAAGTGCTTGCGCAGCGCGCGGAAGATCGAGCGGCCGTAGGTCACCACCGGCGGCACGTCCTTCAGGTACTTGGTCGGGAAGCCCCCGCCCATGTTGACCATGGAGAGGTTGATGCCGCGCTCGGCGCAGTCGCGGAACACCTGCGAGGCCATCGCCAGCGCGCGGTCCCACGCCTTCACCTTGCGCTGCTGCGAGCCGACATGGAAGGAGATCCCGCACGGCTCCAAGCCCAGGCGCTTGGCGAAGTCGAGCACCTCGACGGCCATCTCCGGGTCGCAGCCGAACTTGCGCGACAGCGGCCACTCGGCGCCGGCGCAGTCATAGAGGATGCGGCAGAACACCTTCGCAGCCGGAGCGGCACGGGCGACCTTCTCGACCTCGGCGGCGCAGTCGACCGCGAACAGGCGAATGCCGAGCGCGAAGGCGCGCGCGATGTCGCGCTCCTTCTTGATCGTGTTGCCGAAGGAGATGCGGTCGGGCGTCGCACCGGCGGCCAGCGCCATCTCGATCTCGGCGACCGTTGCGGTGTCGAAGCAGGAGCCCATGGAGGCGAGCAGGGACAGCACTTCCGGCGCCGGGTTCGCCTTGACGGCGTAGAACACGCGGCTGTCGGGCAGCGCCTTGGCAAAGCTCTGGTAGTTGTCGCGCACGACCTCGAGGTCGACGACGAGGCACGGCTCGGTATCGAGGCCTTCGCTGCGGCGGTTGCGCAGAAATTCCCTGATGCGATCGGTCATAGCACCCTCCAAACGGCCCTCTGCGACAAGGACCCGTTCAAAATGTTCCTGGCCATGAGCGCTTTGGCGATGCCGCACGATGGAGACGCGACATTGCCTCGAGCTCGAGGTCCGAATTGTGCTGCCGTGGATTGGTTGGGAATTTTTCCCGCCCGCTCACCTGGCAATGAAGGACAAGCCTTTTCAGTAGCCCGCGCCGGCGTTGGAATGCCGGTAGAGACCAAAAAAGCCCGATCCGTCGTTGCTTTAAGTCGCGTCCCCCGCTGAGAGCGAGGTGCGCCGGTTCGCCTCCGGCTGCCAGTCACGGTTGCAAAGAGCGAAGTCACCTTCGACATGGCATCTCTTTGAGAGAGATGCTGGACGCTCCGGTCTTAGCTTCAGTCGTTGCCGACTTCTGCACTTCCGAAGAGCCCCTCGGCTTCTTCACCCCTTGGCGGCTGTCCGGCCTCTTGTCCGGATACCTACCGACTGACACACGACCACAGGCACGTGCGAAATTGGGCAAGTCCGCACATAAGCGTTTTGCTTCTGCTTCGCAAGAAATTTTTTAGGCTGAGAACAGAATTGCCTAACATCTGCTTGCACTGTGACGCGCAAGCGACGCTGAAGATGAACAGGCGTTAAGTTTTTCGAGCGCGCGCGTATCGCTCGCGCGTGTGTGCGTCAGCGTCGCTTCGTGAAAGGCTCGACGCGCTGAGCTGCGCGGATGAACGCGGTCATGACGAGCACGCCGAGTGTGAACAGCACCGCCTGGACGATGTGCGCGCCCTGGTCGCCGAGTCCGAACAGGATCGCGAGCGCCCAGCCGCCGGCGAACGCCGCGCCGAACACTTCGGCGCCGATCAGGATGGCGGCGCTGACGACCGTGATGACGCTCGGCCAGACGATCTGACGGGAAGAAGAGGCAGGCGCGTTCATAGGCAAAAGATCCGTGGTCTGCGAGGGCCGCAATCTCCCCGAAAAGGCGGCCGGGAGCAAGGCCAAATGGCCCAAAAAAGCCCCATGGCGTGCTATAGCTGGCCGCAACAAACCAGCTCAAAAATCGGGACCAACGATGTCAGAAACCCGCCAAGATACGGGCACCGCGCCGGCCGACGCCAATCCGCTGCTGAAGGCCTGGGTGACGCCGTTTGCGACCCCGCCGTTCGACGAGATCCAGCCGGAGCACTTCGTCCCGGCCTTCGAGCAGGCCTTCGCCGACCATTCCGCCGAAATCGCGGCGATCACCAATGATCCGGCCGCGCCCGACTTCGCCAACACGATCACGGCGCTGGAGCGCTCCGGCAAGCTCCTGAACAAGGTCGCCGCCGTCTTCTACGACCTGGTCTCGGCTCACTCCAATCCGGCCATCCTGGAGATCGACAAGGAGGTCTCCTTGCGGATGGCGCGGCACTGGAATCCGATCATGATGAACGCTGTGCTGTTTGGTCGCATCGCCCAGCTCCACGAGAACCGCACCGCGCTCAAGCTCTCGCCGGAGCAGCTTCGCCTCCTGGAGCGCACCTACACCCGCTTCCATCGCGCCGGCGCCGGCCTCTCCGAGGAGGCCAAGACGAGGATGGCCGAGATCAACGAGAAGCTCGCCCAGCTCGGCACCAACTTCAGCCATCACCTGCTCGGCGACGAGCAGGACTGGTTCATGGAGCTCGGCGAGGCCGACCGCCAGGGTCTGTCCGAGAGCTTCGTCGCGGCGGCCAAGGCTGCGGCAGACGAGCGCGGGATGGCCGGCAAGGCCATCGTCACGCTATCGCGCTCCTCGGTCGAGCCGTTCCTGAAGAGCTCAGACCGCCGCGACCTGCGCGAGAAGGTCTACAAGGCCTTCACGGCGCGGGGCGACAACGGCAACGCCAACGACAACAACGCGACCATCGTCGAGATCCTGAAGCTGCGGGAGGAGAGCGCCAATCTCCTGGGCTATCCGACTTTCGCGGCCTACCGGCTCGAGGACTCCATGGCCAAGACGCCGGATGCGGTGCGGGGCCTCCTGGAGCGGGTGTGGAAGCCGGCGCGCGCGCGAGCGCTCGCCGACCGCGACGAGATGCAGGGACTGATCACGGCCGAGGGCGGCAATTTCCAGCTTGCGCCCTGGGACTGGCGCTACTACGCCGAAAAGCTCCGCCTCCAGCGTGCCAATTTCGACGACGCCGCGATCAAGCCATATTTGATGCTCGACCACATGATCGCCGCCGCCTTCGACTGCGCCACGCGCCTGTTTGGCATCACCTTCGAGGAGCGCAAGGACGTCCCGACCTGGCATCCGGACGTCCGGGTGTGGGAGGTCCGCGACCGCGACGGCAAGCACAAGGCGTTGTTCTATGGCGACTACTACGCGCGGCCCTCGAAGCGCTCCGGCGCCTGGATGACCTCGCTGCGCGACCAGCAGAAGCTCGACGGCGAGATCGCGCCGCTTGTGATCAATGTGTGCAACTTCGCCAAGGGCGCGGCCGGCGAGCCCTCGCTGCTGTCGCCCGACGACGCCCGCACCCTGTTCCACGAGTTCGGCCACGGCCTGCACGGCATGCTCTCCAACGTGACCTACCCGTCACTGTCGGGCACCTCCGTGTTCACCGACTTCGTCGAGCTGCCCTCCCAGCTCTACGAGCACTGGCAGGAGCGGCCCGAGGTGCTGCAGCAGTTCGCCCGTCATTACCAGACCGGCGAGCCGCTGCCGGGCGACCTGCTCCAGCGCTTCCTCGCGGCGCGCAGGTTCAACCAGGGCTTTGCCACCGTCGAGTTTGTCTCCTCGGCGCTGGTCGACCTCGAATTCCACACCCAGCCGGCCGCGGCGGCGACCGATGTCCGCGCCTTCGAGAAGAAGGAGCTGGAGAAGATCGGCATGCCGGACGAGATCTCCCTGCGCCACCGGCCCACGCAATTCGGCCACATCTTCTCCGGCGACCATTATGCGGCCGGCTATTACAGCTACATGTGGTCGGAGGTGATGGACGCCGACGCCTTCGGCGCGTTCGAGGAGGCCGGCGACATCTTCGATCCGGCGGTCGCAAAGCGCCTGCACGACGACATCTACTCGAGCGGCGGATCGGTCGATCCGGAGGCCGCCTACGAGGCCTTCCGTGGCCGCCCGCCAGAGCCTGACGCGCTGCTCCGCCGCCGCGGCCTGCTCGACGTGTCAGCGGCCGCCTGATGGGTATGATGCGCCGCCTGTTCGGACTGCTGCTCGCCGCCGGCCTCACGCTCGCGGCCGGCGCGGCGGAGGCGCATCCGCATGTCTGGATCACCGCGACCAGCGAGCTGATCTATGCGGAGGACGGCACGATCACCGGCGTCCGCCACGCCTGGACCTTCGACGACATGTTCTCGGCCTATGCGGTGCAGGGGCTCGAGGGCAAGACCAAGGGCGCTTATAGCCGCGAAGAGCTGGCGCCGCTGGCGCAAACCAATGTCGAGTCGCTGAAGGAATACGCCTACTTCACCTTCGCGCGAGCCGACGGCAAGAAGGAGCGATTCCAGGAGCCGGTCGACTACTTCCTCGACTACAAGGATACGGTCCTCACCCTGCACTTCACGCTGCCGTTGAAGAACCCGGTCAAGTCCAAGCAGCTTGTGCTCGAGGTGTTCGACCGTTCCTTCTTCATCGATTTCCAGATGGCCAAGGACAATCCGGTCAAGCTGGTCGGCGCGCCCAGTGGCTGCCAGATGAAGCTGGAGCGGCCCAGTGATGGCACCGCGAGCGCCCAGAAGCTCAACGAGCAGACCTTCATGAACGGCGAGAACGCCAATTTCGGCATGATGTTTGCCAACAAGATCACGGTGGATTGCCCTTGATCCCGCGCCCTCGTTCTCCGCTCGCGCGCGGGCTGCTCGTCTGCGCTGCGGTTGTCCTCGTCGTGAGCATGGCCGACGCCGCCCTTCACGATCTCCTCGCACAGAATCCGTTCGGCGCGCCGCGCCCCTCGCAGGCCGCCGAACCCGAGGCCAGCGGCATCATCGGCTGGCTGCTGGCAAAACAATCGGAATTCTATCGCCAGATGTCGGCGACCATCCGCGCCGCAAAGTCGGACGGCTCGGCGGTGTGGACGCTGCTCCTGATCTCCTTCGCTTACGGGATATTCCACGCCGCCGGTCCCGGCCACGGCAAGGCGGTGATCGCCTCCTACCTTGTCGCCAATCGCGAGACCGCTCGCCGCGGCATCGCGCTGTCCTTTGCCTCGGCGCTGATGCAGTCGCTGGTGGCCATCCTCATTGTCGGCATCTTGGCCTGGGCGCTGAATGCGACGGCGAAAACCATGTGCAAGGCGGAGGGGGCGATCGAGATCGCAAGCTACGCCCTGATCGCGGCATTCGGCCTGCGCCTCGTCTGGGTCAAGGGCGGTGGCTTCATCCGCGCGCTGCAGGCGGCCCAGCCAGTGCCTGCGATCGCCGGCGTGCCGCATCACCATGATCACGGCGATCACCATCATCATGATGCGCATGATCATCATGACCACGATCACGAGCATGGTTATGACCACGGCCATGCTCACGCCCACGCCCATCAGCACCACGTCCATGACGAACATTGCGGCCATTCCCACGGCCCCGCGCCGAGCGAGCTGGCCGGGCCGGGTGGCTGGCGGCGCGGGTTCGCCGCGATCCTCACGGTGGGCATCCGCCCTTGCTCGGGTGCGATTCTGGTCCTGGTGTTCGCGCTGGCCCAAGGCCTGTTCTGGGCCGGAATCGCCGCGACCTTGTTGATGGGGCTCGGCACCGCGATCACGGTCGCGGCCATCGCCGTCGTCGCCGTCTCCGCCAAGGACATCGCCAGCCGCCTGAGCGGAGCCCGCGACGGCAGCGGCGCACTCTTCATGCGCGGCATCGAATTCGCCGCCGCCGGCCTCGTGCTGCTGTTCGGCGCAGGCCTGTTGTTCGGCTACATCGCCGCCGAACGGACGACGTGTTTTTGAGTGGAGCACTCTTTTCCCTCTCCCTTCTTGTGGGAGAGGGTGGCTCGCCGCGTAGCGGCGAGACGGGTGAGGGGTCTCTCTCCGCGATTGCGCCTCTCGCAGACCAGTATGCGGATACAACCCCTCATCCGGCGTTTCGCGCCACCTTCTTCTACAACAAGGGGAGAAGGAAGAAAGTTCACACGGGCAGAAGCCGCTTCAAGGCGGGCATGAAGAAGATCCCGAGATTGATCGCAAAGCCGACGCTCCACAGGATCGAGCGCAGCGTCGGGCGGTTGCCGAGATAGGTCAGCACATAGGCGATCCGCACGATCAGGAACAGCACGGCCAGCTCGTCGATCAGGCGCTGCGGCGAATCCCGGAATTCGGCAAGGAGCACGGCGAAGGCGAAGAATGGAAAGGTCTCGATGCCGTTCTGGTGCGCGCCGAGCGCGCGCTGCGAGAGGGCATCTTCGTAGAAGGCGGGGTCGCGCGGCCGGGAATTGTCGAAGCTGCGAAACCTGATCCATTTGATCGAGGCGATCGTCGCCAGATACAGCAGCAGCGCTCCAAGAACGCACCATTCCGCGAGTGTCATCGGTCCTCCCCCGCTTGGGCGGGACCCTAGCGAAAGCGGGCTCATCTTGACAAGTTCGGCACAACGCGCGACCCACGGACGGCCATGACGACCGTTGTCCCCATCGAGACCGCGAAGCCCGCCGTGCAAGCCAGCCTGCCACGCGTCGGCGTGCTCCTGATCAATCTCGGCACGCCCGATACGGCCGACGCGCCCGGCGTGCGGGTCTACCTGAAGGAATTCCTTTCGGATCCCCGCGTCATCGAGGACCAGGGCCTGATCTGGCAGCTCGTGCTGAATGGCATCATCCTGCGCCGCCGGCCGCGCACCAAGGCGCTCGACTACCAGAAGATCTGGAACAACGAGAAGAACGAGTCGCCGCTGAAGACGATCACGCGATCGCAGAGCGACAAGCTCGCAGCCGCGCTGTCGGACCGCGGGCATATCGTTGTCGATTGGGCGATGCGCTACGGCAATCCCTCGATCCGCTCCGGCATCGAGGCGCTGATCGCCAGGGGATGCGACCGCATCCTCGCCGTGCCGCTCTATCCGCAATATTCAGCCTCGACGTCGGCGACCGTGTGCGACGAGGTGTTCCGCGTGCTCTCCTGCCTGCGTGCGCAGCCGACGCTGCGGGTGACGCCGCCATACTATGAGGACGAGGCCTATATCGAGGCGCTCGCGACCTCGATCGAGGCGCATCTGGCCACGCTGCCGTTCAAGCCGGAGTTGATCGTCGCCTCCTTTCACGGCATGCCGAAAGCCTACGTCGACAAGGGCGATCCCTACCAGGAGCATTGCGTCGCCACGACCGAAGCGCTGCGCCGCCGGCTCGGGATGGACGCGTCAAAACTGCTGCTCACCTTCCAGTCGCGCTTCGGCAATGACGAGTGGCTGCAGCCCTACACCGACAAGACGATGGAGCGTCTTGCCAAGGAGGGCGTGCGCCGCATCGCGGTGGTGACGCCGGGCTTTGCCGCCGACTGCCTGGAGACGCTGGAGGAGATCGCGCAGGAGAACGCCGAGATCTTCAAGCACAATGGCGGCGAGCACTTTGCCGCGATCCCCTGCCTCAACGACAGCGAGCCCGGCATGGACGTGATCCGCACCCTGGTGCTGCGCGAGTTGCAAGGCTGGATCTGATGAGGCTGGATCTGATCCCATGAACCGCCGCGAGATTCTCGGCATCCTCGGGACGATCACAGCGCTGCCGCGCGCGGCGCTGGCGCAGCAGCCGGGCGTGACGCGCCGGCTGGGAGTGCTCTCGGTCACGGCGGAAGATGACGCGGCCGGACGGACGCGCAGCGCCATCCTGGTCGAGGCGCTGGCCGCCCATGGCTGGAAGGAGCAGGCCAACTTAAAGATCGACTGGCGCAGCGGCGGCGGCGATAGGCAGCGGATCGCGCGGCTCGCCGACGAGCTGGTCGCGCTCAAGCCCGACATCCTGCTCGCGGTCGGCACGCCCTCGGTCGAAGAGCTGCACAGCCGCACGGCGACGACGCCGATCGTGTTTGCCGTGGTCACCGACCCGGTCAGCCAGGGCTTCGTCAAGAATCTCGCGCATCCCGGCGGCAACATTACCGGCTTTACCGACTATGATGCCCCGATGGCCGGCAAATGGCTGGAGATGCTCTCGCAGATCAAGCCAAAGGTCGCTCGCGTCTTTGTCGTCTACAATCCCGCCACCGCGCCGTTCGCCGGCCTGATGTTGCAGACGATCGAGGACGCTGCGCGTGCGCTTCGCGTCGCGGTCGAGGCCGCGCCGGTGCATGATGACACCTCGATCGCTGCGCTGGCCTCGCGCAAGGATGGCGGCCTGTTGGTGCTGCCGGACTTCTTCACCATGGCCAACCGCGCGCGTCTGCTCGCGGCGATCACCGAGGCACGCACGCCTGCGGTGTTCTGGAGCAGCACCTTCGTCGAGGAGGGCGGCCTGATGTCCTACAGCACCGACAGCGCCGAGCAGGTGCGCCGTGCCGCATCCTATATCGATCGCATCCTCAGGGGCGCGCAGCCCGCCGACCTTCCGGTGCAGAATCCCACCAAGTTCGAGCTCGCATTCAACCTGAAGACGGCCAAGGCAATCGGCGTCACCATCCCCGCCCACCTGCTCGCCACCGCAAACGACGTCATCGAATAATCGCGACAGCCCGCGACCTGGTTTCACCTTCTCCCGTAGGGAGAGGTCGGATCGCATCGACAGATGCGCTCCGGGTGAGGCGTTACAGTCTCTCTGGGTGCTGCGGCCCCTCACTCGCGCGCTTTCAAGAATCCCCTCGTAAATACTTAATGCCCCTGGTTCCTGCTCCGTACTTCCTGTGGAGGGATCGGTCCGCGCCGACGTGAATTCGTGCCGCTGAACCGGTAGGGTAGCGATACCGACCAATGGGAGCTGCGGGGGAAGGCGTTTTCCCGCCTTGGAGGAGCTATGAGCGGCTTCGATATTTTCGCGATTGTTCTGGTGTTGCTTGTCATCGTCACGCTGGTTGCAGGCGTGAAGACAGTGCCGCAAGGCTACGACTGGACCATAGAGCGGTTCGGAAAATACACCCAGACCCTGAGCCCCGGGCTCAATCTGATCGTGCCCTATTTCGATCGCGTCGGACGCAAGATCAACATGATGGAGCAGGTGATCAACATCCCCGAGCAGGAGGTGATCACCAAGGACAACGCCACCGTGACTGTGGACGGCGTCGCCTTCTTCCAGGTGTTCGATGCCGCGAAGGCGAGCTATGAGGTTGCCAACCTCACCCAGGCGATCACGGTCCTGACCATGACCAACATCCGCTCGGTGATGGGCTCGATGGATCTCGACCAGGTGCTGTCGCATCGCGACGAGATCAACGAGCGCTTGTTGCGCGTCGTCGACGCAGCGGTCTCGCCCTGGGGCGTCAAGGTCAACCGCATCGAGATCAAGGACATCGTGCCGCCGGCCGACCTCGTCGAGGCGATGGGCCGGCAGATGAAGGCCGAGCGCGTCAAGCGCGCCGACATTCTGGCCGCCGAAGGCCAGCGCCAGTCCGAGATTTTGCGCGCCGAGGGCGCCAAGCAGGGGCAGATCCTTCAGGCCGAAGGCCGCCGCGAGGCCGCCTTCCGCGATGCCGAGGCGCGCGAGCGTCTCGCCGAAGCCGAGGCCAAGGCGACCCAGGCGGTGTCGGAAGCCATCGCCAAGGGCGACGTTGCCGCGTTGAACTATTTCATCGCCGACAAATATATAAAGGCGTTCGGCCAGTTCGCGGAGGCGCCGAACCAGAAGATCATCATGCTGCCGATGGAGGCCGTGAGCTTGCTCGGCTCGCTCGCCGGCATCGGCGAGATCGCGAAGGCGACTTTCGGCGAAAGTGCCGCCTCCGCTGTCGCGGCCGCCCGCCGCGGCGGCTCGGTGCCGACGTCGGGACCAACGCCGCCTTCGGTGCCGCCGCAGTAACGGGATCATTCGAGAGAGGGTCGTGTCATGACCGACATGTTCGTTTCGCTCGGCACCTGGAATTGGCTGATCTTCGGCTTCGTCCTGATGGCGCTGGAGGTGGTCGCGCCGGGCGTGTTCCTGTTCTGGCTCGGCCTTGCGGCGCTGCTGGTCGGCCTCGTCTCGTTTGCCTTTCATCCGTCCTGGCAGACGCAGCTCGTGATGTTTGCGGTGTTCGCCGCAGCGGCCGTGCCGGTGTGGCGCCGCCTCGCCCGGCCGAAGATGGATGCAAGCGCGAGCCCCTTCCTGAACAAGCGCACCGAGGCGCTGTTGGGCCGCGAGTTCACGCTGGAAAAGCCGATCATCGATGGCTCCGGCACCGTCCGCATCGGCGACACCATCTGGCGCGTCGCTGGCCCGGATACACCAGCCGGCACCAAGGTGAGGGTGGTGCAGGTCGATGGTGCGAATCTGACCGTGGCCGCGACGTAGCTGCTTTTTCCCCTCCCCTTGTGGGAGAGGGTGGCTCGCCGCGTAGCGGCGAGACGGGTGAGGGGTCTCTCTCCGCGAATAACTCTGCTGCGGTGAGCGCGCGGAGAGAGACCCCTCATCCGGCGCTTCGCGCCACCTTCTCCCACAAGGGGAGAAGGAAGATCGAGCGCGCGGCAGCGCTCTCTCTATTTCCTCCACCTCTCCGCAAACCGGTGCAGCGGCAGGAACGTCTCGCACAGCTCGCGTCCGAGCGGCGTCAGGCCGTAGCCGCCGGCTTCACCGAGCTCCACGAATCCCGCCTCGCGCAATTCGCTTAAACGCGCCTGCAGCACCGTGGGCGAGGCCTCGTCGCAAGCCGCGCGCAGCGCGCGCGAGGTGAGGGGCTTCCATCGCAATTCCCACAAGATCCGCAGGCTCCAGCGCCGGCCCAAGAGGTCGAGCAGCGCCATGATCGGCCGGCCCGTGCGCGAGCCGCGCACGCGGCGCTCCCCTGATGCTGACTGCTTCGTCATCGCGGCCCTCTTGCGTCCTGCTACGGATAATGTAGCGTCATGCTACAGTAATTGTAGCAAGGCGGCCAATGTCATCTGCCATGTCATCCGCGATGCCGCGCATCGCGCCGCTTGAGGCGCCTTATGCCCCGGAGATCCAGGCGCAGTTCGACCGCATCATGCGCGGTGCGCCGCCGCTGATGCTGTTCAGGGTGATGGCGGGCTACACCCGCGCCTGGGACAAGTTTCGCGCCGGCGGCCTGCTCGATCCCGGGCCGCTCTCCTTGCGCCAGCGCGAGCTCGTCATCGACCGCACCTGCGCGCTGACCAGATGCGAATATGAGTGGGGCGTGCACGTCGCGATTTTTGCCGGGCCGGCCGGGCTCACGGCCGAGGAAGTCCGCGCCACCGTGCTGGGCGACACCGCTTCGCCCTGCTGGTCGCCGGCCGAGCAGGCGCTGATCGCGGCCGTCGACGCGCTGCATCACCACGCAACGCTCGACGATGCGGAGTTCGCGGCGCTATCGGCGCATTATGACGAGGCGCAGATTTTGGAGGTCATCCTGCTGTGCGGCTTCTACCGCACGGTGTCGTATCTCGCGAACGGCCTGCGGCTGCCGCTGGAAGAGAAGGCGGCAAGGTTTCCGCAGGTCTAACCACCGTCATTGCTTCGCTACGCTCGCAATGACGTTGGGGAGGCTGGTCGCGCGCGATAGCCGCGCCGTCATTCCGGGGCGCGACGGAAGTCGCGAGCCCGGAATCCATGGCGAAACAAACTCTGCGGCGCAATGGATCCCGGGCTCATCGCTTCGCGATGCCCCGGGATGACGGGGAGAGCTTACGCCACCCCCGCCCGCAAGAGATCGTGCAAGTGCACGATGCCGACCACCTTGTTCGCCTCGGCCACGATCAGCGTCGTGATCTTGCGCGCGTTCAGCACCTCCAGCATCTCGGTGGCGAGCATGGAGGGCGGCACGGTCTTCGGCTGCTTCGTCATGATGTCGTCGACCGACGCCGTCAGAAGATCAGGCCGCATGTGACGGCGCAGGTCGCCGTCGGTGATGATGCCCGCGATCTCGTTCGCCTCATCGACGATGCAGACGCACCCCAAGCCCTTGGCCGACATCTCGACGACCGCCTCCGACATCTTGGTGCCGATCGCCTTCACCGGGATCTCCGCGCCAGTGCGCATGTAGTCGCGGACGAATTTCAGCATCGCCCCGAGCTTGCCGCCGGGGTGGAAATGCGCGAATTCGAGCGCTGTGAAGCCGCGACCCTCGAGCAGCGCGATCGCGAGCGCATCGCCGATCGCGGCCTGCATCAGCGTCGAGGTGGTCGGCGCCAGATTGTGCGGGCAGGCCTCGCGCGCTTTCGGCAGCTCGATCACGATGTCGGCGGCCTGGCCCAGCGAAGAGGCGGGGTTCGAGGTCACCGCGATCATCGGAATGGCGAAGCGCGCCGAATAGTTCACGATGTTCTTCATCTCCGGCTGTTCGCCGGACCAGGACAGCGCCATGATGACGTCGTCCGCGGTGATCATGCCGAGGTCGCCATGGCCGGCTTCGGCCGCGTGCACGAAGAACGCCGGCGTGCCGGTCGAGGCCAGCGTTGCCGCGATCTTGCGCCCCATGTGGCCGGACTTGCCGAGCCCGGTGACGATGACGCGGCCCTTGGCCTGCCGGATCAGCTCGACTGCTGCTGCGAAGCTTGCGCCCAGTGGTCCCTTCAGCGCCGCGGCCAGCGCGTTGATGCCGCCGCTCTCCGTCTCCAGCGTGCGGAGCGCGGATTCGATACTGGCGGGTAGGGGGCCGGATGATGCGGTCATCAGCGGTTTCGAGCTCGGCATGTCTTGATCCAAGGGAGGTGGGGCGTGATTTGCCCGTTGGCGCCTCCTTAGCATGCCGCCGCCCGGGAGGCGACGCGGCCCCAAACCCCTCAACGGCTCATTAACCATAATTGTTTTAACTCCTTTAACGATGGTTCCCGCCGCCCGGCGGTTGCCATCAAGGAAGTATCTGATTTCGCTGGGGTAATTCCATCGTGAGGTCGCCTCCAGGTAGAGGCCGGAGCCGTCGCGCGCATCTCTTTCGCGCCGCTTTGCCATGCCTGCTCTTGACCGCGTTGGAAAGCGCTCCCGCGGTCGCCCAGAGCCTCACGCCCGACCTGTTCAATCCTACCCGCGGCGGCTTTGTCTCGCCTGACACGCTGCCAACGCGCCGCACGGCCGGTGTCGTCCAAGCGCCCTCG
Source organism: Bradyrhizobium sp. ISRA442 (assembly GCF_038085055.1). Classification (NCBI taxonomy): domain Bacteria; kingdom Pseudomonadati; phylum Pseudomonadota; class Alphaproteobacteria; order Hyphomicrobiales; family Nitrobacteraceae; genus Bradyrhizobium; species Bradyrhizobium sp. ISRA442. Next base: position 359,672 of record NZ_JALGCN010000003.1, read on the forward strand.
GACGCGTTGCCGGCGCTGCCCGATCCCAACGCCGATCCACGCATGAGCCGGCAGACGCCGGCAACCTCGCGCGTCGGTCAAGTTCCGACCTATGGGCTGCCCGCGGCCAATGGCGCGAGTGGCTCGGGCTACGACTCCCTCAACCGCAAACGGCAGCAGCCAAAACTCTATCCCGGACAGCCGAAGCCGAAGCGCTCGCCCGGGCCCGGCACGCCGGCGCCCGCTGCTGCACCGGACACGAGCCTCGGCCCGCCGCGCATCGCGCCGCCGCCATCCGAGACCGCACACAAGACGCCGACACCGCCGGCAATGGCCGGCACCGTGCCCGGTCAGCCGCTGCGCCGCCGCCTCAAGGCCGATGACGATCCGTTCGGCGCGGTGGGCGACTATGCCGGCAGCTTCCTGATCAAGGGCGCACTCGAGCTCTCCGGCGGCTACGACACCAATCCGGCGCGCCTCAACAAGCCGGTCGGCTCGCCGGTCTATGTGGTCGCGCCCGAACTGCTCGTGATCTCCGACTGGGAGCGGCACGCGCTGGTCGCCGATCTGCGCGGCTCCTTCTCGGGCTATGGCAATCAGATGCCGGCGACGATCGACGGACTTGCCTCGCCGTCGCCGGTCGACATTGACCGCCCCGATTTCACCGGCCATGTCGACGGCCGGGTCGATGTCGACCGCGATCTCAAGCTGACCTCGCAGCTCCGCCTGCGGATCGCCACCGACAACCCCGGCAGCCCGAACGTGCAGGCGGGCTTACAGAAATATCCGATCTACGCCAGCTATGGCGGCACCTTCGGCTTCGACCAGACCTTCAACCGCCTCCAGGTCGCCGCCGGCGCCACCGTCGACCGTACCGCCTATACGAACTCCCAGCTCACCGACGGCACGGTGTCGAGCAACGACGACCGCGACTTCAACCAGTATGGCGGCGTCGGGCGCATCTCCTATGAGCTCAAGCCGGGCCTCAAGCCGTTCGTCGAGGTCGAGGGCGACAGTCGCGTGCATGACCTGTCGCCGGACCGCAATGGCTACTTCCGAGATTCGTCCGGCGGCTACGCCAAGATCGGCTCGTCCTTCGAGCTCAGCCGCATCCTCACCGGCGAGATCTCGGTCGGCTATGCCGCACGCAACTATGTCGACCCGCGCCTCAGCCAGCTCTCGGGCTTCTTGACCGCGGGCTCGCTGATCTGGAACGCGAGCGGCCTGACCACCGTGAAATTCTTCACCGACACGCAGATCGCCGAGACCACGGTCGCCGGGTCGTCTGGAGTCCTGGTGCGCACCTACTCGACCGAGGTCGATCACGACTTCCGCCGCTGGCTCACCGCGGTCGGCAAGTTCACCTACGGCACCTACGACTACCAGGGCCAGAACCGCAACGACAAGACCTACTCACTCGAAGGCGACCTGATCTACAAGCTCAACCGCAGTGTCTGGATCAAGGGCACGCTGCGGCACGACATCCTGGATTCGAACCAGCCGGGGTCGAGCTCGCAAGGCACGGTGGCGATGCTGGGGGTGAGGCTGCAGAATTGAGGCGGTGCGTAACGCTTGATCGCACGCGGTGCCTTTGGCCCCGCTCTCGCCACTCACTCCGATGTCATGCCCCGGGCTTGACCGGGGCATCCAGTACGCCGCGGCTTCTCCGGACTACGTCACTGTCTCTGGAATACTGGATCGCCCGCTCCAGTGCGCAATTGCGCACAAGGCGGGCGATGACAGCTTTCTTCAAGTCTGGCAGCGGAGCGAGCAGCGACTACCGCGGCAGATCCGTCTTCCCCATCAGGAACGTGTCGATCGACCGCGCGCACAGGCGGCCTTCGCGGATGGCCCAGACGACCAGCGACTGGCCGCGGCGCATGTCGCCTGCCGAAAACACGTTCGGACGCGAGGTCTGGTAGTCCAGCGTGTTGGCCTTGACGTTGCCGCGCGGGTCGAGGTCGACCGAGAGCAGCTTCAAAAGACCCTCGTGCACGGGGTGCACGAAACCCATCGCGAGCAGGATGAGCTCGGCGTCGAGCTCGAACTCGGTGCCGGCAATCGGCTTGAACTTGTCGTCGACGCGCACGCAGTGCAGCTTCTTGACCTTGCCGTTCTCGCCGGAAAATTTCTGCGTCAGCACGGCGTATTCACGGATCGCGCCTTCGGCCTGGCTGGAGGAGGTGCGCATCTTCAGCGGCCAGTTCGGCCAGGTCAGGCCCTTGTTCTCGCGCTCGGGCGGGGCTGGCATGATCTCGAGCTGGGTCACGGAGAGCGCGCCCTGGCGCAGCGAGGTGCCGATGCAGTCGCTGCCGGTGTCGCCGCCGCCGATGACGACGACATGCTTGCCGCCGGCGAGGATCTCGGTGACGCCATTCAGCGGCTCATTGGAGACGCGGCGGTTCTGCTGCGGCAGGAAGTCCATCGCGTAATGGATACCGGAGAGCTCGCGGCCGGGGATCGGCAGGTCGCGCGGGGCCTCCGCGCCGCCGGTCAGCGCGATCGCGTCGTAGTCGTTGAGCATCTCGCGCGGATCGACGCTGCCGTCAGCGCCGACATGGCTGTTGTAGTGGAAGGTGACGCCTTCCGCCTCCATCTGCTGGACGCGACGGTCGATGACGCCCTTTTCCATCTTGAAGTCGGGAATGCCGTAGCGGAGCAGGCCACCAGCCTTGGCGTACTTCTCGTAGACATGGACGTCGTGGCCGGCGCGCGCGAGCTGCTGCGCGCAGGCCATGCCGGCCGGACCCGAGCCGATCACGGCGACCTTCTTGCCGGTCTTCTCCGCGGCGACCTCCGGCTTCAGCCAGCCATTGTCCCAGGCGCGGTCGACGATCGCGCATTCGATGGTCTTGATGGTGACGGGATTGTCGTCAATGTTGAGCGTGCAGGACGCCTCGCACGGCGCCGGGCAAATGCGGCCCGTGAACTCCGGGAAATTGTTGGTCGAGTGCAGGTTGCGCGAGGCCTCTTCCCAATTGTCCTGATAGACCAGATCGTTCCAGTCGGGGATCTGGTTGTTGACTGGGCAGCCGGGCGTGCCGGGCGCGACCGAGCCGGTGCCGTGGCAGTAGGGGATGCCGCAATTCATGCAGCGCGCGGCCTGGTCCCGCAGCTCACGCTCGCTGAGCGGGACGACGAATTCCTTGAAGTGCTTCAAGCGCTCGGCGACCGACGTGTACTTGCGATCGTGCCGTTCGATTTCGAGAAAACCCGTGACCTTGCCCATTAAACCCGTAGTCCCTGCCGCTTAAATTCGTCTGTTGTTTCCTCAAGCGTCATTGCGAGGAGCGCGTGACAAAATTGCGAAGCAATTTTGCACTGAAGCGACGAAGCAATCCAGGCTGTCGCCTGAGGAGAGATGCTGGATTGCTTCGCTGCGCTCGCAATGACGGACTCTGATACTTACGCGCCGATCGCGATCTTCGGCTCGGCGTCCGCGTTGGCGGCCATTTCGCGCAGTGCGCGCCGGTACTCGACCGGCATCACCTTGCGGAACTTCGGCAGCCATTCCTTCCAATTGGCAAGGATGTCGGCAGCGCGCTTGGAGCCGGTCGCTTTCGCGTGGCGCGTGATCAGGACGTGCAGCCGCTCGACGTCGGACTCGAGCAGGTTCGCGAATACGTCGACCCGGCCGTGCGCCTCGAGGTCGCCAAACTGGTTGTAGGCGCTCTGGGCGATCATCTCTTCCGACAGCACCGGCTCGAGCTCGACCATGCTGAGGTTGCAGAGCTTGTCGAAGTCGCCGCTCTCGTCGAGCACATAGGCGATGCCGCCGGACATGCCGGCCGCGAAGTTGCGCCCGGTCCTGCCGAGCACGACCACGATGCCGCCGGTCATGTATTCGCAACAATGATCGCCGGCACCCTCGACCACCGCGACCGCACCCGAGTTGCGCACCGCGAAGCGCTCGCCGGCGATGCCGCGGAAGTAGCACTCGCCCTCGATCGCGCCGTACATCACAGTGTTGCCGACGATGATGCTCTCTTCCGGCACGATGCCCCCATTGTGCGGCGGCTTGACGATGATCTTGCCGCCCGAGAGGCCCTTGCCGACATAGTCGTTGCCTTCACCCTCGAGCTCGAAGGTGACGCCATGGGCGAGCCAGGCACCGAAGGCCTGACCGGCGGTACCCTTGAGGCTGACATGGATGGTGTCGTGCGGCAGGCCGGCATGGCCGTAGATCTTGGCCACCGCGCCCGACAGCATCGCGCCGGCGGAACGGTCGGTGTTGTTGATCTCGGCCTCGATCTTCACCGGTGCGCCGCGGTCGAGCGCGGGCGTCGCCTTCTCGATCAGCTTGCGGTCGAGCACGGCCTCCAGATGATGGTTCTGGAGCTCCGAGTGATAGATCTTCTGGCCCTTCTCTTCCTTCTGCTTGACGAAAAGCTTCGAAAAATCGAGGCCCTTGGCCTTCCAATGTGCGACCAGCCTGGACTGGTCGAGCATCTGAACCTGACCGACCATCTCGTTGAAGGTGCGGAAGCCGAGGCTCGCCATGATCTCGCGGACTTCCTCGGCGACGAAGAAGAAGTAGTTGATCACGTGCTCGGGCTGGCCGGTGAAACGCTTGCGCAGGACCGGATCCTGGGTCGCGACGCCGACCGGGCAGGTGTTGAGATGGCACTTGCGCATCATGATGCAGCCGGCCGCGATCAGCGGCGCGGTGGCGAAGCCGAACTCGTCGGCTCCCAGCAGCGCGCCGATCACGACGTCACGTCCGGTGCGGAAGCCGCCGTCGACCTGGACCGCGATGCGGCTGCGCAGCCGCTCGCGCACCAGCGTCTGGTGGGTTTCGGCCAGACCAATCTCCCAAGGGCTGCCGGCATGCTTGATCGAGGTCAGCGGCGAAGCGCCGGTACCGCCCTCGAAGCCCGCGATGGTGACGTGGTCGGCGCGCGCTTTCGCAACACCGGCCGCGACCGTGCCGACGCCGATCTCGGAGACGAGCTTCACCGAGACGTCGCCTTCCGGATTGACGTTCTTGAGGTCGTAGATGAGCTGCGCCAGATCTTCGATCGAATAGATGTCGTGGTGCGGCGGCGGCGAGATCAGGCCGACACCCGGGGTCGAGTGCCGGACCTTGGCGATAGTCGCGTCGACCTTGTGGCCGGGAAGCTGGCCGCCTTCGCCGGGCTTGGCGCCCTGCGCCATCTTGATCTGCATCATGTCGGAGTTGACGAGATACTCCGTGGTCACGCCGAAGCGGCCCGAGGCGACCTGCTTGATCGCCGAGCGCATGGAATCGCCGTTCGGCAGCGGCTTGAAGCGGTCGGCTTCTTCGCCGCCTTCGCCGGTATTCGACTTGCCGCCGATCCGGTTCATGGCGATCGCAAGCGTGGTGTGCGCCTCGCGCGAGATCGAGCCGAAGCTCATTGCACCCGTGGCAAAGCGCTTGACGATCTCCTTGGCCGGCTCGACCTGGTCGAGGGCTACAGGCTTGCGCTTCTCTTCCTCGGCGCTCTTGATCCGGAACAGGCCGCGCAGCGTCAAGAGACGCTCGGACTGCTCGTTCAGGATCTTGGCGAAGGCGCGGTAGCGCTCTTGCGAGTTACCGCGCGCGGCGTGCTGGAGCAGCGACACCGATTCGGCAGTCCAGGCATGATCCTCGCCGCGGGTGCGGTAGGCATATTCGCCGCCGACGTCGAGCGCGCTCTTGTAGACCTGCGCCTCGCCGAACGCGTCGGCATGGCGGCGCACGGCCTCTTCCGCGATCTCGGACAGGCCCACGCCCTCGACGCGGGTATGCGTGCCGGCAAAGAATTTCGCAACGAAGTCCGCTTTGAGGCCGACCGCGTCGAAGATCTGCGCGCCGCAATAGGACTGGTAGGTCGAGATGCCCATCTTGGACATCACCTTGAGCAGGCCCTTGCCGATCGACTTGATGTAGCGCTTGACGATCTCGTAATCGTCGAGCGAGCCGGGCAGACGGTCCTTCATCGCGATGATGGTCTCGAACGCGAGATAGGGATTGATCGCTTCCGCGCCGTAGCCGGCAAGGCAGGCGAAGTGGTGCACCTCGCGCGGCTCGCCGGATTCGACGACGATGCCGACCGAGGTGCGCAGTCCGGTGCGGATCAGATGATGATGCACGGCGGCGCAGGCGAGCAGCGAGGGGATCGGCACCCGGTCGGTGCCGACCATGCGGTCGGACAGGATGATAATGTTGACGCCTTCGCGCACCGCGGATTCGGCGCGCGCGCAGAGCTCATCCAGCACCTGGTCCATGCCCGCAGCGCCGAGGCCGGCGTGGAAGGTGGTGTCGAGCGTGCGTGACTTGAAATGGGAATCGCCGAGATCGGCGATCGAACGGATCTTCTCCAGATCCGCGTCGGTCAGGATCGGCTGACGCACTTCGAGGCGCTTGGTGGTGGCGAGGCCCTTCAGATCGAACAGGTTCGGCCGCGGTCCGATAATCGAGACCAGGCTCATCACCAGCTCCTCGCGGATCGGATCGATCGGCGGGTTGGTGACCTGCGCAAAGTTCTGCTTGAAGTAGGTGAACAGCGGCTTGGGCTTGTCCGACAGCGCCGAGACCGGCGTGTCGTTGCCCATCGAGCCCGTCGCTTCCTCGCCGGTGGAGGCCATCGGCGTCATCAGGATGCTGATGTCTTCCTGGCTGTAGCCGAACGCCTGCTGGCGATCGAGCAGCGACAGGTTGGAGCGCACGCCGGTGGTCGGCGCCTTCGGCAGCTCCTCCAGCACGATCTGGGTGCGGCCCAGCCACTCCTTGTAGGGATGGCTCTTGGCGAGCTCGGCCTTGATCTCGTCGTCGGGGATCAGGCGGCCCTGCTCGAGGTCGACCAGCAGCATCTTGCCGGGCTGCAGGCGCCACTTGGTGATGATCTGGTCCTCGGGGATCTTGAGCACGCCCATTTCGGACGCCATCACGATGCGGTCGTCCTTGGTGACGAGATAGCGCGCCGGCCTGAGGCCGTTGCGGTCGAGCGTGGCGCCGATCTGGCGGCCGTCGGTGAAGGCGATCGCGGCGGGGCCGTCCCACGGCTCCATCAGCGCGGCATGATATTCGTAGAAGGCGCGGCGCTTCTCATCCATCAAGGGATTGCCGGCCCAGGCCTCCGGAATCATCATCATGACGGCGTGCGGCAGCGAGTAGCCGCCCTGCACCAGGAATTCGAGCGCGTTGTCGAAGCAGGCGGTGTCGCTCTGACCCTCGTACGAGATCGGCCAGAGCCGGCTGATGTCCTTGCCGTAGAGCTCCGAGCTCACCGAGGCCTGGCGCGCCGCCATCCAGTTGACGTTGCCGCGCAGCGTGTTGATCTCTCCGTTATGCGCGATCATCCGGTACGGATGCGCCAGCGACCAGGTCGGGAAGGTGTTGGTCGAGAAGCGCTGATGCACCAGCGCGAGCGCGCTCTCGAAATCCTTCTCGTGCAAATCGGGATAGTACTTGCCGAGCTGGTCGGCGAGGAACATGCCCTTGTAGATCACGGTGCGGCACGACATCGAGCAGGGGTAATAGCCCGCCAGGCCGCGGTCGCGGCGCTGATAGATCGCCTGCGAGATCGACTTGCGCAGGATATAGAGCTTCCGCTCGAACTCATCCTCGGTCTTGGCGGTGCCGTTGCGGCCGATGAACACCTGCATGCAGGCGGGCTCGGTCGGCTTCACCGTGGCGCCGAGCGAGGAGTTGTCGGTCGGCACGTCGCGCCAGCCGAGCAAGGTGAGGCCTTCCGCCTTGATCTGGTCGCCGATGATGCTCTTGATGACGTTGCGCCAGGCGGTGTCGCGTGGCATGAACAGCGCGCCGATGGCGTATTGGCCGGGCGCCGGCAGCGTAAAGCCGAGCTCCTTGGCCTTGCGGGTGAAGAAGGCGTGCGGGATCTGTACCAGGATGCCGGCGCCGTCACCGGCGCGCGGATCGGCGCCGACCGCGCCGCGATGCTCGAGGTTGCAGAGGATGCTCAGCGCGTCGGAGACGATCGTGTGCGACTTCTTGCCCTTGATGTTGGCGATGAAGCCGACGCCGCAGGAATCCTTTTCCAGGCTCGGATCGTAGAGGCCCTCAGCGGCGGGACGGAAAGTGTGCGGCTCAACCGGGTCAGTCGTTTTCGAGGCGACCGTCGCCGACAGCTCTTCTGCCACGATGTTTGCGCGCTCGAATTGCGACCCGTTCATTGTCCTCGTCCTCTCCATGCGGCAAGCTGCCTCACCGCCATCTTCGGCGCACCTTGGGCGTCCCGCGGCACCCGCTTCTGGGCCACCGCTCGTCCGTTGCGAGCCGCATTTTCTTAAATTCAGGCCTAGGCGTTCTTCGTCCCCGAGAACGGCTTTGCCTGCTACCTTCCTGGCGCTCGAGAGCACCAAGTTTCGCTGCAATCCCCTGTGCCGGAACCGCAAGCCGAATTGAGACAGTCTTCCTGTCCTAACCATTACCTTGCCAAATTTTTGTCTAGCACACAAGCGCGCGAAAGTCCCGATTCCCAAAGTGTCAATCAGCGCTTTCCGCATGGCGCGCCGCCCCGGATTTGAAGCAAACGCGCCCCGATCCGGCCCTCGGCGCGTCGAAGCGGCGCCGGAATCCCGCGGGAAGCTTCGGATCAACCCTGGGAAAGGCGCGCCACGCCACCAGAAGCGAAACAGTGCGCGCAGTCCCAGGGCCTGACAGGAGCGTTTCGACCATGAAGTTTTTCACAGGATGTGTCGCGGCCGCGGCGCTGGCGCTGGCTGCGACGGCCGCCGAGGCGCAGATGCTCGCAAACGGGCCCGCTCGCGGAGGCTATGTCGCGGTCTCGGATCTCGACGGTCCCTACGGTCCGCCGGACGTTCCACCACCACCGCGATACCGCTATGGCTATGAGGATGAGCGCGGCCCCGCACCGGCGGTGTTTCCGCCGACCGAGGTTTACGCCGTGCTCCGTGAGAACGGCTTCTCGCCGCTGGGCATCCCGCACCTGCGCGGTACCGTCTACACCATCGCCGTGATCGACCGTCGCGGCGACGACGGGCGGCTCGTGATCGATGCCCGTGATGGCCGAATCCTGCGCTTCATGCCGGCCTATGACGCTTTCGGCATGGCGCCGGCCGATGATGAGGGTGCGGCTGTCCCTTACGGGCCGCATAGTGCGCTGCCACCGCCGACCATGGTCCGCAGCGGCCCGCCGCGGCCGCCGGCCCCGATCCCTCATGTGGCGAGCCGCACCGTGCCGTTGCACAAGACCGCTCCGAAGCGCGGCGAGCTGCCGGTCGCCGCCGCCAAGCCGGCCTCACGGGAGCCGGCGCCGCAACAGCCGCAAGCGCCGCAGGCCGAGAAGCCGGCGCAGGCCCAAACGCCGCCACAGGCTCAGCCAGCACAACAGGCCGCCGCCGTACAGGCCAAGCCCGCCGAGGCGACCCCTCCGGCCGCCGCACCAACCGTCGACCAGGCCAGGCCCACCGCGACGATCCTGCCGACGCAGGAGATGCCGGCCGCACAGGGGCTGGAGTAAGCACAAGGGTATCGTTCGTTTGCCACGATGGCGCCGGCCAATCCTTGTGGTCCTGGCTTTCGCCAGGACGACGTTGGGGGAGAGAGTTGGACAAAACAAAAGGCGCCTGAGAATCCTCCGGCGCCTTTTGCTTGCGAGCAATCTGCTTGCGAGCAATCGCCGCTCAGCTCCGCCCATACCCCGCCGCATCCAGGATCAGGTTCGCCACGTCCTTCGGATGCGACACCAGCGAGAGATGGCCGGCGTCGAGCTCGATCGTTGTTGCGTTCATGCGCTTGGCCAGGAAGCGTTCGAGATCGGGATTGATCGTGTAGTCGTTCTTCGACACCGCGTACCAGCTCGGCTTCGTGTGCCAACCAGCTTCAGTGGTGCGGCCAGCGAAAATCGAGGCCGCCGTCGGCCATTGCACGGCGTAGAGCTCCTTGGCGCGTTCAGGCGCCACACCGTTGGCGAAATACTTCAAGAATGCGTCCTCGGAGAGCTTTGTGAAGCCGTCGCGCTCGACGATGCCGGCACGCGCGGGGCCCGTCGGGAATTGCTTCGACAGCGCGACAAAGTCCTCGTTGGCGTCGGGCGCGCGCGCCGCGACGTAGACCAGCCCGGTGACCTTCGGGTCGGTACCGACCTGGCTGATCACGGTGCCGCCCCAGGAATGCGCGACCAGCACGGTCGGACCATCCTGCTCCGTCAGAGCGCGCTTGGTCGCCTCGACCGACTCGGCGAGCGTGCCCAGCGGATTCTGCACGGCGGTGACGTGCAGGCCCGCAGCTTGAAGAATCGGAATGACCTCCGACCAGCTCGAGCCGTCGGCCCAGGCGCCGTGCACCAGCACGACGTTCTTCGCCTTCACGGTCTGTGGGGTCTGCGCATGGGCAAGGCTGAGAGGGGCCGCCAGAAGACTCGCGGCGACGAAAAGGTTGCGCCAGAGGGGCACGATCATTCTCCATCTTGTTTTTGGGTTCGATGCCCAAAGGACGGAGCGCGAGGCCGCGCCGTTACGCCTCTTCACCGCTCTGTGATGCGGTGCAAAAAATCATCCGGTGTCGTCCTGGCGAAAGCCAGGACCCATTACCCCAGGGAGAAGTTTGGCGAACACCCGTCGCTCGGAACTCCTCCCGCGCCCGATCGATAAACCTCGCGGTATGGGCCCCGGCCTTTGCCGGGACGACGTTGGGGAGCGTTCAGCACAAACAAAAAACGCCCCGGGGCACCGGGGCGTTTTCGCAAACTTGGTGGTTGTCGCGTGCTCAGGCGGCGGCCTTCGAGCCCTCGATCACCTGCGCGCCTTGCGCGCCGGTGTTGATCGCGATCTGACGGGGCTTCTTGGCTTCGGGAATCTCTCGCACGAGATCGACATGAAGCAGCCCGTTCTCAAGCGAGGCATCCTTCACCTGCACGAAGTCGGCAAGCTGGAAGGCGCGCTCGAAGGCGCGGGCGGCGATGCCGCGGTAGAGCACTTCGGACTTCGAGTTCTCGTTCGCGACTTTCTCGCCCTTGATCGTCAGCGTATTTTCCTTCGCGACGATGGAGAGCTCATCCTTGGAGAAGCCGGAGACCGCAACGGTGATGCGGTAGGCGTTCTCGCCGGTGCGCTCGATGTTGTAGGGCGGATAGCCCGGGCTGCCGTCGGAGCCCGCCTGGTCGAGCAGGTTGAAGAGACGGTCGAAGCCGACGGTGGAACGATAGAAGGGGGTGAGGTCGTAGGTACGCATGGTAGTCCTCCATTGAGCGACTGATCTGGTAACCCGCCCGCCAATCGGGCCGGGCTTAGTCTGTGTGCAGCCTGATGCTTCGGTTCCGAAGCACTGGTAGCGGCCTGGACGAAAATGATATGGGTGGGCCGAAACAGCGTTCAAGAGGGCGGCATCGGCGCCTTTTCGGCGCGTCCGCCCCTTGATTTTCGGCACTTCCCGCCCAAGCCCTTCCCGCCATGACGCTGGTCTCGATCCCCGCCAATCCGGTCCCCGATAACGTCGTCAGCGGCACCATCAAGACGCCCGACGGCGCCGAGCTACGCTTCGCACGCTGGGCACCGCCTGCAGGGCGCAAGGGCACCGTCTGCGTCTTCACCGGGCGTAGCGAGCAGATCGAGAAATATTTCGAGACCGTGCGTGACCTGCGCGACCGCGGCTTTGCGGTGGCGATGATCGACTGGCGCGGGCAGGGGCATTCGTCGCGTCGCCTGCGCGATCCACGCAAGGGCTATGTGCGCAACTTTTCCGACTACGAGGTCGACGTCGAGACCTTCGTGCAGCAGGTGGTGCTGCCGGATTGTCCGCCGCCCTTCTTCGCGCTCGCCCATTCCATGGGGGGCGCGGTGATGCTGCGCCTCGCGCATGCAGGCAAGCGCTGGTTCGATCGCATGGTGCTGTCGGCGCCGATGATCGACCTGCCCGGCCGCACCACCTCGTTTCCGGCACGGGCGCTGCTCAGGACGATGCGCCTGATGGGGCAGGGCGGCCGCTATATCCCGGGCGGCAGCGACCGCCTCACCGGGCTAAATCCCTTCATCAACAATCCCCTGACCAGCGATCCCGTACGCTATGCCCGCAACGCCGCGATACTCGAGGAGGATCCGACGCTCGGGCTGGCATCGCCGACGGTCGCCTGGGCCGACACCGCGTTCCGCGCGATGCAAACCTTCAAGGGCATGAACTACCCCTCCGAGATCCGCCAGCCGATCCTGATGCTGGCGGCTTCCAACGACACCATTGTCTCGACCGCGGCGATCGAGGAGTTCGCCTATCACTTGCGCGCCGGCTCGCATCTCGTCATCGCCGGGTCCAAGCACGAGATCCTCCAGGAGCAGGACCGCTACCGCGCACAATTCTGGGCCGCCTTCGATGCCTTCGTGCCGGGCACGCCGCTGTTCGCGTGAGTGCCCGGCGCCGTTCGCAGCTCGGCCTTCATCCTTCGAGACGCGCGCAAGCGCGCTCCTCAGGACGAGGAGCGAATGCGCCTATGACGCACAAAGCTACAGCGTCTTCAAATATTCGATCAGGTCGTAGCGCTCGTCCTCTTTGAGCAGGCGGCCGATAATGCCGTCCTTGCCGGGTCCCGGCGTGCCCTCCAGGGAGTGGCCGGCATTGCTGTTGCCGTTGATCTCGCTGCCGTCCGACGCTCTCGTCGAGAATCGTGTCTGCCCGGTCTTGCAGCTCTCGCCGTCGACGACCGCGAAGCCGACCTGCTTTGGATCGTAGTCGCGGTTACCCATGCAGAACGACTTCGGGCGTTCGACCGCGGGGCTCAGCATCCAATAGAGCGAGGGCACCGATCCGTTGTGGAGATAGGGCGCGGTTGCCCACACGCCATTGAGCGGCCGCGCGCGGTACCAGGGCCGAGGTTCCTTAGGGTCAGGCGGCTGAGGACCGGGATTTGGGCAGTTCTTGCGCGCACCCCACCACGCCTGCTGCTCCTCGGGCTTGATCTTCGCATCGTCCATCGCCTTCCGGCTGACGATGTCGACGAGGACCATCAGGCCAAGCGAGTAAGGCATGTCGGTCGAAGAGACCTCAGGCAGGTTGCAATTCCACCAGGCATTGAGGTTCTGCGTGGGATCCAGCTTGAGGAAGCCCGGCACCTGAACCGTTCGCTTCTCCAGCACATTGGCCTGAGCGGAGTCGGTCCCCATGCCTTTGACGCTTTTCTGGATCGGGTTCAGAATCTTCTCGTTTCCGATCGATTCCCAACGCGACGAAGACCAGACGCTCTTGTCCGGAAATTCGGCGTCGAACACGGGATCGTTGACCGGCCCGAGATGGCATTCGACGCAGATCTCCGCGTAGAGCTTGCGGCCGCGCTTGACGCGCCGATCGTCGATCTTCCAGGCATCGTCGCCGAAGATATCTGACGGCCATTTCGGAGACGTCAATCCGCTGATTTGCTTCTTCGGATAGGGCGGCGATCCCGCCAGCAGCGACTCGATCCAGTGCAGATTCTTGATTTCGATCGATGAGCGGAACAGCGTGTTCTTGGCGGTCGTATCGGACAGATTGAGCAGCGCGGTCACGCCCAGGGCCTCGCCGGCGTTGCGGATCAGCGGTTGCTCGATCGAGGCGTCATATTGCGCGTATTTGAGCCAGGGCACGGTCCAGATCGGCGGGAAGCTGACCGGCGCATCCTGCGCATGCAAGTTCTTCTCAAAGCCGGCAAGACCGCTCAGCGCCATGTCCTGCGCAAAGACTTGATTGCCGATCCGGTTGAGCGCGTCGAGGCGGCCGAAGCCCTCTTCCGTGTCCTGCTGCTTCTTGTTGTCCCAGGTCCTCTTGCCGCCGATCGTCTTCTCGTAGGTCTTTTGCCAGTCGAGCAGGAAGGTGCCGACCTCGCTCAGTTTCTGCTTCAGCACATCGCGGTCCGCGTCGCTGGCGGACGGGCCGAGCACGCGATCCGCAAAACGCTTGAAGCGGAATGGCACGTAGAGCGTGTAGGCGATGGAAAGCCCGGTCGTAATCTCGAGCTTCTTCAGGTCGGTCATCGCCGGGCCGCCGTCGAAGCGGACGTCCACGCCCTTGTAGTGGATCTGGCCGGTGTGGCAGGCGGCGCAGGTCAGTCCGATCCTGTTCTCGCCCTGGCGGCCGGTCGCAGGATCCGGCACGCCGGTCATGCGCGCGAAGCCGACCGGCAGGCCGTCGACGTTTTCAACCGGGGTGTCCCATTTGACCGGCGGATCCCAAAGCCGCGCAGGGGCCGGCTTTGTCGTGTCGTAAACGTTGGCATAGCCGAACCGGCGCAGCGTGGTGTCGTCGGTGTTGATCGTCTGGGGGCTCGGGATGAAGCCGAAGCGCTCCAGATGGGCGCTGTCATGCAGCAATCCGGGCTGCGACAAGAAATGCAGTCGCGGCTGCTCCAGCGCCATGAACCAGCTATAGGGCACCGGGAAGGTCGCCGTCCCCTGGCTGACGTGATGAAACCAGTGCCGGTCCTCCAGCGACCAGTTTTGCTCGAGCCAGTATGCCGCTCGGGCTTCGACACGCTGGGGCAGCGGAGGGGCCAGGAACTGCCCGATGAAATTGGGCAGCATCGGCTGGAACTGATCGGGGAAGCGCAGGATCGCGAGGGTCAAGACGAGCAGTGCGGCGGCGAGCCCGCCGGCGTAGCGCCGCGCGGGCGAGCGCGTGGTCGGCGGCTCGGTGATGATCCGCTGCTCGATCCGCTCCGGGAATCGGCGCTCATTGAACAGCGTGCGCACGTCGGCAACGCTGAGATAGCGGTTCTCACCCTCGCCCTTGCCCATGATCTTCAAGAGGATCGGCCATTCGAATTTCATCAGCAGCGGGTAGTACCAGCGCGCGGCCTCGCCGGCGCGCTTGAGGTTGTCGCGCATGAAGATGCCGATTTCCGACGCGTTGAGCCCAGGCTCAACGCCGCCGGCCGGATCGGGATAACTCCGGCCGAAGCTGGCAAACCGCGCGATCTCGTCCTCATTGACGCGCCCGTCGACGCCAAGGATGCGCGAGCCGGCGCCGCGCTTGTCCAGGGGGCCGCCGCGCAGCGCATCGAGTTGGGCGCCCGACCAGATGCTCTTCAACACATGACGCGCGCCGTTGGCGATGAGCGCGACCCCGCGGACCTGGATGCGGGCCAGCGTCTTCTTCGGCCCCTTCTCGCCACTCGCATTGGCGATTGTCTGCGCCAGCGTGCCGAGCGGGACAGTCCCGCCGTCGACGAAGCCCTCGCCGACGAGTCCGCGCAGGAACGGGCAGGGATTGTCCGGCGAGACCTCGATCGAGGGATCGAAGGGTTTCGAGGCGGGGTTATGCATGGCCCAAATTTCCTGGAAATCGCGAATCGTAAAATGCAGACGCGCCGATAGAGCGAGGAAAGTCCTAACAAACAGACAGCGAGGTTATGCTACCTCAGCGTGTGGAGAAGTGTGGCCGATTTCCGCCCGCTGTCAATAAAGCAGGCGTGAGGTCGCGGCGCGCCGAGGCTTGCCCCTTTTAGGATTCGGCGGCGCGTTTGAGATCGGTCTGCACGAGGGTGAGCTTGCTGAAGGGGACGCCCGCTTTCAGAAGGCCGTCGCGGTAATGGGCGATGTCCTCGGGCCGCTTCCAGTGGAAATTCCGCAAATGGCGGTCGACATTCAGCGTCGGGTAGTGGCCGAGCAGGACATCGGCTGCCTCAGCAGCCTCCGCGGTGCGTCCAAGCTGCGCCAGCGCAGCGGCGCGGATCGCGAGCGCCTGCATGTGATTGGGGTTGATGTAGAGCTGCTCACGCGCCCACGACAGCGTCGCGTCATATTGCCCCAGCAGATAATGGCTGAAGGCGTTCAACGCCGACCACTGATAGCGCGGGTCGTTGTTGTCGCGCTGCGCCGCCATCGAGAACAGCTCGATCGCCTGCCGGTGCTCGCCGATGACGAAATGGCAGATGCCCAGCACGCCGCGCGCGCCCATGTCGTAGGGGTTGAGCGCGACCGCGCGCTTGGCGGCGTCCATCGCGGCCTCGTAGTGCGCCTCCATGGCGTGCGCCCAGGACAGGATCGAAAACGCGAAGGAGGAGCGCGGGTCGAGCCGCACGCTGGTCTCGGCGAGGTTCATCGCCTCGGCCCACAATTCGCGGGTGCCCTTGATCCAGCCGAACTGGATGCTCTGGATCTGGATCGTGGCGAGATAGGCGTGGGCGATCGACAGCTTCGGATCGAGCGTGATGGCCTCGCGGAACAGGTCGATGGCCGCGCTCAGGTCCTCCTTGGTCTGCCGGTAATAGTGTGAAAGCCCCTTCAGGAAGCGGTCCCAGGCGGTCACGTCGTTGGTCAGGCGCGCGGGCGCGGAGGCTTCCGCCCGGACGATCTCGGTGGCGATGGCCGCGGACAAATTGGTCGTGATCTCGTCCTGCATCGCGAAGAGATCGCCGATGTCGCGGTCGTAACGGCCGGTCCAGAGCTGCTCGCCGGTCTCCGGCGCGATCAGCTCGGCGGTGACGCGGATCTTGCTGCCGGCGCGCCGCACCGAGCCCTGGATCAGGTAGGTCGCATCGATCTCGCGCGCGATCAGCCGGGTGCTCACGTTGTTGCCCTTGAAGGCGAAGGTCGAGTTGCGGCTCAGCACGCGGTAGAACGATTGCAGCGACAGTGCGTGAATCAGGTCCTCGGTCAAGCCGTCGGAGAAATACTCGTCCTGGGCGTCGCTGAGATTGGCAAAGGGCAGGACGCCGACGATCGCGGTCCGGTACTGCTGCGACAGTACCGACCCCTCTTTTGCCTCGGGCGCGAGCGCGGGCGCGCCCTCGGGCGTCCAGGTCCAGACGCCGATCGGATCCTTGATGTTCTTGAAACGGTGGTTGCCGGCATCGACCAGGGGCACGCTGAGATGCTTGCCGGCTTCCTTGTAGGCCTTGGCCGAGATCGCGAAGCCGCCGGGGCTCGCCACCGCTTCGAGGCGGACGGCGATGTTGACGTCGTCACCGAACACCTCGTCCTCATCGGCGATCACGTCGCCCATGTGGATGCCGAGGCGGAACTGCATGGCGCGGTCGGCGGGCAGGTGGTGGTTGCGCTCCGCCATCAGCCTCTGGATCGCGATCGCGGCCTCGGTGGCGCCGACGATGCTGGCGAACTCCAGCAGGAATCCGTCGCCGGTGTTCTTCACGACGCGGCCGCCGTGATTGAGGATGATGGGATGAATCGCGGCGCGATGGGCCTTGAAGACGGCATGGGTGCCGGCCTCGTCATGGCCCATCATGCGCGAATAGCCGGCGACGTCGGCGCAGACGATGGCGGCCAGGCGTCTTTCCATGATCTTGCGGCTCCAAGGGATCGAGGACCGGCCACGGCGTGGCGGTCGCCTCGAATCCGGCATTTCAAGAACCCCGCCTTTATAGAGCAGAAGAGGCCGAGCGGAAGTATGAACGTATTGCAAATTCGATACAAATCCTAAGCAATCCCGGCGGTGGACGCAGGCCGGCGAACCGATTAAGCCCGGGTTTCCCTCGTACTGTCTGGCTCGGGCCAGAGGGGATTTCAGGTATGCTCGGCATTCACGAACTCTGGCTCTTCATCCTGTCGGGTGTGTTGCTCAACATCACGCCGGGGCCGGATTCCGTCTATGTCATCGGCCGCAGCATGCAGATGGGATGGCGGGGCGGGGCTGCGGCCGCTTTTGGCATCAGTTTCGGCTGCTTATTCCACGTCACGGGCGCGGCGATCGGGCTGTCGGCGCTCCTGATGGCCTCATCCACCGCGTTCGCGATTCTGAAGCTGGTCGGCGCGGCCTATCTCGTGCTGACGGGCCTCACGATGCTGTGGTCGCGGCCGGCGCTCGCCGCGGCCGTGACAGACAAACCCGAGCGGAGCTCGCTGCGGCGGGTCTTTCTCCAGGGCGTCTTCACCAATGCGCTCAATCCCAAGGTGGCGCTGTTCTTCCTCGCCTTCCTGCCGCAATTCGTCGCAGCCGATTCGTCGCACAAGCCGCTCGCCTTCCTGACGCTCGGCCTGATCTTCATCTGCACGGGCACGCTGTGGTGCCTGTTCCTCGCGGCATTCGCGGCCGGGGCCGCACACCGACTGCGGCAGTCTGAAGGCGTGATCGCCTGGATCAACCGGGCGCTCGGTGGGCTCTTCGTCTATCTCGGCATCCGCGTCGCCATGCTGGAGACGCGCTGACTCTTTACGCGACTTCCTTGAGCAGCGCGCTGCCCGCCAGATAGAGGCCGAGCAGGATCATCGCGATCAGGAACCAGCGGCGAAATGCCTCGGCCGGCATCCGCGCCCGCAACGATTGGCCGATGAACATGCCGATAAAGGCGCAAGCCATCGCGATGGCGCCGGGCACGGCGTTGGCGGGGGTCAGCAGGCCACCCGCGGTGAGGTTGAAGGCGAGCGCCAGCGTTGCGACCGTGAAGAACACGCCGAGCGCCTGCACGAGTTCGTCCTTCTCCATGCCGATCGCCTGCATGAACGGCATCGACGGGATCACCTGCACGCCGGTCGAGGCGGAAATGACGCCGGTGATGACGCCGACCACGCCGCCGACCCATTTCTCGTTCTTCGGCGCGACGCGAAAGTGCAATTTGTTCAGCCCGATCACCGCGTAGATGATGAGCAGGACTCCGAGCACGACGGTGCCGTAGCGCGCATAGGGACCGGTGAGCGCGCCGGCATTGAGCCAGCATCCGATCACGGTGCCGACCATCAGCGGCCACAGGCGCTTGAGGATGTCGCGCAGATAAGGACCGACGAAGGTCTGCCAGAGGTTGGTGATGATGGCGGGCACGATGACGATGGCGATGGCGCGGCCGGGCGCCATGCTCACGGCGAGCAGGCCCATCGAGACGGTCGGCAAGCCGAGCCCAATCACGCCCTTGACGAATCCGGCGATCAGGAAGACGGCGGCGATGAGGATGAGGAACGGGTCGATCATGCCGTGCACATTGACCGAAGCCGCGCTCCGGCACAATCTGGAGGTTACGGAGACAGCCTTCGCTTGGGGCGAAGGCTGAGTGGAGGAGACAACGCCGTGCGTTTCGATCTTGTCGATCTCCAGCTTTTCATCGCGGTTGCCGACCAGCGCAGCATCACCCGCGGCGCCGAGCGGTCGCATCTGGCGCTGGCCTCGGCCAGCGCCAGGATCAAGGGGCTGGAGGACGCGCTCGGCGTTGCGCTGCTCAAGCGCGGGCGCCGTGGCGTCGAGCTGACGCCGGCCGGCGAGAGCCTGCTCGATCACGCCCGACTCGTCATCCACCAGATCGACGCCATGCGCGGCGATCTCGCGGGCTTTGCCAGCGGCGTGCGGGCGAGCGTGCATTTGCTCGCCAATACCTCCGGGCTGTCGGAGCATCTCCCCAAGGCGCTGGCCGGCTTCCTGCACGAGCACCGCGATGTCGCCGTCGACATCGAGGAGCGCGAGAGCACCGACATTGCGGCCGCGATCACCGCAGGTGCCGCCGATCTCGGCTTCGCCGCCGAACACGCGCTGCCCGACCACATCGAGCGTTTCGTCTTCAGCGAGGACCGCTTGACGCTGGTGACGTCGCGGCGCGGGCCGTTTGCCGGCCGCCGCCAGATCGATTTTCAGGAAGCGGCTAGTTGCGATTTCGTCGGGCTGACCAGTGCCACCGCGCTCCAGCTCCACATCTCGAAGCACGCCGCCCGGCTCGGCATGCGCCCGCATTATCGCGCGCGCCTGCGCGATTTCGATGCGATCTGCCAGATGGTTTCTGCCGATGTCGGCGTCGCTCTCGTGCCGGAATCCGCTGCCCGCCGCTGTGCCAAGCTGATGCCGCTCGCCATGGTCCGCCTGCGCGACACCTGGGCCAACCGCAGACTCGTGATCTGCGCGCGAAGTTTCCGCGCGCTGCCGCGGCCGGCCAAGATGCTGGTCGAGCATCTCAGAGCGGAGGCGATGTGAGGGCCAGTGTGGCCGTACGCTCTGCTCTGCCCCTCCCCCGCAAGGAGGGAGGGAACGCAGATGGGTTTGTGGTGAGGTCTGTCCTTCAGTCGTCCGCTACTTCGCGGTCTCCACCCCGGCGTCCTTGATCACCTTCGCCCATTTCGCGGTCTCATCCGCGATGAAGCTTCGAAAATGCTCGGGCGTGTCGCCGACAAGCGTTGCGCCTTGCGCGGCGAGTTTTTCCTTCACGGCGGGATCGGCCATCGCCTGCGTCGCGAGGCGGTGAAGCGCCGCCACGATCTCCTTCGGCGTGCCCTTCGGCGCCACCATGCCGTACCAGTTCTCGATGCGTAGGCTAGGCAAGCCCGCCTCCGCCATGGTCGGCACCTCAGGCGCGGTCGGGGCGCGTTCGGGCGAGCCGACCGCGATGGCGCGCAAGGCGCCGGCCTTGATCTGCGGCAACAGCACCGGCAAGTCGAGGAAGGTCATCTGCACCTGCTGGCCGAGGAGATCGTTCACCGCCGGGGCCGCGCCGCGATAGGGCACGTGCACGATGTCGATCTTGGCGGTCAGCTTGAACAATTCGCCGGCCAGATGCGGCAGGCTGCCCGGACCGGAGGAGGCGAAGTTGAGCTTTCCGGGCTGCGCCTTCGCCAGCGCAATCAGTTCGCCGAGGTCCTTGGCCGGCACGTTGGTGGCCACCACCAGCATTTCCGGCACGGTCGCGACCAGCGTCACCGGCGTCAAATCGGTCAGCGCGTCGTAGGCGACCTTCTCCATGCTCGGGCTGATCGCAAGCGCGCCGGCGCTGGAGATGGCGATGGTGTAGCCGTCGGGCTGGCTCTTTGCGACCGCATCGGTGCCGAGCACGCCGCCCTGTCCGCCGCGATTGTCGATCAGCACCGGCTGGCCGCTCAATTCGGACATGCGCTGGCCGATCACGCGGGCAATGATGTCATTGGGGCCGCCGGCGGGGAACGGCACCCACCAGCTTGATCGGCTTGGCCGGAAAATTCTGGGCGGACGCCAGCGTCGGCAGCAGCAGGAGAATTGCAAGGATGAGCTCGCGCCAGTTTTTCATGCAAGCTCCTCGCCCGCTTATCCGTTGAGCAGCCTCAAGGCTTCTTCATGCACGCGCGGATCGCCGGCGGCAATGATGCGGCCGCCGGCTTGCGCCGGCTTGCCTTCCCAGGTGGTGACGATCCCGCCGGCACCGGTGATGATCGGGATCAGTGCCGCAATGTCGTAAAGCTTCAGCTCGGTCTCGACCACGAGGTCGACATGGCCTGCGGCCAGCATGCAATAGGAATAGCAGTCGCCGCCGTAGCGCGACAGCCGCGCGCCCTGCTCGATGCGGCCGAAAACGGCGCGGTCGCTCTCGTTCATCAAGAGCGGGCTCGTCGTGTAGGTCGTCGCCTCGCTGAGCGATGCACAGCGGCGGACCTGGAGCCGGCGCTCGCCGGAGGGGCCTTTATAATTGGCCGAGCCGTTGTCGCCGGAAAAGCGTTCGCCGATGAACGGCTGGTGCATCATGCCGAACACCGGCGTGCCCTTGTGCAACAACGCGATCAGCGTGCCCCAGATCGGAAAGCCCCCAATGAAGGATTTGGTGCCGTCGATGGGATCGAGCACCCAGACATAGTCGGCGTCCTCGTGCTCGTTGCCGAACTCCTCGCCGACGATGCCGTGCTGGGGGAAGTTGGCCTTGATCAGCCGCCGCATCACCGCCTCCGCCGCGCGATCGGCTTCGGTGACGGGATCGAAATCCTTGGTCTTGCTCTTGTCGTCGATGGACAGCGAGGTGCGGAAGAACGGCAGGATGGTCTCGCCGGAGACGGTAGCGAGCCGCCCGATGAAGGCTGAGAAGTCGATCACCGTCACGGCGAATCCTCGAAACGAAAGTCGGGTGAAGCTCGCATCTGCCTAACTCAAATCGACCTCGGCGTGCAGCGTTGTCTTGATTTGCACCCTGGTATTTTGGATGCCACGCCGGGCTGCCCTATCCGAGCCATATGCTGGCCAAATATCGATCACAACGTTGAGAGCTTAGTTCCCCGGATGCCTTGTTTGTATGCAAATGACAACCAACCCATTGAAATCCCTTATCAAAGAAACTGAATCTGGATTTCGCTGGAAGCAAATGAGCCCTGTGTTTTTTGCATGGGAAATGGCTCAAAAGCCCTTGCACTTTGTGCGGCGCAGTCGCATATTGTTGCGGTGCGGTAGCGCTCTGCGTTACCGCTGCCCTCCTTGGGCGTTTCCTCCCTAGACTTGGGCCGCTTGTTCATCACAAGCGGCCCTTTTTTCTTGAGGCGCCTGTTTTCATTTCGACGCGCGTACGAAGGCTAAGCGAAAACCCGGACGCGCGACGCGTCCGTTGCGATGGCGTGACGGAGAATGCGAATCGCTATTCCGCGGCCGCCTGGAACGGGCCGAGATCAGCGAAGGAAATCGTCGTCGCCAGCACATCGGCGAGAACCGCGAAGTCGGCAGCGACCTGCGAAAAGCGCGGCCCGCGCTCGCGCCGCCGCTCGTCCATGTAGATCGCGCGGTTGAGCTCGAGCTGCACCGCATGCAGGCCGCTGGCCGGGTTGCCGTAGTGCTCGGTGATGAAGCCGCCGGCATAGGGCTTGTTGCGGCCGACAGAATAGCCGAGCCCGCTCATGGTTTCCTCGACCCGGTCGGGCAGGAGCGGCGTGCAGCTCGTGCCGTAACGGTCGCCGATCACCACGTCGGGCCGCCGCGGCTCGTCGCGGGAAACGCCGACCGACGGCATCGAGTGACAATCGACCAGCACCACCGTGCCGAACATCTGGTGCACCTTGTTGATCAGCCGGCGCAGCGCGCGGTGGTACGGCTTGTAGAGCGCCTCGATTCGCGCCAGCGCATCATCGACCAGGATGCGTTCGCGATAGATCTCCTGGCCGTCGCCGACTACGCGCGGGATGGTGCCGAGGCCGCCGGCAACGCGCATCGAGCGGGTGTTGGCGAAGCTCGGCAGCCTTCCTGAGAACATCCGAGGGTCGAGCTCGTAGGGCTCGCGATTGACGTCGACATAGGAGCGCGGGAAGTTGACACGCACGGTCGGAAAGCCGCGACCGCTGAGATGGCCGATCAGCTCGTCCATGAACGAGTCTTCCGAACGCCGCAGCGTCGGCAGGTCGATCCGGGAGGCCAGCAGAAATTCGTCCGGGTAGGTAGAGCCGGAATGGGGCGAGTTGAAGATGATCGGCGCCCGCCACTCGGTGGGCTCCAGGATCTCGAACGCTGGCGACACGTCGCCGTCAAACCGGGTCATCGGAGGGGCTTCGTCCCTTTGCAGCCGCAGGATCCGGCGAGGCTCGGATCGATTCGATTCGGCCGGTGAGCGGCTCTTATGTGCGTTCATTGTCTGGAATCGCAACCATTCTGCCAAGCGAAAAAGTATGAAAGCGCCCCTGGAACGTGTCTTAACCGTGCGAGGTTACCTCGCCCTACGGCTCAATTGATTCACGACCTATTCCGGTTCACAAATAGCCGGTGGCACGCGGGCCCAGGGTAAA
This sequence comes from Bradyrhizobium sp. ISRA442, assembly GCF_038085055.1. NCBI lineage: Bacteria > Pseudomonadati > Pseudomonadota > Alphaproteobacteria > Hyphomicrobiales > Nitrobacteraceae > Bradyrhizobium > Bradyrhizobium sp. ISRA442. Next base: position 382,970 of record NZ_JALGCN010000003.1, read on the forward strand.
CTTTTTCACCTCAAATTTACCCTCTATCGGGCTTAGTGACCTCTGCTGATGTCCTCCTGAGGATTCGACGTTTCCTGCCATGCCAAAGATCCTGCTCGCCGAAGACGACAACGACATGCGCCGTTTCCTGGTCAAGGCGCTGGAAAACGCCGGTTTTCAGGTCTCTTCGCACGACAATGGCATGGCCGCCTATCAGCGGTTGCGCGAAGAGCCGTTCGAGATGCTGCTCACCGACATAGTGATGCCGGAGATGGACGGCATCGAACTCGCCCGCCGTGCCTCGGAACTCGACCCCGACATCAAGATCATGTTCATCACCGGCTTCGCCGCGGTGGCCCTGAACTCGGATTCGGACGCCCCCAAGAACGCCAAGGTGCTGTCCAAGCCCGTGCACCTGCGCGAATTGGTCAGCGAAGTAAACAAGATGCTGGCGGCCTGAATCGGCGCCGTTCCGTCCTTGCGCAGGCTCCCCTGAGCCGTTATAGGGACCCCACCCGATCTAGACGACCTCTAGGGCACGTAGCTCAGCGGGAGAGCACTACCTTGACATGGTAGGGGTCACAGGTTCGATCCCTGTCGTGCCCACCATCCTTCGCTCGCACAGCGAGAGAAGGATGCCGCGCCGAAGCCCAACCGGCGCAGGGGGCTTTTCGCCGCGAGCTACGGCTCGGCAAGCCACGATCTTACGTAGCGGCCGCCAATCCCATCAATGCGAAGCGTGTCTGGCGTAGCTCGAGCGTAGCGAAAGCGAGACGGACCTATCACGCCTCGATCAGGTCGAGGCATAGAGATCGGCAAAGCGTTCCCGCAAGAGGTTCTTTTGAACCTTACCCATGGTGTTGCGCGGAAGCGTCTCGACAAAGACGACGCGCTTGGGTTGCTTGAATTTTGCCAATCGTCCCGACAGCGCGGCGAGAATGGCGCGTTCATCCACCGTTGCGCCGGATGACCGCACGACCGCAGCCGTAACGCCCTCGCCGAAGTCGGCATGCGGCACGCCGACGACGGCGCTTTCGAAGACTCCCGGGATTGCGTCGATTTCCGTCTCGATCTCCTTCGGATAGACGTTGAAGCCGCCGGTGATGATGAGATCCTTGCCGCGGCCGACGATGTGCAGATAGCCGTTGGCATCGAGCTTGCCGAGATCGCCGGTGATGAAGAAGCTGTCGGCGCGGAATTCGGCGGCGGTCTTGTCAGGCATGTTCCAGTAGCCTGCGAATACGTTCGGTCCCTTCACTTCGATCATGCCGACTTCGTCCGCGGGCAGCCCGGCACCGCTCTCGGGATCGGTGATGCGAACCTCGACGGCGGGCAGGGGACGGCCCACCGAGCCCGGGATGCGCGGACCGTCATAGGGATTGGAGGCGATCATGCCGGTCTCGGTCATGCCGTAGCGCTCGAGGATCTCGTGTCCCGTCCGCTCCTTCCAGGCGCGGTGGGTCTCGGCCAGGAGCGGCGCCGAGCCGGCGACGAACAGCCTCATGTTGGCGGTGGTGCGCTCGCTCAAATTCGTGCTCTGGAGCAGGCGAACGTAGAAGGTCGGCACGCCCATCAGCACGCTCGCCCGCGCCATTGCGACCAGGATCCGTTCGGCGTCGAACTTCTGCATGAAGAGAATGCGCGAACGCGCGGCGAAGGTCACGTTGCCGGCCACGAACAGCCCGTGGATGTGATAGATCGGCAGGGCATGGATCAGGACATCCCGCTGCGAGTAGCGCCATTGCTCGACGAGCGTCAGGGCGTTCGAGACCAGATTGCCGTGCGTCAGCATGGCGCCTTTCGAACGGCCGGTCGTGCCTGACGTGTAGAGAATGGCCGCGAGGTCATCCTTCGCTCGGGGCACGGTGTCGAATTCTGCGGGAAAGCCCGCCGCGGCGTCGACGAGCGAGCCCTTGCCTTGCTCGTCGAGCGTCTCGACGCGTCCGCCGGCTTTTGCGGTGATGGCGCGCAGGTCAGCTTCCTCCCTCGGATCGCACACGATCAATGTCGGCCGGGCATCGCGGATGAAATACTCGGTTTCAGCCGGCGTATAAGCGGTGTTGAGCGGCAGATAGACCGCACCGGAGCGGAGTGTTGCCAAATACAGCGCGATCGCCTCGACGGACTTCTCGACCTTTGCAGCGACGCGGTGGTTCGGGCCGATGCCGCTCCTGGCAAGGAAGTTTGCAAACCTGCCGCTCAGCGCCGCGAGTTCGGCGTAGCTCAATGTCGCGCCGTTCTCCTTCTCGATGCAGATCGACTGGTCGGAATCCGCAGAAGCAAGCAGGCGGCCGTACAGGTTCCAGGTCATGACGAGATCTTCCGTTGGGAGTTGGTTTGGGGGCTGGGAACAAGTTCGCGCGACGACAGCCTTGCGCGGAGCGCCTTCTTCACCTTGTCGGACGTCACCACGGTGCCGTGCTCCGCAAAAGCTTCGTGGTTCGCCTCGATGTGATCGAGTGCGTAGAGATAGTTGACCATCAGGCCGTAGGATTGCTTGATGCCCTTGGCGGAAGCGTCGCCGAGGAAATTCAGCCGTTCCAGGCGCGCGCCGTTGCCGAGATGGAAGCGGGCGACCGGATCGACCGGCTTGCCTGACGGCAGCTTCGCCTTCAGGAAGTAATAGGCGGCAAGAGCGGTGATGGCCTCTTTCGCCTGCGCGATGTCGCCGCCGCCATCGAGCGCGGTCATCGCGCGCCGCGTGTCCTCATCGACCGCACCGGAGGCCTCGGCCTTGAGTTCGCGCCGCACCCAGCCGGCAAAGCCGGGGACCGGCGACAGGGTGACGAAGGTCTTCAGGTTCGGGAGCTCGCGGGCGAGGTCCTGCACCACCTGCTTGATCAGGAAACTGCCGAACGAGACGCCGGCAAGGCCCTTTTGCGTGTTCGAGATCGAGTAGAACACGGCGGTCGTGGCTTCACGTGCGGCGATCGCCTGGCGGGATCTGTCGAGCAGCGGACCGATCGCGCCGGGAATCTCCTTCGCGAGTGCGACCTCGACGAAGATCAAGGGCTCGTCGACGAGCTGGGGATGAAAGAACGCGTAGCAGCGGCGGTCCGACGGCTCGAGCCGATTGCGCAGATCGTCCCAGTCTTGGATGGCGTGGACGGCTTCATACCTGATGATCTTCTCGAGGACGTTGGCCGACGTGGTCCAATCGATCGGTCGCAGCACGAGGAAGCCCCTGTTGAACCAGGACGAGAACAGATGGACGAAATCGTCGTCGACCGACTGGAGCTCGGGATGCTCACGTAGGAGCGAGAGCAGCACCTCCCGCATGCGCACCAGGGAGGCTGTCCCGCCGGGTGCCAGATTGAGACGTCGGATCAGCTCCTGCCGGCGCGGCTCCGCCGCGGCATGGAGCGCCTCGAGCTTGCTGCCGTCGCCGCCCTCCTTGCGCTGGTAGGCAGCAATCGCAAGCTCGATCGCGCGACGGTCGGGTCCGAACCGGTCGGCGAGCGAGGAGAGGAATTTCAGCCGCTGGGGCTCGCCCGCCCGCTCGAAGGCTGCGAGCAGCGATTGCGCGATCGCAACGCCGGAGGCTTCGCCGCGCCGGGACAGCAGCGCCTCGCCCAGAAGCTCGAGATCGCGACCCTCGCCTGCATCGTGTTCCGGCTTGATGCCCAGAACCGCGCGGCCACGTTGCGTCAACGTATCGATGAGCCCTTGCAGGAATTCGGGCGCCGTGATCCGTCCGGACCTCGTGTCGTTCAGCATGGTTCATGCCTCCTCGGTTAACGCGACGGGGCGCCCATCACCAGATTGGGCAGAAAAGTGGAGATCGAGGGCACCAGGCAAAGCAGGACGACCGCGAACGCCATCAGCAGCACGAAGGGCAGCGTTCCCCAGATCACGTCCCGCAACGGGATGTCGGGCGCGATGTTTCTGATGACGAAGATGTTGAGGCCGACCGGTGGATGGATCAGGCCCATCTCCATCACGATCGTCATCACCACGCCGAACCAGATCAGGTCGAAGCCTGCGTCCTTGAGCGGCGGCAGGATGATCGGCGCGGTCATCAGGATGATCGAGACCGGCGGCAGGAAGAAGCCGAGCACGACCACCAGCACCAGGATCGCTCCCAGCAGCACCCATCGCGAGAGCTCCATCGCCACGATCGCCTGCGCCGCCGCCTGGCTGATGTGGAGATAGCTCATCACGTAGGAGTAGAGCAGCGACATGCCGATGATCAGCATCAGCATGGTCGATTCCTTCAGCGTCGATTCCAGGATCGGGCTGAGATCCTTGGGGCGCCACACACCATAGATCGAGGCGATCAGAACGAGCGCCAGGATGCCGCCAAGGCCTGCGGTTTCCGACGGCGTGGCATAGCCGCCATAGAGCGCAATCATCACGCCGCTGAGCAGCACGACGAAGGGCAGGACGCGCGGCAGCGCGCCAAACCGCATCGCCATGGTGAAGCGCTCGTTCATAAGGATCGGATGCTGCACAGGGTCCGCGGCATAGGCCCGTTGCGCTGCTGCGTATTCAGCCTTGAACCTCAGCACCGCGTAGGTCGCAAACAGGACCACCAGGAGAAGACCCGGTCCGATGCCCGCGAGGAACAGACGCCCGAGCGACTGCTCCGCCGCAACCGCATACAGGATCATGGTGATCGAGGGCGGCAGCAGGATGCCCAGCGTGCCGCCGGCCGCGATGACGCCCGCAGCAAAGCCGCCGGAATATCCCCGCTTGCGCATTTCGGGAATGCCAGCCGAACCGATCGCCGAGCAGGTCGCCGGAGACGATCCGGCCATCGCCGCGAACAGCGCGCAGGCAAATACATTGGCGATGCCGAGTCCACCAGGGATGCGGCCCATCCAGACGTGCAGCGCGCTGTAGAGGTCCTGTCCCGCCTTCGACTTGCCGATCGCAGCGCCCTTGAGGATGAAGAGCGGGATGGCCAGCAGCGTGATCGAGGCCATCTCCTCATAGACGTTCTGCGTCACTGTATCGAGCGACGCGGCAGGCATGAAGAAATACATGAAGATCACCGCGACGGCGCCGAGCGCCAGCGCAATCGGCATCCCCGAGGCCATCACGGCAAGCGTGGCTCCGCCATACATCAGTCCGACGGCAAACGTGCTCATTTGCTCCTCCATCCGTCGATGCCTGAGGCGAGCTGAAGCGCGATCTGCAGCGTCAGCAGCGTCATGCCGAGCGCCATCATGCTGTAGGGAATCCACAGTGGCGGTGCCCAGGTCGAGCCGGACACCTGTCCGTCGACCCATGCCTCGTGGAACAGCGTCCATGATTTCCAGGCGAAGAAGCAGCAGAACAACAAGCTTGCCGCGTCGACCGCGAGGATGCGGATCGCGTTGCCGCGCTTCGTGAGATAGCCCGTGAGGGCTTCGATGCCGATGTGGCCGCGGCCGGCCTGCACGAACGCGGTGGACAGGAACGTAGCGCCGACCAGCAGGAAAACTGCGGCCTCGTCCTGCCAATAGGTTGCGGCGTTGAAGAAGTAGCGCGCTGCCACGCTGTAGCTCAGGATCGCGCTCGCGATGATGAGCGCGATCGAGCAGAGGACGACGATCGTCCTGTTGAGCAGGGTCATGGCGCGGTTGATCCGCCCGACCGGAGAGCCGGGCCGCGCTGCCGCCGTCACGACGACGGAATGGCCGAGATCGACGCCGTGCGCGCTCATGAGCCGGCCTCCATGGCAAGCTTGATCAAGCGGGCGCAGTTCTCGTTCTTGCTGGCGTAATCCTTCCAGGCCGTGTCGCGCGCGAGGTCTCGCCACGCCTGGACCGCCTTGGCGTCGAGATCGTGGACGGTCGCGCCGGCGGCTCCGTAGACCTTCGCCACGCGAACATCGTCCTCTACCGCCGCAGCGCGACCGAACTCTTCGAGCTCGGCGCCGACCGAAACGATGACGTCGCGTTCCTCGTTCGAAAGCCGGTCGAACACCGCCTTCGACATGACCAGCGGCTCGAGCATGAACCAATAGCTCTTGGCCCGCCCGGTCGTCAGATGCTTGGCGAGCTCCTCCAGGCGGAACGAGGTCAGGCTGGTGGACGAGGTGAGGGCGGCATCGCAGGCGCCGGTCTGCATCGCCGCATAGAGTTCGTTGGAAGGGAGCGACAGGACCGAGGCACCGGCGGCCTGAAGCACGAGATCCATCTCGCGCGAGCCGCCGCGGATCTTCATGCCCTTGGCATCGCCGACTTCGACCAGTGGACGCACGCGGCTGGCGGCACCGCCGGCCTGCCAGATCCAGGTGACGATGATGACGCCTTTGGCTGCAAGGTACTTGCTGAACTCCCGGCCGATCGCCTTGTTCTTCCAGCCGAGACCTTCGTCGTAGCCGGTCACGAGGCCCGGCATCAGACCGATGTTGAGTTCGGGAAGATCGCCGCCGGCGTAGGAGATCGGAATGAGGCTCATGTCGAGCGCGCCTTTGCGCATCGCCGAGAACTGGGCGTTGGTCTTCATCAGCGATGAGCCGGGATAGATCTCGGCGATCATCGCTCCCTTGCTGCGCTCCTGGATCAGGGCGGCAAAGCGTCGGCAGAGCCGGTCGCGGAAATCGCCCTCGGTCGCGGTGCCACCCGGAAACTGGTGCGAGATCTTCAGTGCCGTGGCAGCACGCGCCGCCCCGAACCGGAGCAGCGCCGGTGCGGCTATTCCGAGGGCCAGGGCTTGGCGTCTTGAGAACCTCATTCCATACCTCCCGTTCTAGATTGCATTTTTTAATAACAATATTGCATACAATCTGTAGGTCAACTGCATGCTGTATGTTTTGTCAAGGCCATGGTATGAAATTGGGCCGACGAGTGTATACAATGAGCCAGGCCTTCAGACTGAAACAGTCGATCGAAGACGCTGTAATTGCTGGGGAATTTCTGCCGGGCGATCGCCTTGACGAGGCGTCGCTGGCCGAGCGATTCGGGGTGTCCCGGACCCCCATCCGGGAGGCGCTGCTTCAGCTCGGCGCCGAAGGCTTCATCGATGTCCGCCCACGCCGCGGCGCGATTGTCAGTGTCCCGTCACCGACCCGGCTGTTCGAGATGTTCGAGACCATGGCCGAGATCGAAAGCGCCTGCGGCAGGCTGGCGGCGCGTCGCCTTACGCCGGAGAACGATGCGGCGATGGAAGCTGCGCATCGCGCGTGCGAAGTGGCTGCGCGGGAAGGCGACAGCGAGCAGTACTATGCCGACAATCGCAATTTTCACGAAGCGATCTACCGCGCGAGCCGCAACGGCTTTCTCGCCGATCAGGCCTTCGCGCTGCATAAGCGCTTGAGCGCCTATCGCCGCATCCAACTGCGAGCGCGCAATCGTCTGCTGCAATCGCTCCAGGAGCACGCCGGAATCCTCGAAGCGATCCGCGCCGGCGATGAGCAACTCGCGGCAACGCGGCTTCATGACCACGTGCTGGTGCAGGGCGAGCGGTTCTCGGACATGGTGCTCGGACTCGCAGGGGATCGACGATCAAGCACGGCCGGGAGCAGGAGCGGGACGGCGAAATAGAAGCGGACCTATCGCAATTGGGCGCGACCGCTGGAACGGCCCGGCCCCGGCCGGCATTGATGTTCCATGTCCAAGACGCCTGAAAAGACATTTAAGGTCGGCGACCACGTGAGCTGGAATTCCGAGGCCGGCCGTGTGCGCGGCCATATCCTGCGTGTGCACAAGAAGGATGTGGACTACAAGGGTTACGTCCACCACGCGAGCCCGGATGATCCGCAATACGAGATCAGGAGCGACAAGACCGACCACGTCGCCCTGCATAAGGGCCGAGCGCTGCGGCTGCTGCGGAGCTGAACGACCGCGGCCGAGCTGACAGGCAGGGTATCCCATGGCTCATCCGTTCTATACGCTTGGCCACGCCACCCGCCCGATCGACGATTTCGTCGCGTTGTTGCAGAGCGCCTCCGTCACGCGCGTTGTCGACGTTCGCACGGTGCCGCGTTCGCGCACCAATCCGCAGTACAACTCCGAGATCTTGCCGCAATCGCTCGCTGCGCATGCGATCGGCTATGAGCATATCGCCGCCCTCGGTGGCCTGCGCGGCCGCAAGCGCGAGGTGCCGCGCGCGACCAACGCCTTCTGGCAGAACGACAGCTTTCACAATTACGCCGACTATGCCATCAGCGACGCCTTTCGGATGGGCCTCGCGCATCTGCGCGAACTGGGGCACGCGCAGCGTTGCGCCATCGTTTGTGCGGAGACGGTGTGGTGGCGATGCCACCGGCGGATCATCACCGATTATCTCATCGCCGCCGGCGAGACCGTGTTTCACATCCTGGGACCCGGCAAAATTGAGCAGGCCGAGATCAATCCGGCCGCGCGCATCGAGCCTGACGGCCATCTGACCTACCCTGCGGAATCCTCGGTTAGCTAATCGTCTCGGGTCGGGATATGCTTGCCGCAGCGAAAACGAGGAGGCGTGGATGAGCGTTTCCGTGATCGAACAGGCGAAGATCCAGGCAGAGGTGCTGATCCCGCTGGTCAAGGCCTTGCAGGCCGAGCTTGGCGAAGCGCGGGCCAACGCGCTGGTGCGCAAGGCGCTCGGCGATCTCTATCGCCGCTATGGCGAGGAGTTTTGGAAAGCCAAGAACGAGACCAATGTCGGCAAGGCCGTCGCGTCGGCCTTCAAGACCTACGCCCATGATGATGCGCTCGCCTACGACGTGATCGAGCAGAGTGAGGACTCATTCGCCTTCGATGTGAAGCGGTGCGCTTACGCCGAGTTCTACAAGGCGCTTGGCGAGCCGGAGCTCGGCTTTCTCCTGATCTGCACCGCCGACTTTGCGACGGCGGCGGGATTCGGTTCCGACATCAAGCTGACGCGCACGCAGACGATCATGCAGGGCGCGACCCATTGTAACTTCCGCTACCGGCGCGACCCGGCCGGGCCGAAATAGAGGATGCTCCGGCCATGAAGGTGACCTGTCTTGCAACCGCGATGCTGGCGCTGATCGCCTCGAGCGCCCACGCGCGCATCATCGATTGGCAGGCCGAGCTCGATCGTTGCCGCGCATTGCGCGAGAATGTCGCGCCGCTGCTCCAGGCCGGCGAGGGCATCTCCGCCGTCGCACGCTCCGGCGCCACGGCGCGCCGCTGCGCCTGGATCGAGCGCAGGGCGGCCCGCAAGAAGATCTCCGGTGTGGAGGCGCGATAGAGGCGGCCGTCGCGCTTTTGCGGTGGCGACCCCGCATCGGGTGTGGGTGCGACCACGTTAGGCGCTGATGCCTTGGGCCTTCGCAAGAGCGGGCGGTGCGATGCCCAATGTCTGTGATGGGTGCTCGCCGAACATCATGAAATAATAGTGTGCGAAACGCCCGAGCTCGTAAAAGCCCTGCTGCATCGCGACCGCCGCCACGGTGGTTGAGCCGGGCGCGCTTTCGCGCAGAATGGAATAGATGGTGCAGAGGCGCTTGTGCCGCAGAAAGGTGACGGGCCCGAGGCCGAACACCTCCTGAAAGGCGCGATGCAAGGTGCGTCGCGAGACCCCCAGCTCCGCGCAGATCGCCGAAACGTGCACCGGGCGTGGGCCGGCCTCGTCCAGATAGTCTTCGACCCTGCGGATGAGCCGCCTTGCCGACGGCAGCCAACCGCTGTCATCGGGCGGAAGAGACGACATGACGTTGGCGGCCATGCATTCGGCGATCGACCGCTTCCAGAAATTCGCGTTCGACGGCATCAGCGCATATCTGTGGGTGCGCAGGTGAGACATGATCTGCACCAGACGGCGCGAAGCGAGCGCGCCGGTCGCGGTGTCCGCCCGGAAATGGCCCCGGCTGCGCCACATCTCAGGATCGCCCAGCCGCGTCTCGCCGCCGAACAGCGACGTCACCTCGTTGAGGTCGAGCCGCATGGCCGCGTAGGCCGATGCACCGTGAAAGACGCCGTCATGCTCGAGCAGGGGTGGAATCACGAGCACATCGTTGAGCTGCATGTCGAACGACCAATGCGCCACGCGCTGCTCCGCCCCCAGCAGCATGCCGATGATCAGCTTGTCGTCGCTGGAGATACGCTGCGTGCGCATGCCGACGTTGAAGGCGCCGATGCTGAGGGAAAAATCGCCGATCCCGATATGGGACAATGTCCCGCGCAGCCGACCGCGTCCGAGCTGCATGACGTCGACGTGCGAACCGTGAACGGCCTGGTGAAGGCCCTCGAAGCCATCAAGCTTCTGCGAATCAACCAGAAGGAATCGCCCCATGGTTGGACGGTCATACCGAAGCGCGACAATTGTGCGGCAAACTGCAGAATACTACCGCAACGGGAGGCGGGTGCGACAACGTGGCTTCGCATTTTGAGGTAAGTCATCGCCGAATTTGACGCGATATCCCCCCGTAACCACTGTCGGTTGAAGGGGTTTGCGCGTGCGTCGTCAAGGCTCGCCGGCCGTCGCGAGGTGCTGGCACAATCTGCACATCACAGCTAACCAATCTTCGGATACCGTTTGCAACCTAGGCGATATTTGCGTGGGACTTCGACGCCAGGAAGGGGGACCAGCCAATGTGTCCAGCGTACAGGGCGGACCGTCACCGTCGACGCTCCCTGAATTCCGCTCCGTAGCATCAGGTGGAATGCGCGTATCGGGGTTTCCACCATGCTGCGGGCGGGTCTGGATCGTTGCGAATGGTTGCCGGATGACGTGAAGACCGGCGAGATGGTCTTCATTCCCGGCGGCACCTTCCGGATGGGCTCCGACCATCATTATCCGGAAGAATCTCCGAGCCATCGCGTATCCGTCGACGGTTTCTGGATCGACCGCACGCCGGTGACCAACCGGCAGTTCAAGAAATTCGTCAATGCGACCGGCCACGTCACCGAGGCGCAGATCGTCCCTGATCCCAAGGACTATCCCGGCGCGCTCAAGGAGATGCTCTACGCCGGCTCGCTGGTGTTCTCGCCGCTGCCGCGCATCACCGATCTCTGCGATTGGAGCCAGTGGTGGAGCTTCATGCGCGGTGCCGATTGGCGCCATCCCTATGGCCCCGGCAGCAACATCAAGGGGCTCGACGATCACCCCGTCGTCCACGTGTCCCAGAGCGACGCGATCGCCTATGCGCGCTGGGCCGGCAAGGATCTGCCGACCGAAGCGGAGTGGGAGTTCGCCGCGCGCGGCGGCCTCGACGGCGAAGAGTTCGCCTGGGGCGATGCGCTGATGCCGGGTGGCAAGCACATGGCCAACATCTGGCAGGGAAACTTCCCTGTCCAGAATCTCTGCGAGGATGGGTTCGAGCGTACCTCGCCGGTCATGGCCTTTCCGCCGAACGGCTACGGCCTCTACGACATGATCGGCAACGTCTGGGAGTGGACCTCCGACTGGTGGTCGGCGCGGCACGAGGCGGACGCCAGATGCATCCCGCACAACCCGCGTGGCGGGCGCGAGGAGGCGAGCTTCGACCCAAGCGAGCCCAACATCAGAATTCCGCGCAAGGTTCTCAAGGGCGGCTCGCATCTCTGCGCACCGAACTATTGCCGGCGCTATCGTCCCGCCGCGCGACATGCCGAGCCGATCGACACCTCAACCAGCCATATCGGATTCAGGTGTGTGGTGCGGCTGCCGGGCCGGACAACTGATATGTCCAGAGCTGGCGCAGCGTGATCAGCATGGTCCGACGCGTGTCGCGCCGCCACGAACCATCCAGATAAAATCGTCAGGACTCCGCATCGCCGCGGATCGGCTGGAGGAAAAAACGCCTATCCTCCCAGCTCTATATGTGGCTCGCAACGGGCTTGCTTCAAGACCCCGGTCATCCCGTAGAACCCCCGGCCTCAGCCACAACCTTGGGGGGTCACGAGATGAGCGTATTGATGTCGACGGAGCGGACGCAGGCGGCCGGGCGGATCGCGGGAACGGCGATCATTGGCCATGCGGTGGTGATCGTCGGGGCAGGGCCGACAGGACTGATGCTCGCAGGCGAGCTGCGGCTTGCGGGCGTCGACGTCGCCATCGTCGAGCGGCGCGTCAGCCAGGACCTCGTCGGCATGCGTGCCGGCGGATTGCATGCGCGCAGCATCGAGATTCTCGATCAGCGCGGGCTCGCGGACCGCTTCCTTGGCGAGGGGCAGGTGGCCCAGGTCGCGGGCTTCGCCTGGAATCATCTCGATATCAGCGATCTCCCCACCCGGCACCCGTATGTACTCGCGCTGCGGCAGAGCCGCATCGAGCGCATTTTGGCCGACTGGGCCAGCGAACTCGGCGTACCGATCTATCGCGGGCGCGAGGTGAGGGCCATCTCGCAGGACGAGGCTGGCGTCGATATCGACGCGGCCGGTGGCCCGCCGCTCCGGGCGGACTATCTCGTCGGGTGCGACGGCGGACGAAGCCTGGTCCGCAAGGCTGCGGGCATCGACTTCCCCGGCTGGGATCCGACCATAAGTTGCCTGATCGCCGAGGCTGAGATCACCGAGGAGCCGGAATGGGGCCTTCGCCGCGACGACAAGGGCATCCACTCCTTCGCGCGCCTTGAGGATGGGCCGGTGCGGATCATGGTGACCGAACCGCTCGACGGAGCGACCGGACGGAGCGAGCCGTCCTTGCGCGATCTCAGCGACGCCCTCATCGCCGTCCACGGCACCGACTACGGGATCCACACGCCGACCTCGATCTCGCGATTCACCGATATGACCCGGCAGGCGGCCACCTATCGGGACAGGCGGGTGCTGCTGGCCGGCGACGCCGCGCATGTGCATTCGCCGGTCGGTGGGCAGGGCCTCAACACCGGCATGCAGGATGCGGTGAATCTCGGATGGAAGCTGGCGCAGGTCGTGAAGGGGACGTCGTCGGAAAGCCTGCTGGATAGCTACCACGCCGAGCGCCATCCGGTCGCCGCGTGCGTCCTGCGCAACACCATGGCACAAACCGCGCTGCTTCGCCACGACGATCGCATCGACGCCTTGCGCGACACCGTGTCCGGACTCTTGCGCATGGACGAGCCGCGCCGACGCTTCGGTGCGATGATGTCGGGCCTCGACATCCGCTATGACCTCGGCGAGGGACATCCGCTGCTTGGGCGCCGCATGCCCGATCTTGATCTCGTGACCCGCTTTGGTCCGCTCAGAATGTTCAGCCTGCTGCATGGCGGGCGCGCCGTGCTGCTCAATCTCGGCGCGCCCGGCAGCTTCGAGATCGCGCCTTGGGCGGATCGGGTGCAGTTGATGGATGCCGACTATGCCGGCTCGTGGGAGCTTCCCGCGCTGGGCGCGGTCGCTGCGCCGCGTGCCGTGCTGGTGCGGCCTGATGGCTATGTCGCGTGGGTAGGAGACACAGGCCGGAGCGGACTCACCGAGGCGCTCACCACCTGGTTCGGCCCGCCTGTTGCGGAAATATGAAGGTGTGCTTGCGATCGAGAGTGTGAGTTGGGCGAACTGTGACGCCACACCTTACTCCGTCATTGCGAGCGCAGCGAAGCAATCCAGACTGCGGCCGCGGAAAGACTCTGGATTGCTTCGCTGCGCTCGCAATGACGATATGGCAGCATTTCGCGCAACTGCTCCAACATCGATCGCGTCAGCGATCACGCAATGAAGTTTCACCCCGCCAGAACGCCGTTTGCAGTGGGAGCTGATGCCGGATCATGGCAACACCGTCGATGACCTTGAGGCCGCGCGCGGCGCTCGCCTCCATGAACTCGGTGCGGCGTGCGGCGATGATGTCGAACACCGCGCAATCGCGCGGTAACCTCATAGGATCCATCGGCAGTGCGTCGGTCGCATGCAGGCCGAGCGAGGTCGCATTCACGCAGAGGCCGGCGTCGTCGAAGCGCTCCTCGAGGTCGATAGCGAGATCGGGAAATTGTCCGCGCAGCCGTGTCGCGAGCGCTTCGACCGGGCCGGGCGCCTCGTTGAGGATGCGCAGCCGTTTCAGGCCGGCCGTCGCAAGCGCGTGGCAGATCGCGCGGCCGGCGCCGCCCGCGCCGATCACGACACAGCGACGGTTTGGATCGAAGATCCCGGCCTGGCGCGCCGCATTCAGAAAGCCGCCGCCGTCGAAGGACTCGCCGACCAGCCTGCCATTCGCCTCGATGCGGATGGTGTTGACCACGCCCTCGAACTTGGCGGCGGGGCCGACCTCGTCGCAGAGCTCGAACGCGGCCGGCTTGTGCGGCATGGTCAGGTTGAAGCCCGCAGTGCTCGGCGACTTCGCCAGCGCCCGGATCGTCTCGGCGAGATCTTTTGGCGTCACATCCATCGGCACCATGTGCCAGTCGAGCCCCTGCTCCCCAAAATAAGGCGTGTAGTAACGCGGTGCGCCGACATGGCCGGCGGGGTGGGCGAAGATGAAGACGACGCGCGAGGCGCCGGTCGGAAGCTTCATGATGTCACCCTTTGACCGCACCGGCCGTGAGACCGGAGACGAGATAGCGGCGCACTGCGAGCGAAAAGATCAGCACCGGCGCCATCACCAGCGAGCCGCCGGCGGCGATCTTGCCCCATTCCCAGCCCTCGTAGTTCATGAAGTTGACGACGGCGACCGGCGCGGTGCGCGCATTGGTGCGGGTCAGGATCAGCGCGAAGAAGAAATCGTTCCAGGCGTAGAGGAAGCAGAGGATCGCGGTCGCGGCGATGCCGGGCGTCACCATCGGCAGCACGATCTTCGTGAACACCGTGCGCGTCCGCGCCCCGTCGACGAGGGCAGCCTCCTCCAGCGAGATCGGCACCGTGTCGAAGAACGGCTGCATCATCCAGATCACCAGCGGCAGGTTGAAGCTGGTGTAGACCAGCACGAGACCTGTGATGGTGTCGAGCAGGCCGATCCACCGATAGAACAGGAAGAATGGGATCGTGAACGCGATCGGCGGCGCCATCCGCGTGACCAGGATCGCAAAGCTGAGGCCATGTTTGCCGCGCCCGGCCCAGCGCGACAGCGCGTAGGCCGCAGGGATCCCGAACAGCAGCGCGAGCGCTGTCGAGAGCGAGGCGCTGAGCAGGCTGTTGACGAAGGAGGCCGAGAACGCGCTGTGCCAGAGCGAGATGTAATTCTCCAGCGTCGGCGTGAAGATCAGCGGCGGCGGGAATTGCAGGATCTGGTCGTTCGACTTGAAGCTCATCTGCAGCAGCCACAGGAAGGGCGAGAGCAGGATGAGCAGCGTGATGGTGATCGCGACCAGCCGCCCCGGCGTCGCATGGCGTCCGGAATGTTCGCTCATGCCATCGCCTCCCGGCGGCGGCCCATCCAGACCAGGCCAAGGCTGATGCCGGCGACCAGCAGCAGCATCACGACCGTCACCGCGCTGGAATAGCCAATCTCGTTGGTGTCGAAGGCGAGCAGATACGCATAGTAATTCGTGACCTCGGTGACCGTGCCGGGACCGCCGCTGGTCAGGAGGAAGATCAGCGGAAACGCCTTCACGCTGTCGATTAGGCGGAACATGCCTGAGATCACCAGGATCGGGGTGATGAAGGGGAGCGTCACGTACCAGAAGATCTGCAGGCGGTTGGCGCCGTCGACGAGGGCGGCCTCCGAATATTCGTCCGGAATGGTCTGGAGCGCCGCCAGCACCATCAGGAAGGTGAAGGGCAGCCACTCCCAGGTGTCAGCGATGATGATCGCGGTCAGCGCGAAGTCGACGCTCGAGGTCAGCGCCGGCATGGTGAAATGCAAGGCCTGCGCGGCGTAGTAGAGCGGGCTGATGTCGGGCGTGTAGATCAGCTTCCAGATCACCGCGACCACGATCGGCGGCAGCACCATCGGAATCAGGAAGAAGGTGCGCGCGAATTCGACGAAGCGCGACTGCACGTTCAAGAGCAGCGCGAGCAGCATGCCTAGCAGCACCTGGAACAGCACGCCCCAGAACGACAGCTTGGCTTGCACGACGAGCGAATTGACGAAACGGGGATCGCCGGGCAACAGGCCATAGTTGCGCAACGGTGCGCTGAAATCGGTGGCCGAGCCCGGCGCCGTCAACTGGAACGGCGTCAGGCTCGTCACGACGAGGTAGATCGCCGGCAGCACGGCGACCGCGAACAGCACGATCAGGCTCGGCGTGAGCGCGAAGGCGATGAACCTGCGGCGCTCTTCGTCAATTCCACCCTGCTTCAAAGCTGGGTCCCGGCTCTGCGAAGTGCTGCGATCGCCTGGTCCTGGGCGGCGTTCATCGCGTCCTTGGCGGGGAGCTGGCCGGTCGCCACCTGCTCGAACGCCTTGTTGAGGACGTCGCCGACGATCGGAAACTCCTTCACGGTGCGATAGGCCATGTAGTTCTCGCCCTTGGCCGGCAATTCCAGCACTTCGAGATAGAGCGCGCCGAGGTCCTGGCCGTTCACCGTATTCAGCTTGCGATAGGCATCGCTGGTGATGATCGAGCGTCGGCAGACCGAGGAATGACCATGCTCCTTGACGAGCCGCATCGAGATGTCGGGGGAGAGCGCCCATTTGATGAATTCCCACGCCGCCTTCTTGTTCTTGGCGTTCTTGGGAATGCCGAGCCCTTGGCTGTTCGACGCCGGATGGTCGTGCACGGGGCCGGCCGGCATCCGCACCACGCGCGAGGTGTCCTTCACCTTGCTCTCCTCGGAGAGCAGGATCGGCGTCACCCAGGCGCTGGAATGGATGAAGATGTTGGAACGGCCGGTGAGCAGCGACTGCCGTGCCTGGTCTTCGGTATAGGTGAGGACGCCCTTCGGCGCGCTCTTCAGCAGCTTCGCGTAGAACTCGATACCCTCGATGGTCTCGGGCTTGTTCAGCGCAGGCATGATGTCGCCGGGCGGATTGCGGAAGATGTTGCCGCCGAAGCCCTGGATGTAGGGCGGCAGGTTCCAGTGGTGGAGCTGGAACGCGACGATGCCGCTCGCGCCGTCGGTGCCGTTGATCTCGGCGCAGACCTGCTGCAGCTCGGCAAAGGTTTTGGGGATCTTCAGCCCCTTCTTCTCCATCAGGTCCATCCGCGACAGCCCCATCACCATCGCGCCGCCTTCCCAGGAATAGCCGTAGGTGCCGCCCTTGGCGTCGCGATAGGGCACCTGCGCGCCCTCGACGAAGTCCTTCGGATTCCACTCGGCCGGCGTCAGGTTGGGATCGCCGGTGAACTCGTCGAGATTGGAAAGCAGCCCCGCCGCGACCCAGCGCGCCGCCAGGATGAAGGTGACGTTGACGAAATCATAGGCCGAGCCGCCTGAGGACAGTTCGAGATTGGCCTGCTGGTTGTAGACCGGAAAGGCGGAGAGCTGGAGATCGACCTTCATGCCGGTCTGCTCTTCGAATTCCGGAATGTATTTCTGCAGCAGCGTGAAGAAGCGATGCTGGAACGAGGCGCCATGCAACGTGACGCCGGCAAACGGCTTGGTCTGCGCGATCAGCGGCGCCGGAAATGCCGCGAGCGCCGCGCCCGCGGCGCTCGCTTTCAGCAATTTGCGGCGGGTGATTGCACGCGCGGGTTGGTCCGCCCTGTTCTTCATGATGTCCTCCCTCAATACGGCTTGGTTTTCAACGCGTCCGCTTGGAGCGGGCGCTATCATCCTCGGCGTCCTTCTTCCGTTGGCGCGACAAGGCCGAGATGATGTTCTGTTCGGTGAGATCCATGAGCTTGTGCATGGCCTGGCGCGCGGCGTCGGGATTGCGCGCCCATATCGCGTCGAGGACCGCGCGGTGATAGGGCAGACTCTTGCGCGGCGCGCCCGGGTTTTGGGTCGACATGTTGAACGACATGCGCAACGCCGCGGCGACGGTAGCGCCGAAGGCGATCAGGAAATCGTTTCCCGTCGCGATGAGAATGCCGCGGTGAAACTGCAGGTCCGGTTCGGCATAGGCGAGGCGGTCCATTCCGGCTGCGTCCATGCCGCGATAGGCGCGTTCGATCCGGGCGAAGTCCTCGTCAGTGCCGCGCACGGCGCAGATCGCGCAGGCCTCGGGCTCGACGATCCTGCGGATCTCCAAAAGCTGCTTGGCGAACTCCCGTGTCGGCAATTCGGACAAGGTCCAATTGAGCAGCTCCTCGTCGAGCATGTTCCAGTCGATGCGCGCCCGCACATGCGTGCCGGCCTTCTGCTTCGAGGCGATCAGGCCCTTCGCCTTGAGCAGCGAGAGCGCTTCGCGAATGGACGCGCGGCTGACGTCGAAGCGAGAGGCAAGCTCGATCTCGCGCGGCAAGGTCGTGCCCTCGCGCCACACGCCGGTCAGAATCAGCCTTGCCACCTCACGGGCGACCAGGGCGCTCGACTGCGGGCTGTCGTTGCTGTCGGGTTTTGCCACGTTGGTTGGGCCCTGCGAGTTCAAATGTCTGATTTATTTCAGATGAATGGGAAAAGTTGGCTCTCGACGCAAGATAATCCGAACAGGCGAGGTTTGACAAGAATTATTATGTCAGACATATCCTCTGCTAACTCAACGCCGCGTAGGACAAAACAACCGTGACAAAGCCCCATATCGTCCTGGTCATGACCGATCAGCAGCGCTTCGACACGATCGCGGCGACGGGCCACCCCTATATGAAGACGCCGAATCTCGACCGCCTGGCGCACGAGGGCGTCTATTTCGACAATTGCTTCATCAATGCGCCGAGTTGCGTTCCCTCGCGCGCGGCGCTGTTTTCCGGCCTCTATCCGCACGCATCCGGCGTGCTGCGCAACGGACAGGCTTGGCAGAAGACCTGGGTCAGCAAGCTGGCGGAGGCCGGCTATCACTGTGTCAATGTCGGCAAGATGCACACCATCCCCTATGACGCCAAGGCAGGCTTCCACGAGCGCTTCGTGGTCGAGAACAAGGATCGCTTTTTCGAGGGACGATGGTTCGCCGATGAGCTCGATAAGGCGTTCGCTGCGCACAAGCTCACAAAGCCGTCGCGCGCCGGCTACCGCAGCCTGCCGGATTACGGCGACAGGATGGGCGCATTCACCTGGCAGATGCCGAAGTCGCTGCACCCGGACATTTTTGTCGCCGAGACCGCAATGTGGTGGTTGCAGACACGCCCCAAGCCCGATGCGCTGTTCATGCAGATCGGCCTGCCCGGACCGCATCCGCCCTATGACCCGTTGCCCGAATATCTGGAGCACTACCTTGGCCGCAACGACCTGCCGGTGCCGCAGCCGACAGAGGCCGAGATCGACGGGCTGCCGGCCTATCTGAAGGAGAAGCGGCGTCACGACACCGAGGTCGACCACGACGCCGTGTCATGGAAGCTTCAGCCGACGCATGAGGAAATGCGGCGTCTGCGCGCCCATTATTATGCGAACGTCACCATGATCGACGAGCAGATCGGCCGCCTGCTTCAAACGCTGGAGGAAAAGGGTTATCTCGACAACTGCGTCCTCATCTTCATGTCGGACCACGGCGACAATCTCGGCGAACACGGCCTCAGCCAGAAATGGTCGATGTACGAACCTGTCACCCGCGTACCGTTGCTGTTCTGGTCGCCGGGGCGGTTCACGGGCGGGCGGCGGATTGCCGGGAAGTGCCAGCTATTCGATCTCGGCCCGACCATCCTGGATCTCGCCGGCGCGCAGCATCCAAAGCCGTGCCAGGCCCGCAGCCTGCTTTCCCCGCTCGAGGGCGAAGACTGGACAGGTCGCGATTTCGTCTTCAGCGAGCAGGCCGGCGACGTCGCCATGACCGGCGCAAGGCTGATCACGATGGTGCGCGACGATAGGTGGAAGGCCGTCTTCATTCACGGCGCAGAGGATGGCCAGCTCTTCGATCTCGAGAATGATCCGCTCGAACAGCGCAATTTGTGGGATGCGCCCGAACACGCCGACGTCATCAGCCGCTTCAAGGATGCCTTCATCGACTGGCGCCAGAACAGCTTGCTGGAGACGATGGATCTGAATGCGGCGGTGCGCTGATTGAGCTGATTCTTCACCTCGCCCCGCTTGCGGGGAGAGGTCGAATTTGCGCGGAGCGCAAATTCGGGTGAGGGGGCTCCGCGAGTCTAACTGCTAGCGTCCCTGCGGAGGCTCCCCCTCACCCCAACCCTCTCCCCGCAAGCGGGGAGAGGGAGCGCATCTTCGCCGCGGATGCAGTGTAATGTCATCCCACTGAGCGATCACGCCACCAAGTACTTCCTCACCGCCGCTTCGTCCCATTCGATGCCGTTGCCGGGTGTCTCGTTCGGCAGTGCGAAGCCGTCCTTGATCGCGAGGCGTGTTGCCAGCACGGCGTCAGCCCAGTCGACATATTCCAGCCAATGCGCGGTCGGCGTCACGCACAGCAGATGCGCGCTCACCTCCGAGAACAGATGCGTCGACATCTCGATGCCGGCGGCATGGGCGAGCGAGGCGGCGCGCAGCCAGCCGGTGACGCCGCCGATACGCTGGACGTCCGGCATGACGAAGTCGCACGCCTCCGCGGCGAGTGCGGCCTGCATGGAAAAGGCGCTGTCGAAATTCTCGCCGATCTGGACCGGCGTGCGGAGCGCGTCCGCTATGCGGGCGCAGCCGGCATAGTCGTCGTGGCGGATCGGCTCCTCGATCCAGGTCAGCCCCTCGTCGTCGAGCATCTCGCCGCGGCGGATCGCTTCAGTGACCGTCAAGGCCTGATTGTAGTCACACATCAGCGTCACGTCGTCGCCGACGGCCTTGCGCACCGCGCGCACCACATTCAGGTCTTCACGCGCATCGGGCCGGCCGACGCGGATCTTGGCGGCGTGAAAACCTTCGGCGAGCAGCTTGTGCGCCTCGTCCACCGCGGCGGCGGCCGGCATGATGCCGAGCCCCTTCGAATTGTAGGCCCGCACCGGCTTTGGCGCGCCGCCGAGCAGGCGTGCCAGCGGCAAGCCGCGTGTACGCGCCAGCGCGTCCCACGCCGCCATGTCGATGCCGGATTGTGCCAGCCGCTGCAGGCCGGCAAGTCCCAGCAACGTGAAGCGCTGGGTCAGCTTGCGCTCGATCTCGAACGGCAACAGGTCGTCGCCGGCGATCATCTCTGACATCTCCGCGACCATCGCGGTCAGCGGCTTCAAGGCCGCCGGCGTGATCGAGAACAGATAGGCATGCCCCCGCGCACCCTGGTCCGTCTCGCAATCGACCAGCACCAGCGGCGCCTTGGCGACCGCACCGGTCGAGGTCTGGAGCGGCAGGTTCATAGGCACGATCACGGGGCGCACAGTGAAGCGCTTGATGCGGATGGTCTCGGTCATGGGGTGTCTCCCGGCGGAGCGAATGCAGGTCGGTGCCGATCTTAAACATTCGCCATGAAACGAAAAGGCGTTTGCCACGGCCACCATAAGATGCGGTTGCGCCGTTGGTGAAATCGGGTGCGTTCGCTGCTCGAAAGCGCGCTGGCCTCGCTCAAGCCTGCCCGAGGCGGCTCATCGCGCCGCGCCTTCCGTGAATGCGGTCTCGATCACCGCGCCGAATGGTTGCCAGGTGCGGCCGTCGAACTGGACAAGCCGCATCTGCTTGATCGGCAGATAGCTGTCGGGCGAGGTATTCATCCTGATGTTGGGCAACGCCACAGAGGGCTGATAGTCCCTGAGCGAAGCCGCGTGACGCATGATGTTCTCGCGCGACAGGTCGTCGCCGCATTGCTTCAGCACCTGCGTCAGCGCCTCGGCCGCAGCGTAGCCATACAGTGCAGCGTTGTTGTTCGTGCTTTCGACGTGATGGTACTTGTCCATGAAGGCGAACCAGTCCTTCATGCCAGGATCGTTTTTCCACGCAGGATCGCTTGGATCCTTCAGAAAGGCCGCCGAGATCACACCGGCCGAATTCTCCAATCCTGCGGGCGCCATCGCATTGGCGATCGAGGCGGAGGCATCGTTCACAATGACGACCGGGTGCCAATTGAGCGACGCCGCCAGCTTGATCGCTTTGGATGCCGTCGATGGCACGCCGAGAAAGACGAAAATGTCGGCGCCCGCGCGCTTGAGGATCGAGACGTGCCCTTCGAGATGCTCATCGGTAATGTCGAAGGCGATGTCGACGAGGACAAGACGGTTCAGATCGCCAAGACCTTCCTCGATGCCCTTGAAGACCATGCGCCCGAACTGGTCGTTCTGCCAGAGCACCACGATCTTGCGATGCGGATAATAGGCCTGAATGTAGTTGGCGTAGATGCGACCCTCGGCCCTGAACGAGGGCTGCCAGCCCATGGTCCAGGGAAACCGGTTGGGCCGGCTCAGCTCCTCGTCACCGGACGCAACGAAAAGCTGCGGAATCTTCCGCTCGTTGAGATACAAGCGCGTGGCGAGATTGCCGGGTGTGCCGAACGCGCCGAACATCAACAGCACGTCGTCCTGCTCGACCAGATTGCGGGTCAGCTCCAGCGCGGTCGATGGATCGGAGTTGTCGTCGCGCGTGATGAAGCGGATCTTGCGGCCGTTGATCCCGCCGCGATCGTTGATCATGTCGAAATAGGCGGCCTCTGCCTTGCCGATCGCGCCGAATTCCGAGAGCGGCCCCGAATACGGCATGACGTTGCCGATGCGGATTTCACTGTCGGTGACGGATTGCTCCGCATGTTGCTGCGACATCGCCCCGAGCGAGGCTAAGGCGACCAACACAACGAACAGCATTCTGCCGGTGACGCGCATGTTCGATACCTTGATGTTGGCCCCTCCCGAGGTCGGCTCACCCTGCACCAAGGCCGCTTGATCTAGGTCAAGCGTTTGTCAATCCTGTGGCTCGACGTGTCGTTTCGAGATCCGTGCCGTCGAGGCGAAACGGCAGGCGTGTTGACGCGCCGCAGTACGTTCGCTGCTCGAAGCGCGGTGACCTCGCTCAAGCCGGCTTAGGGATGCGCGGACTTTTGATTGAGAGAGTGTGCCGTGTGGCACCCCCTCCCTAACCCTCCCCCGCAAGGGGGGAGGGAACGCACCTTCATTTTGACGAATGACTCCATTCTTTGGCGCCATGGCATTGAGGCACAGCGCAGCCTCGCGCTACGCTCTGCTCCCTTCCCCCTTGCGGGGAGGGAGCAGGCGAGGGGGTTAGCCCAGCAAAAGGTGCGATTCAGTCGTCATGCTGCGGGCAACGCGCCGCTATGGCAGCCCTCGCGCCTCGAGCTGTCGCACGAGCAAAAGCGTCGGCCCGGCGAGGCTGTCGCCGGAGCCGTCGAGCCCGAACGCCGCGGCGATGCCGTCGCGGCTGTGTAGGATCGTGGTGCGCGGGCAGTGGCCGGCGGCGCAGAGCGCATGTTTCAGGGATTCGCCTTGCGCGACGAGATGTGCGGGATCGCCTGCCGCCCAGGCCAGCACGATCGGCTCATCAACCGTGAGGATGCCGGGAAAGATCGATCGCTTGTCATATTGGCTGGCATCGGTGCCGAAATAAGCCTTTTCGCTGTCGCTCGCGTCCTTGCCGGCGCGGTAGATCCCGGACACCAGTACGAGGCCGGCGACATCGGCCCGGTCGGCCTGGAGTTCGGGATGCGCCAGCAGGCTCGCGACATGGAAGGCGCCGGCGCCATAGCCGACCGCGACGATCTCGTGGGCATCGCCGTTGAACAGGTCGATGTTCTGGTGCAGCCAGGACAGCGCCGCCGCCACGTCGGTCGCGCCGGTCGGCCAGGTCGCCGCGGGTGCGAGGCGGTAGTTCACGCGCACGCCGATCATGCCGTTGCGCGCGGCAAAGCACATGGCCTGATCCTGGACCTCGCGCGACAGGTCCGGGGCGGCGGTATCGCCGGTGAAGGTATCGCCGGCCACGAACACCAGCACCGGCTGCGGCATATCCGCCTTGGTCTGGCTGGTGGCGACATCGAGCACGTTCTGCTCGCTCTCGCCGTAGCGCAGGCCGCGCGAGAAGGCGACCTGCTCGCACAGCCGGGCCGTGCCGCCGGCGCTGGTGTCGGCATCGGTGAGGCCCACGCGCACAAGATCGGAAGAACCTTGCGGCCGTACCGGCACGGGGCCATGGGCGGAGGCCGTCGTCATGATCAAAAGAAGGAAAAAAGCGAGACAATTCTTCATTGTTGTGGTGCCGCCTCGCGCGGACATCGCATTAAACGGGTTCAGAGATGAGCGTGCCTTGGGGCGATTTAACGGCAGGCGCGGCCGGCCCTGCAAGTCTTGTCCAAGTCTTGTCCAAGTCTTGGTCCAAGGCCAGCGCGCCCTGTGACCCTGTTGTCGGCCATGCCGTGGAAGGCGCACACGCAATCGAGCAGGCCATTGGAGGGCAAGCTTGCAAACCGCGCGATGATATATCGGTGCCGCTGTTTTGCCCGACGTGTCAACGACTTTGCAGCGCGCAATGCCTTGTGCCGGCAACACCCGGCTACTTTGCATGGGGTTGTTTTTCGGTTTTTTTGTGGGGCATGCGAACCGCTCCGCATCGCCCCCCGCGACTGCCGGCCGGCAGCCGGTCCTCGCATTTCCGTGATGGAACCTTATGGCGGCTGATGCGACTTACATAAGACGCGGGAAAAAACGCGCGAGGCTGTCATGGCAGAGCATTGGAAGCACACCGCCGATCCGGCCGAGATCATGCGGGCGACCGGTCACCCTGAACTGGAATATGCGGCGGGTTGGACCATCGCCGGTCTGGTCACGATCGGCACCATCATTGCTGCCTGGGTATTCGCGATCTAGCCCAATGGAAACCAGAGCTCGAAGGCCGCGCCCTCGTCGGTCGGCTTGAGCCTGATCGAGCCGCCATGGCTCGCCATTACCGCCCGCGCGATTGCGAGGCCCATTCCGGTCCCACCCTGGTCGCGGCGGGTGGTGAAGAAAGCGTCAAATATCCTGTCACGATTGGGCACTGAGATCGGCTCGCCGTCATTGCTGACCGTCAGCCGCAGGGTGGCGCGTTCGTCGACCGCCTCGAGCCTGATCGTCCTGGCCTTGTGCCGCATCGCATTGTCGGCGAGGTGCGACAACACGATCAGGGCTTTCTCGCCGGACATGCCGATCGGCCGGTCGAGGCTGCCGCAGGCCGAGATCGAGCCCGCCGGAAACCGGGTCTTGAGGTCGGCAATGACGGGCGCGAGCTCCGTGCGTTCGTTCTGCGGCAGGCTTTCGGCGCGGGCCAGCTCGCGCAGCCGCTGTGCCATCGCTTCCAGCCGCTCGGTATCGGACAGGATGTTCGCCACGAATGTCTTCTGCTCGGCGGGCGTCAACGCATCGGATTTGCCCTGAAGCGAATCCTGCAACAGCTCGGCCGCGCCCTTGATCGAGGTCAGCGGCGATTTCAGCTCGTGAGTGAGGTGCGCCGAGAACGTCGCAATGTAGTCCGAGCGCCGCGCGAGCTGCTCGGCCATGCCGAGGAAGCTGTGCGAAAGCTGGGCGAACTCCCGCGTGCCGTAATGCCTGAGCGGCTGGAACGCCTCGCGGTCGCCGCGGCCGATCCGCGCCGCGCGGTCGATCAACTCGCGCATCGGCAGCGTGATGGTGCGGGAGAACACCAGCCCGATCGCGATCGTGCCGAGGATCACGGCGAGCCCCGCCAGCACGAACTTGCCGCGCGCCTGGTAGAGATGGTCGAAAATGTTGCTCGGCGTCCGCGTGGTGTAGATCACGCCGGCGACGCGGCTGTTGACGATGACGGGCATCGCCGAAAACACGTGCACGCCGAGGCCGCGGCTGAACGAATAGATCGGCGGCGGCGGCTTGTCTGGTACGCGGTTGCGCAGCGTGGCGCGATATTGGCCGTGTAGCGCGTCGGCGACTTCCTCGATATGAGCGAGCGACTGCCCGACCTCCTGGCGGCCGGCGATCACCACCCCTTGCGGATCGAGGATCCTGAATCCTGCCAGCGTCACCTTCTGGGTCTCGCGAATGATCGGCGTCAGTTTGGCGCCGATCTGGACATAGGCCTGCTCCGCGGGCCGGGCCGCGGCCTGAGCATCGGGGCGCCGCCGCAACAGGTCGTTGGCGGTCAGGTCGAGCGCAGGCCGGATCGGCGTGAACTGGTCGCCGGGATCGGGCAGCACGCCGGGCGGCACCTCGGCGCCGAGCGTCAGGTCGTTGCCCAGCCGCGCCTCGACCTCCTGCGCATAGATCGTCGCGAGCACGCGGCTCTGCGCGATCAGCTCGGCCTGGGTCTGGCGGATGAGCTGGTTGTCGTAGAGGCGGAAAAAGAACAGACCGACCAGCGGCAGCACGCCGACTGTGGTCAGCACCGCAAAAATGACGAGGCCGAGCGATGGCCGCCACTTGTCGGGCGCAGTGCTCATGCCTGCTTCTCGCAGCGGCCGAGCTTGAAGCCGACGCCGTGAATGGTCTCGATCACGTTGTCGCAGGCCAGCGCCGCGAGCTTGGCGCGGATGTTGCGGATATGGCTGTCGATGGTGCGGTCGGAGACCTGAATGTTGAGCTGATAGGCCGCCCGCATCAACTGCTCGCGGTTGAATACGGCAGTCGGTCGGGTCAGGAACGCGCGCAGGATGCCGAACTCGATCGCGGTCAGTTTCAGCGCGGTGCCGGCGAAGGATGCGACGTGCTGCTCGGGATCGATCAGGAGACTGCCCTGGATGAGCGCCGCTGGACCTGCCTTGGTCTCGCCGTTGCGCGGGCTGAGGCGGCGCAGGATGACGTTGACCCGCGCCACCAGCTCGCGCGGGCTGAACGGCTTCGTTACGTAATCGTCGCCGCCGATCTCCAGGCCAAGCACGCGGTCGATCTCCTCGTCGCGCGCCGACAGGAACAGGATCGGCACGTCGGAGTGTTTGCGCACTTCGCGGCAGACGTCGAGGCCGTCGAACTCGGGCATGCCGACGTCGAGTACGATCAGGTCGGGTTTGTCGGTGGCAAAGCGGCTGAGCGCCTCCTTGCCGTCGCGCGCCTCGATCACGTCCATGCCGGCCCTTTTGAGTGCAACCCGGATGACCTCGCGGATGTGGCCCTCGTCGTCGACGATGAGAATGCGATGCGCCAAAGATCTCTCCGCGTCCTCGTCAGCCTGCAGCCTTCGCCTGCGCATCGAGCCTGCGTTGCAGCCGCCAGCTTCGAAAGCTCCAGGCCCGCCAGGCCATGTCCTGGCGCTGCTGTTCTACAAGCCGATCGCGGCGTGAAACAAGGCAGCTATCGCCCGCCAGCGCCCGAAGCTGGATCGCCTTGCCGATCGCAGGCAGCGCCTGCGGTCCGAGCGTGAGAAGGTAGTTGATGTCGATCTGCACGCCTTTGCCCGACATCTCGCGGCTGTGGGTCAGATTGTAGTCGGCGATGAACGCATCGAAGTTCACGAGCGAACAGGCATATAGCACGCTCGTTAACGCGATCAGATTGGCGCCGACGAGCCATCGGTTGGAACGGCTGAGCACGATGCGGGCCATGATCAGGATCAGCCCGAGCGCCACCAGCCCCATCCAGATGAAGGCCGCGATGCGCCAGTAGGTCAGCATGTAGATATCCACGTAGAGATCGAGGCGGAGGATGGAGGAGGCGACCAGGAGGACGTTCTGACCCACCCAGAGATAGACCAGCGGCCGGATCACCTTGGATTTCTCCGCCGGCCCGCCCGGGCGCATCGCGATCAGCACGAAAGCGGCGGCGAGCAGTGCGGTTGCGATCAAGGGGTAGGCGCCACGATGGGCGTAGGCCGCATAGGTGAGGCCCGTGGGCAGCGCCACATGGCCCCAGAGATAGATCCCATCGAGGATGGACTGCGCGGCGAACAGCACATTGAACAGGACCAGCGAGCGCAAAATCGTCGCTTGGCCCAGGAACTCGGCCGGCACGAAGGGCGCGAGGGGCTCCGGCTCCGCGACATCGGCCGCGGCAGTGGTAACGCTCATCTTGCGCCGCCAGCGCACATGGATGAACGGCCAGACCAGCGCCAGGATCGCCGTCCAGAACAGCACGCGCCAGAAGCTGACATATTCGAGAATGATCTTCGGATTGAGCAGGGATACCCATTGCTCGATTACCGGATTAGCCGCGGCGAACAGCGCGACGAAGACGGTGCCCAGCACCGCAGGCGCCAGCCAGAGCGCGACACCCCGGGTGAACGCCGACATGTTGAAGACCTGGAGTGCGTCGGGAAAGAATCTGAAAGGTCCGAACAGGACGAAGTTGCGCAAGGCGCGGGCGCGGTCCGCGAATTCGGTCGTCTCCGGATTGGTCGCAAGCAGCAGGCCGACCGCCAGCGCGAAAGTGAGGATCAGGAACGAGAGCGGGTTGAGCTCTTCGATGGCTGGCACGAGGCCGGCGGCGAGAATGGCTGCACAAGTCAGACCGCGCCGCAGGTCCAGCGTGGCACGATTGACGATCGATGCGACGCAAGCAATCGCGATGGCAAAGAGTGAGAACGACAACCCGATCCGCTCACCATAGAACAGCCAGTCGGCGAGCGCAGCCAGCGCCAGCGCGAGCCCGAGCTTGACCGGAATCGGGGAAGGCCTGATCGGTTGGATGTCCGTCGTCGACGTCGAAGCCAGGCTCGTCATGTCCAGAAGACCTTTTGTGGTTGATGGCGCCACGAAGTCTGGACGCTGCTTGTGCAGAAGCCGGGATCATCGTCTGCACGAGTTCAGGAGTTTCGTGCAGTTTTCGTGCAGGCGCGCTTTTGCCTCTCGCGCGACGTGAACCGCCTTGATAGGTGCGAGGCATTCGTCGCCTCGCACCTGTCGCAACCCCATGCAGCTCATTCGTCGTATCGGTCTCACCCTGCTCTGGCTGGCCGCGCCTGTCCTCGCCTTCGCTGCCGCGAACAAGAACGATCCCTATCTGGTCGTGCTGCGTGGTGCGGGAAACATCGCGCTTGTCGCCGTGAACATCGTCGTTGTCATCGTCCTCTTGCGCCGGGGGCGCTGGCGCGGCGTGGCCGGCAAGCTCCTCGTCCTTCTCTGGTGCCTGCCGCCGCTGCTGATGGCGGCGGCGCATCTGCGATTCGAGCTGCGCAAGCACGATGTCCTCAGCGCGAGCGCTGCAGAGGCGCGGCAGCTCGGGCCTCGCTTCATGGTCGGCTATTCGTCATTTCCCGAGGTCGCGCGACTTGCCGAGCAAGGCTTGATCGGCGGCATCTACGTAACCCGGCACAACATCAGGGACCGGACCGTCGATGCCCTGCGGGCCGAGATCGCGGCGCTGCAGGACAGGCGGCGCGCCGCCGGCCTGCCGCCGCTCATCGTCGCCGCCGATCAGGAAGGCGGTATCGTCGGCCATCTCTCTCCGCCGCTGACAAAGGTGCCGGCGCTGGCGACGCTCGTCGGACTCGCGCCGGATGGCCGCCGGGCTAAGGCGGAGGAGTTCGGCCGCATTCACGGGCGTGAGCTTGCAGGGCTCGGCGTCAATCTCAATCTCGCGCCGGTGCTCGATCTCAAGCCGAAGGTTCAGCGCAACCGCCTCGACTTCCACACGCTGATCGGCCAGCGCGCGATCGCGAGCGATCCGGCAGTGGTCGGCGAGATCGCGAGCGCCTATGTCCGCGGTCTCGAGTCTTTCGGCGTCGGCGCCACGCTCAAGCATTTTCCGGGCATCGGCCGGTTGCGAACCGACACGCACCATTTCAGCGCCAATCTCGATACGCCAGTCGAAGAGCTTGAAGCATCCGACTGGCGCCCGTTCCGGGAGGTGCTCGCGCAGTCGCACAGCGCGCTCATGATCGGTCATGTCACGCTGACCGCCATCGATGCCGGTCGCGCTGCCTCGCATTCCAAACGCGTCGTCGAGGGGATCATCCGCGACAAGTGGAATTATCAGGGCGTCGTGATGACCGACGACCTCGTCATGGGCGCGATCTACCAGCACGACGTCTGCAAGGCCGTGGTGGAGGCGATCAACGCCGGCGTCGATCTGCTCTTGGTCGCTTATGACGGCGCGCAATTCTACCGGATTTTTTCGTGCGCGCTCGATGGCGCGCGGAAGGGAAAGCTCGATGCAGATGCCTTGCGTGGAAGTGAAGCGCGCTTGGTTCGGGCGTTTCCGGCCGATTAATTGTCGGTTGCCATTTCAGTCCTCGCTGGCCTTAGGAGGTTACGGCGTCACCGCTCCGCGGCTCTCGGCGCGCGGGGCGGTCAGCTCCTTCCAGGTGGAGTTCGCAACGTGGACCGGCATCCGAGCCGACCGCGATCGAAATTTTAGTCATTTTGCCGCCCGCGATTTTGCGGCGTCTGCGCTGCGCATCGTCCCGCAATGGCTCACTTGATGGCGCTGTTGCCTCAGCTTGCCGATTGTGATTTCGACGCAGGTGCGATATGGCTCTCGCGCTTTCAGAGGCGGAGACGAGCTTTGTCGAAACAATCCCTGCGAGAGGAGGCCGAGCGCCTGATCCGCGAGTCGATGGAGAAGAAGACCATCGTCGTCAAGCAGGGCACGACCCGCATCGAGGCGGTCTGCGGCAAGTGCGGCGCGCCGAACCGGGTGCAGGCGCCCAAGGGTCAGTCGCGCGTCAAGTTTGCCTGCAAGCAGTGCGGGCACCAGCAAGAGACGCTGTAGGCATTCTCGACTGCACCCTCTCCCCTTGTTGTGGGAGAGGGTGGCGCGCCGCGGAGCGGCGAGCCGGGTGAGGGGTCTCTCTCCGCAAGTTGCTCTCTCAGTTGTATCCGCGGACGGAACCCCTCATCCGGCGCTTCGCGCCACCTTCTCCCACAAGGGGAGAAGGGAAGGCGTCTAGTTGCCCTCCACGAATCTCTTGAACGCCTCCGCATGGTCCGGGTGCCAGCGCGACAGTGGTGGGCGGTTCTCGATGATATCGCCGGCGGCCCAGAGCATGCGCTTCTCGTCGAGTGCGCGCGGCACGTCGTTGTCCGGACACAGAATATAGAAATCGCCGGCCTCAAGCCGCGTCAGCATGAAATCGACTGTCTGCTCCGGCGTCCAGGCGCCAGCCGGCTTTTCGGTGCGCCCCTTTGCGGTGAGACCGGTGAACACGAAACCGGGGATGAGCAGATGCGCGGTGATCCGGCAGCCCCTGGTGTTGCGCAGCTCGTGCTGGAGTGCCTCGGTGAATGCCTTCACGCCGGCCTTCGAGACGTTGTAGGCGGGATCGCCGGGTGGTGTGGTGATGCCCTGTTTCGAGCCGGTATTGATGATGATGCCGGCCTTGCCGCGCGCGATCATGCCGGGCGCGAAGATGCGCGAGCCGTGGATGATGCCCCACATGTTCACGCCGATGATGCGCTGCCAGTTGTCGGGCTCGCCGAAGAGCGTGCTGCCCGGCTGGATGCCGGCATTGTTCATGAGGATGTCGGCGCCGCCGAAGCGCTCGCGCACCGCACGCTCCAGTTCCGCCACGCTCTCAGGCTTGCTGACGTCGGTGACGGTCGTCATCACATTCGCGGCACCCGCGACCGATGACAGTTTTGTCGCGGCCTCCGTCAGTCGTGCCTGGTCCACATCGACGATGCAGAGTTTCATCCCGGCCTGCGCGAAGGCCATGGCGGCGGCAAGACCGATGCCGGACGCGCCGCCGGTGATCACGGCAACGTTGTCTTTGGCAATGGCGGCATGTGGCATGGATGGTCTCCGGGGCAGGGGCGTTGCACACGATCGACCCATAACATGGCGGTCTCGCGACCCTGCTCAACTGGGCATGGGAGGTCTTCGTTCCACGCCGACTTTACGCCCAATCCGCACCGCTGTAATCTTTCCGACCTAACGATCCCGCCCAGATCGAGCCAATCAATTACCTCACAGGGAGTGCAGCCATGGCTGTGTCGCAGGCTATTCCGATCACGCGCCATCCGTTCGCCAACGGGTCCTACAAGCAGATGCTGATCGACGGGGAGTGGGTGGATGCTGCTTCCGGCAAGCGCTTCGAGACGCGCAACCCTGCCACCGGCGAGCTGCTCGCAACCGTCGCCGAGGGCGATGAGGAAGACATCGATCGTGCGGTCGCCGCTGCCCGCCGCGCCTTCGAAGGTCCCTGGAGCAAGATCAAGCCGTTCGAGCGGCAGAACCTGCTGCTCAAACTCGCCGACCTCGTCGAGAAGAATTTTGACGAATTGTCGCAGCTCGACACGCTCGACATGGGCGCGCCCGTCAGCCGCACCCGCGCCTACCGGCTGCGCGCCATCGGCATGCTGCGCTACTATGCGGGCCAGACCACCGCGATCCACGGCGAGACCATCGAGAACTCGCTGCCCGGCGAGATCTTCTCCTACACGCTGAAGGAGCCGGTCGGCGTCGTCGGCGCCATCATTCCCTGGAACGGCCCGCTGACCGCGACGATCTGGAAGATCGGCCCGGCGATCGCGACCGGCTGCACCGTGGTGCTCAAGCCCGCCGAAGAAGCGCCGCTGACCTCGCTGCGCATCGCCGAGCTCGCGATGGAAGCGGGCGTGCCGCCCGGCGTCATCAACGTCGTTCCCGGCTATGGCGAGACCGCCGGCGCCGCACTCGCCTCGCATCACGATGTCGACAAGGTCGCCTTCACCGGCTCGCACGTCACCGGCCAGTCGATCATCCGCGCTTCGGCCGGCAACCTCAAGCGCGTCTCGCTCGAGCTCGGCGGCAAGTCGCCGGACATCGTGTTCGCCGATGCCGATCTCGATGCCGCCGTGCCGGGCGCGGCGATGGCGGTGTTCGCCAATTCGGGGCAGATCTGCAGCGCCGGCACGCGTCTGTTCGTCGAGCAGTCGATCTACGAGGAGTTCGTCGGCCGCGTCGCCGAGTTCGGCAAGAAGCTGCAGGTCGGCAACGGTCTCGATCCCAATGTGCAGATCGGCCCGCTCGTCTCCGAGCAGCAGCTCGAGCGCGTCACCGGCTATCTCGACATCGGCCAAAAGGAAGGTGCGCGCGCGCTCGCCGGCGGCGGCCGCGTCACCGAAGGCCCGCTGGCCAAGGGCTTCTTCGTCTCGCCGACGGTGTTCGCGGGCGTCCAGGACAACATGCGCATCGCGCAGGAGGAGATCTTCGGTCCCGTCATCTCCGCGATCGCCTTCAAGGACATGGACGAACTGGTCAAGCGCGCCAACGCCACCACGTTCGGCCTCGGCTCGGGCCTGTGGACGCGCGACGTCAGCAAGGCGCATGCGGTCGCGAAGTCGTTGCGCGCGGGTTCGGTCTGGGTGAACTGCTACCAGGCGATGGACCCGGCCGTGCCCTTCGGCGGCTACAAGATGAGCGGCTACGGCCGCGAGTCCGGCAAGCAGCACGTCGAGGAATATCTCAACGTGAAGGCCGTCTGGATCAAGACGGCGTAATACTCGCATTTCCTTCCGCGTTTCGCGGGAAGGAATATTGCCTAGCAGGGGCGGTGCCTTTTTCGGTAGCCGCCCCTCTTATATGATCCGCATCCTTCCGTAGCCATTTGGGGCAGACATGAAATCTCCGGCGTTGTTCAAACCGTTGCAGGTCGGTCCGTACAAGCTTGCGCATCGCGTCGCGATGGCGCCGTTGACGCGCATGCGGGCGGAGCGCGAGAGCTTCGCGCCGCGTCCGCTCAATGCCGAGTATTACGGCCAGCGCGCGACGCAAGGCGGCCTGATCATCGCCGAGGCTTCGCCGGTGCAGTCGAACGGCCGCGGCAATCCTGCCACGCCCGGCATCTATTCGGAGGCGCAAGTATCCGGCTGGCGTAAGGTGGTCGATGCCGTGCACGCCAAGGGCGGCGTCATCTTCCTTCAGCTCTGGCATGTCGGCCGCGTTTCGCACTCTTCCTTCCATGGCGGTGCGCTGCCGGTGGCGCCGTCCGCGATCCCGATCCGCGCCGAGGGCATGAGGGCGATGACGGCCGACGGCAAGGTCTCCGAGTACGAGACGCCGCGCGCGCTGGAGACGGACGAGGTCAATGACATCGTCAAGGCATTCCGCCAGGCCGCTAAGAACGCGCTCGCCGCGGGCTTCGACGGCGTCGAGATCCACGGCGCCAACGGCTATCTGCTCGAGCAGTTTTTGCAGTCGCGCAGCAACCAGCGCACCGACCAATATGGCGGTTCGATCGAGAACCGTGCGCGGCTGCTGCTGGAGGTCACGCAGGCCGCGATCGACGTCTGGGGCGCGAACCGCATCGGCGTGCGGCTGTCACCTTACGGCATCGCCAACGATTCCGGTGAGCCCGATCCGATGCCGCTCTACACGCATGTGGTGAAGGCGCTCGACAAGCTTGGCCTTGCCTATCTGCACTTCATCGAGCCGCGCTCGAGCGGCTCAGGCCGCGCCGAGGTCAACTGGCAGAACGTGCCGTCGGCGATGGTGCTGTTCCGCCCGCTCTATAGCGGCGTGCTGATCACCGCCGGCGGCTTCACGGGCGAGACCGCGAATGCAGCGATCGCCGATGGCCACGCGGATGCCATCGCCTTCGGCCGCATCTTCATCTCCAACCCCGACCTGCCGCGCCGCCTGCAGCATGATTATCCGATCACGCCCTACAATCGCGCGACGTTCTACGGCGGTGAGGAGAAGGGCTACACGGACTATCCGGTGTATGACGAACTGACCCCGGCGTAAGGTCGCTGCAGCCATCATAGCCGGCTGGAGCGCAGCGAAATCCGGTCCTGTTCAGGCGTGTCGGCTCCCGGATTGCGCTTCGCTTCATCCGGGCTGCGCGATTATTGTGTCGCTCCGACCGCAACAAGAATTCCGTCATTGGGAGCGCAGCGAAGCAATCCAGAAATGTGCCCGCGGAAAGATTCTGGATTGCTTCGCTGCGCTCGCAATGACGATTGAGGAAACACCATGGCAAAAGCCGCAGTCGCTGCAGGGATCGCCACCGGGCAATGCCTCTGCGGCAAGGTCACCTTCGAGATCGACGTTCCCGCGCGCTGGGCCTGGCACGATCACTCCGCCGCCAGCCGCCGCGCCCACGGGGCGGCTTACGCCACCTATGTCGGGAGCTGGAAGAAGCGGTTTCGCGTCACGTCTGGAAAAACGGCGCTGACCCGCTACGAGGACAGAGCGAGCAAGACCACGCGCAGCTTCTGCTCCAACTGCGGCACGCCGATCACCTATGAACGTCCGCGCGGACCGCACATGATCAACATTCCGCGCGCGCTGTTCAAGGAACGCACGGGCCGCCAGCCGCTCTATCACATTGCCATCGAAGAGCTGCAGGAATGGGCCTACACCGGCGAACCGCTGGTGCCCTTGAAGGGATTTCCCGGCGTGGTGTGGCAGCGCTCGAAAAAGAAGAAGCGCGCACGCGGCGAGGATCCGTTCGAACTGGGGCGCGAGGAAATGTAGCCATGTCGCTCTCCGCTCGTACGCAACGCAGCCATGAACGCGCTCCATTGCGCGCATCCCCGCACTTCGGCCATCATGCCGCCTGTCCTTGCGGCAACGTCCGCGAGGCCTGGAGGAAACATGAAGAACAAGATCACCGGCCGTTCCGCCTTTCTCGCGCTGCTCAAGGACGAGGGCATCACCCATCTGTTCGGCAATCCCGGCACCACCGAGCTGCCGATCATGCATGCGCTGAAGGACCATCCTGACCTCACCTATGTGATGGCGATGCAGGAGAGCCTGGTGGTCGCGATCGCCGACGGCTACAGCCGCGCCTCCGGAAAACTCGTGGCCTGCAATGTCCATGTCGCGCCCGGTCTCGGCAATGCGATGGGCTCGCTCTACAACGCCCAGTTCACGGGCACGCCGATGATCCTCACCGCCGGCCAGCAGGAGCAAGGGCATGGCCTGATGGAACCGGTGCTGTATGGCCCGCTGGTGCGGATGGCCGAGCCGCTGGTGAAATGGGCGGTGGAAGTGACGCGGCTGGAGGACCTGCCGCGCATCGTGCGCCGCGCCGCCAAGATCGCGACCACGCCGCCGACCGGGCCGGTGTTCATCTCGTTGCCGGGCGACATCCTGAACAGCGAGGCCGGCATCGATCTCGGCCGCTCCACCCGCATCGATGCCCGCACCAAGCCGTCCGACGAGGCGCTCAGGGCCTTCGCCGCGCGGCTGCTCAAGGCCGAGCGCCCGGTGGTCGTGACCATGGACGAGGTGGTCAAGAGCGACGCGCTCAAGGAAGCCGCCGAACTCGCCGAGCTGCTGGGAGCTGCCGCCTATCAGTCCTCCACGCCCTATGGCGCGCATTTCCTCTCGGAGAGCCCGAGCTTCATGGGCACGCTGGCACGCGTGCAGAAGGTCGCGCGTGATACGCTCGCGCCCTACGATCTCCTGATCGCGCTCGGCGGCGATCCCCTGCGGATGTCGGTCTATAGCGAGGTCGATGCGCTGCCGGACGGCCTCGGCATCGTGCAGATCGGCCTCGTCGACCGGGAGATCGCCAAGAACTACGGCGCGGAGATCGCTCTGAAGGCAGATTTGAAGGAGACCCTGCACGCGCTGATCCCCGTGCTGAAAGAGATGGGCGGTGCTGCGCTGGCGCAGCGCGCCAAGCAGCGTCTCGCCGAACTCGTGCCGAAGAACTGGACCGCGCGGCGCCCCGCGCTGGTCGAGCAGATCGGCAAGAGCGCCGGCCGCACGCCGATCGATCCGGACTGGATGGTGCTGCAAATGGTCGAGGCCATGCCTGAGCATGCGATCCTCGTCGACGAAGGGCTCACCTCCGGACGCCAGATCACGAACCTGCATCCGCATCGCGACCGCTACGGCTATCACGGTCTTGCCTCCGGCGGCATCGGCTGGGGCCTGCCGGCTTCCGTCGGCGTCAGCCTCGCCAATCCGGATCGCCCCGTCGTGTGCTTTTCCGGCGACGGCAGCGCGATGTATTCGATCCAGTCGCTGTGGACCGCCGCGCACCACGAGCTGCCGCTATCAGTCGTCATCGCCAACAATGGCGGCTACCGCATCATCAAGCAGCGCCTGCTCGCCTTCCATGGCGACGACAATTACGTCGGCATGGATTTCGTCGACCCGCCGGTGGATTTCGCAGGGATCGCCAGGTCGCTGGGCTGCGAGGCGATCAAGGTGAGCGATCCCCGCGAGCTGAAGGCGACGCTGTCATCCGCGTTCAACCGGCCGGGGACGAAACTGATCGAGGTGATGGTGGACGGGAAGGTGTAGGCGGCGCGGCGCACTCCGCTCTGCTCCCTCCCCCCTTGCGGACCCTTGCGGGGGAGGGCAGGGAGGGGGAGGGGAGTAGCCCAGGAAAAAGTGTGGCCGTCGACGAGAATGAGGCCCGCCTCACTGCGAGAGTGTGCCGTGTGGCGCCCCCCTCCCCCGCAAGGGGGGAGGGAACGCAGTTGTATCTGCGGCGCTGACCGAACGAACCGACGACCTCCGCAAAATCAAAACAACACCTTGCAAAGAAGCGTCCTACCCCTTCTTTCCGACCCGATACCCCGCCGCCGGATGTGGCGCGCCGAGCCGCGCTCGGCCGGCGCCGAACAGCTTCTCCCGCAGCGTGCCCTTGGCGTAGTCCGGCTTGTACCTTCCGCGCTTGGTCAGCTCGGGAACCAGCATGTCGGCGATATCCTCGAAATCGCCGGGCGAAATCGCAAAGGCGACGTTGAGCCCGTCGACGTCGGTTGCCTCGAACCACTCCTCGATCTTGTCCGCGACCATCTCCGGTGTGCCGACCACGACCGGACCGGCGCCGCCGATGCCGACATGCTCGATGACGTCGCGTACGGTCCAGACGCGGTCGGGATCGGCGCGGGTGACGTTGTCCATCGCGCTGCGACCGGCATCATTCTGGACGTGGCGCACCTGCTGGTCGAGGTCGTAGCCGGAGAAGTCGACGCCGGTCCATCCCGACATCAGCGCCAGCGCGCCTTCGGGGCTGATGTGGCGGCGGTAGTCGGCGTATTTCTCCTTTGCTTCGGCTTCCGTCCGCCCGAGGATGATCGTCATCATCGAGAACATCAGGATCTCGGCCGGGTTGCGGCCGAGCGCAGCAGCCTCCTGGCGGATCGCGGAGACGCGAGGGCCTATCACCTTTGCCGAGGGTCCCGACATGAACACGCATTCGGCGTGGCGCGCTGCGAATTGCCGGCCGCGCGGCGAGGTGCCGGCCTGGTACAACACCGGCGTGCGCTGCGGTGACGGCTCGCTCAGATGGATGGTGTTGTTGATGCGGTAGTTCGCGCCCTCGTGGTTGACGCGATGAACTTTAGCCGGATCGGTGAAGATGCCGCGCGTGCGGTCGCGCACCACCGCGTCGTCCTCCCAGCTTCCTTCCCAGAGCTTATAGACCACCTCCATATATTCGTCGGCGATGTCGTAGCGGTCGTCATGCCCGGTCTGCTTGTCCTTGCCGGCGCCGCGCGCGGCGCTGTCGAGATAGCCGGTGACGACGTTCCAGCCGATCCGTCCCTCGGTGAGGTGATCGAGCGTCGACATCCGCCGCGCGAACGGGTAGGGCGGCTCGAAGGACAGGTTGCTGGTGACGCCGAAGCCGAGATCTTTCGTCACCGCGGCCATCGCCGACAGCAGCAGCAGCGGCTCGTTCGACGGCGTCTGTGCTGCATTGCGCAAAGCCGCGTCCGGACTGTTGCCATAGACGTCGTAGACGCCGAGCACGTCGGCCAGGAACAGCCCGTCGAACCGGCCGCGCTCCAATGTCCGGGCGAGATCGAGCCAGTAGGGCAGGCGATTATATTCGGCGGTGCGGTCGCGCGGATGGGTCCACAAGCCCGGCGATTGGTGTGCGACGCAATTCATCGCGAATGCATTGAGCCGGATTTGCTTGGCCATCGTTTTGTCCCTCGGCGCCCTTTGCCTGTCGCTCTTCGAATGCTAACAATGCGGGGCGAATTTGGCGAAGTTCTTGCATGGTCCCGCCATTGGCAAGGCCAAAATCGGAAAAGCACTCCTGCCTTGGCAAGCCAATCTCAAGAGCGCACAACCAGATCCCAACGCCCCGCCACTTCGAACGCCTGCCGATCTCGGCTAGGCTCCTTCGCCTCCAAACGTCGAAAAAAGCAAGTTCATGACCAGAGCCGACGCCATCGCCCGCGCCCGCAACGAGATTCAGTCCGGCGCGTTCCTCACCGAGCTCGACCGCCGTGTCGCGTACCGGACCGAGAGCCAGAATCCGGCGCGCGGTGCCGAGCTGTGCGCCTATCTGGAACAGGAGATGCGGCCCGCGTTCGCCGCGCTGGATTTCGAAAGCCGGCTGGTGGAATCCCCGAGCGGCAAGGCGCCGTTCCTCGTTGCCGAGCATCACGAGAGCGCCTCAGTGCCGACCGTGCTGATCTATGGCCATGGCGACGTCGTCGACGGCATGGAAGGCGAGTGGCGCGACAACCGCGATCCCTGGCGCACCACCACGGCCGGTGCGCGCGTCTATGGCCGCGGCACCGCCGACAACAAGGGCCAGCACAGCATCAACATGGCGGCGCTGCGCGCGGTGCGCGACGCCCGTGGTGGCAAGCTCGGCTTCAACGCCAAGTTCATCGTCGAGATGGGCGAGGAGATCGGCTCACCCGACCTCGGCAAGGTTTGCGATGCCAATCGCGACGCCCTGAAGGCCGACCTCTTCATGGCTTCCGACGGGCCGCGCCTGTCCGCCGACCGGCCGACGTTGTTCCTCGGTTGCCGCGGCGGCATCCGCATCCATCTCGACGTCAACTTGCGCGATGGCGGGCACCATTCCGGCAATTGGGGCGGCGTGCTCGCCAATCCCGCGACCATTCTGGTCAACGCCATTTCCACGCTGGTCGATGGTCACGGCCGCCTCCAGCTCGAAGCCCTGAAGCCGCCGCGGCTGACCAACCAGATCCGCAGCTATCTTGCGGACGTGCAGGTCGTGCCGACCGAGGACGAGCCGGCGCTCGCGGACAATTGGGGCGAGGAGGGGCTGTCGCCCGCCGAACGGCTCTATGCCTGGAATACGCTCGAAGTGCTGGCGATGTCGTCAGGCAATATCGAGAAGCCGGCGAACGCCATCCCCGGCCATGCCAACGCCGTGCTGCAACTGCGTTTCGTGGTCGGCACCAAGGTCGATGGGCTGGTCGAAGCCATCCGCGCCCACCTGGTCGCCAAGGGCTTTCCGATGGTCGAGGTGCGGGCGGCACAGAGCTTTGCCGCCTCGCGCACCGATTTCGACAGCCCCTGGATCAAATGGGCGGCGGACTCGGTTGAGAAGACCACCGGCAAGGCGCCGGCCGTACTGCCGAACTTTGGCGGGTCGTTGCCCAATGACGTGTTTTCCGAGATACTTGGCCTGCCGACGATCTGGGTGCCGCACTCCTATCCCGGCTGCTCCCAGCATGCGCCCAACGAGCACATCCTGCTTCCGCTGACCGAAGAGGCCTTGACGGTGATGGCCGGCCTGTTCTGGGATCTCGGCGAATTGCCGCGGCCGTTAACCTGAGCCGCTGGTCCAGTCGAAAGTTACATTCTATTTCGGCCCGATTTGTGCTTGCATCCGCCCGCATCATCCTGAAAGGGGAAGAAAAGTGAGACATTTCCGTAGCATCGGCCTCGCCCTCGCCGCGACCTTCGCCGTCAGCCAGGCCAGTGCCCAGGAGCTGACCGGCACGCTGAAGAACATCAAGGACACCGGCGCCATCACGCTCGGCTTCCGCGACTCCTCGATCCCGTTCTCCTATCTCGACGACAACCAGAAGCCCATCGGGTTTGCGATGGACATCTGCTACAAGATCGTCGA
This sequence comes from Bradyrhizobium sp. ISRA442, assembly GCF_038085055.1. NCBI lineage: Bacteria > Pseudomonadati > Pseudomonadota > Alphaproteobacteria > Hyphomicrobiales > Nitrobacteraceae > Bradyrhizobium > Bradyrhizobium sp. ISRA442. The sequence continues at coordinate 423,172 of NZ_JALGCN010000003.1, forward strand.
CGCGGTGAAGAAGGAGCTCAAGCTCGACAAGCTCGAGGTCAAGCTCAACCCGGTGACCTCCGCGACCCGTATCCCGCTGATGGCCAACGGCACCATCGACCTCGAATGCGGCTCCACCACCAACAATGCCGAGCGCCAGAAGCAGGTGTGGTTCACCAACACCCATTTCCTCACCGCCAGCCGCTACGTGTTCAAGAAGTCGAGCGGCCTGAAGTCGATCGACGACCTCAAGGGCAAGACGGTGGTCTCGACCGCCGGTACCACCAACATCAAGCAGCTCACCGAAGCCAATGTCGCCCGTAGTCTCGGCGCCAACATCATCCCGGCCAAGGACCACGCCGAAGCCTTCCTGATGGTCGAGACCGACCGCGCCGTCGCTTTCGTGATGGACGACATCCTGCTCGCGAGCCTCGTCGCCGGCTCGAAGAATCCATCCGACTACGTGATCTCCAAGGACGCGTTCTCCAAGCCCGAGCCCTATGGCATCATGCTGCGCAAGGACGACACGGCCTTCAAGAAGGTGGTCGATGCGGCGACCGCGGCGCTCTACACCTCAGGCGAAGGCCAGAAGATCTACGACAAGTGGTTCACGCAGAAGATCCCGCCGAAGGGCCTGAACCTCAACACGCCGATTTCGGACGAGCTGAAGCACGAGTTCGCAAAGCCCTCGGACTCGCCGAACCCGGACGACTATAAGTAAGCATTGCTCGCCCGCCGCCGAGCAATGGCCCGATCATTGCATGAGCGGCGCCGCAACTTTCGCCTCTCCCCGCTCGCGGGGAGAGGCCGGATCGTGTTGTAAGATGCGATCCGGGTGAGGGACTCCGCAGCGGCTCGGCGGCGGAGATGTCCCGACGGGACTGAAACCCTCATGGTGAGGAGCCGCGAAGCGGCGTCTCGCGGACGATGCTCCGCATCGCCTGGAGAACCATGAGGCCCGAGCCGTGGCCTTCATCCTTCGAGACGCGGCGACGACGCCGCTCCTCAGGATGAGGATCAGCTTCGATCATTCTGGAGGAGAATGGTCGAAGACCTGAACAGTTCGTATCATCGACGCGCTCGCGCGGGGGACACGTGAACTACAACTGGAACTGGGGAATCTTTTTCCAGCCGAACCCGATGGGGACCGGCACTTATCTCGATTTGCTGTTGTCGGGACTGGTGCTGACCCTCGAGACCGCGGTGCTGGCCTGGATCATCGCGCTGATCACCGGCTCGATCGTCGGCGTGATGCGCACGCTGCCCTCAAAGGGCGCCTACTGGTTCGGCTTTGCCTACGTCGAATTCTTCCGCAACATGCCGCTGCTGGTGCAGCTCTTCCTGTGGTTCTTCGTGCTGCCGGAAATCCTGCCGAGGGCCGCCGGTCTGTGGCTGAAGCAATTGCCGAACGCGCCGTTCTGGACCGCCTCGATCGGCGTCGGCCTGTTCATGTCGGCGCGCGTGGCCGTGCAGTTGCAGGCCGGCATCGGCTCGCTGCCGCGCGGGCAGCGGCAGGCGGCCACCGCCTTGGGTCTCACCACCGTGCAGGGCTATCGCTATGTGCTGCTGCCGATGGCGTTCCGCATCATCCTGCCGCCGCTGACCTCCGAGTTCCTCAACACCATCAAGAACACCGCAGTGGCGATCACGATCGGCCTGCTCGAGCTGACCGGACAGGCGCGCTCGATGCAGGAGTTCTCATTCCAGGTATTCGAGGCCTTCACCGCCGCGACCATGCTCTACCTCCTCGTCAACGCCGTCGTCGTGACCGCCATGCGCATCCTCGAGCGCTATGTCGCGATCCCCGGCTACATCACGGGGAAATAGCGATGCTCGGCAGTTTCGATTTCGACGTCATCCGCCGCTCACTGCCCTACCTGTTCTACGAGGGCATGACGTTCACGCTGACGCTGACGGCGCTCTCCGCGCTCGGCGGCCTGATCTTTGGTACCGCGATCGCCCTGATGCGGCTGTCCGGCTACAAGCTCCTGGGACGCATCGCCGGCCTCTATGTCGACTTCATGCGCTCGCTGCCGCTGGTGCTGGTCATCTTCTGGTTCTACTTCCTGGTGCCTTATATCGGGCAGTGGCTGACCGGAGCCTCGCGCCCGATCAGCGTAGGCGCGTTCGCATCCTCTCTCATCACCTTCATCATGTTCGAGGCGGCGTATTTCTCCGAGATCATGCGTGCCGGCATCCAGTCGATCTCGCGCGGCCAGCCGGCAGCGGCAAACGCTCTCGGCCTGACCTATGCTCAGACCATGCGCTACGTCGTGCTGCCGCAGGCCTTCCGCAACATGCTGCCGGTGCTCCTGACCCAGACCATCGTGCTGTTCCAGGACACCTCGCTGGTCTACGTGCTCTCGATCCCGGATTTCCTCGGTGCTGCCAGCAAGGTCGCGCAGCGTGACGGCCGTCTGGTCGAGATGTATCTGTTCGCGGCCTTGGTCTATTTCACCATCTCCTGCGTTGCCTCGTTCGGCGTCCGCCGCCTGCAATCGCGCATCGCCATCATCCGCTAGAGCCCGTCATGATCCAGATCAGCCACGTCGACAAATGGTACAGCGCCGCATTTCAGGTGCTGAAGGATTGCACAACCCACGTCGCCAAGGGCGAGGTGGTGGTGGTCTGCGGCCCCTCGGGCTCGGGCAAGTCCACGCTGATCAAATGCGTCAACGCGCTAGAGCCGTTCCAGAAGGGCGACATCATCGTTGACGGCACCAAGGTCAACGACCCCAAGACCGATCTGCCGAAGCTGCGCGCCCGCGTCGGCATGGTGTTCCAGCACTTCGAGCTGTTCCCGCACCTGAAGATCATCGACAATCTCTGCCTCGCCCAGGAGAAGGTGCTGGGCCGCGCGCATGACAAGGCGGTTACCAAGGGCATGATGCTGCTGGAGCGCGTCGGCTTGAAGGAGCATGCGCAGAAATTCCCGGCGCAGCTCTCCGGCGGCCAGCAGCAGCGCGTCGCCATCGCACGCGCGCTGGCGATGGATCCCATCGCCATGCTGTTCGACGAGCCGACCTCGGCGCTCGATCCCGAGATGATCAGCGAGGTGCTCGACGTCATGGTCGACCTCGCCCGCGAGGGCATGACCATGATGGTGGTCACCCACGAGATGGGCTTTGCGCGCAAGGTCGCCAACCGCGTGATCTTCATGGACCGCGGCGAGATCGTCGAGGACGCGCCGAAGGACGACTTCTTCGGCAAGCCGCGCAGCGACCGCGCGCAGAAGTTCTTGTCGAAGATTTTGTCGCATTAACTCCCATCGTCATTCCACATTGCGCGCTTGCGCAATGGGGATGGCCCGAAAGGGCCAGGCCCGGAATCCATACCCCCGAGCGGTGGTTATGGATTCTCAGATGCGCAATTGCGCATCAGAGCTTGCCGCTTCGCGTCGCCCCATTGCGCGATTGCGCAATGTGGAATGACGGGTTGAGGGTTTCGTGGCATCAGCAAATCTCGTATAGAAGCTGCGAAATCCCCATTTCCCGCCAGGAGACCTGCCTTGGACTCGATCGCCTACGTCAACGGCTCATTCGTCCCGCTTTCGGACGCCAAGATCTCGATCCTCGACCGCGGCTTCCTCTTTGCCGACGGCATCTATGAGGTCGCGGCCGTGCTCGACGGCAAGCTGGTCGACAATGCCTCGCACCTGGCGCGGCTGGAGCGTTCGGTCGGCGAGATCAAGCTGAAGATGCCGGTGACGGTCGAGCGCATCACCGAGATCCAGAAAGAGCTCGTGGCGCGCAACAAGGTTGCCAACGGCCTCGTCTACCTCCAGGTCACGCGCGGCGCCGACAAGGGCCGCGACTTCGCGTTCCCCAAGGGCGACGTGGAGTCGAGCCTGGTGATGTTCACCTCGGAGAAGGACATCGTCGGCGCGTCCTCGGCCAAGACTGGAATCAACGTGATCACGGTGCCCGACATCCGCTGGGAGCGGCGCGACATCAAGAGCGTGGCGCTGCTCGCGCAGGTGCTGGCGAAGCAGGCCGCGGCGGAAGCCGGTGCCGGCGAAGCCTGGATGCTCGAAGACGGTTTCGTCACCGAGGGCGGCTCGTCGTCGGCGTTCATCCTGACCCAGGACGACGTCATCGTGACCCGCCAGAACTCCAACGCGATCCTGCCGGGCTGCACCCGCAAGGCCGTGGTCGCGCTCGCCGAAGAACGTCAGCTCCGCGTCGAGGAGCGCGCCTTCACGGTCGCCGAAGCGCTCGCCGCCAAGGAGGCTTTCATCACCTCGGCCTCGCTGTTCGTGCAGCCGGTGGTCGCGATCGACGGCAAGAAGGTCGGCGACGGCAAGCCCGGCCCGATCGCGACGCGACTGCGTGAGATCTACGTGGAGTTCGCCAAGGCGACGGCGGTGTAAGAGGGCGTCGCTAACCGGCGATGACGGTCGCCGCAGCCACACACTCCGCTGTCATCGCCCGCGAAGGCGGGCGATCCAGTACGCCGCGGCCGTGCATGAGACGTCAGGCGTCTCTGGAATACTGGATGCCCCGCTTTCGCGGGGTATGACAGTCGAGAGTGTGGCAGTGGCATCGTCACGCCACGGACGCCTTCACCTTCACCGGATGCACCGAGCGGAATGCGATCGCGAGCCTGTTCCAGGCGTTGATCGTCGCGATCAGCATGGTCAGGTTGACCGTCTCCTCGTCCGAGAATTGCGCGCGTACCTGCTCGTAGACGTCGTCGGGAGCGTGCGTTTCCGAGATCATCGTCACGGACTCGGTCCAGGCCAATGCGGCGCGCTCACGATCGGTATAGAGCGGGGATTCGCGCCAGGCGTTGAGCAGATAAATGCGCTGCTCGGTCTCGCCGCGCTTGCGCGCATCCTCGGTGTGCATGTTGATGCAGAACGCGCAGCCGTTGATTTGCGAGGCTCGGATCTTGACGAGCTCGATCAGCGATTTCTCGAGGCCGGTCGACTGGATCTGCTGTTCCAGCGCCGTCAGCGCCTTGAGCGTATCGGGTGCGGCCTGGTAGAAATTCATGCGGGGTTTCATAGTCGTTCTCCTTGCTTCTCGGGTTGATCTTAGTGGGCTTCCCCGGCCGAGATATGGCCGGGCTTCTTCAGGAAGAGGGCGGCGACCAGGGCCACGATCAATGCCATGCCGAGCAGATAGAAGGTGTCGCTGAAGGCGAGGATATAGGCCTGCTTCTGCACGATATGACCGATCGCGACAAAGGCGCGATGTGACGCGTCGGCGCGGTCGAGGACGCCGTGATTGACGAAATATTGCGTGAGCTGCTCGAGCCGCGTCCGGGTCGCCTGCTCGAACACCGAGACCGACTGCATCAGCACGTTGGAGTGATACTGTTCGCGTTTGGTCAGCACGGTCTGCAGCAGCGCGATGCCGACGGCGCCGCCGAGATTGCGCATCATGTTGAACAGGCCGGAGGCTGAGCCGGCATTTTCCGGCTCGATGCCGGCGGTCGCGACCGCCGACAGCGGTGCCATCACCAGCGCCTGACCGATCGCACGGACGATGTTGGGCCACAGGAGCTGGTCGGCCGCGTAGTCGCTGGTCATGTAGATGTTCATGAAGTTGGAGCCTGCGAACAGCACGAAGCCGACGCCGATGATGATCCGCGCATCGAATCTCTGCATGAGACGCGGCACCAGCGGGATCAGCACGAGCTGCGGCAGGCCGGTCCAGGCCAGCACCATGCCGATCTGCTCGGCATTGTAGCCCTGAATGCGGGACAGGTATTGCGGCAGGATGAAGACCGAGCCGTAGAGCGCGATGCCGAGCAGGAAATTCGCGAGCATGCCGAAGCCGAAATTGCGGCGAACCAGGAGGCGCAGGTTCAAAAGCGGCTTCTTCACCGTGAGCTCGATGATCAGGAAAGCAGTCAGTGCGACTGCCGCGATTACGGACAGCTTGACGATGAAGGGCGAACCGAACCAGTCGTCCTTGTTGCCTTCCTCGAGCACGGTCTGAAGTGCGGACAGCCCGATCGCCATGGTGATGATGCCCGCCCAGTCGCCGTCGCGCAGGAGTGACAGCTTCATGGGCTTGGCTTCCAGGGCGTACCAGAGCATGCCGACCATGACCGCACCGGGAACGAGGTTGACGTAGAAGATGTACTCCCAACCGAAATTCTCGGTGAGATAGCCGCCGATGGTCGGGCCGATTGCGGGGGCGAATGTCGCCGAGAGCGCGAACAGCGCAAGTCCGACCGGCTGCTTGGCGCGTGGCAACAGCGTGATGATCAGGGTGAATGCCATCGGGATCAGCACGCCGCCGGTAAAACCTTGCACCGCGCGCAGCACGATCATCTGCGGCAGGTCCTGCGCCAGCGCGCAGGCCGCGGACAGAGTCAGGAACAGGACCGCGTTGGTCAGCAGATAGATGCGGATCGAGAACACTTGCGCGAGCCAGCCGGAGAGCGGGATCACCACGATCTCGGCGATCAAATAGGAGGTCGAGATCCAGCCGCCATCGTCGATGCCGGCGCCGATCGCGCCCTGGATGTCGGCGAGCGAGGCGTTGACGATTTGGATGTTCAGCACCGCCATGAAGGCGCCGAGCGTGGCGCCGACCACCGCGATCCAGGTTTTTGCGGAGACTGCGGGCGTCGCGAGCGCGGTCGAGGCGGGAATGCTGGCGGCCGATGCGGCGTTGAGGGCGGGTTGGAGCGTGCTCATGGAAGCCTCGTCTCGGTTTCTCTGAGGCAGGATGCATTAGGCGGATCGTTTCGATAATCGGGGAAGCCTTGGAAGGATCGTCCGGCAGGACTTGATAATCCTGCCGCAAGCTATGGACGACCTCAGCTTCCGTTCGGGCGTGCGGCGTTGTCAGCGAGGCGCTTGGCCCTGTCGCGCTCGGCCAGCACCGTCGCCTTGGTGTTGACCGTCGGCACCGCCGACATGCCGGGCCGCAACAGGCCTGTCAGGCGGTGGTCATCGAGTACGATCTTCACCGGCACGCGCTGAACGATCTTGGTGAAATTGCCAGTGGCATTGTCGGGCGGCAGCAGCGCGAATTCGAGCCCGCTCGCCGGCGACAGGCTGTCGACATGGCCGCGCAAAGCCTCGCTGCGGAAGCTGTCGATGTGCAGCTCGACCGGCTGGCCCGGGCGCATATGGGTGAGCTGCGTCTCCTTGAAATTCGCGACCACGTAGACCGCATCGAGCGGCACCACCGCCATCAACTGCGTGCCGGCCTGCACATACTGGCCGACGCGCAACGATCGGGCGCCGACCGTGCCGTCGACCGGCGCGGTGATCTCGGTATAGGACAGGTTCAGCGAGGCCTGCTCGGCGACTGCACGGGCACGGTCGAGCTGGGCAGCGGCCTGGGCGCGCTGCGTGGTGAGCACGTCGACCTTGCGCTGTGCGGCCAAGAGGCCCGATTTCGCGTGCTGCAATTGCGCGTTGCTGGCGCGCAGCGCCGCATCGGTCTGCTGTGCGCGCTGGATCGTGCCGGAGCCCGACTTCATCAGGTCGTCATAGCGGGCGCGCTCCTCCTGCGCGAATTTCAGATTGGCTTCCGCGGCGCCAACGTCGGCCGTGCTTTGCTCGATGATCGGCTGCTGCAATTCGAGCTGGGCATCGATGTTGCGCACGGAGGCTTCCGCGGCGGCGACGTCGGCGCGGGCCTGCTCGAGCGCGGCCTTGAAGTCGCGGTCGTCGATCTTCGCCAGCACCTGGCCCGCCCTGACCTTCTCGTTGTCGCCGACCAGGACCTGGGCGATGTAGCCCGAGACTTTCGGCGCGATGATCGTGGAATCGGCCTTCACATAGGCGTCATCGGTGGATTCCAGGTAGCGACCGGTGGTCAGGTAGCTGTAGCCAAAGTCGCCGGCCGCGGCGACGCCAAGCACCAGCGCCAAGGCGAGGGCTGCTCGCTTGATTGCTTGCCGTGATGGGCGGAGGCTGATTTTGTCTTTTGTTTCAGTAACGTAAGAAGCGTTCGACATGACATCCTCCGGATCGCCAGACGTCCCGTTCCGAAGGGGCGCTGCTGTCGAGCGTGAAGATGCGCTGTCCTAGTGCTTGTGATAATCCCGGAAGGATTGGAAGCATTATCCAGCAATAGCGGATAATCGGAGCCTCACGAGATGGACCGCTTCACCAGCCTCACGGCCTTCGTCCGGGTGGTCGAGAATGGCGGCTTTTCCGCCGCCGCCCGCCGGCTCAACATGTCGACGACCATGGTGAGCAACCATGTGCAGGCACTGGAGGATCGGCTCGGGGTGAGGCTGCTCAACCGCACCACGCGCAAGGTGAGCCTGACCGAAATCGGCAAGGCCTATTACGACCGCTCCACGCAGATCCTCGCCGATCTTGAACAGGCGGACGACATCGCGAGCGAGTTGCAATCGGTGCCACGGGGCACGCTGCGCATCCACTCGGCCACGCATATGGTGCCGTTCGTCGCGCCGGTGGTGGCAAAGCTCCTGTCCACCTATCCGGAGATCAAGGTCGATCTGCGCATGGGCGAGGCCGAGGTCGATCTGATCGAGGACGGCTACGACGTTGCCCTGCGCATGACCTCGCCGCCGGATTCGAGCCTGATCGTCCGCAGCCTCGCCACCTGGCGTCACGTGCTGTGCTGCTCGCACGACTATATCGAGAAGCATGGTCGCGTGCAGAAGCTCGATGAGCTCACCGCGCATAATTGCGGTCGTCATCTGAATTACCCCTTTGGCGACGACTGGCGCTTCTTCGATCGCAAGGGAACGCCGACATCGGTGCGCATCTCCGGCAGCTTCGTCACCAACAGCGGCGAGGCGTTGCGGAAAGTGGCGCTGGAAGGCGGCGCCGTCTGCCTGATGGCCGGCTTCCTCGTTCGCGACGATCTCGAAGCCGGCCATCTGGTTCGGCTGTTGCCCGAATACCGGCCGGTCGAGATGTCAATGAATGCGGTCTACCCGCACCGGCATCATCTGTCCGCGAAGGTCAGGACCTTCATCGACATGCTGGTGCAGCACAGTGCGGAGCAGCAGAAGCTGATCAATCCTTATTCTTGATGCGCCGGATCCTTTTCCAACACGGCAGGTGTCCATTGTGGGGCCAGCCTTCCCCGCACGTTCGTGGTGCGAACGTGCCTGGCCTCATGGTTCGAAAAGCGCCGTAAGGCGGCGCTCCTCACCATGACGGTCTGGGATTTCGCCGCGAAACAAGACCTCATCCTGAGGAGCCCGCGACAGGCGGGCGTCTCGAAGGCTGGGCCGCAAGGAGGAGGCCGCCTGCCCCTCCTGCATGCAGGGGAGGGAGCGCCCCCTCCGCCGCGGTTCGCAACCAGACTTGATCTCACCATGCTCTAGCGCGCCGGCGGCGGCAGCCGCCCGAACACCTTCTCCATTGCCATTCCGATCGCCAGCAGCCTCCTGTCGCTTCCAGCGGGCCCATCGAGCTCGAGTCCGACCGGCAATTTGCTCGACGCGCCCAGCGCAACCGGAATCTGGATGCCGGGAATGCCGGCATTGCTGCCGGGGTCGGTGTTCTGGATGAAGAGCAGGAAATTCGGCAGGCTGCTGGAATCGGGGTTTGCGGCGATCGCGACTTTCGGTGTGGTCGGGAAGGCGATGGCATCGAGCCGGTTCTTGGCGAATGTGTCCCGATAGAGCGCCCGGAGCGCCGGCCGCCCGGCCTTCATGGCCGCATCATAGGCCGGCTTGGCGTCAACGACCGTGTTGTCGGGACCAGGCAATTTGCGTGGGATGACGAGGCCGTCATAGGTGCCCTTCACGTCAGGGCTCGCGATCTCCTTCGCGAGTGCCGCGATGGTGAGCCCGGTACCGGTGTGCCTGAGATAGGCGACCATGTCGTCGTTGGCCTCGAAGATCGCCACGGGGAAGCTCACCTTGCCGTTGAGCTCGGCGAGCTCCGGCATCTCGACATCGACCACGCTCGCGCCTTGCGCCCTCAGCTTGTCGATCGCTCCTTTGAAAGCGGCATCGGTATCGTCGTCGAGATTGGTGAGCATGGTCTTCACCACGCCGATGCGCACCTGCTTCAGATCGGCCGGTGCGATCGCGCCGCCGCCGACGATGATACGGTCGAGCGCCGCCACATCCGTCATCGTTGCGGCCATCGGGCCGGCGGTATCGCGGGTATGAGAGATCGGCGCGATGCCCGCTTGCGGGTAGCGGCCGACGGTCGGCCGCAGCGACGCGCAGCCATTGAGTGCGCAGGGAATCCGGACCGACCCGCCGGTGTCCGTGCCGAGGCCCGCGGTGACGATCCGCGCGCCGATCGCGGCGGCCGTTCCGGACGATGAGCCGCCGGCGATCTTGCTGGTGTCATAGACGTTGCGCACGCCGGGCTCGCCACCGGTCTTGAAGCCGGCATTGTAGCCGGAGATGCCGAAGGCGAGCTCGTGCATGTTGGTCTTGCCGATGATGATCGCACCGGCCGCGCGCAGCTTCGCCGCGACAGGAGCATCCTTCTTCGGCACGAAGTTCTTGAGGGCCGGCGTGCCGGCGCTGGAGGGCAGCCCCGCGACCTCGATATTGTCCTTGATCACAACCGGTACGCCGCCGAGCGGCCGGCACGCGCCCTTCCTGCGCCGCGCGTCGAAGGCCTCGGCGGCCTTTGTAGCGCCGGCCTCGTCCAGCGTGATGAAGGCGTTAAGGTTGGGGTTGGCCTTGGCGCGCGCCAGCACTGCCGAGGTCAGCGCCTTGCTGGTGATCTTGCCGGCACAGAGATCGGCCGCGGCCTGGGTCATGGTCAACTGGTCGAGATCGATCACCGGTTGGGCGAGGACGGATGCAGGTAGCGCGCCGGCGACAAGGATGAAGCTTGCGATGGCTGAATTCAGCGGAAATGGTCTGCGTTGCATGAGGCTCCCCATCGATGAAAGTGACGGGGCAGCTTACCTCGCCGCCATGGCGACGCGTGTCCCATTTTTGAGGAGGAAGCACGCTCCTCAGGCTGCCTTGGCGGCGGCGGGCCGGTCCAGCAAGGACGCGACCTCGGCTTTCACTTTCGCGATGGCGGCGTCCTTCACCGGGCCGTAGCCGCGGATTTCCATCGGCGCCCTGGCGATCACGACCATGTCGGATAGGCTGGTCGCATCAAGCCGGGCGAGCATCGTCTCGATCAAGCCTTCATACCAGCCGATCAGCTCGCGCTCGGCGCGCCGCTCGGCCGTGTAGCCGAACGGATCGAACGGCGTGCCGCGCAGCAGCTTGAGGCGAGCCAAGATTGCCAGCGGCGTCTGGATCCACTGGCCGAAGGCGCGCTTGCGCGGCCGACCACGTGCGTCGCGCTTTGAGGCGAGGAAGGGGGGCGCGAGATGGTATTTGATCTTGAAATCGCCGTCGAACTCGCGGTTCAGCGTGTCGAGGAAGCCCGTCTGCATGTGCAGGCGCGCCACTTCGTATTCGTCCTTGTAGGCCATCAGCTTGAACAAGGAGCGCGCAACCGCATCGGTCAGCGCCTCGCTGCCGAGCCTGGACTCGGCACGGCGCACCTTCGCGATCGCCCCACGATAGTGCGCGGCATAGGCCGCATGCTGATAGCCGGTCAGGAATTCGGCGCGACGATCGATCACCTGATCGAGTGTCTCGGCCACGGGATCATCTTCGGGTTTGGTGAGAAACTCCGGATCGGCGGCGGCGATCCGGCCCCAGGCAAAGGCCTGCTTGTTGCGCTCGACCGCGACGCCGTTGAGCTCGATCGCGCGCAGCAGCGCTTGCAGCGAGAGCGGCACCAGCCCGCGCTGCCAGGCAAAGCCAAGCATGATGATGTTGGCATAGACGGCATCGCCGAGCTGGCTTTCGGCCAGCGCGTTGGCGTTGATCGTGTCGAGATTGCCCTCGCCAATGACCCGACCGATGGCGCGCAGGCGGGCAGGCGAGGCGAGATCGGCGTCGCGGAAGCGCACGACGTCGCCGGTCGGCATTTCCGCGGTGTTGATCGCTGCGCGCGTGCCGTGGCGATAGGTGCCGGACGCCTTGGGCGAGGAGCTCACCACGAGATCGCAGCCGATCAGCGCATCGGCTGCACCCTGATCGATGCGGACCTGATGCAACGCCTGGGGGGACGCGGCCAGGCGGATGTAGCTCAGCACGGGGCCGAATTTTTGCGCAAAGCCCGTGAAGTCCAGCACCGAGACGCCACGGCGTTCGAGGTGCGCTGCCATGCCGATCAGCGCACCGACGGTGATCACGCCGGTGCCGCCGACGCCAGTTACGAGCAAATCGTAAGGACGCTCGAGCATTGCCGGGGTGGGCGGGGCAAGCGTGGCGGCACGGCCGATCGCGTCGATATTGCTTGCGGTCCTCGCCCGGCGCGTGGCGCCTTCGACGGTGACGAAGCTTGGGCAGAAGCCGTTGAGACAGGAGAAATCCTTGTTGCAGGCCGACAGATTGATCCGGCGCTTGCGGCCGAGCGGAGTCTCCTTCGGTTCGACGCTGAGGCAGTTGGATTCGACCGAGCAGTCGCCGCAGCCCTCGCAGACGAGATCATTGATATAGGCAAAGCGTTTCGGATCAGCCATCTGTCCGCGCTTGCGCTGCCGCCGCTTCTCGGTGGCGCAGGTCTGCTGGTAGATCAGCACGGAGACGCCGGGGACGTCGCGTAGCTCGCGCTGCACGGCGTCCATCTCCTCGCGCGGATGGATGGTGACGTCAATGGGCAGGTCCGCCAGCGAAAACTGCGAAGGCTCGTCCGACGCCAGCGCGATGCGCGAAACGCCTTCGGCGCGGACGCTGTGGGCGATGGCCTGCACGCTGACGGGGCCGTCGACCGGCTGGCCGCCGGTCATGGCGACGGCGTCGTTGAACAGGATCTTGTAGGTGATGTTCGCGCCTGCCGCGATCGCCTGCCGGATCGCCATCGAGCCGGAATGATAATAGGTACCTTCGCCGAGATTCTGGAACACGTGCTTGTCGCCGGTGAATCTCGACGAGGCCGCCCAGTTCACGCCTTCGCCGCCCATCTGGATCAGCGAGGACGTTTCGCGATCCATCCAGCTCGCCATGAAATGGCAGCCGATGCCGGCCAGCGCCTTCGATCCCTCCGGCACCTTTGTCGACGTGTTGTGCGGGCAGCCTGAGCAGAAGTACGGCGTGCGCGTTGCACCAGTGACGCTGATCGTGCGCTCTGGCTCCGGCACCAAGGCGGCCGCCCGCACGGCGAGATTGAGGCCCGGAAACATCGGATCGAGCCGGCGCGCGAGCACGCCTGCGAGCGCCCGCGGAGACAATTCGCCGATCCAGGAGATCAGCCGCGCGCCGGTCTCGTCATGCTTGCCGACCATGCGCTCGGGCTTCGCGCCGGGATAGTCATAGAAATACTCCTTGAACTGGCTCTCGATGATGCCGCGCTTCTCCTCGACCACGAGGATCTCGCGCTTGCCCTTCACGAATTCCATCGCGTCGTGCAGCGCCAGCGGCCAGACCATGCCGACCTTGTAGACGTCGATGCCGATGCTGCGGCACGCCGTTTCATCGAGGCCGATCAACCGCAGCGCCTCCATCAGGTCGAGATGGGCCTTGCCTGTCGTGACGATGCCGTAGGTGGCATTGGGAATGTCGTAGATGTGCCGATCAATCGGATTGGCTTTTGCGAAGGCATAGACCGCGTGCTTCTTCGCCTCCAGCCGCTCCTCGATCTGCGGGCCCGGCAGGTCGGGCCAGCGATAGTGCAGCCCTCCGGGCGGCGGCGTGAAGTCAGGCCTGCGGAAGAGGCGCGACGGGCGCAGTGCGACCGAGGCGCCGGATTCCACGATCTCCGAGATCGCCTTGAAGCCGACCCACATGCCGGAGAAGCGGCTCAGCGCGTAGCCATACTCGCCGAACTCGAGATACTCGCTGATGCTGGCCGGGTGCAGCGTCGGCATGAACCAGCTCATGAAGGCGACGTCGGACTGGTGCGGCATCGAGGAGGAAACGCAGCCATGGTCATCGCCGGCGACCACCAGCACCCCGCCATGCGGCGAGGAGCCATAGGCGTTGCCGTGCTTCAGCGCGTCGCCCGAGCGGTCGACGCCGGGGCCCTTGCCGTACCAGAGCCCGAACACGCCATCGACCTCGCGATCTGCCTGCGTCTCGACCTGCTGCGAGCCGAGCACTGCGGTTGCCGCGAGGTCTTCGTTCACAGCGGGGAGGAATTCGATGCGATCCCGCTTCAATTGCTCCTTGATGCGCCAGAGTTCGAGATCGATGCCGCCGAGTGGTGAGCCGCGATAGCCGGAGATGAAGCCGGCGGTGTTGAGCCCGCTCGCGCGGTCGCGCCTCGCCTGGTCGAGCGCGACGCGGACGATCGCCTGCGTGCCGGTGAGAAAGACGCGGCCCTCCGCGCGGTCGTAGCGGTCGGATAGTTCGTAGGCGTCGAGTGACGGAATGGCGTCCATGCGGACCTCCCGCGGCATCCCTGCCGGATCTGCGAAGGTTAAGCCCGGGCCGCTGGTAGGTTTTACCTATTTGTTCCGATATGATGCCGAAATCGGTAAATTTTTGTGCATTGTGGCCAAATGTGGTATAAACTACCGACCTGAGAGGTTTTCATGATCGAGGACCAGGACGCCCGGATACTCGCCCATCTTCAGAAGGATGGCCGCGCCACAAACCAGCAGCTTGCGGATGAGGTCGGCATGTCGACCTCGGCCTGCTGGCGCCGGGTGCGCGCGCTCGAGGAGAGCGGCGTCATCCAGGGCTATGCGGCGCTGGTTGCGCGCGAGCGGGCGGGGTTTGCGATGTCCGCCATCCTCCACGTCTCGCTGGAGCGGCACGACGCAAAATTCGTCGATGAGTTCGTTGCGCGGGTGACCAAGCGGCGGGAGGTGCTGGAATGCTTTGCGACCACCGGCGACGCCGACTATCACCTGCGCGTCGTGGTGCAGGACATGACCGCCTACAACAGGTTTCTCGACGAATTCATGTTCCGCATTCCCGGCATCCGCTACGTCCGCAGCAACGTGGTGCTGAAGGAGATCAAGACCGGAGTGGCGCTGCCATTTTGATTTCGCGGCGCTTGCAAGTCTATCCCCTCATCCTGAGGAGGCTGCGCAGCGGCCGTCTCGAAGGGCGAGGTCACCAGCGGGCCTTCATCCTTCGAGACGCTTGCTTCGCGAGCTCCTCAGGATGAGGATCAAGAGCTACCGCCCCTCCCGCACAAACCGATTGCGCAGCGTGCCGATGCCGGTGATGTCGATCTCCACGACGTCGCCATGCTTGATGTCGGGCGAGGCGCCGTCCGTGCCCATCCAGATCGCGTCGCCCGGCCATAGCGTAAAATACTTCGTCAGCTCGACCAGGAACGGAACCACGCCGAAGATCATGTCATTGGTGCGGAAGCGGTTGGTCTCCTTGCCGTTGACCCTGACGACGGTTTCCATGGCGCCGAGATCGGCCTCCGTCTCGATCCACGGTCCCATCGGCTTGAACGTGTCGGCGTTCTTCGACCGCCACAGGCCGCGATCGGCCTTCTGCCAGGTTCGCTCGCTGACGTCGTTACCGATGGTGTAGCCGAACACGCAATCCATCGCGTTCGCCTCGGTGAGGTGCTTCACCTTCTTGCCGATGACGACGACGAGCTCGGCTTCATAGTGGATCTTCTCGGTCGCGAATGAGGGGATCACGACGTCCTCGTCATGCGCGATCAGCGCATTCTGGGCGCGATAGCCGATCTCGGGTCTATCAGGGACGGCCGGAATCTCGCCGCGCTTGTCGGCGGCTTCCTTGAGATGCTTCAGGTAGTTCAACCCGACGCAATAGAAGGTGCGCGGCACCAGCGGCAGCTCGATCTTCACCTCCGACAGCGGATGCGTGAGCGAGGTGCGACGCCAGTCACTGAGGGGATCGCCATCGACCGCGATCACCTGGTCGCCTTCAATGACGCCCCAGGAGGTCTTGCCTGAGGCGGTGAATTTCAGCCAGCGCATAGTGTGTCCCCGTTTTATTCCGCGGCATCACGCGGCTGTGCCTTCCACGCACCCGCCGCCGGCCGCTTCAGCCCCAGATTCTCGCGCAGCGTCTTGCCGCGATAGTCCTTCTGGAACAATCCGCGCCGTTGCAGCTCCGGCACGACGTGGCGCACGAAATCGGCGTAGGAGCCGGGCACGTAGGTCGCGGCGATGACGAAGCCGTCGCAGCCGCGCTCGACGAACATCTCCTCGAGCTTGTCGGCGATCTCCTTGGGCCCGCCGACCATTGCGTCCTGCACCTGGCCGCGTCCGGAGAAGGTGACGAAATCGCGCGCGCTCGGATTGCTCTTGCCCGATGTTTTCAGCACGCCGTCGCGAATGCCCAGGATGCCCTGCATGCTCTTCAGTTCGTCTGTGGTCAGCGGTTCATCGAGCCCCTTGGACGCGAAATCGTAATTGAGGGCTTCGGCGAGCAGCGACAGCGCGTCGATCTGGAGCGGCAGCTTGTTGATCAGCGCCATCCTGTCCTCGGCCTCGGCTTTGGTCGCGGCGCAGACCGGCGTCGTCAGGTTGCAGAGGAACATCTGGTCGGGATCGCGGCCGGCCTTGGCGGCTTCGCTGCGCACGGCCGTGTAGCCGTCCTTGGCGCTCGCGAGGTTGCGTGCGGCGGTGAAGATGACCTCGCCCCAGCGGCCGGCAAAGCGCTGGCCGCGGCCGGATGCACCGGCCTGGATGATCACGGGATGGCCCTGGTCCGAGCGCGGCACGGTGAACGGCCCGCGCGATTTGAAGAACTCGCCCTTGTGGTCGAGCCGCTTCACCTTGGTCGGATCGGCAAAGCGGCCGCTCGTCTTGTCCATGATGAGCGCGCCATCTTCCCAGGTGTCCCAATGGCCGAGCACGACCTCCATGAACTCATCGGCACGATCGTAGCGGGAGTCGTGCTCGGGATGGGAGTCCTTGCCCATGTTGAGCGCCTCGCCGTCGTTCAGCGAGGTGACGACGTTCCAGCCCGCGCGTCCGCCCGACATCAGGTCGAGGGTCGCAAAGCGGCGAGCGACATCGAACGGTTCGTAATAGGTGGTCGAGCAAGTCGCCCCTAGCCCGAGCTTCTCGGTGACCATGCCCATCGTGGTCAGCACGACGATCGGGTCCATCTTCACACAGCGGATGCCGTATTCGACGGTGTGGGCGTGATCGTTGCCGTAACGGTCCGGCATCGCCAGGCGATCGTCGAAGAACGCCATGTGGAACTTACCGGCCTCCAAAATTCTGGCGATCTCCTGGTAGTAGTCCGCGGACATCGAATCGTCGCGCGAGTCCGGATGCCGCCAGGAGCTCGGCAAGTTGGTGCAGTTCTGTGCCTGGAGGAATCCGACCAGTGCCATCTGCCGCGTCATGCTGCTGCTCTCCAAAATTCGGTCAGGCCAGATCGAGCTCTTTGTCGAGCTTGTAGTCGCGCGCGAGCGCACGCAGTTTGTCCCAGGTCGCATCCTCGATCTCGATGCCGTCGCGCAGCCGCTGCTGCTCGCGCTGGTGCTCGATCTCGCCGGGGTAGAACACGCCCTTGCTTCCCTCGGACGGCGGCGTCGATTTCAAATAGCGCGCGAACTCGGCGACCTCGCGCTTGAACTCCTTTAGCGGCCGGAACGCCGCGACATTGAACACCGCCATGAAGCAGCCGTCATTGTGCCGGCCGGTCGGCTCGACACCGAAGCCGAGCCCCGTCAGCAGGCCGCAAAGCACTTCGACCATGGCGGCGAGGCCGCTGCCTTTGTAGCCCTCGGTGCCGCCGAGCGGCAGCAGCGCGCCGCCCTTGCGGTACTGCGTGGGATCGGTGGTGTGCCGCCCCTCCGCATCGATGATCCATCCTGTCGGGATCTGCTCGCTGCGGGCCACCGCAAGCTGGATCTTGCCCGCGGCCACCGCTGAGGTCGCCATGTCCAGATAAAATGGCGCGTCGAGATCCGAGGGGACCGCGATCGAGATCGGGTTGGTGCCGAGCCGCGCCTCCCGGCCGCCAAAGGGCGCCACGTGCTTTGGTGAGCGACCGGAGTCCGCCGTCGCAATCCCGATCATGCCCTCGCGCATCGCCATCATCGGATAGGCGGCGAGCCGGCCGACATGGCTCTGTCGGAACACGGTGCAGGCGGCGACATTGGCCGTCTTCGCCTTCTCGATCGTGAGCGCCATCGCCTTGGCGTTGACGTGGAAGCCAAAACCCCAATTCCCGTCGATCACGGTCGTGGTCGGCGATTCCTGGACGATGGTCCATTGCGCGCCGGGGACGATGTGCCCGGCCTTGATGCGGTCGATGTAGGTGGGAACAGCGATGACGCCGTGCGAGTCGTGCCCCGCGAGATTGGCATTGACGCAACCGATCGCGACCGCGTCGGCTTCCTCGGTGGATGCCCCGGCGGCGCTGAGCAGCGCGGCGCTGATGCGCGTGAGGCGCTCGGCCTTGACGATCGGCATGGCGTTCCCTCGGTTCTCGCCCTGTGGCGCTGGTTGTTGCACCATCGTCTCAAAGCGCAGGTGCGATATCAATCTCCCGTAAACCAATACAGGGCTGCAAATTCGTAAAGAGAACGCGCCTTTCGTCGTGAGGCTGCGCCCGTGCACATCCCGTGAGGCGGTATTTTCGACAGTTTGCTAAGGGCTGTTCGCAGCTCGTTCACTTTGATCAACGGTTTGCATCGCGCAATAACGACCACTTAGTTGATCGGCGGCGATAACGTCCCGGGAAAAAACGGCAGAAATGCCCGGGAGTTGAGACCTTGCAGACGACCCTCGCGCGCACATTTGCAGCGTTGAGCGCCATCAACGAAGCCATTCTGTATGCGAAATCGCCGGACGAGCTGTACCAGAAAGTCTGCGACGCCGGGTTTTCGAGCGGGGATTTTTTGGCTGTCTCGGTGTTCCTGGTCGAGCCCGACAGCCCGCGGCTTCGCTATGCGGCCGGCTGCGGCGAGGACGTTGCGCGGCTGAGGTCGATCGAGATTACGATCGAGGAGGGGACCCCGGAAGGATCGGGCGTCGGCGGCGAAGCGTTTCGCAGCCAGAAGCTATGCATCAGCAACGATTTTCTGAACGATCCGCGCTCGCAGGCGTGGCGCGAAGGCGCGGTCAAGGCGGGCGTCGGCGCAGCGGCGGCGCTGCCGCTGCTCTGCAACGGCAAGAGCGTCGGCGTGCTGTTCGTCATCCGCAGAGAGGCCGGCTCGCTGAACGAGCAGATGGTATCGCTGTTCGAGCGCATGTCGGCGAATATCTCTTATGCGCTGGACAATTTCGCGCGCGAGACCGCGCGGCAGACCGGCGAGCGGGCGACGCGGCGGCTCAATCGCATGTTCGGCGCGCTGAGCGC
The DNA here is from genome assembly GCF_038085055.1 of Bradyrhizobium sp. ISRA442. NCBI lineage: Bacteria > Pseudomonadati > Pseudomonadota > Alphaproteobacteria > Hyphomicrobiales > Nitrobacteraceae > Bradyrhizobium > Bradyrhizobium sp. ISRA442. The sequence continues at coordinate 442,339 of NZ_JALGCN010000003.1, forward strand.
GACCAACGAGGCCATTCTGCGCGCCAAGACCGAACAGGAGCTGTACCAGCTCGTGTGCGATGCCTCCGTGCACGGCGGCAAGTCGCTGGCGACCTTCGTTCTGCTCAAGGAGCAGGATTCTCACTGGCTGAAGCCGGTCGCCGGCACCGGCCAGAACCTCGATCTGGTTGCCCAGACAAAGTACTCCGTCGATCCCGACAATCCCTATGGTCGCGGCATCTCCGGCAATGTCTTCCGCACGCAGAAGGCATACGTCGAAGAGGACCTCGCCCGCCGCACCAAGGGAACGCCGTGGGAGCAGGCCAACGTCAACACGGGCGTCGCGGCGTGCGTGGCGGCTCCGCTGATCAAGCGTGGCGAGAGCGTCGGTGTCATCCTGTCCTTCATCAGCCGATCCTGGGCGAAGGACGAAGAAGTCGTCGCACTCATGCTGCGCATGGCCGAGAACGTCTGCTTTGCGATCGAGAATTTCGACCGGGAGGCGGAAAAGGCGCGGATCGCCGACGAGGAGGACCGCCTGGCGCGCATGTATGCGGCGCTCAGCGCGACCAACGAGGCGATCCTGCGCGCGCGGTCGCGAAACGATCTGTTCGACCTCGTGTGCGAAGCGACGGTTCATGGCGCCAAGTTCGCCTCGACCTCGATTGCGCTGGTCGATCACGATGCCGAGCTGCTTCGCGTCGTCGCGAGCTACGGCCCGAACAAGGATGAGGTCCGCCGCTTCAAGCTTTCGACATCGGACAAGATTCCTGAGGGACGGGGGCTGGTCGGGACGGCGTTCCGCACGCGGCAGCCAAGCGTCAGCAACGATTTGTCGACTGATGAACGCATGACGTCATGGCGTGAAATCGCCCGGCGTGCCGGCATTTCGTCGGCGGCCGCCCTGCCGCTGTTCAACGGCAACAGGATCGAAGGCGTATTCCTGTTCCATGCGTTCCAACGCGACACCTTCATCCCCGAATTCATCGAGCTGTTGCAGCGATTGCAGGCGAACGTCGCCTTCGCGCTGGAAAACTTCGATCGTGCGGAGGAGAAGGCGCGGGCCGACAGGCAGCGCAACCGCCTGAGCGGCATGTTCGAGGCACTGAGCGCCACCAACGAAGCCATCATGCGCGCCAAGACGCGCGAGGAGCTGTTCGAGGCGGCGTGCCAGGCGGCGGTGCTGGGCGATGTGTTCGCCTCGGCAACGATTGGCATTCTGGACGAAAGACATGAGCTCGTTCGCGTCGTCGCTGTGAAGGGACGGCTTCAGGAGCGAATGGTCGGACGTACCTGCGCTGTTTCCGCCGATCACCCAGAGGGCCAGGGGATCATCGGGACATCGTTGCGGACCCGCCGGCCGAGCGTCATGAACGACTACATGAACGACCCGGGATCGGCGCACTGGCGCTCCAAGGCGTTCGAGGATGGAACCCGGGCCGCCGCGAGCTTCCCGCTTCTGCGGTCGGGCCAGGAGCCGATCGGCATTCTGCTTTTCCTTGCGCCAGAAGAAAACACGTTCACGCCCGATCTGGTCGAACTGCTGGGGCGCCTGGCCGAAAACGTCTCCTTCGCCCTCGACAATTTCGATCGCGCCGAGGAGAAGGCCCGCACCGAGGCGCAGAAGGAACGTCTGAGGCGCATGTTCGCGGCGCTCAGCGCCACCAATGAGGCGATCATGCGGGCCAAGTCCCGCGCTGAATTGTTCGATCTCGTCTGCCTCGCCGCATCGACCGGCGGCAAGTTCACCTCGACCACCGTTGCCCTCGCCGTGGCCGACAGCGACCTGCTCCAGATCGCCGCCGCCGCCGGCCCCGCCGCCGACACGACACGCAACGTCAGGCTTTCAGTCGACGCCGAGCGCCCCGAAGGCCGAGGCATGGCCGGCACGGCGTTCCGGACAAGGCAGCCGTGCATCAGCAACGACTATCTGAACGACAACCGCGTCAGTGCGTTTCATGCCATCGTCCACAAGGACGGAGCGAGGTCGGGCGCAGCGTTCCCGCTGATCGTCCACGACCAGCCGGTCGGCGTCATGATCTACATGTCGACCGAAAAGGACACCTTCACGGATGAATTCGTCGAGCTGTTGCAGCGCCTGGCCGACAACGTCTCGTTCGCGATGGAGAATTTCGATCGCGCCGATGAGAAGAACAAGGCGGACGAGCGGGTCGAATATCTCGCTTCGCATGATAGCCTGACCAACCTGCCGAACCGCGAGACCTTCAACGGCCTGTTGCGCGAAGCGATCGACGCGGCGCAGCGTCACGACCACTGCTTCGCGCTGCTGTTCATCGATCTCGACCGGTTCAAGGTCATCAACGATTCGCTCGGCCACGAGGCCGGCGACTTGCTCCTGCTCGAAGTCGCCGACCGCTTACGCAACGCGCTGCGGGCGAGCGACGTCGTGGCGCGGCTTGGCGGCGACGAGTTCGTCGTCATCCTCGACCAGTGCGGCGAGATCGACGCCGTCCAGCACATCGCGACCGAACTCTTGACGGCGCTCGGCAAGCCCATGGAGCTCGCCGGCCACGAGTGCCACACCACCGCCTCGATCGGCATCGCGATGTATCCGGCGAACGGCGCCGATGCGCAGACGCTGACCAAGAACGCCGACATGGCGATGTATCTCGCCAAGGAGGACGGCAAGAACGGCTATCGCTTCTTCTCCAAGGAGGTGAGGACGCAGTCGATCGAGCGACTGTCGCTCGAAAGCGCGCTGCGGCGCGCGCTGGAGCGCGACCAGTTCTCGTTGAACTACCAGCCCAAGGTCGACATGGAGACTGGGCAGATCACGGGCGTCGAGGCGCTGTTGCGCTGGACGCATCCCGATCTCGGCAGCGTCTCGCCGGCGCAGTTCATCCCGCTCGCCGAGGAGACCGGCCTGATCGTGCCGATCGGCCGCTGGGTGCTGAAGGAGGCGTGCGCGCAGGCGATGGCCTGGCAGCGCCGCGGCTTGTTGCCGCTGTCGATGGCGGTCAACCTGTCGCCGCGCCAGTTTGCCGACGAGCACCTGTTGCAGGACGTCGATGAGGCGCTTGCGGCGAGCGGCATGTCGCCGGTGCTGCTCCAGCTCGAAGTCACCGAGAGCATGATGATGCGCAATGTCGGGCGCGCGCTGAAGGTACTCGATGCCATCCAGAGCCGCGGCATTCGTCTGGCCATCGACGACTTCGGCACCGGCTACTCGTCGATGTCGCTGATGAAGCACTTCCCGATCGACACCATCAAGATCGACCGTTCCTTCGTGCGCGACCTGCCGCAGGATTCGGAGGATCAGGCGATCGCGCAGGCGATCATCAGCATGGGCAAGGCGCTCGGCATGACCGTGGTCGCCGAAGGCGTCGAGAATGCCGAGCAGGAAGCATTCCTGCGCACCCATGGCTGCGACGAGATGCAGGGCTATCTCATCTCCAAGCCGCTTCCGCCGCGGCAGATGGCCGAACTGCTGCGGCCGATGGTGCTGCCGGTCGCGCCGCCGCTTCTGCCGGAGCTTGATGCGGCCGCCGACGAAAGTGCGGAGTCACGGCTGAAACGCGCTGTCGTCTGACGGCTGCGGACGCAGATCGCGCACGTCGCGATCGCCGCTTTCCGCCTTGCTCGGAAAGTCGTGCGCCGGCGGCAGCGAGGTCTGCGTGGCGAACAGCGCAAGCAACCGGCGTGCGCCGTCGGCGAAGCTCGCCCCTTCGCTCAAGCCAAGCTCGGAGCACCATGTACTGCTCATCGGCTCATGGTCGTCGAACACGGCCATGGCAGGGCCCCACCACCAGGCCGGCGCCGCCGATCGTTCGTTCTCCGGCACCGACTGCCAGCGCGCGAACTCGTCCATCACGCGCTCGAACTCCAGGCGGACAGCCCGATGCATTCGCTCCATCCTCCTCGGCTTCCGCGCGTGAAAATGCGCGGGAAATCGGATCGTGGCCTCGACGCTCGAAAGAAAGCCGCCTCGCGCATTGGCGCCGCCAGGCTAGGCCGGCATCGTGCCAGCGCTGCAAAAAAAATTGGACGCCGGGACTCGTGCCGACGTCGACCGGGATTGCCGATTTTAGCCGTTCACGCGCCCAGTGGGCAAGATATCGGCGGGAAGTCGCCTAACGCGACCTTAGGGGATGCGCTTTCTGGTGCCAGCTCCAGGCGGTCCGGATCACGGTCGGCAAGTCGGAGTGACGCGGCACGAAGTTCAGCACCTTTCGCGCAGCGGAGGGGTCGGCGACCAGATAGGTCGGATCGCCGGCGCGCCGCGGCTTGATGGTGTGAGGCACCTCGCGTCCGGTCTCCTGCCTGATGGTGGTCAGGATTTCGCGCACCGAAAAGCCAGAGCCGGTACCGAGATTGAAGCTGGCGCCGGAATGACCCTGCTCGAGGAGCTTCAATGCCGCGACATGCGCCGCGGCGAGGTCGGTGACATGGATGTAGTCGCGGATCGCGGTGCCGTCGGGCGTGTCGTAGTCATCGCCGAACACGGCGAAGTCGACATGGCCCTGCAACGCCATCATGGCGCGGGGAATGAGATGTGTCTCGTTGTCGCGCAGCTCACCGATGCCGCCGGCGGGATCGGCGCCGCTGGCGTTGAAATAGCGCAGGCAGAACGCGCCGAAGCCGTAGGCCGAGCGATAATCGGCGAGCATGCGCTCGATCATCAGCTTCGAAGCACCGTAGGGATTGATCGGGTTGCACGGGAAATCCTCCGGCAGCGCCTTGGAATCGGCGTTGCCGTAGACGGCGCCGGTCGAGGAGAACACGATGCGCTGGCAGCCAGCGTTGCGCATCGCCTGCAACAGCGACAGCGTGCCCTGCACGTTGTTGATGTAGTATTTCTGTGGGGCGGTCATGGACTCGCCGACCAGGCTCGCTGCTGCAAAGTGCATCACCGCCGCGATCTCGTGCTCGTTAAAGGCGCGCGCGAGTGCCGCGCCGTCGAGCAGATCGCCGGTCACCAGCGGGCCGGTGACAAAGTCACGATGGCCTGTCGAAAGATTGTCATAAACCACCGGCTGATAACCGGCAGCGGCCAGCGCCCGGCACGCATGCGAGCCAATATAGCCCGCGCCTCCTGTGACGAGGACAGTCGGTCGGTCGGTCATGTCGTTACTCTACGTCTCTCTCAGCGATTGGATGGCCGGTTGCGGCTGAAGAGAAGATAGAGCGCGCGGGGGTTAGTGGTCAAATAGCGCCAGAACAGACGGCGTGGTTCGAGCCAGGTTCGCCAGGCCCATTCGAGTCCGATCTTCTGCATCCATTGCGGCGCGCGTGAGCGGCTGCCTGACAAAAAGTTGAACAGGCCACCGGAGGTCTTAATGACGCCAACATTGGTCAGCAGCGGCGTGTATTCCTCGACAAATGCCTGCTCGACCGGCACGCCGAGAGCGACCCACAGATAGTCGGGCGCGAGCGCATTGATCTCCTCGACCTTCGCGCGCAGCGCGTCGCCGCGCAGATAACCGTGGCTGCGTCCGACGATCCTAAGATTGGGATACAGCTTCTGGACATTCTCGACCGCAGTGGCGTTCTCGGCTTCGCTGGCGCCAAACATGTAGAAGGTGCGGCCGGCCGCTTCGGCCTTGCGCGCGACCACATGGAACAGATCCGTAGTTGCGACGCGCTCCGGCAGCGGGAACCAGGATTGCAGCTTCGAGGCCGCGACCAGCGGCTGGCCATCGGCGTTGATGAGATCGGCGGCGCGAAACAGACGCTCGGTCTGCGGCTCGGTCGAGCAGCGCGCCAGCACCTCGCCGTTGGCCGACGTCAGGAACAACGGACGGCCGATGCGATGACGCGGGTCGGTCGCCTCGATCATGAAATCGGCGGTTGCTTCGAGATCGAGCGCGGCCATGCGAAGGCCGCCGACGGTGATCCGTGGCACGTCGGCGGTCGCTTCCCGCCCGTCCAGATTGACGCGACGCTCAAGCATATTGCCTGCCTCGCTGGCGCGTTTGAGTTTCAGGGGTGAGCTCGTCGAGCACGACGCCCACGAGCTTGCGCTCGGCGCCGCCGAGCGCGCTCAGGATCTCTTCCAGACTGTCGTTGATGTCGAGGCTGGTCGGCAGCACCGCCACCACCGCATCAACGCCGTCGAGCAGCTTGCGGCCCGCGCCAGAGAGCGGCATCGCCGGACCATCGAGCACGACGAGATCATAGCCACCGGTGGAGCGCGCCTGCGCGACCGCTTTGCGGATGGCCTCGGCCGTCTTGCCGGCATCGCTCTCGGCGACCGGCAGCACCGAGATGCCATTGACGGTCTTGATCTCGCGCGCGCCCTTGCTGCCGATCGAGAGCCAACCGAGCTTGCTCGGCTCGCTCTTGCCGGGCCGGCTGAGCTTGCCCGACAGATTGTGCGCCTGATGGTCGGCGTCGATCATCAGCACGCGGCTGCCATCGCGCGCGGCCGCCAGCGCGAAATTCAGCGCGGTGACGCTGCGCTCGGTGGTTTCGCCGGCGCCGACCAGCGCGACGACCGGCATCGCCTTGGCGCCGGCGCGCCGTGCCACGGCGGTGCGCATGTCGCGCAACGCATTCAACAGCGTCGTCAGCGGAAATCCGGGACGCAGCGTCGGCCAGCCGAGCCGGGTGAGATCGGTGCCGCCTCCGGACGCGAGGATGGCGCCGAGCGTGCGGATGACGTCTGCCTCCTGGAGACGTGCGATCAAAGGCTTTTCGATTGGGATCAGAAGCGCGTCGACCGGTGCGAGCGGCGGCGCCTGCGGCACGGTTTCGATCGGATGGGACAGCGTCGTCTCAGACACAGCCGGCGACCGCGCCGGAGGCTCTCTCGTTGGAGGCACACTGGCGGTCTCCGGCTCAGGCGTCCGTTCACGACGTTTCGGCTCGGGCGCGGTGGTGGCGCCGGAGAACAGGTGCTTGGCGGCGACAAACCAGAAGGCGGCGAGGAGTCCGCCAAAGATGAAGCCGATCATGGCGAACAGGCTCATGGCCGGCGGGAACGAGCGCCGCTGCGGCACTGTGGCCTCGCCGATGACGCGGGCCGCCGACGTGTTCAGGCTCTCCTGCTCCTCGGTCTCGCGCGAGCGCTTGAGGAAGGATTGATAGACGTCGCGGCTTGCATCGGCTTCGCGCTCGAGCTCGCGCAGGCGCACGGCGGCTTGGCTAAGCTGGACGCTCTGCCGCTTCTGCGCTTCCAGCGCCCGGTTGAGCGATGCCTCGTAGTCGCGGGCACGCGTCAAGTCGTTCTTGGCCGACTGGGCGATGCGGTCGATCTCCTCGTTGATGGTGCGCTTGAGATCCTCGACCTGCTTTTCGGTCTGGCGCAGGGTCGGATGCCGCGGCCCGAGCTCGCCGGTCTGCTCCGCGTACTTCTTGCGGGCATCAGCATATTGCGCGCGCAGATTGGCGATCGTCGGCGATTGCAGGGCTTCGGGGATCGCACCTGCATCCGCCGCTGTGCGCCGGCTCGCTTCGATCTGGTCGAAGCGTGCCTGCGCATCCAGCGTCGCCGCGCGCGCCGCGGCCAGCCGCTGGTTGCTCGCGGAGAGCTGCTGGTCGCTGATCAGCGTGTCCTGCGTGCCGACGAAATTGTTCTGGGCCTTGTAGGTGGCAAGCGCGGTCTCGGCGTTGCGGAGCCGCTCGCGCAGCTCCTTCAGTCGGCCGGACAGGTCATTGGTGGCGCGCCGCGCTGCCAGGGCCTGCGAGTTGCGCGACTCCGTCAGGTACGCGTTGGTCAGCGTGTTGGCGAGCATTGCCGCCTTGGCGGGGTCGGTCGACCAGACCTCGATATCGACGATGAAGCTCTTCTCGGTCTTGCGGATCGTGATGTGCTTGTTCAGCGCATCGAGGGCTGCAAGCTGCACCTCCTTCTGCTCCCCAGCGGAGGGGGCGCGGGCCTGGAGACCGACGAGGCCGAGCAGCGACGACATCAACGTCTTGCCGTCGCCGCCGCCGAATTCCGGATCCTTGTCGAGATTGGCCTGCTGGATGACTTTCAGCAGCACGCTGTTGGACGTGATCAGGCGAGCCTGGCTCTCCACCACCATGGACATGCCGGACACGTCCTGCGCGCGCGGCGTGAGCTCGCGATCGACGAGCTGGAGCTCACGCGGATCGACATAGAGCTGGGCGGTGGCGGTGTAGCGGGGTGTCAGGCTCTTGCCGACGGTGACCGCGAGCGTTGCACCGAGGAGAGCCGCACCGACAATGGCAACCTTGCGCCGCCAGAGCAGGCTGACGAGCTCCAGCACATTGAAGCCGGCGTGCGGCCGCGGCTGCACCGCCTCCGACACGGCCCGATTTATCGGCTGGTTGTAGTCAAGCATGATCCCCAGCTTTCATTCCAATTGCCGCGGGCTGAGGGGTTACTCTTCGGGTCACGCCACGCACCAGGGATATGGGCGCCAAATCAACGCAACAGGGAAAATTAACCATACTCATTGAGGGACTATTCACCGAAATGGCAAACAAAGCGTTTAAACGCAGGGCACTCTTCGACGCGTCGTCGTGACGCTGCCGATGCGCAAGTTCCTCAGAGATTAACGGTTCGTTACTGGCGAGCAGCGCAGCGTCATGGAGCGGCGCCGCGTGTCCGGCGATTGACCGCGCGCTCACCATGTTCGTCAGCGCTTCCGCAGGATGACGTGATAGTCGCCGCGCCGGACGTCGGTGCCGCGCGGAAGCGCGGCATTCAGTACGGCCGCGCCGGCGTCGACGAGGGCGGCGAACAGCGGCTTGCGTTGGCGCATCTCGGGATAGCGCGGGCTCTCGACCTCGCGGCGGTAGATCATCTCGAGGCCGTGGCTCGCCGCAAATGCCTCGAGCTTGGCCAGCGTCACCAGCGGATGGAAGAAGGTCGGGAACGGCGGCTCGCCCGGTTCGCCCGCATTCTTGATGCCGCGGACGTGCCGGTAGAACCAGACGTGAAACCAGTGCGGCGAATATTTGGTGACGACGCCCGACAGCGAGTGCGGATTGGGTGCGCCAATCAGGATCATTCCGCCGCGCTTGAGCGCCTCGCCGAAGTTCAGGAGCGCGGCCTCGACGTCCGGCAAGTGCTCGATCACGTTGTAGCAGATCACGAGATCGAAGCTCTCCGGCGCGAAGCGATAGGTCTGCACGTCGCCGAGGATCGCCTCGTGCGCATAGCTGTTGTTGCGGACCTGGTCCTCGTCGATGTCGACGACGGTGACGTGGCTGCGGTTAAGCACGTCCAGCGGCAGGAAGCTGCACGAGCCGCCGCCGGCCTCGTAAGTGGCGAGCCGGCCCCTCGGCAGCTCACGGCGCAGGACCTCGTGGATGGCGAGCAGGCTGTCGCGCGCTTCACCGGCGACCATGTCGAGCAGCGGCTGGGTATGGGCGGGAGCGTCGATCTCGGTGGCTGTCGCGAAATCGATCGTGGCTGGCTTGTTCATGGTTCTTGACCGCGCTTGTTCGAGTCAAATTACAGCAAATATGTCACGTGCCCGAAGAGCAAATCCGATGCCGCGCCACCCGACCGGTTGCGGTGCTTTCGGTCGGGTTAATGCGAAGGCGCGTTAACTACGGCATTCTCCGCATTGCACCGTTCTCAGGGCAGTGGACCGCAAATTGCAGTATCACGCGCGCAAGGAATAACAGGAGAAGCGCGCCAAAGCGGTTAAGCGCATGGTGATGCGTCTGCATCGCTGAGACAGCGGCGGCGTGGCGACGTCTTCTTGCAGCTCGCTCATTTTTTGGGACGGATCTGTCCCGCGGCGCTGTGCCGGCGTGGGACGGAGGTGGATGCATGCGATTGACGCAGGGCTTTTTCAATAAATCTCGGACATCTAGGACGCCATGACTCTGATCCCGACAGACCTGTCCGCCAGCCGGATCCCGGACGCCGTGCGCGATCCCAACCGGGAGATCGCGGCGAGCTCGCGCGTTCTCGACCTGTCGGTCGGCATCGTTGTTTGCATTCCCTGCTTTCGTCGCCCCCAGCATCTGCGGCTGACGCTGGAGTCGCTCGTCCGCCAGCGCACCCCACGCTCCTTCGCCGTGGTCATGATCGAGAACGACGCCAACGGCCGTGAGAGCGCGCCGGTTGCCGCGGAGTTTCTCGCCAGCGGCAAGCTCCAGGGCGTCTGCCTCGTCGAGAAACGGCAGGGTAATTGCCAGGCGATCAACGCCGCGTTCGAGACGGCCCAGGCGCTGTTCCCTGCCGCGACCCGCTTCCTGATGATTGACGATGACGAGATCGCCTCGCCCGACTGGCTCGAGCTGATGGTGCGCACCTGCGAGGCAACCGGCGCGGACGTGGTCGGCGGGCCGGTGCTGCCGGCCTTCGACGACAACAGCAAGCCATGGCTGTCGCGTCATCCCGCCTTCTGTCCCGCTTATGACTATAGCGGTGCGGTGCCGCTGATCTATGGCTGCGGCAACTGCCTGATCACGCGCGCCGCGTTCGACCGGTTCGGCACTCCCGCCTTCGATCCGCGCTTCAATTTCCTCGGCGGCGGCGATACCGATTTCTTCGTGCGGTGCCGCGATGCCGGCATGACGTTCCACTGGACAGCGGAGGCCGTCATCACCGAGACCGTGCCGCACAGCCGCACCAGTCTCGGCTGGATCGCGCGACGTGGCCTGCGCATCGGCGCGATCAACTATCGCGTTCAGTACAAGGCTGCGCAGAGCGCGGCCGTGCGGGCGCGCGTGTTCGCGCAGATGCTCGTACGGCTGCCGCTGTCGCTGGTCCGCGCGGCCCGTCTGCTGACGACATCGAAGGCCGTCGTCGCGATGCACCCCGTGATGGTCGCGCTCGGCGCAGCGCTTGCCGCTTTCGGCATCGAGCCGAAGCCCTATGAAGCCTCGAAGATCGCGTCCTGACGAAGCAGTGACGGACTAGATTCCCAAATAGGCCAGGACGATCCTGATCGCGGACCGCGGCATCGCTTTGAGCGACCGCCGGCCGACCATCCCGAGATAGGCGAGGGCCTGGCGATATCTGCCGAAGCGGATCGCTTGCATCGCCGAATAGGTGACCAGATGAATCTCGGCGGCCTGACGCAGGCGGGCTGCGGCGCCCTGAGGCAGCCTCGCCAGGATCAGCCCATCGTCAAAGACCCGTGTGACCGCGGGGAGGAAATCCTGCGGCGTCCGCACCGTTGCGTTCATGGTGTTGGCGGTGTGCAAGCGATAGTCGAGCAGGAGTTTTGGCACGAACTCGAACTCGCCGATGGCGGCAAGGCGGCACCAGCAATGCCAGTCCTCGCAATATCTGAGGGTGACATCGAAACCGCCTACGGCGCGGAAGGCCTCGGCGCGCGTGAGCACGATGCCGCCATTGACGATGAAGTTACCGCTCGCGAGCCGCTCCAGCACGTCGCCGGACGGCTTGCGGCGTCCCTTGAGAAGCTCGCGTCGACCGATCTGCTGTCCTTCGCTATCGATCGTGTTGTAGTCGCCGTAGACGAGAACCGCGCGGGGAGCACCACGCGCTGCCGCGAGCAGCGTCGCCACCGCGCCGGGACGCAGACGGTCGTCGGCATCGAGAAAGACCAGCCAAACGCCTGCAGCATTTTGTGCGCCGAGATTGCGCGCGGCTGATACGCCGGAGGATTTGTTCGTCATCAGGCGCAATCGTGGATCGCGGATGGAGCGGACGATTGCGATCGTGTCGTCGGTCGAACCATCGTCAACGACAATGATCTCTCCGACGCTGCTTTGCATCAGCGCGCTGTCGATCGTTTCGCGGATATAGGCTGCGGCATTCTTGGCCGGAATGACGACGGAGACTGGCCCGACCGGTGAGGGCGCGCGGACGCCGGTCGACGGCAGCGCGGCGGTCGGCAAGTCGATAATGGCGTCGGCAGTGATCACGGTGCGGCTCGTCTTTAATGATCTGTTAACCAGGCCGTATCTCGAAGCCGGCAATCCCGGCGATCGCAGTCTCGGCGGTTGCGGATGATACCCGCCTAACGGTCAAATCGTTGTTGCGAAGGCCGGCGCGACGCCGGTTTCGTCAATTAGCGTTAAGCGTGTGGCGTTAAGTCTGTCGCGGATTCTTGATAGGTGCGACACCCGGCCTCATGCGAAATAGCGGCCTGATTGCGGCGGATGGACTGAAGTGCGCGCGAAGACGTTCGAATACGATCCCGATGAGATGATCCTCAACCTGTTCTACGAGGACAAGGACGATCGCTGGTTTCCTGGTGATCGGCACGTGCGGCGCATGGCGCGCAAGCTGCTGTTCGGCGAGCCGCGCATGAGCGGGCAGCTTCGGGTGTTCCTCAATCTTTGCGCGGGCTTGGACCGTCTCGGCATCCGCTATCGCGTCAACGACTATCGCCATATCGCCCAGCATCCCGACGAACTCGCCTGCATCATCGGTCGCACGTTCCTGCTCGACAAATTCGCGTGGAAGAACCCGATCCTGCTCGGGGTTGCCGCGCACAATCATCCGCTCGACGATCCCGACTTGTTCAAGCGCCTGCCGGTGAAGAAGGTCGTGGTGCCGGGCCAATGGTACGCCGACATGTACCGGCCGCATTGGCCCGAAACGGAAGCCTGGCCGATCGGCATCGATACAGATCTGTGGGCGCCGTCGGGCACCGCCGACAAGACCATCGATGTGCTGATCTACGACAAGGTCCACTGGGATCGCGAGCGCTACGCACCGGAGCTCATCGAGCCCATCCGCGCCCGGCTCGCCAGCGAAGGCCGCTCGTTCACCGAGCTGCGCTACGGCAGTTACAAGGAAGATGACTTTCAGGCGGCGCTGGCGCGTTCGCGCGCGATGATCTTCCTCTGCCAGAACGAGAGTCAGGGGATAGCCTACCAGCAGGCGCTGTCCTGTGGCGTGCCGGTGTTCGCCTGGGATCCCGGTGGCCCGTGGCGGGACCCAGACTATTATCCACACCGGGTCACGTTCGCGCCGGTGTCGTCGGTTCCCTATTGGGATGAGCGCTGCGGCATGAAGTTCATCGACCTCGCCGGCTTCGAGGCGGGTTGGGCGGATTTCTGGGCCGGGTGCACCGAGACGTCGTTCGATCCGCGTGGCTATGTGCTGGACAATCTCACGCTGGAGCAGCGGGCGCAGCAATATTACGACATCGCGCGGAGCGTGGCGCAACGGCATGCGGCATCTGCCGGGTCCGGCATGCTGGTTGACGGATGCTTAACAGGGATGGGTTAGAACCCAAGACTTCCCTACGCGTGCCATGTCGGCCTTCAGGAATGAATCGCAGCGCCGCAGACATGATTGACGTCGAGGCCCGGTCGCTGGGCGAGGGCCTACGCACCGTGCTGGTGAAGCTCAATGTCGTGAACGCGGCGCGCTGCCTGGTCGCCGTCGCAGCCCTGCTGCTCGTCCTGGTGACGCTCGATCCGTTCCCGGACCTGCGCAATCCCGACGTCGCCACCGTCGTCGGCGGACGCATGGCGCTGAACTACGTCTCGTTCGGATTGCTGGCTGCGGTGGCGGTGCTGCTCTGTGCCGCGAGTGACGCGCCCTCGCTGAAGACCCTGGTGACGCCGCTGCATCTTTGCCTCGTCGGCTGGATGCTGATCAACGTGGTCTTTTCCGAAAGCCGCGAAGTGTCCATCCAGCGGTTCGTGCTGGCGGCCAGCGTGACCTCGCTCGCGGTCCTCCTGCCGTTGCTGCCGCCGACGCAGCGGAGCTTCAACCTGTGCCTCGGCGGCGCCGCGCTCGTGCTGCTCGTGCTGTGCTATCTCGGCGTCTTCCTCGCGCCGCAATATTCGATCCACACCGCGCTCGACATCACCGAGCCGCAGCTCGCCGGCGACTGGCGCGGAAGCTTTGGCCACAAGAACGTCGCATCCCCGGTGATGACCATCCTGGTCTATGCCGGGATCTATCTGAGCGCTGTCGGCTCGTTCGTCATGGGGCCTGCGATCGCGGTTCTCGCCGGCATCTTCCTGGTCTTCACCGGCGGCAAGACGTCGACGGTGCTCTGCCTCTCCATCTACGCGCTGGCCTCCCTGGTCTATGTGACGCGGAGTTTGTGGTTGAAGCGGATGATCTGCTTCGTGCCGCTGATCGTGATGAACCTGCTGACGGTCGGCAGCGCCCTGAGCCCGGCTCTCGGCGCTATCACGCGGCAGCTTCCAATCGATCCGACCTTCACCGGCCGGTCCGACATCTGGGAATTCGCGCTCGCAGCCGTCGCGGAAAAGCCGATCGTCGGCCACGGCTATGCAGCGTTCTGGGACGACGTGACCGACCGGCAGACCGCCAAGGGCGCCGAATGGGCCGTGACCGCGGCGCACAGCCACAACAGCTATCTCGACCTTGCCGTTACCATCGGCCTGCCCGGGCTGTTGCTCGTCGCTCTCATCTTCGCGCTGGCGCCGCTGGTCAATTTCCAGGAGGCGCAGACTCACAGCCGCAGCGGAGCGCTCGCCAAGCTGTTTCTGACCGTCTGGCTGTTCGGCCTTTATTACGGGACAACCGAGACCTTCCTGCTCGAACGACAGAATCCGATCTGGTTCATGTTTGCTCTTGCCGTTGCCGGGCTGCATTTCCTCGCCAGGTTCCAATGCGTCGAGGCTGTGGAACCTGGCCGTCAATGACATCCTGTCGCAGGCTCACGTTTCATAAGGGGACAGAGCATCGTGCCGTGATGGGTATCACTTAACGATAAGCAGCTACGTCGCTTGTGAGCTGCGACAAAACATAATCTATCTGGAAACATTCAGTAACTGTATGCCCCGCGAATGGCGTCTCTCAGCGTCGAGCAATTAGATGGTCGGGTGTCCGGCACGTCGCAAATCTCAGTCGATTTCGTGCGTGACTGGTCGCAGGCCGCATTGCGCCTGAAAGCAGGGCACCGCACCCCCTTTCAGCACGGTTACTGGCTCGGCGCCTGGTACGAGGCGTTTGACGACCTCGCGCCGCTGATCGCCGTGATCTCCGATGCCGTCACCGGCAAGGACATTGCGGTGGTGCCGATGATCAGCCACGTCAGGCGTGGCATCCGCGTCGTCGAGTTCGCCGATCTCGGCGTATCCGACAACAATGCGCCGATCCTCGCGCTTGACGCCCCGATGGACGCGGCCGGTGCACGGGCCGTGGGCGCGGCCTTGGCCCGAGGCTTGCGCGCCCTGCCGGACCGCTTCGATCTCCTGCGCCTCAAGAAGATGCCGGCCCATGTCGGCGGCAAGCCGAACCCGCTGGTGACACTCGGCCGCATCGGCTCCTGCTCGCTCAATGGCAATCTCTTGCTGACCAGCGACGACTATGCGGACTATCAGGCCTCGATCAAGCGTATGCAGATGCCGCGCTGCTGGCGCGTCTTCAGCCGCCATGCCGGTGCGCGTTTCGAGATCGCCACCGATGTCGATCGCGCGCGCGAGTTGCTGGACGTGATGGACGTCCAACAGCAGGAGCGCATGAATCAACTCGGCTCGAAGTTCGTCCTGAACGACGACGCCTATGCGCATTTCTACCGCGCCGTGGCGCGGCGGGGCGTTGCGGAGGGTTACACGATCGTCTCGGCGCTCGTCTGCGACGAGGGCATCGTCGCGACCACGCTGGGCGTCCGATACGGCACGACCTACTTCCTGCTGCGCATCAGCCACGCCGGAAAGAATTGGTCGAACTGCTCGCCCGGGCTGCTCGTGACCGAGCGCACCATGGCGGCGTTGCATGCGCAGGGCGTGCGCCGCTTCGACCTCAGCATCGGCAATCAGGATTACAAGCGCCGCTTCGGCGCGGTGCCGGTGCCGCTCACCGATGTCAGCGTCGCGCTGTCGTGGCGCGGTCTGCCCTATGTCCTGCGCGACCACGCCGCGCAGGGCCTGCGCCGCCACCCGAGGCTTGCCGCCTTCGCGGCACGCGCTTTGCGCAGGGCACGTTGAAACGAACGGCGGCCCGCGATCACCGGCATCTCACGACCCCGTGCACCCGGCACAGCGCAGCCGGCCGCGCGAGGCGCGGAACAGGCTTCGGCAATACCATCGCCGAGCCAGCACCTGTACCGGTCTGCGGATGATCTGCGCGATCAAGAGAAGTTCGAAAGCCATACGCGTCGCTCCAAGCGCAACAGATGGGGCGGCATTCCCGCAAGGGGAATGCCGCCCGCATCACACCAGCCATGCAGTTCACCGCGGCGATCAGCCGCTACGTCTCGCTCTGAAGTTCAGCCGTGAAGCTTCCTGGCGGTTTCGGCGATCGCGCGCCCCTGATAGCGGGCGCCGGCGAGTTCGTTGGCGCTGGGTTGCCGGCTGCCGTCACCGCCGGTGATCGTGGTCGCGCCGTAGGGCGCGCCGCCCGTAATCTCGTCGAGCTTCATCTGGCCGGCAAAGCCGTAGTTCAGGCCGACTACCACCATGCCGAAATGCAGGAGGTTGGTGATGATCGAGAACAGCGTCGTCTCCTGGCCGCCATGCTGGGTCGCGCTCGAGGTGAAGGCGCCGCCGACCTTGCCGTGCAGCGCGCCCTTGGCCCAGAGCCCGCCGGCCTGATCCAGGAAGTTCGCCATCTGCGAGGACATGCGGCCGAAGCGGGTGCCGGTGCCGACAATGATCGCGTCGTAATTCGCAAGGTCCTTGATCTCGGCGATCGGCGCCGCCTGGTCGAGCTTGTAGTGGGAGGCCTTGGCAACTTCGGCCGGCACCAGCTCGGGCACGCGTTTGATGTCGACCGTCGCGCCGGTTTCGCGTGCGCCTTCGGCAACCGCATTCGCCATCGCTTCAATGTGGCCATAGGCGGAATAATAGAGGACGAGAACTTTGGTCATGGTGGTCTCCGTTGTGTGGATCTGATGGGCTAGTTGTTGGGGATGTCATGCCCGGGCATAGCCATCCGAAGGACGGCGTCGCTCACGCTCGCCTATGTCCCGGGCATCCACGTTCTTGTTCGCTCGCGCAGCGACGGGGTAGCCGGGACAAGTTACGCCGCGTCGACGAGCACGAGCTCTGAATCTTCCAGCGCCGTGATCTTCAGCCTGTCCTCGTCGCGAATCGCGGCGCCGTCGCGGGCATTGACGCGCACGCCGTTGATCTCGACTGAACCTGCCGCCGGCACCAGGTAAAGGTGACGGGCCTTTTGCGGCTCGTACTCCGCGCTCTCGCCGGCCTTCAGCGTGGTGGCGAGCACCCGCGCATCGGCGCGGATCGGCAGCGCGTCCGTGTCGGCCTCGAACCCGCTTGCGATGGTGACGAGCTTGCCCGAGCGGTCCGCCTTCGGAAACGGCTTTGAGCCCCAGGTCGGCTGACCGCCGCGCACCGTCGGCTCGATCCAGATCTGGAAGATCCGGGTATTCGTCGGCTCGAGATTGTACTCGGAGTGGCGGATGCCGCTTCCCGCGCTCATCACCTGCACGTCGCCCGCTTCGGTACGGCCCTCATTGCCGAGGCTGTCCTGATGGGTGATCGCGCCCTCGCGCACATAGGTGATGATTTCCATGTTGGCGTGGGGATGGGCGGGAAAGCCGGTGTTCGGCGCGATCTCGTCGTCATTCCACACCCGCAATGCGCCGTGACCCATGTTGTTCGGGTCATAATGGCTCGCGAAGGAGAAATGATGCTTGGCCTTGAGCCAGCCGTGGTCGGCGCTGCCGAGCTTTGCGAAAGGTCTTAGTTCGATCATCTGTGTATTCCCTGGTTGAACGGTTGAGGTCCGGATCAGGCGCCAAAACCCCCGTCGACATTGAGCACGGTGCCGGTGACGAAGGAGGCTTCGGGGCTCGCGAGGAACACGACGCCGGCGGCGACTTCCTCGGGGCGGCCGAAGCGCTGCAACGCGTGTTGCTTGCGCTGCGTCTCGGCAAACTCGCCGCCGTCCTTCGGGTTCATGTCGGTGTCGATCGAGCCGGGCTGCACCACGTTCACGGTGATGCCGCGCGGACCGAGGTCGCGCGCCGCGCCCTTGGTGTAGCCGACGACTGCCGCCTTGGTGGCGACGTAGTCGGCAAGTCCCGGGAACGAGGCGCGGTCGGCGAGCATCGAGCCGACGGTGACGATGCGGCCGCCTTCGCCCATCAATTGCGAAGCAGCGCGGATCGCCGCGATCACGCCATGCACGTTGATGGCATCCTGGCGCGCCAGCGCGTCCACATCGGCATTGGCGTCGTCGATCGCGCCGGCGGCGGCGACGCCGGCATTGTTGACGAGAATGTCGAGATGGCCGAACTCCTTCGCCACATCGTTGACGAGCTTGGTGACGTCCTTTGCGGAAGCCTGGTCGGCCTTGAAGGCGCGTGCCTTCACGCCCCTGGCCTTCAGCTCGGCAACGACCGCTTCCGCCTTTTCGGGCGAGGCGACATAGCTGATGGCGACGTCTGCACCTTCGTCGGCGAGCGCGCGGGCCGATGCTGCGCCGATGCCGCGCGAACCGCCGGTGACGAGGGCAACCTTGCCTGAGAGCTTCTTGGTCATTGGATTTCTCCAGTCCATGAAATTGCGATGGGCTATTGGATATGCGTTCGCCTGTGGTATAGAAATAGAAACTGTCGAAACGCATTGTTTCCTTAAGTTGAACGATTGGATCGTCCCCATGGCAAAACTCCCCGATTTCGAGGCGCTCGCGATCTTCGCAAAGGTCGTGGAATTACGGTCATTTGCGGCGGCGGCCGGCGAGCTCGCGATGTCCAAGGCGACGGTGTCCAAGGCCGTCACGCGGCTGGAGGAGCGGCTCGGCGCGCGGCTGTTCAACCGCACCTCGCGGCGGCTCGCGCTGACCGATGCAGGGCACAAGCTCGCCGAACGCGCGACGCGCCTGCTCGCCGACGGCGAGGCGGCCGAGAACGAGGCGCTGGCGCAATCGGTGGCGCCGCGCGGGCTGGTTCGGCTTGCTGTGCCCATGACGTTCGGGATCAAGGCGGTGGCGCCGCTGTTGCCGGAGTTCTTCCAGACCTATCCGGAGGTCTCGGTGGATCTGCACTTGAGCGACGCGACCATCGACCTGATCGGCGAGGGGTTCGACATGGCGGTGCGCATCGCGCGGCTGCCGGACTCCTCGCTGATCGCGCGGCGGCTGTTCACCATGCCACGCTTCACCGTGGCCGCGCCATCCTATCTCAAGCGTCACGGCCGGCCGACGCATCCGATGCATCTCGCCCAGCACAAGTGTTTCAGCTACGCCTATCTGTCGACGCCGAATGTCTGGCACTACACCAATGCAGCAGGTGAGCAGGCCAGCGTGCGGCCGGGCGGACAGCTCCGCGTCAACAATGGCGAAGCGGTGATGCCGTCGCTGATCGCCGGCCTCGGCATCGCCGAGCTTCCCGAATTCATCGTCGGCGACGCCATCTCCTCCGGCGAGGTCGAAGTGATCCTGAAGGACTGGAAGCAGGCCGAAGGCGCCGTGCATCTGGTGACGCCGCCCGGCGGTCCGCGCCCCGCGCGCGTCGAGGTGCTCGGCGATTTTCTCGCGGCGAAACTGCCGGGCACCTGCAAGCGGCGGGCGAGGAAAGGGGGGAAGGCGTTGTAGAGCGGACGCTGTATCATCGGGCTCGTCATTGCGAGCGAAGCGAAGCAATCCAATCGGTCCCTGCGGTTGTTTCGCTACGCTCGCAATGACGGAGACTGTTGAGACGGCATTTCCTCACAAGCCACTTTGCCGACTCGGCGAGAGCCGCTACTCTCCCCCCAATAACAAAATCATATTGGGGGAGCCGCCGATGAACCGCCGTGACTTGCTGCGCGCCGCCGCAGCATTGCCGCTTGCACAGACTGTGATCTCGCGTCCGGCTCTCGCCCAAGCCTATCCATCGCGCAACATCACCATGATCGTGCCGTTCCCGGCCGGCGGCCAGGCCGATCTTGCCGCGCGCCCGGTGGCCATGGCGCTGGAAAGAATCCTGGGCAAGCCGGTCATCGTCGACAACCGCGCCGGAGGCGGCGGCGGATCGGTCGGCAATGCTGCGGCCGCCCGCGCAGAGCCCGACGGCTATACCCTGCTGATGACGCTGTCCTCGCTCGCAGTGTTGCCGGAAGCCGACCGGCTGTTCGACCGTCCCGTCGCTTATGAAGTCTCGCAGTTCATGCCGATCGCGCGCGTGCTTGCCGATCCGACGCTGCTCGCTGTGCCGGCCTCCGCGCCGTGGAAGACTGCGCACGATTTTGTCGAGGATGCGAAGAAGCGCCCGGGCCAGATCACCTATGGCTCGTCCGGTCCTTACGGCACATTGCACGTGGCGATGGAGATGTTCACAAACAGCGCCGGGATCAAGCTGCTGCACGTGCCGTTTCGCGGCGCAGGGCCCGCACTGACCGCGATCCTCGGCGGCACCGTGCAGGCGATCGCGGCCGCGCCCGGCACGCTGAAGCCGCAGGTCGACGACGGCAAGCTGCGCGTCCTTGGCAATTGCGGCGCGCAGCGTATCGCCAGCTTTCCCGATGTGCCGACCTTCCAGGAGCTCGGCTACAGGGATGTCGAGATGTACATCTGGGCCGGCCTGTTCGCGCAGAGCGCGCTGCCGGCGCCGATCGCGACCCGGCTGCGCGAGGCGATGGCGCAGGTGATGACGCGCCCGGACGTACTCAAGTCGTTCGAGGCCTCGGGCAGTCTCGTCGCCTATCAGGACGCGCCGGCCTTCACACAGTTCGTGGCAACCGACAGCGCGCGGCTGATTGCGGCGGTCAAGAAGATCGGTCGGGTGGAATAGGTTCCAACGGCGCTTTCACGTTTTGTTGTTGGTCCAGAACCTGCCCGCGCCTCATTGATTGAAGACTATTTGAGGGAATCGGGAAGGATCGGGACATGCGAACAGAGCGGATGGCGCTGGGTGTGGCGCTTGCGATCGGCGGCATCGTCGCGCAGGGCGCAGCATTCGCACAAGAATATCGCGGCACAATGGAACAGCAGATGGCCTGCACGCCCGATGTGTGGCGCCTGTGCAGCGACCAGATTCCGGACACGAACCGCATCGTGGCCTGCCTGCAGCAGAACACGCAGCAGCTCTCGAGTGCATGTCGGGCGGTGTTCCAGTCCAACAACCAGACCCAGCCGCAGCAGCCGGTACCGCGCAATCGCGCCGCGCCGCAGCCGCGCTATAATAACTACAATAGTGCGCCTCCGCCGGCGCCACGATCTTATTACGATGAGGATGACTAGAGGCCTCTAGGGTCGGTGCTCGCAGACGTCGACCCATTCAGCCGCGACCAGCTCGGCCATCCGGTCGGGCGTGATGCGAACCGCGCTATGGGTCGAGCCCGCGGCCGGCACCACGACGTCGAACGCTTTCAGCGAGATATCGCAATAGACCGGCAGCGGTGCCTTCAGCCCGAACGGGCAGACGCCGCCGACCTCGTGGCCGGTGATGTCGGCGACCTCTTCCAGCCCCAGCATCTTCGGCTTGCCGCCGAACTGCGCTTTGACCTTCTTGTTGTCCATACGCGACGTGCCGGCGGCGACGATCAGGATCACGCGCTCGCCAATCCGCAAGGACAGTGTCTTGGCGATCCGTCCGGGCTCGACGCCATAGGCTTCGGCGGCCAGCGCCACCGTTGCGGAGCTGATCGGGGATTCGATGACGGCGATATCGGGGGCCTTCTCGGCGAAGAAGGCGCGAACGGATTGAAGGCTCATTCCAGACTGCTCATTCCGAACTTACCGGCGGGCAGCGATCCCGGGCAGCTCGGAAAGCGCGCGGATGCGGTGATCCGGCGCAAACCCAAGCTCATCCATCTGGGTCCGGATCGCCTTGAACATGGTGAGCGGTGCCACGAGTTCGTTCTCGACGCAAGCCAGCGCCATGGCCTCGGGCGTCACCCGTTCGATCCAGGCGACGTTCAGCCCGAACGCCTTCGCGCCCGCCACATCCCACGGGTTGGATGAGACGAACAGCACCTCGCCCGGCTCGGTGCCGAGCGTCTCGCCGATCAGCTCATAGGCCGCCGGGCTCGGCTTGAAGATCTTCTTCGCGTCGACGCTGATCGTGGCATCGAGCAGCCGGTCGAGGCCGGAGTTGCGCACCAGCGCGCCCAGCATGTCCGGGCTGCCGTTGGAGAGGATGGCGAGCTTGCACGGCTTGAGCGCTGCAAGCGCGGCCGCCGCATCCGGATAGAGGTCGAGATGCAGGTACTTCTCGATCACGCGCTCGAACGCCTCGCTGTCGTAGGCGAGGCCGAGCACGCGCAGCGTATAGGCGAGCGAGTCGCGTGTGACCGCGGTAAAATCCTGGTAGCGCCGCATCAGCGAGCGCAACCAGGTATATTCGAGCTGCTTGATGCGCCAGATTTGCGTGATGATCTCGCCGTAGCCCGGAAACGCATCTTCGGTGACCTCCGCGACCGACTGGATGTCGTAGAGCGTTCCGTAGGCGTCGAAGACGACGGCTTTGATCGTCACGTTGACTCCTTCGTTAGATCCCCAACAGCTTGCGCGCGTTGGCCTTGAGCACCTTCGGCCGGATCTCGTCGCGGATGTCGATCTTGGAGAAGTCCGACAGCCAGCGGTCCGGCGTGATCACCGGCCAGTCCGAGCCGAACAGCATCTTATCCTGAAGGATCGAGTTGATATAGCGCACCAGGATCGGCGGGAAATATTTCGGCGACCAGCCGGACAGGTCGATATAGACGTTCGGCTTGTGGGTCGCGACCGAGAGCGCTTCCTCCTGCCAGGGAAAGGAGGGGTGGGCGAGGATGATCTTGAGGTCGGGGAAATCCGCCGCGACGTCATCCATGTACATCGGGTTGGAGTATTTCAGCCGCATGCCCATCCCGCCGGGCATGCCAGAGCCGACGCCGGTCTGGCCGGTGTGGAACAGCGCGATTGCGCCGCCATTGTTGATCTCTTCATAGAGCGCATAGGCCATGCGGTCGTTGGCGTAGAAGCCCTGCATGGTCGGATGGAATTTGAAGCCGCGGACGCCGTACTCCTCGATCAGCTTGCGCGCCTCGCGCGCGCCGAGCTTGCCCTTGTGCGGGTCGATCGAGACGAAGGGAATGAGGACGTCGAGATGGTCGGAGGCGACCTCCAGCATCTCGTAGTTGTTGTAGCGGCGGAAGCCGGTCTCGCGCTCGGCGTCGACCGGGAAGATCACGGCGGCGATGTTCTTGGAGCGGTAATAGGCCGCGGTCTCCGGCACGGTCGGCGGATGCTTGTTTGGCGATTTGAAATACTCCGCCATCTGCGCCTGGAAGTCGTCATAGCCGTCATCGGGATGGCAACCGCAGGGCTCCTCGGCGTGAGTGTGGATGTCGATCGCCACAACGTCGTCGATATTGGGCAGCTTCAATTTCGGCATTGGTTTCCTCCCGAGGTCGCAAATTGATTATATGATATAACGAATTTGGCAAGCGTCGGTTCGGGACGCCGAAGCTGGTCGCGTTTTCGGCCGTGGGCGGGCCGATTGGGGCCGTTTCAGCCCAATTCCCCCGTTAATCACTCGCCGGCGGGCCGATCGCATTGACATCCGGTCCCGCCATGGCTTAGAAACCGCCCCGTCCCGGGCGGTCGGCCCGCCGGCGGGAAAAATCCCATTTTGCCACATTCGCGCGTGCCGAAACGGTAGTGCCGAAAACGGCCTTTCGAACGTTCAGGATTCTGCCATGAAGGTCCGTAACTCGCTGAAATCGCTGCGCGGTCGCCACCGCGCCAACCGCCTGGTTCGCCGCAAGGGCCGGGTTTATGTGATCAACAAGGTGCAGCGCCGCTTCAAGGCGCGCCAGGGCTGATTTTGCCCCGGACGCGCTTTCCGCGCGCCCCGCAAGACCCGGTCTCACAGGACTTTGACGCCGTCCTTGCTATGCAAGGGCGGCTTTGCGCGTTTACACTTTCACCATGGCTGTGAGATTCTCGTTCGCACGTACCTTGTGTCTGGCCGCCGTTCTGGCCGGAACCGCCATTCTCGCTCCCGCCGTCGCGCAGGATGATCTGGTCGGCCCGCCCGGAAAGCAGAAGAAGCTCCCTGAAGCGCCGGCGAAGCTTCCCAAGGTCGACCGCGGCAAGAATCTCGATTTCCTGTTCGGCGCACTGAAGGCCGCCCCCGACGATGTCAGCGCCAAGCATGTCGAAGCGCGGATCTGGGCCATCTGGCTGCAGACCCCGAGCGACACTGCCGCTTTGTTGATGACCCGGGCCAAGGCCGCGGTGGACGCACAAAAGATCGACGTTGCGATCAAGCTGCTGGATGCCGTCATCAAGCTCAGGCCCGACTATATCGAGGCCTGGAACCGGCGCGCCACGCTGTACTACATGCAGAACGACTACGGCCGTTCGCTCGCCGACATCCAGCAGGTGCTGATGCGGGAGCCCCGCCATTTCGGCGCGCTCGCGGGCCTCGGCATGATCATGCAGGAGATCGGCGACGAGAAGCGCGCGCTCGATGCCTATCGCAAAGCGCTCGCGATCAATCCGCACCTCGACAAGGTCCCTGAGCAGGTCAAGGCGCTGACCGAAAAAGTCGAGGGTCGCGACATCTAGCCGACAAATCGAGCCGTTCTCGAGCGATTGCGGCGCGCGGGCGTTAACTACGATTCCAGGGTGCGCTTCGTCAGGACTATTGTTGCTGACGCCGCGGGCGTACGTCCATGGCGGGAGCAAAAGCCATGAATCGTTTCATCTTGGCAGGTGCGTTGCTGCTGGCGTCAGGCATGGCAGGTCTGGCCGACGGTTTGTTCTGGGTGGTCGGTAACCGCGCCACCGGCAAATGCGACATCGTGACCAGTAACCCGGTCATCGCAGGCGACATCTGGTTCGGAGACGGTCCGTACACGTCCAAGGCCGACGCCAAGCTTGCGCGCTCGACCATTCGTGCCTGCCCCGCGGTCACTCCCGACGACGAAAAGGACGAGGACAGTACGAACTAGCCCGATTGTACGGTCTAGTGCAGGACGCTGGTGCCACGTTCGGCGAGGCTGCGATCGGCGGCTGCGGCATAGAGTTTTGCAAGCTCCGCCTCGAGATGTTCGTTGATCAGGAGAAGCGCCCGGACCGCGCCGCGCAGGTCGCCGTTGCAGCTCGCGACGATCTCGTCGATCGCGGTGTCGTTTGATCTAACGCTCATCGAAAATCCTCCGGTTCAAACCATGACAATCCTGCCGGTCTTTCCCGCGTCCCTGTGGATTGCGAGGAGGATCGGCGCCCATCCGTCGCTAGATGGCCGAACCGACCGTGGCGATTATATGGAAGTCGCCATGACGGACGCATGAAGCTGTCCCGAGGCTTGCGCGCGGGCGCCGAAGACCTCTGATTCTATTGGTTTTTTCCCGGCGGCAATTTTGCACATATCCACAGGCCCGGTATTTCGTGTGGAGGTCGCCGGCCACTCGGAGCGAAACTGCCGCGTCCAAGACCCGTAGCTGCCATGTGCCCAAGATTGCCCGGAATCTCTTCATGATCGTGCTTTCAGTCGTGGTGGCGCTGGCCGTGCTGGCGCTCGCCACGCAAGCCGGCGTCCTCGCCGTGCAGCGCGCCTTTCCGCCCCAGGGCCGGATGGTCGAGGTCGACGGTGCGACGCTTCACGTCGTCGATATCGGCCCGCGCGATGCCGGCCCGCCGATCGTGATGCTGCACGGGGCGAGCTCCAATCTCGAAGCGATGCGGCGCCCGCTCGGCGATCTCCTGGCGAAGGACCATCGCGTCATCCTGATCGACCGTCCCGGCCACGGCTGGAGCACGCGGGCGCGGCGGCGGGATTCGACGCCGGAGATCCAGGCCCGGATGATCGACGAGGCGCTGGCAAGGCTCGGCATCGCGCGCGCGATCTTCGTGGTGCATTCATGGAGCGGAGCGCTCGGCGCCCGCCTCGCGCTCGATCATCCGCAGCGCGTCGCCGGCCTCGTCATGCTGGCGCCGGTGACCCATCCCTGGCGCGGCGGCGTCGGCCGCTACAACGAGCTGATCGCAATGCCGGTGATCGGGCCGCTGCTCGCCTACACCATCACGCTGCCGCTCGGCTATGTCCTGGCCGATTCCGGTGCGCGCAACGTCTTCCTGCCGCAGGTGATGCCGGACGGCTTTGTCAGGGATTCCGCGACCCCGCTGCTGCTGCGCCCGCGCGAGTTCATCGCCAATGCCGTCGATCTGGTGACGCTGAAGGCGTCGGTGGCCGCGCAAGCCCCGCGTTATCGTGAGATCTCGGCGCCGACCGTGATCATCGCCGGCGAGCCAGACAAGACCGTGTCGACCAACATCCACGCGCGCCCGTTCGCCGCGATGGTGCCGAATGCGAAGCTGATCGTGCTGCCCGGTCTCGGCCACATGGTGCAGAACGCGGTGCCGGATCTCGTGAAGAGGGAAATCGAGACGATGATCGGTGCAATTGTCGCGATGCAGGCGGCCGCCGATTAGCGGCCGCCTCGCTACCTCAGCTACTTCTTGATTTTGCCGTCCTTGTCGAACTGCGACACATAGGCCCAGAGATCGTTGATCTCCTTCTCGTTCTTGATGCCGGCGAACGCCATCTTGGTGCCGGGGATCTTGGCCTTGGGATCCTTGATGTACTCCTTGAACTGCGCCTCACCCCATGTGATGCCGGAATTCTTGTTCGCATCCGAATAGTTGTAGTCGGGCGCGGTGCCCGACTTGCGGCCGTCGAGGCCGTTGAGCTCGGGGCCGACCTTGTTCTTGGCGCCTTCGCCGATCGCGTGGCAGGCCAAGCATTTGTTGAACGATGTCTTGCCGGCCGCGGCATCCTGCGCCATCGCGGCGGGCGCAGTGGCAGTCACGGTGAGGGTCAGCAGTGCGCCAAAAGTCAATTTTTTCATCGCGTGCTCTTCGTCTCTTCCCTGTGGTGGGGCTCATGGCTGGTCGGCGTCGTCGGGGCCTTTCCGGTTTTGGCATGGCCCGTGCGGCTTGGACAAGCCACGAAACCATGACAGGTTTCACGGTTCCCTACTTGTCTCAGAGCGAACTCGGTCGCAATTGCCGATCCAACTTTCGGATGGCCTACCCAAAACACCGCGGACGTGCTTGATTTGTCCCGATAAATCGATCGTACGGCGCGGAGCCGGAAGGAACGTCCAATGGCCATCATGATGCCGGCAGCCGACCAGGCCGTGCTCGCGCGACGCGCGGAGATCGTTGCCGCGCTGCGCGCAATCGTCCCCGGCGAGGGCGTGATCGACAGCACCGCCGAGATGCGGGCCTATGAATCCGACGGCCTGACCGCCTATCGGCAGCCGCCGATGGTGGTGGTGCTGCCGGATACGACCGAGCAGGTCTCGCAGATCCTGAAATATTGTGCAGCCCACGGCCTCAAGGTGGTGCCGCGCGGCTCCGGCACTTCGCTGTCCGGTGGCGCGCTGCCGCTCGAGGACGGCGTGCTGCTTGGCCTCGGCAAGTTCAAACGCATCCGCGAGATCGATTTCGACAATCGCGTCGTCGTCACCGAGCCCGGCGTCACCAATCTGGCAATCAGCCAGGCGGTCGCGCATGCCGGCTTCTACTATGCGCCCGATCCGTCGTCGCAGATCGCCTGCTCGATCGGCGGCAACGTCGCGGAGAATTCCGGCGGCGTGCACTGCCTGAAATACGGCATGACCACCAACAACGTGCTCGGCTGTGAGATCGTGTTGATGAGCGGCGAGATCCTGCGCATCGGCGGCAAGTCGGCGGAAAATCCCGGCTACGATCTGATGGGCGTCATCACCGGCTCCGAAGGGCTGCTCGGCGTCATCACCGAGATCACGGTGCGCATCCTGCAAAAGCCGGAGACGGCGCGCGCGCTGATGGTCGGCTTTGCGCAGGTCGAGGCGGCCGGCGAATGCGTGGCGCGGATCATCGGCGCCGGCATCATCCCCGGCGGCATGGAGATGATGGACAAGCCCGCAATCCACGCCGCGGAGGCCTTCGTCCATGCCGGCTATCCGCTCGATGTCGAGGCGCTGCTCATCATCGAGCTCGACGGCCCGTCCATCGAGGTCGACGAATTGATCGGCCGCGTCGAGGCGATCGCCAACGCTTGCGGCTCGACCACCTGCCAGATCTCGACCTCGGAGGCAGAGCGCAACCTGTTCTGGGCGGGCCGGAAAGCGGCATTCCCGGCCGTCGGCCGCATCTCGCCCGACTATCTCTGCATGGACGGCACCATCCCGCGCGGCGCGCTTCCAAAGGCCTTAGCGCGGATCCGGGAGCTCTCGGAAAAATACCAGCTCGGCTGCGCCAACGTATTCCACGCCGGCGATGGCAATCTGCATCCCCTGATCCTCTACGATGCCAACAAGCCGGGCGAGATCGAGCGCGCCGAGGCCTTCGGCGCCGACATCCTGCGCGCCTGTGTCGAGTTTGGCGGCGTGCTCACCGGCGAGCACGGCGTCGGCATCGAGAAGCGCGACCTTATGGGCGACATGTTCACCGAGATCGACCTCAACCAGCAGCAGCGGCTGAAATGCGCCTTCGACGCGCAGGGTCTGCTCAACCCCGGCAAGGTGTTTCCGACCCTGCATCGCTGCGCCGAGCTCGGCCGCATGCATGTCCATGCAGGCAAGCTGGCGTTTCCGGACATCCCGCGATTCTAGGGGATCTGCGGAGGGAAGGGCTCGCGACGCAAGCTCTTCCCTCCAAGGCACTTATAGCAGCCCGTATTGAGTCCGCTCCCGCTTCGCCAGCAGCGGCAGCGCTTCGCCGGCGATGTAGGTTTTGAAATGCGCGCTCTCCTGGTGGGCCTTGAAGGCCGCCTCGTCGCGGAACAGTTCGTAGAACAGGAACTGGGCCGGATTGTCCTTGGCGCGCGAGATCAGGAACAGTTTCACGCCTTCCTCGCGTTGCGCCTCCGGGAGGAAGCTGCGCAAGATCCCGGCGACCCGGTCGGCCTCCTCGGTCTTCGCTTCCCATTGCGCCACGACCAGAAGGCCGCCGCCGCTGGTCACGTCGTGGATGGTGTTCATTGTCTGTTGGCTCATGGTGGAACTCCTCGCTTGCAGGACCCCGCGGGCGTGGCGAACCCGGCAACCCGCAAGGGACAGTTCGACAGATAGCGAAGTCTGCGCGTCAATGATTCGATGTTGATCGAAGTGCGAATGTCCCAGCCAGGGCCAATGCGGGTTACCATCCAGATCCCCACGGTGAGGAGGCCGCCAACGGGTCCCGCGCGAAGCGCGGCCCGATGAAAGGCTCCGCGGTCATCTCGAACCACGAAAGCCCGGTGGTTGCAGTTCGGCCTTCATCCTTCGAGAGCCCTGTTCCGCGAGCTCCTCAGGATGAGGGGCGGCACCACCCCAGCCGCAACGCTCCGAGGCCCTGTTGCCATGCGTCGAATTGATTTCCGACGTAAATTTCGCTACCGCCTTTTCCCGTGGATACGCTCAAGGTCAGAGACGCCAAAGACGTCGAAGAGGCGGTGCGCGCGGCGATTGCCAACGAGCAGCCGCTCGAGATCATCGGTCATGGCACCAAGCGCGCCATCGGGCACACGATGGCGACCAATGCCGTGCTCGATGTGTCCGCGCTGAGCGCGGTGACCTCCTATGAGCCCAACGAGCTGATCATCACGCTTGCCGCCGGTGCGCCGGTCGCCGACGTGCTGTCGCTGATCGATTCCAAGAACCAGCAATTCGCCTTCGAGCCGATGAACACGGCCCCGCTCCTCGGCACGCCGGCGCTTGGCACCATCGGCGGGATGATCGCCACGGGCCTCGCCGGCCCGCGCCGCATCAGGGCAGGCGGGGCGCGCGATCACCTGTTGGGGGCGCACGCCGTCTCCGGCTTCGGCGACAGCTTCAAGACCGGCGGCAAGGTGGTGAAGAACGTCACCGGCTACGATCTCTGCAAGCTGCTCGCGGGCTCCTGGGGCACGCTGTCCGTCATGACCGAGGTCACGCTCAAGGTCATGCCGAAGCCGGAGGCCGAGCGGACCTTGTTGTTGCGCGGGCTCGACGATGCCGCCGCCAACAAGGCCATGACCGCGGCGCTCGGCTCGCCCTATGACGTCTCCGGTGCAGCGCATCTGCCGAAATCGGCGTTCCGCGGCAGGACAGAAGGGCTTGGCGACATTGCGAGCCAGGGCGAGCCGCTGACCGTGCTGCGGCTCGAGGGCATCAAGGCCTCTGCCGTTCACCGCGCAGGCTCGCTGCGCGAGTTGCTGGCGCCGTTTGGAGCCGCGACCCTCGTTGAGGATGCGGCGTCCTCGGCGCTGTGGGCCACGATCCGCGACGTCCTGCCGTTCGCGGCAGATGGCACGCTCGGCGCCTGGCCGGTCTGGCGGATCGTCTGCCCGCCGGCATCGGGGGGCGCGCTCGGCGCGCAATTGGGGCGCGAGACCGGTGGCGACGTGATCTACGACTGGGGCGGTGGGCTGATCTGGGCGGCGCTGCCGCCCAAGGGCGATGCGCACGCGCCGATCGTGCGTCACCGCGTCAATGCCTTCGGCGGGCACGCCACGCTGGTCCGGGCGGCCGACGACGTCAGGCGCAATGTCGACGTGTTCCATCCGCAACCGGCAGGCATCGCGGCCCTGAGCGAGCGGGTCCGCGCCAGCTTTGATCCGAAAGTCATCCTCAACCGTGGACGGCTGACGCGGGGCGCTGCAGCATGAAGACCGAATTCTCACTCGCGCAGCTCGCCGACCCCGACATTGCGGAAGCCGACAAGATCCTGCGCGCCTGCGTCCATTGCGGCTTCTGCACCGCGACCTGTCCGACCTATGTGCTGCTCGGCGACGAACTCGATAGCCCGCGCGGCCGCATCTACCTGATGAAGGAGATGCTGGAGAAGGACTTGGCGCCGACGGCGGAGGTGGTCAAGCATATCGACCGCTGCCTGTCGTGCCTCGCCTGCATGACCACCTGTCCGTCCGGGGTGCACTACATGCACCTGGTCGACCAGGCCCGGGTCAGGATCGAGCAGCGCTACCAGAGGCCGCTGGCCGAGCGGCTGTTGCGCGCGGTGCTCGCCTTTGTCCTGCCGGACCCGCAGCGCTTCCGCGCCAGCATGTGGCTGGCCCGGCTGGCGCGCCCCTTCACAGTGCTCCTGCCGACCCCGCGGCCGTCGCCCACGCCGGGACTGATCCAGCGGATCCAGGCGATGCTGGCGCTGGCCCCGAACCGCCTGCCGTCGCCGGGCCCTGCCGCCGGCAGCGTGTTCGCGCCTCTTGGCAAGAAACGGGGCCGGGTCGCGCTGTTGCAGGGCTGCGCGCAGCAAGTGCTGGCGCCACGCATCAACCAGGCCGCCATCAACCTTTTGACCCGGCACGGCATCGAGGTCGTCCTGGTCAAGGACGAGCAGTGCTGCGGCGCATTGACCCATCATCTCGGCCGCGACGACGATGCGCTCGCCCGCGCCCGAGCCAACGTCGCGGCATGGCGCGCGGAAGCGACGGGGGAGGGGCTCGACGCCATCCTGGTGACGACGTCCGGTTGCGGCACCGTCATCAAGGACTACGGCTATCTCCTGCGCGAGGATCGCGACTTCGCTGCCGACGCGGCGCAGATCTCCGCGCTGGCCAAGGACATCACTGAGTACGTCGCCGGCCTCGGCCTCGCGCCGACCATGCGAGCTGACAACATCGTCGTCGCCTATCACTCCGCTTGTTCATTGCAGCACGGCCAGAAAATCACTGGACTTCCGAAAGAATTGCTTTCCAAGAATGGATTCGTGGTGAAAGATGTGCCGGAGAGCCACTTGTGTTGCGGTTCGGCGGGGACCTACAACATTCTCCAGCCCGACCTTGCGGGCAGGTTGCGCGATCGCAAGGTCGCCAACATCGCGAGCGTCAAGCCGGACATGATTGCCGCGGGCAATATCGGCTGCATGGTGCAGATTGCCAGCGGCACGTCAGTTCCGGTCGTGCACACGATTGAGCTTCTCGATTGGGCTACGGGCGGTTCGCGGCCGGCATTGAACTAGTCGAGCGGCGCTGCGTCCCGAGGTGACGACTGAAGACGCCCGATCGACCATTGTTCGGCGGCAACAGGAGGACCACGATGGCGAAGGCGAAGAAGAAGAAAAGCAAGAAGGCCAAAAAGGCTAAGAAGGTTGTAGCGGCGAAGAAGAAGACCGCGAAGAGGGCGACGAAGAAAGCCGCCAAGAAATCAGCGAAGAAGTCTGCAAAGAAATCGGCCAGGAAGGCCGCCCCGAAGGCGGCAAAGAAGACTGCCAAGAAGGCCGCGAAGAAAGCTGCGCCCAAGAAGCGCGCGAAGGCTGCTCCGACTCCGAAGGCGCCGCCACCCACGGAGGCTCCGGCTCCCGAGCCCGCACCGGAAACAAGCTGGGCGATGCCTTCGTCAGGGGATTCGACGCCGGCCGAAGGTCAGGGGTAGTCCGTCCCGTATCCTCCGGAACGACGTGCAGACAGGAAGGCCGCAGCCAACGCTGCGGCCTTTTCGCATCGCAGGGAGCGGCGCCGAATCATGCTCCTGGTTGATCCGTGACCTTAAGTCCCCACAGCTTCGCGATGTCCGTAACCCCACGGGACCGGACGCAGGGCGGAATGCAAAAGCTGTGTTCGGGGTGCAACACATCGCAACAACCTTTCGTGGAAAGGCTTGAACGCCCAAAAAGTCAGCAGTTGCCCGTGATTTTTGCTTCCGGGTTAATTGCCCCCGCTCCAGATTGTGACTGTCATTTTTCGGTCAGGTATCGCGCCCTTGGGGGCTTTCGGACCTGACGGGGCTTAAGACTGGTGATGGGGATCGTAATGAAAAAAGTGACTTTGTTGGCAACGGCGCTGGCAATGGTGACGGGTTCGGCTCTGGCGGCAGATCTGCCGGTGAAGGCATTGAAGGCTCCGCCGCCGCCTGCCTTTGAACCGTGGGACGTCGCCTTCGGCGGCGGCATCATGAACGACTACATCTTCCGCGGTATTACGCAGTCGAACCACAAGCCGTCGGTCACGGCCTATTTCGAGCCGCGTTACAACGTCACCAAGGACCTCCAGCTCTACGTCGGCGTGTCCGGTGAGAGCATCTCCTTCCCGAACCGCGCCGCGGCCGAGATTGACGTCTATGGCGGTATCCGTCCGACCTTCGGCGCCTTCGCCTTCGACATCGGTGTCTGGGGTTACCTGTATCCGGGTGGGAGCTGCTTCTTCGGCGGCAACGGCTTCGACTTCGCGGGTAACTTCCAGGGCGCCGAGTGCGCTTCGCAGGCCCTGATCAACGGCAACGTGATCAAGAAGGACCTGAGCTTCTTCGAAGTCTACGGCAAGATGACCTACACGGTGAATGACAACTGGGCATTCGGCGTCAACGAATATTACACTCCGAGCTACCTGAACTCGGGCGCCTGGGGCAACTACACCTCGATTACCGGCAAGTACATCGCGCCCAGCACGATCTTCGGTTCGAGCGGCGTCGGCATGTATGTCTCGGGTGAGTTCGGCCGTCAGTGGCTGGGCACGTCCGACAGCTTCTACGGCACGGCTGCCTTCCCGAACGGGATCAAATATGCCGACTACAACACCTGGAACATCGGCATCGGCTTCACCTACAAGGTGTTCACGCTGGACCTGCGTTACTCCGACACCGATCTTTCCAAGGGTAACTGCAACGCCTTCACCAGCGACTTCTCCGCGCGCGGCAACATCACTGCGAGCTCCGGTACCGACCTGACCCCGATCAATCCTTCGGGCGTCGGCTCCAACTGGTGCGGCGCGGCCGGTATCGCCAAGCTGTCGTTCGACCTGACGGCGATGACCAA
Source organism: Bradyrhizobium sp. ISRA442 (assembly GCF_038085055.1). Taxonomy (NCBI): domain Bacteria; kingdom Pseudomonadati; phylum Pseudomonadota; class Alphaproteobacteria; order Hyphomicrobiales; family Nitrobacteraceae; genus Bradyrhizobium; species Bradyrhizobium sp. ISRA442. The sequence goes on from NZ_JALGCN010000003.1 coordinate 475,763, forward strand.
CTTGAAGTAAGTTTCTTCCCGAGACTTGGCTGAAAGGGCGGCAGGACAACCTGCCGCCTTTTTGCTTTGGGGGTATCAGTTGCACACTCGTCATGGCCAGGCTTGTCTCGGCCATCCACGTAGCCGCGCAAAGAACGTGGATGCCGGGGACACAGGCGAGCGTAAGCGACGCCGTCCCTTGGACGGCTATGCCCGGGTATGACGACGTGGAAGCTTCAGCGCCCCAACTCTCAGCGCGCGGCGGTCGGCTCCGCCTCGACCGGCTCGCCGCTGCTGCCGAGAACGTGGAGCTCACCGCTTTCCACCATCGCCACTTTGCGCGTGTGGAAAGCGTCGAGCGTCGAACGGTGCCCGATCGAGACGATGGTCGCCTGCGGCAGCTTCTCGGCCAGCAACCGGTAAAGCCGGGCCTCGGACAGCTCGTCGAGCGAGGCGGTGGCCTCGTCGAGGAACAGATAGTCCGGCGCATGCAGCAGCGCGCGAGCCAGCCCCAGGCGCTGCTGCTCGCCCAGTGACAGCGTCCGGTTCCAGTGGCCTTCCTCGTCGAGCCGTCTCGACAGCCGCGGCATGCCGACCGCCGTTAGCGCCTCCTTGATCTTGTCCGGCGCGATCGTGCCGTGCTCGGCGGGGTAGATCACGGCGTCCCCGAGCGGGCCGACCGGGAAATACGGCCGCTGCGGCAGCATCATCAGCCGGGCCTTCTCGGGGATGGAAATCGTTCCGGTGCCGAACGGCCAAATGCCGGCGACGGCGCGGAATAGCGTCGACTTGCCGGAGCCCGACGGCCCGGTCACCAGCACCCGCTCAGACGGCTGGATCGTGAAAGCATCGGCCGTGACCAGAGGTGCGCCGTTCGGCAGCTTCACCAGCAAGTGCTGGAGCGCGACCGCCTTGCTTGCGCCGGATCGCACCACGCCGATGGTCGGCTCGTGCGCCGCGATGTTGGCGGCCGCGCCGACCGACATCTCGAAGCCGTCGAGACGGGCGACCACCGCGCGCCATTCGGCGAGCGAGCGATAGGCCGTGACGAAGAACGACAGCGCATCCTGCACGCTGCCGAACGCCGAGCCGGTCTGCATCATGTCGCCGAGCTGGATCCTCTTGGCGAAGAAGGCGGGCGCCACCATCACATAGGGGAAGACCACCGCCGCCTGCTGATAGCTCGCCGTGAACGCCGTGAGGCGCTTGGTCCGGCTCATGATCGCGTACCAGTTGCTGATGACGAATCCGAAGCGGTGCAACAGGCGCCCGCGCTCGGCCGCTTCGCCCTTCAACAGCGCGATCTGCTCGGAATTTTCGCGCACCCGGACCAGGTTGAAGCGGAAATCGGCTTCGAACCGCTGCTGCTCGAAATTGAGATTGACGAGCGGTACGCCGATCCAGTGCGTCAAGGCCGTGCCCAGGATCGCATAAACCAGCGCGCACCAGACCAGAAAACCGGGGACGACGAGATCGGTGCCGTAGATGTGCAGGGGCGCCTTGTTGGACAGGCCCCAAAGGATGACGATGAACGAGGCCAGCGTCACGATCGACGACAGCAAACCCAGGCCGATGGTGAGCGTCTGCTCGACGAACGTCTTGACGTCCTCGGTGATACGCTGGTCCGGGTTGTCGGCGGCCTCGCCCCTGAGCTGCATGCGATAGTGCGTGGCGCCGTCGAGCCATTCGCCGAGATAGTGTCGCGTCAGCCACCGCCGCCAGCGGATCTGCAGCCACTGGTTCAGGTAGAGCTTGTAGACCGCCAATGCGACGAAGGTGAAGGCGAGGCCGAGGAAGATCCATATCTCCTTGACGAACTCCTCCAGATCGTAGGCCTGGAGTGCACTGTAGAACCGGTTCTGCCACTGATTGACGAGGACGTTGATCGCGACCAGCGCCAGCTCCATCGCGATCACGGCGGCGAGCAGGCCGCGGCCGGCCCATTTGTCCTCCGATCGGAAATAGGGGATGGCGATTCGCCAAACGGTCGCGAGCGTGGCGCGGATGTTCTTCACAGAGTGGTCTCCTGCGGGGGTGTGCGCAACTGCCTGTAGCAACGGCGAAAATAAGCGCGCTTAGACTAAGGTTGTAAATCCTGCAATTCGCGTTGGCTTGTCCCGGCCCGCCAGTCGACCCTAGCATGGTCGAAACGGCGCGGGACGAGAGGTCTCCGGACTTCGCGAGGAAGTGAGCACCGCCCGGCTGGGCCGATTTTGCTCAGCCGCCATCGTCCGTGGAAGCCGTGAATAGCCGCTGATCCTAGTCTTAAGCGGCAAGAGAAACCGCCCATAAGGGCGGAATACGGCGACCATAAGGGAGGATGCCATGACCCACGGAACCACCAAGCCAAAGACCACCCGTCGCAAGTTTCTTGTCGCGGCCGGCACGGCTGCCGTCGCCGCGCCCTACATTCGCGACGCCGAAGCTGCCGAGACGACGACATGGAAGGTGCAGACCTCATGGCCGGCCGGTGTGGGGCTGGCCACGTTCAAGCAGTGGTGCGGTACCATCAAGGAAAAGACCGGTGGCGAACTCGAGTTCAAGCCATTCGCCGCGAAGGAGGTTGTTGGCGATTTCGAGCTGCTGGACGGCGTGAAAAACGGCGTGCTCGAAGCGATGAACTCGTTCACGCTCTATTGGGCCGGCAAGGTGCCTGCCACGGCATTCCTGTCGTCTTATCTGATGGGGCTGCGCTATCCCCATGAATGGGACGTTTTCTTCTACGGCAATGGCGGACTGAAGCTTGCGCGTGACGTATTTGCCAAGCAGGGGCTGATGTATGTCGGTCGCATTCACCACGGTCCCAATATCATTCACTCCAAAAAGCCGATCCGGTCGATCGAGGATTTCAAGGATCTGAAGCTGCGCGTGCCGGGCGGCATGATCGCCGAGGGCTTTGCCGCGATCGGCGCGAAGACAACCCTGCTGCCGGGCGGCGAAGTGTTTTCGGCCCTTGAGAAGGGCACAATCGAGGCGGCCGACTACACCGGCCCCGCGGTCAACTGGGACCTCGGCTTCCAACAGGTCGCGAAATACATCTGGATGGGTCCCCCCGGCCTGGAGTCGATCTATCAGCCGGTCGACCTGATGGACTTCTGCGTCGGCCTGAACCACTGGAACAAGCTGTCGCCGAAGATGCAGCTCTGGGTAGAGAACGAGATCGAGGCCTATTCGGCCCTCCACCATGGCGCGATTCAGAAGGCCGACATGGACGCCTGGGGCAAGTTCGAGAAGGCAGGTGTTCAGATCAATCGCCTTCCAGCGGAAGATCTTGAGGAATTCCAGAAAGTCGCGGTCCCGATCTGGTTCAAATGGGCCAACAAGGACAAGGACGCGGCGCGCATTTTCAAGGCGCAGCTTGAAGTCATGGAATCTCCGAGCTTCGGTTACGTCACCCCCGAGATGTACCAGGGCCAAAAGCTCGATCTTTGAGGTCTGCTCGATCTGATCGAAAAAAGCGGAAGGAGGCACTTTCGATGCCTCCTTCGACGGGGGTCGAAAAGGCTCTTTCCAATCGTCTCTTTGCCTTAGCCCACTCTTACCGAGGCCTCGATGCCAAGTCTGAATTTCGTGCTGCCCCATTGGCTCTATTGGGGCACCCTGATCGTATTCCCCTTGCTAGCCATGTACTTCGTCAAGCGCCAGAAGCAGCGCGGGACCCCGCAAGGTCCATCATTGTTCATCGCCTACGTGTTCTGCCTGTGCGCCGGCTTCATGGGGCTGCACCGCCTCTATCTCCGCAACATGTGGGGCCTCATCTTCATTCCGGTCTTCCTTGCGATCCTCTATACGAATGATGAAATGCGCGACCGTCGCGAAGACGTCTCGCGCACTCGCGCCGCCGTCGAGAGATCGCATACCGCCATCAGGCGCGCGGAGATACCGCCGAATGTGTCGGCCACGCCGCGGATGACCGAAAGGCTGAAAAGAGCCCAGAGCGAAGGCTCTGCCGCCGAACAGCAATTCGCGCAAGCACAGGCCGATCTCGACCGGTGGCGCGGCTACTCGCGGTGGCTCGCGATTCTGATGGCGGCGATGCTGCTGACCGATGCGGTGCTGTTGCCGGGCACTGTGAGGCGTGCATCCGAAAGTGAGGCCGCCGAGCGCAGGCTCCATCCCCCTGCTGCGGAGGCTCCCCCACATCTCGATCAGCAGGGTACCGGAGAGGATCCCACCCTTGCCGTGCATACCCGGCTTACCGACAAGATTGAACTACTGAACATCCGGGTTGGCGAGTTCGCAGCCTACTGGGCCGTGATTTCGGTGTTCGTCTACTATTACGAGGTGATTGCGCGATTTGTGTTCAACTCGCCGACCAACTGGGTGCACGAAAGCATGTTCCTGATGTACGGCATGCAATACATGCTGGCCGGCGCTTACGCCTACCGCGAAGATCAGCACGTTCGCGTCGATGTGATCTACACCAAGTTCTCGCCGCGCGGCAAAGCCGCGGCCGACATCGTCACGTCCGTCTTTTTCTTCATCTTCATCGGGGTCCTGTTCTGGACGAGTTGGCGTTTTGCCGCAGACGCGATCAACAACAACGAGCACTCGTTCACCGAATGGGGCGTCCAGTACTGGTCGGTCAAGCTGATGATGCCCATCGGCGCGGGGCTGCTCTTCCTCCAGGGAATTTCGAAACTCATCAAGGACGTTGCGTTCCTCGCGCGCGGGAGAGCCTGACCCATGGGGTGGAATATCGATATTGCGTGGCTCACGCTCCTGATGTTCGGGTCGCTGGGCGTGCTGCTGGCGCTCGGGCTTCCGATGGCGTTCTGCACCGGAAGCCTTGCGGTGGTTTTCCTGTTCCTGTTCGGCAACTCCGCCGTCCTGAACATGACTCCGGCGCGCATCTTTCCGTTTATGACCGACTACCAGCTTTCGGCCGTGCCGCTGTTCATCTTCATGGCGGCGATGCTGGAAAAGGCCGGCATCATCGAAGAGCTGTTCGACGCCGTCTACAAGTGGCTGGGATCGATCAAGGGAGGGCTCGCCTCAGCGACCGTGCTGGCCTGTACGGCGCTTGCCGCCATGGTCGGTGTGGTCGGCGCGACCGAAGTCACGATGGGCATGATCGCCCTGCCGGCCATGATGAGGCGCGGCTACGATCAGAAGCTCGCTTGCGGCGCTCTGCTTGCCGGCGGCACCCTGGGCATTCTGATTCCGCCTTCGGTAATGGCCATCGTGTATGCAGTGGTGGCACAGCAATCGCTTGGCGAATTGCTGGTTGGCTCGATCCTGCCGGGCTTTCTGCTCTCGGGCATGTACATCGTCTACATCACGGTTCGCTGCTACATCAATCCCAAGCTCGGTCCGGCGCTTCCGCCGGAAGAGCGTGTCGATATGAAGGAGAAGCTGCGGCTGCTGAAGAATACGATCGCGCCGTTGCTTCTGATCGTTCTCGTGCTCGGCATCATCTTCTTCGGCATCGCGACACCGGTTGAAGCCGCCGGTATCGGAACGTTCGGCGCTTTGTTCGTCTCGGCGCTTCACCGGCGCTTGAACTGGCCGGCGGTGGAGGAAGCGGCCATTGCCACGCTGAAGGCGACGGCGATGGTGATGTGGATCTTCTTCGGCGCCACGATGTTCGTCGGGTTCTTCATCCTCAAGGGTGGTCAGGAATTTGTCGCCAATTCGATCCTGGGCACCGGTCTGCCGCCGTACGGAATCCTGGCTCTGATGATGGTGATCCTGTTTGTGCTCGGCATGTTCCTCGATTGGGTCGGCATCTTGCTGCTGACCGTGCCGATCTTCCTGCCGATCATGAAGAGCCTGAACTGGAGCGGCGTGCTCGGGATTCCCGGCGTGGAAGCCACCGACGTACCGCTCTGGTATGGCGTGATCTTCATGATCAATATGCAGATGGCGTTTCTCAGCCCGCCGTTTGGTTATTCGCTGTTCTATCTCAAGAGCGTCGCGCCGCCCGAAATCAGCATGGCCACGATCTTCAGGGCCTCAGTCAACTTCATGGTGCTGCAGGCGATCGGCGTCGGGCTCTGCATCATCTTTCCACAGATCATCCTTTGGCTGCCAAGCCTCGTATATGCTCGTTGAACGCAGCACATCACCGGCGCTGCGTGATGTATTCTGGCGCTCGTTCGCGCCATCGCCGGCCCTGAAGGAGCAGTACAGGCCGCACTTGCAATGAAATCTCCGCGAGCTTCAGCTCTCGCGGGAATTCCTGCATTCGGGCGCCAGCGAACCTTCTCAACGCCGTCGCCATCCTATAGAAGGTTCGGCAAGCCATGGCGCCTTCGGATTCGCGGGCCTGGGAGCGGGTGGGAGCCGCCGTGCATCGCAGGGGAATTCGCTTCCGGCTCAGGGGTTATCGCTACCAGCGTCAAGCAGGCTCGGCTCTCCACGCTGGCTGTCCTGCCACACGAATGCGTGGGGGGAGGAAGACATGTGGAATCAAATCTATAACCCGCTAAACAACGCGGCGCTGTCCACCATCGCGGCGGCCATTCCGGTCGTCTCGCTCTTGGTCATGATCGCGAGCGGGCGCGTGAAAGCGCATATCGCGGCCGTGATCGCAGTGATCATCACCAATCTGATCGCGATCTTCATCTTCACCATGCCGGCCGGCATGTCGCTCCGCGCGTCGGCGCTCGGCATCGTCACCGGCTTCTTCCCGATCGGCTGGATCGTCCTCAACGTCATCTTCCTCTACCAGGTGACGGTGAGCACTGGGCGCTTCGAATTGCTGAAGCGCGCGATCGGCGGCGTTACCGAGGACCGGCGCCTGCAGCTCTTGCTGGTCGCGTTCTCGTTCGGCGCCTTCTTCGAAGGCGCCTCGGGCTTCGGCACGCCGGTCGCGATCACCGGTGCCGTGCTGATCGGCCTCGGCTTCTCGCCGCTCGCGGCGTCAGGCCTGTCGCTGATCGCCAACACCGCGCCGGTCGCCTATGGCGCGCTTGGCACGCCGATCCAGGGCCTTGCGTCTGTCACCGGGCTCGATCCCTACATCCTCGGCGCGATGGTCGGCCGGCAATTGCCGTTCTTCTCGCTGATCGTGCCGTTCTGGGTGGTCTGGGCGTTCGCGGGCTGGCGCGGCATGAAGGACGTCTGGCCGGCGATCCTCGTCACCGGCGTGTCGTTCGCGGTCCCGCAATACGTGATCTCGAACCACATCAATCCATGGATCGTCGACATCGGGGCCTCGCTGATCTCGATGGGCGCGCTCATCCTGTTCCTGAAAGTGTGGCAGCCGAGGCAGCTCTGGCTGTCGCCGGAACTGCGCGGACACGACGAATCGGCCGCGCAAATGGAAAAGGCGACGCCGCTCGACAAGACTCCGCTCACCCAGTCCGAACTGTGGAGCGCGCTTTTGCCGTGGATCATCGTCTGCATCGTGATGCTGATCTGGGGCAATGGGGCGTTCAAGACCTGGGCGAATTCGATCTTCACCTGGAACTACGCTGTTCCCGACCTGCACCAGATGATCAACAAGATGCCGCCGGTGGCCGCCAAGCCGACGCCGGAAGGCGCGGTGTTCGCGTTCACCTATCTGTCGTTCACCGGCACCGGCATGCTGATCGCGGGGATCATCTCCGGCTTCCTGATGGGAGTAGGGCCCGGACGCTTGCTGGCGGAGTATGGCCGCACGATCCGGCTGTGCGCGATCTCGCTGATCACGATCTCGGCGATGCTTGCAATCGGCACGCTCACCCGCCTCTCCGGTGTCGACGCGACGCTCGGTCTCGCCTTCGCGGCAACCGGCGTGCTCTATCCCTTCTTCGGCACGCTGCTCGGCTGGTTGGGCGTGGCGTTGACGGGATCGGATACCGCTTCGAACATCCTGTTCGGCAACCTGCAGAAGATCACCTCCGAGCAGATCGGCCTGTCGCCGGTGCTGATGGCGGCGGCGAACTCCTCGGGCGGCGTGATGGGCAAGATGATCGACGCGCAGTCGATCGTGGTCGCCTCCACCGCGACGCGGTGGTACGGCCACGAGGGCTCGATCCTGCGCTTCGTATTCTGGCACTCGATCGTGCTGGCCTGCTTGGTCGGCGTGCTCGTGACGTTGCAGGCCTATGTCTGGCCGTTCACAGCGCTCGTGCTGAAGTAGCCCGGAACGGTTTGCTCTGACGCAAATCCCCGCGGGATCGCTCCCGCGGGGATTTTGCGTCGAGGGTGCGCGAACCTTCTCATTGTCGCCGCGGTCTTATAGAAGGTGCGGCAAGTCAGGACGGTCGAGAGGTGTCATGGGTTCAGGTTTCGTGGGTTCAGGTGTCGTGGATTCAGGTGTCGTGGGTTCGCTCAAGCAGGTGATGTGTGCGGCGGTCGCGGTGCTGCTGATGTCGGGTATCGCGTACGGCGAGGAGGGGTTCCCGTTCGGCACCGAGATGACGCTCGAGGCGCTGCCGCAGCCCGGCTCGAAGCGGATTCCGAACATCGAGATCGGCGACAATGGCGAGGTCGTGCTGGAGCTCTGGTGCAAGGGCGGCAAGGGCCAGTTCTCCGTCGCCGGCAACACCGTGATCTTCGTCGCCGGCCAGATCCAGGACCGTTCCTGTCCGCCCGCCAAGGCTCAGGCCGACGACGATCTCGTCGCGGCGCTCGCCGCCACCGAGACCTGGAAGCGCCAGGGCGAGGTGCTCACGCTGATCGGCCCGAAGCCGCTGCGGTTTCGCGTGAACGGCAATTGAACCTCGCGGCGGCGGTTACGGCGTCGCAATCAATCCGTTGGCGGTCGCGACGATCCAGCGACTGCCCCAGCGCACGATGGAGTCTATTCGCCCAAGCCCGGGAATAATGTCGCCGCGCGCGGCCATCCGAACTCCGTCAGGGCCTTCGAGAACCGCGGTTCCGTCCCGAACGTCAACAACCGTCCAGCCGGGAATGGTGGTGGGCCTGGTTTCAGGTGCCGGCGCCAAAGGCTGCCTCATTGCGACCGCCGGCCCGGATGGGCTCGTATGTACTTGCGAGGCCGTCGACGGGCGTACGCCCGACGTGGCGGAAGTCTTGGGGATGCTTCCAACAAAGGCGGGTACGGTTGCTTGCTCGGAGGTAGAGGCCGTCTTTCGGATGCCTTCAATCTTGCCCGCGGACCTTGTTTCAGGACCTCGCGATGGGGGCGCTGCTTCCTGGGCAATTGGGCCGGCGTCGAACATGCTTGCGAACGCAGGCCAATTCAGACCTCCGGCCCAACCCAATCCAAAGCTTGCCACAAGTGCGATTGCGACCAGCAGAACGGTGCGCGCCCGAACACCATACGGGTCTCGTAGCACCAGCACGTCTTCGCGATCGTGGCTTAAGATATCCCACAGACTGGCCGGCGGCCTCGGCAGCTCGCCGCCAACCACATTCCCGGGCCGGATGTCTCCAAGGGTACTCAGCTCGTGGTCTTGCATGATGCGACCCACGTTCGGTTACCCGATGATGGCCGCTTAGACTGAATCGAATCTTAACAATCAGGCGAATGGCTGCGGCAGCTCAGCCTATTTCCACAGCGACTTGTCAGCGTCCCAGCGCTGGCCCTTGAGCTCCTTGGTGAGCGCCTCGACCGAGCCGTTGTCGTCGGGCTGGTCGCCTTCCTCGTCGGTCGCCGCCTCGTCCGACAGGTTGAGCTTCGCGCCGGTGCCCTCGTCGGTAGTTGTGGTCGAAGGGCTGCCGATCCAGAGCATCAGCTTGTCGGTCGAGCCCGGCTTGTCCGCAGAGACGAGGCCTGCGACCTCGATCGTATCGGTGAGCTCGAGCGCCGGGAAATCCTGGTTCGGCCGCTTGAAGACGAGCTTGAGCTTGCCGGTGATCGGGCTGAAGCTCTGCGCGACCGGCTTTGCCGCGAGCGTCCTGCCCAGGACGTTCGAGACCGCGCTTGCGAGCTTGTCACGGTTGATCCTGTCGCCATCGCGCCAGTCGGCGGCGGGGAAACGGATGGTGCGATCCATCTCGGTCATCCCCGCGGTCCAGCCTGCGGCGGTGACGCCCGGCATCGCCTTGAGCTTTGCGAGCAGCGCGGCGGCGCGCTCCGGGTCGACCGACATGTTGATGGTCTGCTCGCCGGCGCGCAGCGCGTCGCAGCCGACCGAGAGGCTCGCCAGCGTCACCTCGACGTCCTGGCCCTTCAGGCTCTTCAAGAGGTCGGTCGCCGCGTCGAGCTTGACCTTGACCGCGATCGCTTCGGGCGAGACTTCGGTAAAATCCTTCGGCTGCGGCGTGATGCCGTCGTCCGAGGTCTGGTTGTCGAGGAATTCCCTCTCGCTGAGATCGGAATTGTCGGGGGAGGCGACCTCGGTCACGACCTGGCCGATCGAGATCTGGCCGCGGAACTCGAAGGTGTCGCCGGTCGGCTTGCGCACCAGCTTGATGCTGACCGGCGCTTTCTCGCCGAGGCTCTGCGTCGTGCCGGTCAGAGTCTGGCCCGCGACCTGGAGGTTGGCGACGAAGCGGTCCTTGCGGTCGGAGTTCCTCGAGACGGGGTAGCAGACGTCGAGCACGGCCGCCGTAACCGCCTTGCCCTGCCGCGTCTCCTTCAGGATCACGTCGGCATTGCCCTCCATCAATCCGTCGATCGAAGTGAAATAACGCGTCTCCGCACCGCCCGGGGCGGCGGCCTTCGGTGACAGCTTCATCTGGCCGGATGCGACTTCAGGCGAAACGGCAAGCAGAGCCGCCAAGAAAACTGTCGGGCAGACCAGAAGCGCGCGCATCGACGAAATCCTCGAGCAATAGAATCGGCGCCACCGTAGTGGGTTTTGGCCGTCGGTTGAATTGGAAAGCGCAAGACAAAGCGCAAGACATCGTCGGCAAAAAAGAAGGCCGCCAGGAGGCGGCCTTCGCATCAATGTGTGGGAACGATGGGCTTAGAAGCCGCCCATGCCGCCGCCGGCCGGCATCGCCGGGGCCGCTTCCTTCTTCGGCAGTTCCGCGACCATTGCTTCGGTGGTGACCAGCAGGCCCGCCACCGAGGAGGCGTCCTGCAGCGCGGTGCGCACCACCTTGGCGGGATCGATGATGCCCTTCTCGACCATGTCGACATAGTCCTCGTTCTGGGCGTCGAAGCCGAAGGTCTCGGACTTGTTCTCCAGGATCTTGCCGACGACGACCGAGCCTTCCAGGCCCGCGTTCTCGGAGATCTGGCGGACCGGAGCTTCCAGCGCCTTCAGCACGATGTTGATGCCGGCCTGCACGTCGGCATTGTCGTTGGAGAGCCGGCCGACCGCCTTCTTGGCACGGAGCAGCGCGACGCCGCCGCCGGGGACGATGCCTTCCTGCACGGCGGCGCGGGTGGCGTTGAGCGCGTCCTCGACGCGGTCCTTCTTCTCCTTGACCTCGATCTCGGTCGCGCCGCCGACGCGGATCACCGCGACGCCGCCTGCGAGCTTGGCGAGACGCTCCTGCAGCTTCTCACGGTCGTAGTCCGAGGTGGTCTCCTCGATCTGCGCCTTGATCTGGCCGACGCGGGCTTCGATGTCGGGCTTCTTGCCCGCGCCGTTGACGATCGTGGTGTTCTCCTTGTCGATCACCACCTTGCGCGCGCGGCCCAGCATCTTCACCGTGACGTTCTCGAGCTTGATGCCGAGCTCTTCGGAGATGAGCTGGCCGCCGGTGAGGATCGCGATGTCCTCGAGCATGGCCTTGCGGCGGTCGCCGAAGCCCGGCGCCTTGACGGCGGCGACCTTCAAGCCGCCGCGCAGGCGGTTGACGACCAGCGTCGCCAGGGCCTCACCCTCGACGTCCTCGGCGACAATGACGAGCGGCTTGCCGGACTGCACCACGGCTTCCAGCACCGGCAGCATGGCCTGCAGGCCCGACAGCTTCTTCTCGTGCAGCAGGATGTAGGCGTCCTCGAGCTCGACGGTCATCTTCTCGGCGTTGGTGACGAAGTAGGGCGACAGATAGCCGCGGTCGAACTTCATGCCTTCGACGATGTCGACTTCGGTGTCGAGCGACTTGTTCTCCTCGACGGTGATGACACCCTCGTTGCCGACCTTCTGCATCGCCTGCGCGATCATCTTGCCAATGGCGGCATCGCCGTTGGCCGAGATGGTGCCGACCTGGGCGACCTCGGAGGAGGAGGCGACCGGCTTGGCGCGCTTTTCAATGTCCTTGATGACGGCCGCAACCGCGGTGTCGATGCCGCGCTTCAGATCCATCGGGTTCATCCCGGCGGCAACCGCCTTGGCGCCTTCGCGCACGATGGCCTGGGCCAGCACGGTCGCGGTGGTGGTGCCGTCGCCGGCGAGGTCGTTGGTCTTGGAAGCGACCTCACGCACCATCTGGGCGCCCATGTTCTCGAACTTGTCCTCGAGCTCGATCTCCTTGGCGACGGTGACGCCGTCCTTGGTGATGCGGGGCGCGCCGAACGACTTCTCGATGACGACATTGCGGCCCTTCGGGCCGAGCGTCACCTTGACGGCGTTGGCGAGAATGTCGACGCCGCGCAGCATGCGTTCGCGCGCGTCTCCGGAAAATTTGACGTCCTTGGCAGCCATGTTCTAACTCCTGAAAAAACTTGGATCGATGGGGCGCCGCGCTTGCCCTCGTCATTGCCGGACCTGGTCCGGCATCCATCATCATTCGAAGAACGATGGATGCCCGGGTCATCTAGCGCGAAGCCGCGCTTCGCGCTTCCGCCCGGGCATGACAGTGGAGCATTCAGCGGCTATTCAGGCGGGTGGCCTTAGGCCAGCACGCCCATGATGTCCGACTCCTTCATGATCAGGAGCTCTTCGTTGTCGATCTTGACCTCGGTGCCCGACCATTTGCCGAACAGCACGCGGTCGCCGGCCTTGAGGTCGATCGGAATCAGCTTGCCGGTCTCGTCGCGGCCGCCAGGGCCGACGGCGACTACCTCACCCTGGGACGGCTTTTCCTTGGCGGTGTCCGGAATGATGATGCCGCCCTTGGTCTTTTCCTCGGCTTCGATACGTTTGACCACGACACGGTCATGCAGCGGACGAAATTTGGATTTAGCCATGACGTTTCCCTTTGGAGGCTCGCTTTGTCGAAAGCAGCGGAAGTGGGTGAGGGCGGCGCTCCCGTCAACCCTCTCCCGAGGGTCAAGCGGCGCGCGCTTAGCAATCGGCCTTTCCGAGTGCTAATAGTGCGCCCGGAAATATGGCTTGGCCGCGATCCTGTCAAGCAAAGCTGGTTAAGCGATTGGTGAGGCGGATATAGGATGGTGGCACTGGAAACTCGTCCGGGGAGCTGGCGCATCAAAGGACGTCATTGCCCCGGCAGCGGTTTTGCGCTTGGCTGCGGGAGGGGTGTGGCCAAGGTCTTGTTCGGGGGAATGCCATGATCAGTTCAGCTCACGCGCGGACGGCTGCCAGTCTGGCCGCCGCCTCACTGTTGGCGCTGTTGCTGGGCGCCTGCGGCGGCGGCACGAGCCTGCCGTCGTTCTCCTCGTCCCAGCCGCCGCCCGAGGCCGAACCCGGCACCGGGCCGGAAATGCCGGCGACGATCCGCGCCGACGAGATCGTCGGCCGCTGGGGCCTCGCCTCGTTCCAGAACCCGGCCGACCGCGCCCGCACCGAGGCCGCCGCACGCGCGCAGTGCAAGAATCCCTACGTGATCGGCGCCGGTTCTTCCGGCGGCGTGATCATGCATCTGGCCGACCAGGCGACCCCGCAGGAACTGCGGCTCAAGGGCTCGCCCAGCGGCAAGAATTATATCGGACCGCCTGGTCCGACCCCCGGCGAGCAGGACCGCGAGATCGTCTCGTTCGACGGCCGCGTCATGATCACCCGCTTCATCGACAAGGACGCCGCCACCCGCTACGGCAACATGGTCTACGTCCGCTGCGCGCCGAGGGCGTAGACTCTCGCCTTCGTCATGCCCCGCGAAGGCGGGGCATCCAGTAATCACCGCCGCGGCTTGAGCCGAGACGCTTGCGTATACTGGATCGTCCGCCCCAGTGCGCAATTGCGCACAAGGCGGACGATGACAGCCGAGGGGATGGCCAAAACAAAAACGCCGGCTTCGCGCCGGCGTTTTGTTTTTTTTCGCAATCTCTGTCCAATCAGTCGAACAGCGCGTCGATGTCGTCCTGCGAGGCGTGGCCGACGTCGCCGGCGAGCTTCGGGCCGTTGAGCAGCTTGGCGTCCTCGTCGCGGGTGTCGACGATCGGCGGCGTATGCGCCTTGATGGCGTCGACGCCACCCCAGATGTCCATCATCGCATTGATGTGCTGCTCGATGAACTTCATCGTGCCCATCACCTTGCTGATGCGCTGGCCGGTGAGGTCCTGGAAGTTGCAGGCCTCGAAGATCGAGATGACGCGTTCCTGGATGTCGTCGGCGAGCCGCTTCTGCTGGTCGACCGAGTCGACCTTGGAGAGCGCGGATGCCGCCTGATCGATCGATTCGGCGGCTTCGAGGATCTGCTGGGTCGCCTGCTCGGTGCCGCCGACGACCGCGCCGAGCTCGCCGTTGACCTTGGCCATCTCCTCGCCGTTGAAGCTCTTGCCATGCAGCACCGCGATCTCGCGCTTGGTGCGGTTGATGGCGTCGTGAATGAGGTCGAGCTCGACCTTGAGCTTCTCGCACTGCTCGATCTGGGCGCGATAGGTTTCCAGCATCGCGCGCGTCTCGGCAACTTCCTGCGCCACGACGGATTCGCTCGGCGGCAGCGCGGCGTGCCCTGCATGACTGCCGCGGGCCATCTGTGCACGGATCGCGCGCAGCTCGGCCATGATCTCGCTATGCATCGGAAGAGCCTCGTCGATTACTTCAGGAATTGGCATCTCGCCGACGACAGCTTCCTCGACGCGAAAACGCTTGCGGTGAACAGCCATTAGGATACTCCCCCCACCTCACTCACGCGTCTTTGTAGGCAGAAGCGATTTAACACGAAGTTCACAGCAGGAACTGTGATGCGGCCGCGCGCGACGGCGCGCAAAGGGGCGATTAACCATGCGAGATCGCCGTTCATCGAAAATAAACGCTGATCGCCAAATTGCGCCTGTCTTGACGGCGTGGTGAATCGAAACGCGCTCTGCGTTTACCAAACCGATTTGCTTTTGATCTTTATTGACCACGTCGCGAGCGCGGATCAGCCAACCGCTCCACGACGAATGTGATCTAGACGAAACAGTACAGAGTACGTCGATGTTCAAGAGAATGTCTGTCGCGCTGCTCGGCAGCGCTTGCACCTTCATGACCGGCGCCGACCGCGCGATTGCCTTCGACAACAGCGTGCCTTCCGATCCGCCCGTGGTGCTCTATGCGCCGCAGGTCCCGCCGGCGCCGGTGCGCGTCGCCTCCAATTCGAACATGGGCGGGGGCTTCATCGAGTTTCTGTTCGGCGACGCCCCCGGCCGCGGCCAGACCTACTATCCGCAGCAACAGCAGCCGATGTATCAGCAGCAGCCCGGCTATTACGACCAGCGGCGGCTGCCGCCGATGGGCGAGCCGCAGATGCAGGGCGCCGGCGTGCAGCAGGATGCGGTCGATCCGCGGCAGCGTCCGTTCGATCCGAGATTCGAGAAACAGCTCGTTGATTATAGCGGCAAGGAAAGTGCCGGCACCATCGTGGTCGATACGCCGAATAAGTTCCTCTATCTCGTCGAGGGCAACGGCAAGGCGCTGCGCTACGGCATCGGTGTGGGGCGTCCCGGCTTCACCTGGTCCGGCGTCAAGACCATCTCGGCCAAGCGCGAATGGCCGGACTGGACGCCGCCGGCGGAAATGATCGCGCGCCGTCCCGACCTGCCGCGCCACATGGAAGGTGGTCCGGAAAATCCGCTCGGCGCGCGCGCGATGTATCTGGGCTCGACGCTCTACCGCATCCACGGCTCCAACGAGCCCTGGACCATCGGCACCAACGTCTCTTCCGGCTGCATCCGTATGCGCAACGACGACGTCATCGACCTCTACGGTCGCGTCAATGTCGGCACCAAGGTCGTGGTGATGTGAGTCCATGCGCTCGCCGCTTACCCTCTCCCCTTGTGGGAGAGGGTGGCTTCGCGGAACGCGAAGCCGGGTGAGGGGTCTCTATCCGCGAGTAGAACTGTATCCGCATGCGCGGAGAAAACCCCTCATCCGGCGCTTCGCGCCACCTTCTCCCACAAGGGGGGAAGGCAAGAATTCCGAGCAAGGGCGCGACATCAAACAAGAACGGCCGCCTCATTGGCGGCCGTTCTGTTTGGTGCAAGAAAGAGAGGTAGCGTCACGCGTAATCGTTGCCGCCATCGTCGCCGCCGCCGAAATCGCTGTCGTCGGCCATGTCCATGTTGTCGTCGTCGTGGTCATCGTCGTAGTTCTGATCGTTGTCGTTGCGATCGTCGTTCGATGCCTGGTCGACGAAGCCCTGGCGCGAATCATCGCCGCGGTCGCGGTTCGATCCGATATCGTTGATCCCTGCGTCGCGCGCGAGCGAGCCGCCGGACTGGTCGCCGCCGCCCCACGGGCTGCCGCTGCGGTCACCCAATGCGTTGGTGTCGCCAAAAGCCTGATGCGGTCCGCCCATCATGTTGCGGATGCTGGAGAGCAACAGCGAGCCGCCGACGACACCGGCGGCCGCAGCCGCGGCCGTGCCGAGGAAGGAGCCGCCGCCACCGCCGACCGGCGCAGCGCCATAGCCCTGACCTTGACCGTAAGCCTGTCCGTAAGGCGGCTGGCCGTAACCCGGCTGCGTCTGCTGCATTGCCTGGCCGCTGTTCCACACCGGCCGCGAGTCGCGCGGCGGCACGTTGGGAACCGAGCCGCGCGACGGGCTCGAGCCGAACAGGCTCTCGCGCATGGAATCCAGGAAGCCGCCGGACTGGGGCTGCTCCGGCGCGTGCGCCGCCTCCAGCTCCTCGATCCGGGCATTGGCGCGCTTCAGCGCTTCGTCCTGCAGCAGCACGGTCTGCACCAGCGCATAGACCGCGCCGGGCGCCTTGCGCAGCCCGTCGGAGATCGCGGCGATCGCATCGGGATCGCGCGGTGCATTCTCAAGTTTCGAAAGCCGGTCAAAAAGCTCGTCGACGAGCTGGCGTTCCTGCGGCGTCATGATCAATCTCCTTTGCGCGAAACAAGCGCGCAGAAAATGTAGGGTTCCAATGTGGCCCCAACAGTGGCCTGCGGATTAAATTTCCGTATGCGACAAGCTGCCCGACCGGCCCGTCTCGGCCAGCTTCATTGGCCGGCTTCATCCCAATGTCACGTTTCCTGACGCAAGCAGGCGCGCGAACGCCTCGCTGGCGAGATAAGCGTGCTCGCGCTCGCGCACGTCGGTCATCGGATCGAGGCCGGTGAGGACATCGTCGACGAAGCCGGGGTGGCACATGATGAGGCCGCCATCCGGCAGGTCCTTGATGAATTGCTGCATCAGCGCGCCGTAATCGGTCGCCCGCGTGAAGTCATAGGCGCCGGCGAAACCGGGATTGAAGCTGAGGTCGGCACGGCGCGCGCGCTGGCGGAATTGCGCGCTGAGGATATCGAGCACCAGCGCCTTCGGCGAGGTGAGCCGCTGCGCCAGCGGCAGATCGCGGCCGCCCTGGCGCACCCAGGCCTTTGGCGCGACCTCGCTGACCGCATCGACGAAGCCGTCGCGCACCTGGGGATAGAGTTGGACATGCTGGTGCCCGTCGACGAAATCCGGCGCACGCGCGAAGGCCTCGGCAAAGGCCGCGAGCTGCGCCTTCACCTCATTGCGAAAGAATTCGCGGTCGAGCCGCCGCGCCAAACCCGCGCGCAGCAGTTTCGGGAACGGCAAGAACATGTCGCCGTCGAGCGGGCGGAAATGCATGGTGAGCGGCCGGAATGGCGCCGACAGCGTCACATGCAGTCCGATCGCGCAGCGCGGGCTTTGCTTTGCCGCAGCGTTCAACGCGTCGATCTCGCCGCGATCGATCGCGGGGCCGACCATCATCACCGAGGTAGCGTTGAGGCGGCCGCGTTCGATCAAATCGCGGATGGCGCGGTTGACGCCCGGGCTGATGCCGTAATCATCGGCGCAGAGCCAGATCCGCCGCGGCGTCGCGGCCTCGCTCATTCGGCCGCCGTCCTCTTCGAGGCGTCGTCGGCCGTGTCGGTCTCGAAACGCTTCTCGCTATGCTCGGCGACGAAGTAGATCGGACGCGCCTTCAGCTCGGAGAGGATCTTGCCGATATATTCGCCGACAATGCCGATCATGATGAGCTGCACGCCGCCGATCGTCATCAGGCCGACCACCAGCGAGGGATAGCCGGGAACCTGCTTGCCGGTGGTCCAGACCTCCCAGAGGATCGAGAGGCCGAACAGGAAAGCGCCGGCGGCAAGCAGCACACCGAGCAGGCTCGCGAAGCGCAAGGGCGCAACGGAGAACGAGGTCAGGCCCTCGATTGAAAGACCGAGCAGGCGTGCGGCATTGAACGTGGTCACGCCATGGGCGCGCGGCGCCGGCTCGTAGTCGACGCGGATCTGGCGGAAGCCGATCCAGCTCGCCAGCCCCTTGAAGAAGCGGTTGCGCTCCGGCAACTGGCGAAGCGCGGCGACCGCGCGCGGCGACAGCAGGCGGAAGTCGCCGGCGTCCTCGGGAATCTTCTGGCGCGCACCCCAGTTGATCAGCGCGTAGAAGCCGTGCACGGCAAGGCGCCGCATGAAGCTCTCGTTATCGCGATGCGCCTTGGCGGTATAGACGACATCATAGCCGTCCTCGATCCAGTGCCGCACGAGCTGCTCGACCAGCGCCGGCGGATGCTGGCCGTCGCCGTCCATGAACATCACGGCGCCGAGCCGTGCATGATCGAGGCCGGCCATCAGCGCCGCCTCCTTGCCGAAATTGCGCGACAGCGAAACCACCTGCACGTCGATCGCGTCGGCCGGCAGCGAGCGGGCGATCGACAGCGTCGCGTCCGCGCTGCCGTCATCGACATAGACGACCTCGCAAGCGAGGCGGTAGCGCTGCCGCAGCGACGCGGCGAGCTCGCAGATCCGCTGGTGCAGCGAGGCCAGTCCCGCCGCCTCATTGTAGACGGGGACGACAATCGACAGCCCTTTGGCCGCGGCGCTGGCCACGGTGGTCGTCAGGGCGGAAACGTCAGAGCCGAATGTCATCGATCAAGGTTCCAGAGACCTTCAATAGTTCCAAACGGCATATGGTAGCCGTCGCTTGCTGTCGCTACGCTGAACGGACCTGAGGTTCACCGCCGCAGGAACGCCTCGAGCTTGGCGAACAGCGGGTTCTCCCGGTCGAACACATAGTCGAGCGAGCCGACCGACACCGTCTCGGCGCCATGCTCGCGCAGGAAGCTCGCGAGCGCATAGAGCTGTCCCGGTGGGCAGTGCAGCGTAAGCATGCCCGACGAGGTTGGCCCGCCGAAAGGAGTCTCGACGCCGAAACGCTGGTGGGCTTCGCTGAGCAGGGCGGCGTCGCATTGCCGGAAACGGGTCCGCACCTCGCGGTACTTGTTGGCCCGCGCCCGCGCCGCGATGTGATCCAGGATGACGCGCGCGGTCTCCCGCGCCTGCGGCGACCAGTCAGCCTCTCTGGAGGCGACCAGATTGGCCTGGCTGCGCAGGATCACGCCGTCGTCCAGCACCCTCAGTCCGTTGGCAGCGAGCGTCGCGCCGGTCGTGGTGATGTCGACGATCAGCTCGGCGGCGCCGGCCGCCGGCGCGCCTTCCGTCGCACCAGCGCTTTCGACGATGCGGTAGTCGACGATGCCGTGGCTCGAGAAGAACGCGCGGGTGAGGTTGATGAACTTGGTCGCGACCCGCATCCGCATGTGATGCTGCTCGCGGAAGCCGGTGGTGACGTCGTCGAGGTCGGCCATGGTGCGGACGTCGATCCAGGCCTGCGGCACGGCGACGACCACGTCGGCGTAGCCGAAACCGAGCCCCTCGATCAGGGATACGCGCTTGTCGGCGTCCGCAATGTTCTCGCGCACCAGATCTTCCCCGGTGACGCCGAGATGCGCGAAGCCGCGGGCGAGCTGCGAGGCGATCTCGCTCGCCGACAGATAGGCGACCTCGACATTGTTGAGGCCTGCAATCGTGCCGCGATAGTCGCGGGCGCCGCCGGCCTTCGACAGCTTGAGGCCGGCACGGGCGAAAAAGGCTTCGGTGTTTTCCTGAAGACGGCCCTTGGAGGGAACGGCCAGGACGAATGGCGCGCTCATGACTTAAGCTCCCAGCTTGCGGCCGATCCGGGTCAGCGCATCGACCCAGACCGAGAAGCCGACGGCGGGGATCGGTTCGCTCGATCCGAGCTGGGTCATCAGCCCGTCATAGCGGCCGCCGGCGACCAGCGGTTCGGCGCCGTTGCCCCTGTGATGCAGTTCGAATTCGAAGCCGGTGTAGTAATCGAGCCCGCGCCCGAACGCGGTCGAGAAGCGCGTCTGCTTCACGTCGATGCCGCGTGCCGCCATGAAGCCGACCCGGCTTTCGAACTGGTCGATCGCAGCGGTGATGTCGAGCTTTGCGTCGATCGTGAGCGCGCGCAGCTCGGCAATGGCCTCATCGGGATTGCCCGAGATCGCCAGGAAGCGCTTCAGCACCGCAAGCGCCTCGCGCGGCAGCGCGCCGCCCTTCAGCGTCGATTGTTCGAGGAAGCGGTCGGCGATCTCCGCCGTGGTGCGGCCGCCGACATTGGTGGTGCCGGCGATCGACATCAGGTCGGTGACAAAGGCGAGCGCCGCCTTGCGGTCGGAGCCGGCGAGCGCGGCGAGCACGCCCTCATATTCGCTGCGGGTCGCGGTCGTGGCGAGCGCCAGCCGCTCCAGGTCCTGCTCCAGGCTGATCTTGCGGTTGAAGTCCTTGATCAGGCGGCGGCGCCAGACCGGATAGAGCTCGAGCGCGTCGAGCAGCGCGTTGAACAGCGCCACATCGCCGGTGCGGATTTCGACCTCCCGCACGCCGAAGGCGGCGGTCGCCTCCAGCGCCAGTGCCAGCATCTCGGCGTCGGCTGCGGCGCGGTCCTGGCGGCCAAAGGACTCGATGCCGGCTTGCAGGAATTCGCTGGCCTGTCCACCGCGGTAGCGGAACACCGCCCCGAGGTAGCTGAAGCCGGCCGGCTGGCCGGCGCGTCCGGAGGCCAGGTAGTCGCGCGCCACCGGAATGGTCAGGTCCGGGCGCAGGCAGAGCTCTTCGCCGGTCGGATCCGTCGTGAGATAGAGGCTCTTGCGGATGTCCTCACCGGAGAGATCCAGGAACGGCTCGGCCGGTTGCAGGATAGGCGGCTCGGCCCTGAGATAGCCGGCCTGCGCGAACGACAGGAGCAGCGTATCCGCCCAGGCGGAGCCGGCAGCGTTCGGGGTGGCAGTCGCGGTCATCTCAGGTCCCATGTCCCGGCGGAACCGGGCGAAAAAGGGGAAGGGGTGTTGGCGCAGCCCCTTAGCATGGCCGGAAGGCGGTTTCGACCTCCAAAGGATCAATCGCTTAACGGTCGGCCAATGTGGCGACTAGCCGGCCCGGCCGCCCCAATCGCCCAGCACCGCCTGGACCAGCGCCATGGCCGCGACCGCGGCCGTGTCGGCGCGCAGGATCCGGGGGCCAAGCGCCAGCCGCAGAATTTTGGATTGCCGCAGCAGCAGGGCCCGCTCCTCCTCGGCAAAACCGCCCTCGGGGCCGATCAGCACGTCGATGCCGTGCCCCGCCTCGTGCGCGCTCTGCAGGCTGCGAATCGGGTTCTCGACCTCGGTCGCCTCGTCACAGAACACCAGCAGGCGGTCGGTTGGGCGCTGGCTGAGGAAGCGCTCCAGCGGCACAGGTTCGGCCACCGCGGCGAGGCTCAGGATGCCGCATTGCTCGGCCGCCTCGATCACATTTGCGCGCATGCGTTCGCTGTTGACGCGGGACGTCTGGGTGAACCGGGTCAGGACCGGCTGCAGGGTGGCGGCGCCCATCTCCACGGCCTTCTGGACCATGTAATCGAGCCGGGCGTGCTTCAGCGGCGCGAAGACATAGGCGAGGTCGGGCAGGGTGTCCTGGGGGCGGGTCGGCTGTAGGATCACCAGACTGTCCGGGCGCTTCCGGCCCTCGATCGCGGCCTGCCACTCGCCGTCGCGCCCGTTGAACGCGAGGATCGAGGCACCGGCGCCGAGTCTCAATACATTGCCGAGATAGTTGCTCTGGTCGCGGTCGAGCGCGACCCTGCCGTCCTGGGCAAGCGGGGCGTCGACGAACAGGCGAGGGGCGCGAAAATCGTGAGAAGGCATTGCTTTGGGGTCCGTTTTGACGCCGTTCTTAACCGAAAGCAGCAGTTTCGGGGGTAATTATTGCCCCATCGGTGCGTCCCAGCGCCGCGCTCTTGCCCAATTCGACGGGTTGTTAAGCGGTGGCGGGAATCGTAAAAGCGCGAACACGCTGGTTGCGCTTCAATTGGGAAGGCGCCGAACCCCGTAGCTCCCGCCGGAGAGAGTGCCTTGATGATCCGTCGTTTGATGGTTCCGATCACTGTCGCCATGGTGACCATGGGCGCCGCAGGAGCTCATGCGCAAGGCGCGTTCCCGGCGCCGCTGCCCAACCAAGCCGCCAGCGATCCCGCCTTTCCGCCGGTCAACGGCTCGGCTCCGGTCGCCTCGGTGGGCGCGCCGCCGCAATCATCTTTCCCCGTGAACGGTGCGGCGCCCCTCGGCGGTGCAGGCGCGTTCAGCGCGGCGCCGCCGACGCAAAGCGGTCCCGGTGAGGAATGCATGAAGGCGTTCATTCCCCTGCGTGAGGAGGCGGAGAAGCGCGGCAAGCTGATCAAGGCCGCGAGCGATCGTCACGCCCCGCCGGACGAGGCCTGCAAGCTGATCGGGGCCTTCAGCCAGGCCGAATCCAAGATGATCAAGTACATCGACAGCCACGCGGCCAAATGCGGAATCCCGCCGCAGATCGGCGATCAGATGAAGGCCGGGCACAAGAATACCGAAGCCATGCAGAAGAAGGTCTGCAACGTGGCGCAGCAAATGCAGCAGCGCGGGCCAGCCGGCCCATCGCTGAGCGAGGTGCTCGGTTCGTCGGCTTCGGTACCGGAGGCCAATGCCGGCAAGAAGGGAGGCAGCACCTTCGATACGCTCAACGGCAACGTCCTGACCCGATGAGGCCACGTGCCGCCGATTTGAAGTTCCTACAGTGCTTGTCGCGAACTCCTCACAGGAACTTCAAATCGATAAGCGGCACGTGAGCTATGATTTCCAGATAGTGCCCTGTTATAGTTTTCGAAGTTCGTACCGGAATGTATTGCGATGGAATACGAACTTCGAAAACTGGGCACTAGCGCATCCGCCCGCGTTGCCGATTCTACCGGCAACTGGGTCGATACGCTCGCGCCGCAATGGGCGCGGCCCTATTTGCGGCTGTCGCGCTTCGATCGTCCGATCGGTTCCTGGCTTCTGTTGATGCCGTGCTGGTGGTCGGCGGCGCTCGCCGCCGGCATGGCACACGATGTCAGCCGCCTGCCGCTCACCATCGTCCTGTTCTTCATCGGCGCCTTCGTGATGCGCGGTGCCGGCTGCACCTGGAACGACATCACCGACCGTGACCTCGATGCCAGGGTCGAGCGCACGCGCTCGCGGCCGCTGCCCTCGGGTCAGGTGAGCGTGACGCAGGCATTTGCCTTTCTGGTCGCGCAGGCCCTGATCGGCCTCATCGTGCTGCTGCAGTTCAACCGCTTTGCGATCATGACCGGGATCGCCTCGCTCGTGATCGTTGCGATCTATCCCTTCATGAAGCGCATCACCTGGTGGCCGCAGATCGTGCTCGGCCTCGCCTTTTCCTGGGGCGCGCTGATGGGATTTGCCGTCACCTTCGCCCGCATCGATGTAACCGCGCTCGTGCTCTATGCCGGCGCGATCGCCTGGGTGATCGGTTACGACACCATTTATGCGCATCAGGACACCGAGGACGACGCGCTGATCGGCATCAAGTCCACCGCGCGCCTGTTCGGTGCGCACACGCATCAGGCGCTGATCATGTTCTATGGGCTCGCGGTGATGCTGATCGGCGTCGCGCTCGCATCGGGCGATGCGCGCTGGCCGGCCTGGCTCGGGCTGTTGGCCTTCGCCCTGCATATGGTCTGGCAGATCGCGCGGCTCAGGATCAACGATCCCGCGCTGTGCCTGCGCCTGTTCAAATCGAACCGCGATGCAGGTCTTCTGTTGTTCGCGGGATTGCTGGCCGACGCGGTGATGCGGGCGGCGTAGCGCTTGTAGGGGGATCGCCGAAGGCGTAACCCACTTCTTTGTTTTTCCGCGCGGATAGAAGCTGGTGGGTTACGCTTCGCTAACCCATCCTACGGAACCTCTCTCAATTCCGCGCGATGATCTCGCGCTCGCCGCGATGAACCGAAAGCTCGCGTGCGATGCCGGCGCGGCGGCGCATCAGGAATTTGGGACGGCGGGCGCGGATCGCATTGCGGCGGCGGCGCCGCGGCGCGGACTTGCGCGTGCCTTCGTCGAGCTGCGGCAGCGCGAAGATCTCGCTCCACCTCGCCCAGGCCTCCGTGATCTCGTCACCATCGGTGCTGACGAGCAGCGGAACGGACAGCGAGGGATCGCGGTGGACCAGGACGAGGGTCTTCGCCTCGTCGTCGCCGCGCAGCGCAATGCCGGCAAAATCACTGACGCGGACGTTGACCGCCATCTGCATGCCGCGGATCGCACGGCGCAGCACGACACGTTCGCGATGAAGCTCGATCTGCCGGGTGTGACCGTCGGCGCGCGGATCGTGCGCGTCGAAGCGGACGGGAAGAGAAAGAGGGTCGAGCCGCAATGCGCGGCTCGACCCGGCGGGAGCGACCCCGCATGTTACTGTTTGACGCCTCACGGCTTTAGTCTCCCCGCCGGGATTATGTTCCCGGTCGATGCGAAGACCTTAGCGCGGGAAGCTTCCGAAACCGCTTAAAAAGGCTGGTTAATCCCCCGTCACTGCCGCGCATGATTGACAAGACCTTGGCGCGCATGATTGACGAGACGTTGCCCGGATGCCGCGAATCTGAGCTTTTGGCAGACTGAAAGTGCTTGAAGTCCGTTCCAATCGGGCACATCTGGTGGGTTCGGCCCCTCGGCCCGCCCCCAACAGGATTTCCTTCGTGAACTCTTCACCATCCGCAAGCTCGACGCTTTCGTCCAAGGATTCGTCCAAGTCCGGCCGCGACCTGTTCGACCAGTCTCAACTGTCGGATCTCGCGCAGCGGCTGGTGGATGCGGCGAAGCGGGCCGGTGCGGATGCTGCAGATGCCGTCGCGGTGCGCGGCATCTCGCAGGGCGTCGAGGTACGCGACGGCCGCGTCGAGGAATCCGAGCGTTCCGAAGGTGACGATGTGGGCTTGCGCGTGCTGGTCGGCCAGCGCCAGGCGGTGGTGTCGACCAACGATGTCAGCGGTGATGCCGTCGCCAAGCTCGCCGAGCGTGCGGTGGCGATGGCGCGCGTTGCGCCGGTGGACAAATATGTCGGGCTCGCCGATCCCGCGCTGCTCGCGCGCGACTTCCCCGATCTCGACCTGCTCGATTCCAATGTGCCGGCGACTGCCGAACTCGAGCGCCGCGCGCTCGAAGCCGAGGCCGCGGCGCTCGCTGTGAAGGGCGTGACCAAGTCCGGCGGCGCATCGGCTTCCGCCGGCATCGGCGGCATGGTGCTCGTCACCAGCACCGGCTTCCACGGCTCTTACCTGCGCTCGAGCCAGGGCATCTCCGCGACCGCGATCTCCGGCGAAGGCACCGGCATGGAGCGCGACTATGATTTCACTTCGGCGCCGCATGCCGCCGATCTGCTGTCGCCCGAATACGTCGGCCGTTCCGCCGGCGAGCGCACGGTCAAGCGCTCCAATCCGCGCAAGGTCGAGACCTGCAAGGTGCCGGTCGTGTTTGATCCGCGCGTGTCGGGCTCGCTGGTCGGCCATCTCGTCGGCGCCATCAACGGCGCCTCGATCGCGCGCAAGACGAGCTTCCTGAAGGACAAGCTCGGCCAGCAGCTCTTCGCCAGGAACATCCGCATCATCGACGATCCCCTGCGCAAGCGCGGCCTGCGCTCGCAGACCTTCGATGCGGAAGGCGTCGCCGTGAAGCGGCAGGCGCTGGTCGACGAGGGCGTGCTGACGACCTGGCTGCTGGATTGCGCGACCGCGCGCGAGCTGGGGCTCACCACCACCGGCCACGCCCATCGCGGCGTGTCGTCCTCGCCATCGCCGGGGCCGTACAACCTGCACCTTGAGGCAGGCACGCCGACGCCGGCCGAACTGATCTCCGACATCAGCCAAGGCTTCTACGTCACCGACCTGATCGGTTCCGGCGTCAACGGCGTCACCGGCGACTACAGCCGCGGCGCCTCCGGCTTCTGGATCGAGAACGGCGAGATCACCTATCCGGTGAGCGAGGTCACGATCGCCGGCCATCTGTTCGAGATATTCAGGACGATGCAGCCCGCAAGCGATCTCGATTTCCGCTACGGCATCAATGCGCCGACGGTGCGCATCGAAGGTTTGACGCTTGGCGGACGCTGACGCGAACTCCCTGGACGAGACCATCCTCGTACGCGACGCGGCGCTGCTGAAAGACACGGTGCGGGAAGCAGGCGCGCTTGCGCAGTCGATGTTCCGCACCGAGCTGAAGAAGTGGATCAAGGGCGTGTCCTCGCCGGTCTCCGAGGCCGACATCGCCGTCAACGATCTCCTGGAGGCGCGCTTGCGTGCAGCGACGCCCGATTATGGCTGGCTGTCGGAGGAGAGCGCCGACGACGCGGCGCGGCTCGCGCGGCGCCTGGTCTGGGTCGTCGATCCCATCGACGGCACGCGCAACTATCTGGGCGGCCATGACGACTGGTGCGTCAGCGTCGCGCTGGTCGAGAATGCCTCACCCGTCCTCGCCGCGGTGTTCGCGCCGACGAGCGGCGAGTTCTTTTTCGCCGCGCGCGGGCAGGGCACGACCCTCAATGACGTGCCGGTGCGGACCACGCCGGGGGCCGAGCTCGACTTCTCCCGCGTGGCCGGTCCGAAGCCCCTGGTCGAGCGGCTCAAGCCGTCGCCGGGCGAGATCAAGCTGCATCCGCGAATCGGTTCGCTCGCGCTTCGGCTTTGCCGGGTCGCCCACGGCGCGCTGGATGCGGCTTTTGCGGGGGGCAATAGTCATGATTGGGATCTTGCGGCGGCGGATTTGATCGTGCAGGAAGCGGATGGTAGGATGAGCGACCTCTCCGGAGAACCCATCCTCTATAACCGCCGGGAAGTGGCGCACGGAGTGCTGGTGGCAGCGGGCCGCGATCGTCATGCGAGCATTGTCGCGCATTTTCGAAACCGCCCCTTGCCCTGAGCGCGTCCGCTGTGCTGTCGAACAATGTTTGCCGGGCAGCCTGTTAGGAAGAGAACCCATGCCAGATAACGCCCCGCAGCAACAACTGCTTCATCTCGTCATCGGCGGCGAGCTCGTCGACCTCGAGCACAACACCTTCAAGAACCTGGACGACGTCGATATCGTCGGCCTGTATCCGAATTATGCGACCGCCTACACCGCCTGGAAGGCCAAGGCGCAGATGACGGTCGACAACGCGCAGATGCGCTACTTCATCGTCCATCTCCACCGGCTGCTCGACCCGGGTCAAGAACCGAAGCCGGCACGTTGAAGAGACTGCTTCGCAATACGCTGCGAAGCAGCTTGTTTCAGCGTGCCGTCGGGATCCTGGCGGCCGAATATCTGCGGCTGGTCTGGCGGACCAACAAGTTCACGTTCGATCCGGCTGATGTCTATGAGCGCGTCGAGCCGCAGATCCCGGCGATCTTCGCCTTCTGGCATGGCCAGCATTTCCTCACCCCCTTCATCAAGAACAAGGACTGGTACAAGGCCAGGGTGCTGATCTCGCGCCACCGCGACGGCGAGTTCAACGCGATTGCCGCCGAGCGGCTCGGGATCGGCACCATCCGCGGTTCCGGCGATCATGGCGGAGCTTTCCACCGCAAAGGTGGGGTCGGCGCCTTCAAGGAGATGGTGCGAACGCTCCAGGACGGTTGTAATGTCGCTCTCACCGCCGATGTCCCGAAGCGCTCGCGCGTGGCCGGGCTCGGCATCATCATGCTGGCACGGGAATCGGGGCGGCCGATCATGCCTTTCGCGATGGCGACCAGTCGCTTCATCCGGCTGAAGAACTGGGACCGCACCACCATCAATTTGCCGTTCGGACGCGGCGCATTGGTCGGCATCAAGGAGATCCACGTTCCACCGGATGCCGACGCGGCCACCATGGAAGCGCTGCGGCAGGAGCTGGAAGACACGTTGAACGAAGCGACCCGTCGCGCCTATGCGCAACTCGGCCGGCCGGGACCCGAAGATGCCTAATTCGCTGCCGATGACGCTGCGGATGTATCAACGCCTCGCCAGCGGCCTGGTGCCGCTCGCGCCTGCATTGATCAAGCGGCGGCTGAAGCAGGGCAAGGAAGACCCCGCGCGCGTCGGCGAGCGGCGCGGCCTGTCCCAGGATGTGCGGCCGCACGGGCCGCTGGTCTGGATCCATGGCGCGAGCGTCGGCGAGGTCTTGGCCGCGGCCGCGCTGATCGAGCGCTTACGCGATTTCAATCTGCGCATCCTGCTCACCTCGGGCACCGTGACCTCCGCCGCCGTGGTGGCAAAGCGCTTTCCGCCCGACGTCATCCATCAATACGTGCCGTATGATTCCCCGCGCTATGTCGCGCGCTTCCTCGATCACTGGAAGCCGTCGCTGGCGCTGTTCATCGAATCCGACTTGTGGCCGAACCTGATCCTGGCGAGCGCGGCGCGCCGGCTGCCGATGGTGCTGATCAACGGGCGGATGTCACACCGCTCCTTCCCGCGCTGGCGGCGGATGCACGGCACCATCTCGGCGCTCTTGTCGCGCTTCGACATCTGTCTCGCGCAATCGAAGACCGATGCCGAGCGCTTTTCTGCGCTCGGCGGCCGTGACGTCGTCACCACGGGCAATCTGAAGCTCGATGTGCCGGCGCCGCCCGCCGACTTCGTCAAGCTCGAGCGTCTGATGGCAATGACGCGGGGCCGTCCGATCATCGTCGCGGCTTCGACCCATCCGGGCGAGGATGAGATGCTGGTGGCGGCGCATCGCAGCCTCGCTGGCTTCTTCCCGCAGCTCCTGACCGTGATCGTGCCGCGCCATCCGGACCGCGGCGAATCGATTGCGGGCCTGGTCACGGCCTCGCGCTTGACCCCGGCCCTGCGCTCGCACGAGGAGCTGCCGAGCGCCACAACCGACATCTACGTCGCCGACACCATGGGCGAGCTTGGCCTGTTCTACCGCCTCTCGAGCATCGTGTTCATGGGCGGATCGCTGATCCGACATGGCGGGCAAAATCCGATCGAGGCGATCAAGCTCGGTGCGGCGATCGTTCATGGTCCGCACGTCTTCAACTTCACCGACGTCTATGAGGCGCTCGACGGAAGCGGCGCGGCACGGCAGGCGGAGACGCAGGAAGCGCTGGTGAAGCAACTCGGCCAATTGCTGGCTGATCCCGCCGTGCGCGACAAGATGCAGCGCGCTGGCGCGGGCGTGGTCGAGCGGCTCGGCGGTGCGCTCGATCGCACCATGATCGCGCTCGAGCCGTATCTGATGCAATTGCGGATCGAGATGGGAGCCGCCAATGCGTGAGCCGGCCTTCTGGTACCGGCCACGTTCCGCGAAGTCGCATCTCCTCCAGCCGTTGGGCACGCTCTATGGCGCGATCGCGGCGCGACGCATGGCACGCAAGGGTTTTGACGCCGGCATCCCCGTGATCTGCGTCGGCAACTATCATGTCGGCGGCGCCGGCAAGACGCCGACCGTGCTGGCGCTGACGAACGTCTTGCGCGAGCTCGGCGAAACGCCGGTGGTGCTCAGCCGCGGCTATGGCGGGCGCCTGAAGGGTCCGGTGATGGTCGATCGCGAGCGGCACACTGCGGCCGATGTCGGCGACGAGCCTCTGATGATGGTGCGCGACGTGCCGGTTGCGGTCGCGCGCGACCGCCTCGACGGCGTGGCGCTCGCCAAATCGAAAGGCGCGACCGTCATCCTGATGGACGACGGCTTCCAGAACCCGCGCCTCATGAAGGATGTCTCGCTGGTCGTGATCGACAGTGAGCGGGGTCTCGGCAACGGCAAGGTGTTTCCCGCCGGTCCCCTTCGCGCGCCGCTGAAGGGCCAGCTTGCGCGCACCGACGCGCTGGTGCTGATCGGCGACGGCCATGCCGCCGAGGGTGTCGCGGCGGAGATCGCCGCGCGCGAGAGGCCGGTGCTGCGCGCCCGCCTGAAGCCGGACGCCGCCTCAATTGCGCGGCTCTTCGGCAAGCAGGTCTTGGCCTTCGCCGGCATCGGCGATCCCGAACGCTTCTTCCGCACGCTGCGGGCCAGCGGCATCGATGTCGCGCGGACGCGTCCCTTCGCCGATCATCACATGTTCTCGCAAGCCGAGATCGCCGCACTGGTGGCGGACGCCAGACGCGAGCAGCTCACGCTCGTGACCACCGAAAAGGATTTTTCACGCCTACGCGGCAGCGAGGGCGTGCCTGATGGCATCGTGCCGTTCGCGGTCAAGCTCGAGTTCGGCGACGCGGCGGCGCTCCCCCGCTTGATCAGCGACCATCTCTACAAGGCGCGCGAGCGACGATTCAGCGCGCGATGATCGCGCAAGCTGGGCAGGGCGACTTGTCCGCCGGCAGCTCAAAGAGCGAAGGCGGAAGCCTGTGTCCTCACATTCCGCAAGTCAGAAGAACATACCGCATCAACCGGATTGATGTGATGCATGCGGATGGTGCTCCGGCTGCGGTCCAGCGGCCCACGCGGGCTCTTCGCGCCGGCGCGCCACCAGATCCTGCCGCATTGGTTTGAGCACGAAGATGGCCATCAGGGCGGCAACGACATTGAAGAGCGCGGCGATGATAAAGGCGCTTCTCCAGCCTCCAGTCTCCATCACCAACACGTTGGCGAGCGGCACCAGCAACGAGGCCGTTCCTTTCGCGGTGTAGAGCAAGCCCGCATTCGTGGTGGCGTAGGCGGCGCCGAAGCAATCGGTGCAGGTGGCTGGGAAGAGGCTGTAGATCTCTCCCCAGGCGAAGAACACGACCCCGCTTAGAAGCACGAACCCCAGGGGGTTCTGCCCATAAACGTACAGAGCCCAAATGCCAGCGCCCTCCAGCAGGAAGGCGATGAACATGGTGTTTTCCCGCCCGAGGAAATCGGAAACCCAGCCAAAGAACGGTCGCGTCAATCCGTTGAGAACGCGATCGATCGTCAATGCAAATGTCAACGCGGGCAGAGTGATGCCAATGAGCGTGACCGGCACGGTGTCGAGATGGAAGTCCTTGGCGATGGGCTTGAGCTGCGCCGTTGCCATCAGCCCGCCCGCCGCCATCAGCACAAACATCGCATACATGACCCAGAACGTCGGCTCTCTGAGCACCTGCAGCGGTTCGTATTGAATGCGACTTTGCTGGACGAGCCCGCTGGTCGAGACCTCCGGAGTCTGTCCATGACGCGGTGCGAACAGCAACAACGACAGCACCACCACGATCAAGCCCTGACCGATACCGAAGGTGAAGAACGTGGCCTCGTACCCATGTGTGGAAATCATCTTTTGAATGGGAATGATCGTGAGAGCTGAACCAATGCCGAAGCCTGCGGCCGTCAGCCCGGCCGCGAGGCCGCGGCGGTCGGGAAACCATTTGAGTGCGTTGCCGATGCAGGTGCCGTAAACGGCGCCCGCGCCCAGGCCGCCGATGATCTGAGCGATGTACAACATAGCAAGCGAATCTGCGGCGGAGTTGAGAACCCAGGCGAGTCCGGTAAGGCACCCGCCTGCAAACACCACAATCCGCGGCCCGAAACGATCGACGAGGTAGCCCTCGGCTGGCACGAGCCAGGTTTCAAACAGCACAAAAAGCGTGAATGCCACCTGGATCGAGGCCAGGTTCCAGCCTTGCTTTTGACTGATGGGAATTGTGAACAGCGTCCAGCCGTATTGGAGATTGGCGATCATCACCATGCAGATGATGCCGACAATCAGTTGGCTCCAACGGATCGCTTCGGAGGCCCGCTCCGCGGGCCGATCGGTAGGTGACATTGCAGTCATTGGGGTGCTCCCTCGCCCCCCTGACTCTTTTAGTCTCGCTCAGGTTCGGCAGGATCGCCATTAGACGGAAGGATGAAGCGACGAGGCGTCCGCAAACGGATCATTCCACATGGCAACTCGGCAGTTCGTGCTCTTCGCAAAAACGGAACCTGCGAATCCGACAATGTGAGCAGACTGCTCTTGGCGCAAGACGAAGTGCGGCGGCAGGCGATGATCGCGTCGGGTGGGCAAGCGGCCTGTCCACGAGCTCAACTCGGAAAGCATGCCCGGGCAGTCAGCATCACTGGGGACAGATTGAGAATTTGCGGGAATTGAAACGAATAACTCGCGCTTACCTGGTTGCCGCATGTTGAGCTGGAATAGGTGAATGTCTCCGCTGGGAGCGTGAGGCCGAACGCCTGCTGGGCAGCATAATTCGTTATGGCGCTGCCGCTTGGGCAGAGCGTGCTGTTGACGGTTGCGCAACGCGCAGCCATCTCAGTTCCATGTTGAAGCCCGAGCTGGGTCCAAAACAGCAGTCCGAATTCGATGATCCCAAATATGAACAGGAAAAACACCGGAGCGGTCAGGGCAAATTCCAGCGCGGACGCTCCCCGAATGTCTTGCCATAACGCCGTGAGTTTCACTGCAGCCTCGCGGTGGACTGGGCGCTGTAAGAGTATGTCGCCGCCACGATCTGGTAGTTGATGAGCGTATAGTACGTCGCTTGCGCCGAAACCGTCGCATATGTTCCGGCCTGCGCGCCGCCGGTGCAAACCGCACCGCAACTGACAGCGCTAACTCCCGTACTCGTTGGGCATCCGCAAAATTTGACCGGCCCGGGTGAAGCAGTGATGGCTGTGGAATTCGTGGCGTTTGTTACGGCGCTGGAAATGCCATTCGTATCAAAGCCGCGCGCGATTGCGTATTGCGCTCCCGCTTGTGCGGCATCTTCAACCTGCATCTTGCGATAGAGTGCGAGCCCGATATCGGTCACTGAAACGACCATCAGAGACAGCAACGGGATCATAATGCCGAATTCGACGGCCGCAACCCCACGTCTGTCGCTGACGGCAGCGTGCAAGTGCCCCGCTAGAGACTCAAGCAATCGGCTGCGGCTCTGGGATGAGGACTTCTGGGTTTGCATTGGGGCTAACCTCATTCGATGAGTTGCGCGGTTTGCGAGCCGATCGTCGCGGTGCCGAGCGCGGTACAATTGACCTGAAGATTCGAGGTGCCACTGAACGTCAGCGTATCCGCGATGATCTTGGTGCAGGACGTGCTGGTGCCGTTACCGCCACTGAAGCTCAGGTTGGCCTTTGGCAGGTAGATGGCACCGCCGAAGTTCTGGGTGCTGCCACCGGTGAGATTAAAAGCAGTCCCGGCCGGCATATTGCGGTCGCCATACATGACGATGCCTTTCGTGGAGCCGGTAGTCGGTGCCGTCAAATTGATGGTCGCGTTGCTGCCGATTGAAGCGGTGCCCCAGTTGCTTCCCGAACCTGTAAAGACAAGGGTCACGTTGTTACCTGTGATCGTGGCATTGCCTGCCACGCTCAAGTTCGCGCCGTCGAGATAGTAGATCGCGGGATTAAGGTTTCCGGGGTTCAGATTTAATGTCGCACCAGCATTGACGGTGATGCTGCCGCTGTAACAGCCGGGATCAAGGGAGTTTGTCTTTCCATTGGCGTTGATCGTGTACTTCTTGTTATCGCAACTCGGCTCCGATGGAGGAGAGACGTTCGCATAGGGGTCAGCGACCGCCAGTATGTGCGTTTTAATGCCGTTGGTCGCCGTGATGCTGCTCGCGCCGGAGACGTCGCCAACCACTCCGACCTGATTGGCGGAGACCGACGCACTGCCGGCAACGTTGAGCGACGGGCTCGCGCTCGAGTTGCTATAGAGGTTGCACTTGATCAGGTTGAGCTGGTTGCCGCCGCTGACGTTGACGGCGGGACTCGCGCTCGCGTTCAGTGCAAGTACGCAGCCCGTCCCGGAATTGGGCAGGGCGACCGCGCGCGCGGTGATGAGTACGGGATCCGAGCCGAACAAAGCTGACAGCAGCCGCGGTTGCGGTTGACTCACGATGACTTCGACCGCCTGCGGGTTCGATGTGAAATTGCCTGTTTTCGGCGGTTGATTCACCGTAACCGTGACGTTGTTCACCGCGTTCGTATAACCGTAGTTTGCCGTAACCGCATTGGCTTCGGACAAAAGATCGGTGCCTGCACTTGCCGCTGTTGCAGCGCTTACGGCGCCAGAGTCAGCCGCGCTCTGCATATTTTTGTGTTTGTAGTACCACCATCCCACTTCAGTGCCGAGCCCTGCTGTGCCGACCAGGACCGGCATCAGCAGTGCTGAAATGATGACATAGCTGCCCGACTGGTCTCGAGCGAATTGCCGAAACAGGCCGGCCGTCCGTTCGTGCCTATGAGCATTACCCCATGGCCGGCACAATGGTGCATTGAATGAACGGCTGCAGAGTCTCCGGCGCTCCATGTCTTCTCCCTGGGAGGCTTGCTACTTTTTCCCGGACGCAGGTTGATGCAGGACGACTTAAGCTCGCCCCAACGCGAACGAGACAATTTTAGAGAAACTGTGCAGGAAGAAGGATTGAGGCCTCAGTCTGCCAAGACTTGCCGACGCCGCAGTCGATGAGGCCGGCGCGGCGGAAGAGCAGGGAAGCGATTAGGCTGGACAAAGGAATTCGCCGCAAACGGCAGTAGCAGCAGCTCAAGAGGGCGATCTGGCATGGACCAGGACACCGATGCAAGCAGGAGCGGGACGTGCTCACCCGGCAAACAGGTCGGGAGCTCCGGACCGTGGCGTCTCCTGGATGCTATTCCGCTCGGATCAATGGCGGTCGTTGAAGGCGCTTTGCCATTTTTGCCTTGGCTGATGGTGCGAGCTCTGGATTGAGGCGGGCCGGCTGATGTCTATGTCGGGGGCACAACCTGAAAGGCTTCGCGCATCACACCGTTCTCGTCGGGAAGCCAGAGGTTATGCTGTCGCTCACCCGGTAAACGTCGAATAGAAACTCCTAGATGACTCAGATGACAGCTCCGGCCAGCAAGAAGGCGCCGCCAAGCGCGACCATCACAAGTCCAGGCCAATTCGCTTTAATGCCGAAGCCGCTACCCGGTCTTGTAGGTTCCAGCGTGTCGCGCCCGGGAAGCCGCCTCGTGCTACTTAATCGGCCATGCCAGATCGGCTGAGACGCCATCTGGAGCACGCCGCCGAAAACAAGGAGCACACCAAGCCATACGAGGGTCATGCTCGCCTCCTGCACCGGTGAACGCCGACAAGTCGCTGCGCCGGAACCGTGACCCCAGAACACCTTACACCTTTTTCGGAAGGTCAGACACGGAATTGGCGGTCGCCCTACGGCACCTGGTATTCACCCGACATTCATCGCGCAGCTCCTATCGAGTTAAATTCGATCAGGAGAGTTCGATGAAACTGCCGTCCGCGACCGTTGTCGGCGCCCTTGTGTGTCTGATTGTTGCGTCCGCCCTTGCGCAGACGGCCTCGCCGCCTGCAGCCGCGCCGACTTCCCCGAGCGCTACGGTGCCGGTTCCCGCGACCAAGCGCGTGACGTGTCTCAGCTCGACGCAAAACCTGAAGGGACAGGACAAGCGGGACCAGATGCAGCTCTGCATGGCCCAGGCGCGGCTCGACTGCCTGAAGCAGGCGATCGATCAGAAGATCGTTGGTGAGCCCCGCAAGACTTTCGTCAAAACCTGTGTTGGCACCGATGGCGCGGAGCAATAGGCACCAGGCGCGATCCTTACGGCTGCGGCTTCAGCGCGCCGGGAAAATGCCGCTGCAGCACCGCGGCGGGAGTGGCGTAGGCCTCCTGCAGGTCCACGCTCCAATATTTCAACTCGTCGAGCGGGATCCGCGTGTCGGTTACGGCGCAGCGCACATAGGTCCCCGGCGAGATCACGCGGAAGTCGCCGTCGAGATATTGCACCTGCGCCTCGCCATGGCCCGAGGGACCGAACTTGTTCAGCACTGGTCGAAAGTCTCCGTGGAAGGCCCATTGTGGGCGAATGTGATGAGTCCGATTAGCACAAATAGGGTGCCTTGTCCGCCCGTTAAACCCACCGGTTTGTGATGTTTTGCCGCCGTTCCCGCATGATAGTGCTCACGCGAAGGATCGCTGGCCCCACTTACTCACGGCAAAGTCTGATGCGCCTTCCGTCAATCGCGCTGTTCCTGGCGCTTGTGCTGCCCGCCGCCCATGCGGCGCCGGCGCCCGTGCCGCAACAGGTTGATATTCCCGTTTCGAGCGGGATCCTGCATGCGCAGCTTTACAAGCCCGACGGTGCGGGACCATTTCCGACCGTGATTGCGCTGCATGGCTGCGACGGGCTCGGCGGCCATTCCGATCCAGTGCTGCCACGCTATCGCGACTGGGCCCTGCAATTGCTCAAGACAGGTAACGCGGTGCTGCTGCCCGACAGCTACGGCTCGCGCGAGGTCGGGGCGCAATGCCGGGTCAAGGAAGGGCACGTCAAGGCGCGGCGCGAGCGCGTCGCCGACATCGTGGCATCGCGTGCCTGGCTGATGAAGCAGACCTGGGTGGCGCATAATCGCGTCAGCCTGATCGGCTGGGCGAACGGCGCCAGCGCGTTGCTCTGGGCGGTGCGCCCGCAGAATGCGGCGCGCGACGCCGGGCCCGATTTTCGCGCCGCCGTCGCCTTCTATCCGGATTGTCGGATTTCGGCGGGCCTCGGCTGGAGTACCAGAGTGCCGACGCTGGTCCTGATCGGCGGCAATGACGACGTGTCGTCGCCGCCGGCCTGCCGTCAGATGGTCGACGGCGCGCATGGCCGCAGCGCGCTCGCGCGCATCGTGGTCTATCCCGGCGCCTATCACGATTTCGACCGCGCCAACCTGCCGGTGCACGCCCTCGCCGGCAGCACCGACGCCACCACGCCCGACCGCGGTCATCTCGGCACCGACACCGAAGCGCGCGCGGAAGCGCAGAAGGAAGTCGCGGAGTGGTTGGCGCGGTGAGCGCCTTTCGTAGCCCGGATGAGCGAAGCGACACCCGGGACCTCAATATGCGGCACGATCCTGCATATCGCTACGCTCATGCGGGCTACGCGTTCCTGCCCTTTCCGGCGAAGCGGGGCCACCCGAGGAACAATGTGAGGCGGGCGGCCCCGCATCGGCCACCGCCCTGCACGGAACATGATGGCCGACCGGGAATCTACGGATGGAACCAAGGCCTGTTTCAGCGCAAACGGTGACGCCATAGTTCGACCATGAAGTCGATTAAACGCAGATCCCATGCGCCACCGCGTCCTGCTCTTTTCCTCGGCACTGGTCGTCTTCAGCATCGCGATCTTCCTCTTCGAAGCCCGCGCCGGCGCGCCGCAACTCGCACCGGAACATTGCGGCTTCTGGACCACGATCGACGCGGGATTGTCCTGCCGCTGAGGCGACGCCCGGTCGCTGCCCCGCCTTCCGTCATTGCGAGCGCAGCGAAGCAATCCAGAATCCCTCCGCAGAGAGACTCTGGATTGCTTCGTCGCTGCGCTCCTCGCAATGACGGCGTTGAGAGACCGCAAAACACTGTCCTCAACGTTGTCCCGGCCTTCGCCGGGACGACAGGGAGTTTGTGGTATGCGCGTCCCACTCGCTGTCATCGCCCGACTTGATCGGGCGATCCAGTATTCCGAGACGTCCGTAGTTCATTGAGAAGCTGCGGGGTACTGGATTCCCCGCTTTCGCGGGGAATGACAGAGTGCGCCGCACTCAGAACAAGCTGCCCTGATCCACCGGCTTGGCCACGCGCTTCTGCGCCGGCTTTGACTCACGCGACGCCGGCTTCGGCTGTGCTGCTGGCGCCGGGTTTGCGGCCGGGGCGGGGCGATCGGCATCCGCTGTCGCGCCCACGCGTCCATCCCCAAACTCGATCTCGAGCCGTGCATTCGGCCCGACTGCGCCAGCCGAGTGCAGGGGATGGCCGGCCTCGTCGCGCACCAGGGCAAAGCCGCGCGCGAGCACGCTGCGATAGGACAAGGCGGAGAGCAGCTTGCCGCTGTGTTCGACGCGGGCATCGAGCCGCTGCAGCAGCGTCGCCAGCGCGCGGCCGGCGCGCTCGGCAAGCCGCTGCGTGCGTTCGCATTGCCGCGCGATCGCATTGCGCTGCGCCTGCGCGTTGGACAGGCGCGAGGCGCGCAGCCGCACCTCGAGCCCGCCGAAACGGTCGCGCCGCTGCCGCAGCAGCGAACGCGCGGACAGGCCGAGCCGCTCGCCGCAGACGGTGAGCCGATGATCGGCCTGCGCGATCTGGCCGTGCAGCACGCGCAGCGTCAGCCGCGCGCTGCTCGCGGCGAAGCGGCGGAAATGCGCATGGGTATTGGCCTTGAGCCCGCGCGGCAAGGCAGCACCGGCAGAGTCCAGCCGCTGCCGCGGAATGGCGAGGAGATCGCCTGCGGCCGGCAGCGCGCGTGCGGCGGCGCGCAGCTCGTTGCGGCGGCTTTCCTGGCCGCGTTGCCAGCAGGCGCGGGTGCGGCGGGCGAGGTCGGCGACCTCGACGAAGAGATCGCTGCGCACCGGCACGGCCATCTCCGCCGCCGCCGTCGGTGTCGGCGCGCGCTTGTCGGCGGCAAAATCGATCAGCGTGATGTCGGTCTCGTGCCCGACCGCCGAGATCAGCGGGATCATGCTCTCGGCCGCGGCACGCACCACGATCTCCTCGTTGAACGACCAGAGATCCTCCAGCGAGCCGCCGCCGCGCGCCACGATCAGCACATCGGGCCGCGGGATTTTCCCGCCCTCGGGCAGCGCATTGAAGCCGCGGATCGCGGCCGCGATCTGCTCGGCCGAGCCTTCGCCCTGCACGCGCACCGGCCATACCAGCACGCGACGGGGGAAGCGGTCCTCGAGCCGGTGCAGGATATCGCGGATGACGGCGCCGGTCGGCGAGGTCACGACGCCGATCACCTCGGGCAGCCAGGGCAAAAGCTGCTTGCGCGCTTCGTCGAACAGGCCCTCGGCGGCGAGTTTCTTCTTGCGCTCCTCCATCAGCGCCATCAGCGCGCCGATGCCGGCCGGCTCCAGCGCCTCGATCACGATCTGGTACTTCGAGGACCCCGGATAGGTGGTGAGCTTGCCGGTGGCGATGACCTCGAGCCCTTCCTGGGGCTTGAAGCGCATCCGGCTGTGCACACCCTTCCAGATCACTGCCTCGATCTTGGCGCTGTCGTCCTTGAGCGCGAAATAGCAGTGCCCGGAGGAATGGGCGCCGCGAAAGCCGGAGATCTCGCCGCGGACCCGGACATGGCCATAGGCGTCCTCGACCGTCCGTTTCAGGGACAGCGAGAGCTCGGAGACGGTGAATTCGGGCGCGTTGAGCAGTTGTTCCGCAGGCGGCATTCAGGCTCGATTCGGGCTGTTTGCGCAGGGTTACCGGCCCAGGGCTGCGCGGGCAACCATATATCCACACGGCGAGGCGGCAGCCTTGTTGCGGTGGAACGGGACCATGCTAAACCGCACTGCCGCATTGCGGCAACAACATCTGGGCCTATCATGCACATCCTTCTGCTCGGTTCTGGCGGCCGCGAACACGCCCTGGCGTGGAAAATCGCCGCCTCTCCCCTGGTGACCAAATTCTGGTGCGCGCCCGGCAATGCCGGCATCGCGCGCGAGGCTGAATGCGTGGCGCTGGATGTCGCCGACCATGCCGCCGTGATCGAGTTCTGCAAGAAGAACGGGGTCGAGCTCGTGGTGGTCGGCCCGGAGACGCCGCTTGCGGCCGGCATCATCGATGACCTCACCGCCGCCGGCATCAAGGCATTCGGGCCAAGCAAGGCGGCGGCGCAGCTCGAAAGCTCCAAGGGTTTTACCAAGGCGCTGTGCACTGAATTCGGCATTCCCACGGGCGCCTACAAGCGTTTCACCAAGGCCGCTGATGCGCTCGCTTACGTCCATAGCCAGGGCGCGCCGATCGTGGTGAAGGCCGACGGTCTTGCCGCCGGCAAGGGCGTCGTCGTGGCCAAGACCGTGCGCGAGGCGGAGGACGCCATCGCCATGATGTTCGAGGGCGCCTTTGGCGAAGCCGGCGCCGAGGTCGTCATCGAGGAATTCTTGCCGGGCCGCGAGATCAGCTTCTTCGCGCTGTGCGACGGCGAGACCGCGATACCCCTGGCCTCCGCCCAGGACCACAAGCGCGTGTTCGACCACGACGTCGGCCCGAACACGGGCGGCATGGGCGCCTATTCGCCGACGCCGCTGGTCACGCCTGCGATCCATGATGCGATCATGGCCAAGATCATCCTGCCGACGGTCGCCGGCATGAAGCAGCGCGGCACGCCGTTCCGTGGCGTGCTCTATGCCGGGATCATGCTGACCACGCAGGGCCCGAAACTGTTCGAGTTCAACGTGCGCTTCGGCGATCCCGAGTGCCAGGTGCTGATGCTGCGCATGATGTCGGACATCGTGCCGGCGTTCATCGCCGCCTGCGACGGGGAGTTGAAGCATTTTGATCTGCGCTGGTATCCGGAATCCGCGCTCACCGTGGTGATGGCCGCCAAGGGCTATCCCGGTGACTACCGGAAGGGTACGCGCATCGACGGGCTCGACGAGGCCGCCAAGGTCGACACCGTCGAGATCTTCCACGCCGGCACGGTCGCGAAGGACGGTGCGATCCTCGCCAATGGCGGCCGCGTGCTCAACGTCTGCGCGCTCGGCAAGACCGTAACGGAGGCGCAGGTGCGCGCCTATCAGGCCATCGACCGCATCAACTGGCCGGAAGGCTTCTGCCGCCGCGACATCGGCTGGCAGGCGGTGGAAGCGGAGAAGTCCAAGGGCTGACAGCCGTTTTTCCCATCGGCGCGCGATGCGCGCCGATCCGGAATCGGGATTTTCGGATGTCACCGTTCCGCCTCATCGACATTCCGAAAAAGCGCAATTAGGGATTGGGGTTAGCGTCCCTCGCCGGCGACCACCATGCTACTTTGCATGGGGTTGTTTTCGACATTTTGTTGGTTGGGGGCGCTCGCAAATGACCATTGGAAGGAACGAAGCCATGTCCGATCTTGCCGACCTCTATCCGGGCTTCGCCTCCGAGTGGATTAACACCTCCTTCGGCCGCGTCTTCGCGCGCATCGGCGGCAAGGGGCCGCCGCTCCTGCTGCTGCACGGCTTCTCCGAGACGCACGTGATGTGGCACCGCGTGGCGCC
The DNA here is from genome assembly GCF_038085055.1 of Bradyrhizobium sp. ISRA442. Classification (NCBI taxonomy): domain Bacteria; kingdom Pseudomonadati; phylum Pseudomonadota; class Alphaproteobacteria; order Hyphomicrobiales; family Nitrobacteraceae; genus Bradyrhizobium; species Bradyrhizobium sp. ISRA442. The sequence continues at coordinate 516,830 of NZ_JALGCN010000003.1, forward strand.
GCAGCTTGCGGACGCCTTCACGCTGATCATCGCCGACCTGCCGGGCTATGGCTGGTCCGACATGCCCGAGAGCGATGCGCTGCATATCCCCTACAGCAAGCGCGCGATGGCGAAGGCCATGGTGGAAGCGATGGAGCAGCTCGGCCATGTGCACTTTGCGCTGGCCGGCCACGATCGCGGCGGCCGCGTCTCGTACCGCCTCGCGCTCGATCATCCCGGCCGGCTGTCGCGGCTTGCCGTGCTCGATATCCTGCCGACCTATAATTACTGGGAGCGGATGAACCGGCAGTATGCGCTGAAGATCTATCACTGGACCTTCCTCGCGCAGCCCTATCCGCTGCCGGAGACGCTGATCTCAGGCAACGGCGAGTTCTTCCTGCGCTTCAAGATGGCGAGCCAGACCAAGTCGAAGACGCTGGACGCGATCGACAAGCGCGCGCTCGAGCACTACATCGCGCCGTTCCGCGATCCCGCCCGCGTGCACGCGATGTGCGAGGACTACCGCGCCGGCGCCTATTTCGATTACGACCTCGACAAGGCTGATTTCGCAGCCGGCAAGAAGATCACCGTCCCGATGCTGGCGCTGTGGGGCAATGCCGGCGTGGCGCAAGCCGCCGCCACCCCGCTCGACACCTGGAAACAATGGGCCACGAATGTCGAAGGCATGCCGGTGGATTCCGGACACTTCCTGACGGAGGAGAATCCGGAAGTCATCGCCAAGGCGTTGCGCGAGTTCTTCTCCGCTTGATCCACACTGGACGCCCGGCTTGACCGGGCGATCTAGTACTCCGAGACGGTAGTGATTGGTCGAGAGGCCGCGGCGTACTTCATGCCCCGGTCAAGCCGGGGCATGACAGCGGTGCGCGGGAGGGACTTACCGCCGCTCCCGAAAGAACTCCCGCAGCAGCCGCGCCGCCTCGCTCTCGCCGACCGCGGAGTAGACCTCCGGTGCATGGTGGCAGGTGGGCGAGGCGAAGAAGTGCACGCCGGACTCGATCGCGCCGCCCTTGGGGTCGGCGGCGCCGTAATAGAGTCGCCTGACCCTTGCAAACGAGATCGCGCCCGCACACATGGTGCAGGGCTCCAGCGTCACGTAGAGATCGCAGTCCACCAGGCGCTCGCTGCCGATCTTTTTCGCAGCCTCGCGCAGCGCGATGATCTCGGCATGGGCCGTGGGGTCGTGGTCGGTCAGCGTCCGGTTGGCCGCGGTGGCGATCACCTCGTGATTGCGGACCACCACGCACCCGATCGGAACTTCGCCCGATTTTCCGGCGTTTTCTGCCGTCTTGAGCGCCAAATCCATGAAAGAAGGGGCTTTCATGCCTCGTATCATCGCCAGAAACCTGCTACTAGCTCCGCCTTCAGCAAGAGTGGATACCGGTTTTGCCTGAGCATGCGGCTCGGAATGAGCGCGCATAATGCCCTTTGACCATTCCCTAAGTGAGACGATTCATGCCCCGCGACAGCGACAAACACAACGATTCCCCGCGCGGCCGGCGTGACCGAGGCGGGCCGAAGGGATCATTCAAGGGCCGCACCGGCAAGCCGAGGGGGCCGGAGAAGAAGTTCGCCAAGCGTGGCCTTGCCGGCAAGGGCGACCGCGACGAGCGCCCGTCCCGCGGCGACCGCGACAGCCGCCCGTTCCGCCGCCGCGAGGAGGGCGACGCGCCGCGCCGCGAGTTCGGCGACCGGCCGCGCTTCAAGCGTGACGACCGCGGGCGCGAGGATCGCGGCGAACGCAGCTTCAAGCCGCGTGGCGACCGTCCGTTCAAGGCGCACGGAGATCGGCCGAAATTCGCTTCCGACGAGCGGGCGCCGCGCGGCGAGCGTTCCGAGCGGCGATTCGAGGACCGCAAGTTTTCGCGAGGCGGCTCGGACCGGCCGCGCAAGGAGTTTGGCCGCGATCGCGACTTCGAGGGCAAAGATCGCAAACGCGACTTCGGCGATCGCAAGCGCAGCTTCGGCGACCGCCCGCGCGACCGGGACGATCGGCCTCGCAAGAATTTTGGCAAGAGCCTGGGCAAGGATTTTGGCGGCCGCGACCGCAGCGACGAAAAGCCCTGGCGTCAGCGCGACGACCGCCGCGAAGGCGGGCGCGGAGAGGACCGTCCGCGCTTCTCCCGGCGGCGCGACGAGGGTGGTGAGGATCGTCCACGCTTCCCGCGCTCGCGCGAGGAGCGTTTTGGCGACGACCGCCCGAGGTTCGGTCGCTCGCGCGAGGATCGCGCAGGAGGCCGCTCCGACTGGCACGAGCATCCGCGCAGCGAGGGCCGCTTCCGCGACCGTCCGCGCCGCGACAATGAGGACGACAGCCAGATCTTCACCAGGCGCCCGGCCTTTGGCGGCCGCGGCGCCTATCGCGAGCGCGATCGTGATTTCGAGGGTCGGCCGCGTCGCGACGAGGCGCCGAAGCCGAAGAAGGCCGGCGAGCGCATCGCCAAGGTGCTGGCGCGTGCAGGTCTCGCTTCGCGCCGCGATGCCGAGGAGATGGTCACGCAGGGCCGTGTCACCGTCAACGGGCGCGTCATCAACTCACCGGCGCTCGACGTCACGCAGAACGACGTCGTCGCCGTCGACGGCAAGCCGTTGCCGCCGCGCGAGCGCACCCGGCTGTTCCTCTATCACAAGCCGCGCGGACTGATGACGACGCATGACGATCCCGAGGGGCGTCCGACCGTGTTCGACAATCTGCCCGAAGGCCTCCCGCGGCTGATCTCGGTCGGCCGGCTCGACTTCAACACCGAAGGTCTCTTGCTGCTCACCAATGATGGCGGACTCGCGCGCACCCTCGAGTTGCCGGATACCGGCTGGCTGCGCCGCTATCGCGTCCGCGCCCATGGTGACGTCACGCAGGCACAGCTCGACGAGCTGAAGAACGGCATCGAGGTCGAGGGCGTCAAATACGGTCCGATCGAGGCGACGCTGGAGCGCGACCAGGGCGCCAATGTCTGGCTCGTGTTCGCGATCCGCGAGGGCAAGAACCGCGAGGTGCGCAACGTCTGCGCCCATCTCGGGCTCGAGGTGAACCGGCTGATCCGCGTCTCCTACGGCCCGTTCCAGCTCGGCGAGATCCCCGAAGGCCAGGTCGACGAGATCAAGTCCCGCGTGCTGCGCGAGCAGCTCGGCGACAAGGTGATCGAGAAGTCGGGCGCGCAGTTCGATGTGCCGCAGAAGTCTTCGTCGCGCGATCACGACGATGCACCGCGCGAGAAGAAGCCGGTGAGCAAGAGGGCGGTGATCAACGACCGCAAGGGCCGCCGCGTGCTGGTGCAGCGCACCGGCAGCGAGGAGGCACGGGAGCGCAACGAGTGGGAAGCCAGCGGCTACGGCCCGCCGCGCCGGCCCAAGCGCGGCTATCACGGCAAACGCGACCTGAAGCCGCGGGAGGATTGAGGTGAATTGCGCTCGTTCATTCGGCACTCTCTCATTCCCTCCCCCCTTGCGGGGGAGGGTTAGGGAGGAGGGTGCCCCGGGCGAGGTCTGCGCTTGTGGCACCTTCCCCAACGCCTCCCCGCAAGGGGGAGGGGAGCGCACCTTTCGTGTTGCCGCAGGGTGGCCCAGCTAATGCGCGTCGTCGGCGGCCGATTGAAGGGGCGCAATCTCGCCTCACCGTCCTCGCGCGACATCCGCCCGACCGCGGATCGCCTGCGCGAGTCCGTGTTCAACATCCTCGTGCATGCGTACGACGATCCGATTCAAGATGCGCGTGTGCTCGATCTCTTCGCCGGTACCGGCGCGCTCGGGATCGAGGCAGTCTCGCGTGGAGCGAAGTTCACGCTGTTCGTCGACAACGGTGCCGAGGCGCGTGCGCTCCTGCGCAACAATGTCGAAGCGCTCGGCCTCGGCGGGGTGACCAAGGTCTATCGTCGCGACGCGACCGATCTCGGTCCTGCGCATCCGGTCGAGCCGTTCTCGCTGGTGTTCCTCGATCCTCCCTATGGCAAGGGTTTTGCCGAGCAGGCGCTCGCGAGCTTGCGCGACGATGGCTGGCTCACGCCGGGCGCATTGCTGGTCGTCGAGGAGGCGAAAGCCGCACAGTTCGCTGCACCGGAAGGATACGAGGAGTTGGAGCGGCGCGCTTATGACGATACCGAGTTCGTGTTCCTGAAGAAATCGTAGGGTGGGCGAAGGCGCGCTCTTCGCGCGCCGTGCCCACCGCTTCTCTCGCAATCATGGAAAGATGGTGGGCACGGCGCAAGGCGCCTTTGCCCACCCTACGAGTTCGAGCGCTACCTTCGCCCGAACAGCTTCTCGACATCCGCAAGCTTCAGCTCGACGTAAGTCGGCCGGCCGTGATTGCACTGGCCGGAGTTCGGCGTCTCCTCCATCTCGCGGAGTAGCGCGTTCATCTCCTCCGGCTTGAGCCGGCGGCCGGCGCGCACCGAGCCGTGGCAGGCCATGGTGGCGGCGACGTGCATCAACCGGCGCTCCAGCGGCAGCGCCTCGTCCCATTCGGCCATGTGCTCGGCGAGGTCGCGCAACAGGCCGCCCGCGTTGGTCTTGCCAAGCAGCGACGGCGTCTCGCGCACCGCGACCGCGCCGGGGCCGAAGGATTCGATCGCTAGCCCGAACGAAGCAAGCTCGTCGCCGCGCGCTAGCAGCCGCTCGACCGTGGCTTCGTCCATCTCGACGATCTCGGGGATCAGCAGGATCTGCCGCTGCACGCCGTTCGCTGCCAGCGACGCCTTCAGCCGCTCATAGACGATGCGCTCATGCGCAGCATGCTGGTCGATGATGATCAACCCGTCGCGGGTCTGCGAGACGATGTAGGTCTCGTGGATCTGCGTGCGGGCGGCCCCGAGTGGGCGATCGACCAGATCTCCCACGGGCTGTGTCTCGATCCGCACGTCGGCCATCGGCGCGCCGACATCGAACGCGGCTTGCGCGCGTTCTGCGAAAGCGGGCGCGGCGGCGCCATCGAACGAGGGCAGCGGCGCCGTTGGTGCCGACGGCGACTGCCGCCAGTCCCAATTGCCGGGCCGCGGTGTGAAGGCCGGTCGGAACGAGGACAGCGCACTGCCGCCGCTGTTGGCGGCCGTGCGCCGGCCCTCGCGCGCGAGCCCTTCCTTCAATCCATGCACGATCAATGCGCGGACGAGACCCGCGTTGCGGAAGCGCACTTCGGTCTTGGCCGGATGCACGTTGGCGTCGACCTCGCGCGGGTCGAGCGTGACGAACAGCGCCACCACGGGATGGCGGTCACGCGGCAGATAATCGGAATAGGCCGCGCGCACCGCGCCGAGGATCAGCTTGTCGCGCACCGGACGGCCGTTGACGAAGAGATATTGCCCGAGCGCGTTGGCTTTCGTCAGCGCCGGCGCTGCGGCGTAGCCAGCCACCACCACGCCCTCGCGCTCGGCGTGAACCTCGATGGCATGGCTGCGAAACTCCGCCCCCAAAATATCGCCGAGCCGCGTCAGGCGGCCGGCCGCGCCGGGCAGCGCCGCGGCCCAGGTCACAGGCGCGCGCTCTTCACCGGCCAGCGTGAAGGCGATATCGGGCCGCGCCATCGCCAGCCGCCGCACCACCTCGCGGATAGCCTCGGCCTCGGTGCGGTCGGTCTTCAGAAATTTCAGCCGGGCCGGCGTCGCGTAGAAGAGGTCGTTGACCTCGACGCGGGTGCCGTGGGCCAGCGCCGCCGGCATGATCTCGGACTTGTCGCCGCCTTCAACCGATAGCGCCCAGGCGTGAGGCTCGCTCGCATGCCGCGTCGTGATCGAAAGTCGCGCGACCGAGCCGATCGAGGGCAGCGCCTCGCCGCGGAACCCGAGCGTGCGGATCTGCAGGAGGTCCTCATCATCGAGCTTGGACGTGGCATGGCGCTCGACCGCAAGCGACAGATCCCCCGCGGTCATGCCGCCGCCGTCGTCGGTGATGCCGATCCGCCGCCGTCCGCCGCCATCGGTGAACACGTCGATCCGGCTCGCGCCGGCATCGATCGCGTTCTCGATGAGTTCCTTGACCACGCTCGCCGGGCGCTCGACCACCTCGCCGGCGGCGATGCGGTTGACGACTTGCTCTGGAAGTTGGCGGACGGGCATGGCTCAGTGTTGGATTCGCGTGTCGCTGCTATCTTAAGCCGTGTTGCGTCAAAAGCATGTGTTGAGCAACAACATCGTGCCGGGCTGGGGAAGGAGGGTGTCTATCACATTGAAGACATTGGACGTTCGAACAAATCGCGCGCCGGCGATGGGCCGATCTCCTGCGGCGGGTCATGATTGTGAGGCGTCGGGCGCGGGTGTAGCATCGTGAAAAAATGGCAACAGGACGGGAGGACGCCATGTGCCATCTCTTCGCGCATCAGCCCCAACGCGACTACGAGTCCCAGACCCGCTCGCTACGAATAGACGGGCATTGCACCTCGATCCGCCTGGAGATGGCCTTCTGGGACACGCTGGAGGAGATCGCCGCCAAGGAGAGCATGAGCCTCGGCAAATTCCTGACGACGCTCTATAACGAGGTCCTCGACCACCATGGCGAAGTCAACAACTTCGCCTCGCTGCTGCGCTGCTCCTGCCTGATCTACCGTTCCAGAAGCGTGACGCCGGTGCAGGAATTCAAGGTCGCGGTGACGCCCATTCTCGATGCGGCCGAGTAGGCCGATCTGTCGACGGCTCGGGCGCTCCTTCGAAAGCAAAAGCGGCTCTGTCCGGCAGGACAGAGCCGCTTCGCTATATCGGGTCTCAGATCTCCTTCTTCTGCATCGCGCCGGCGATGTAGTCGGCCTGCCGGATCGCGAGCGCGACGATGGTCAGCGTCGGATTGCAGGCTGCACCGCTGGTGAACTGGCTGCCGTCCGAGACGAACAGATTCTTGATGTCGTGGGTCTGACCGAACTTGTTGACGACGCCATCGCGCGGCTTCTCGCTCATCCGGTTGGTGCCGAGATTGTGGGTGCTCGGATAAGGCGGCGTCGGATAAGTCACGGTGGCGCCGACGGCGTCGTAGACCGCCGCCCCTTGCTTGTAGGCGTGAGCGCGCATCGCAACGTCGTTGGGATGGTCGTCGAAATGCACGCTCGCGACCGGCAGTCCGAACTTGTCCTTCACGGCCGGATCGAGCGTGATGCGGTTGGTCTCTTGCGGCATGTCCTCACCGACCAGCCACATGCCGGCCATCCGCGAATAGCCGTCGAGGGCGGCGGTGAACGGTCGTCCCCAGGCGCCGGGATTGAGGAAAGCCGCCATGAAGGGCAGTCCGACGGACAGCGTCTCCATCTCGTAGCCGCCGACGAAACCGCGCTTCGGATCGTTGGCCGCCTCATCGCGGATGATGCCGGCCATGGTCGTACCGCGATACATGTGCACCGACTTCTCGAACACTGCGTAGACGCTGCCGGTCATGTGGCGCATGTAGTTGCGGCCGACCTGGCCGCTCGAATTGGCAAGGCCATCGGGGAACATGGTCGAGGCGCTGTTGAGGAGGAGCCGAGGGCTCTCGATCGAGTTGCCTGCCACCGCAACGATACGCGCCTTCTGGCGCTGCGTCGTGCCGGTCTCGTCGGCATAGACCACGCCGGTCACCTTGCCGCTCGCATCGTGCTCGATCTTGATCACCATGCTGCTCGGCCGGACCTCGAGATTGCCGGTCGCTTCGCCCTTCGGGATTTCGGTGTAGAGCGTCGACCATTTCGCGCCGGATTTGCAGCCCTGGAAGCAGAAGCCGATCTGCTGGCAGGAGCCGCGTCCGTCGCGCGGCTGGCTGTTGATCGCCATGTTGCCGGTGTGCACGGTCTTGTAGCCGAGCTTCCTGGCGCCGGCCTCGAGTACCTTGAAGTTATTGTTGCCGGGGAGGCCGGGAATGCCGTTGGTGCGGGTCACGCCCATCTTGTTCTCGGCCTTGGCGTACCACGGCTCCATTTCCGCGAGCGTGACCGGCCAGTCCAGAAGATTCGCGCCGGGAATGTTGCCGTAGGTGCTCTTCACCTTGAACTCGTGCTCGTCGAAGCGGAGCGAGGCGCCGGCCCAATGCACCGTGGAGCCGCCGACCGCCTTGACGATCCAGGCGGGAAGATTCGGGAAGTCCTTGGCGACGCGCCATGTGCCCGAGGTGGTGCGCGCGTCCGACCACGCGAGCTGGGAAAAACTGTCCCACTCATCGTTGATGAAGTCCTGGTTCTCGATGCGGGGACCTGCCTCGAGGATGACGACCTTGACGCCCTTCTGCGCGAGCTCGTTGCCCAGCGTGCCGCCTCCGGCACCCGAACCGACGATCACCACAACGCCGCTGTCGTTCAGATCGAATTTTGCCATATGCGTTCTCCTGAACCGTTGGGGTGCGACTTAAGCCTTCGGCAGCCAGTCGATGTCGGCGAAGCCGCGGTTGATGTAGCCGCCGTGCTCGGCGGAGGAGCCCTCGTAGCCAAACCGCGGCCAGACCGCTTTCTGGTTGTAGAGCGACACGATGAGGTCTCCGCGTACCTTCTGGAAGAAGTCGCTCTGCTCAATCTCCTTCAGCAGCACCACGCGGTCGGCTTCCCAGGGCACCTCGGCATAGGGCACCTTGTGGCGGTCGCGCGCATTCTGATCGAGCCTGGCGACGCCGTTGCTGATGAGGGACTTGACGGCGGGGTCCTTGGCCGCCTTGCCGTCCCACGGCTTGATCGCGATGATGTAGTAGCTGTCGCCGAGAACGTCGTGCGGGTAGATGTCGCGTGCGACCTTCAGCAGGGTCTTCATCGTCGCGGGTGAGAGCGCGCTCGCATCATCGGCCCAGGCGCTCTCGATGCTGACACTGAGGCTGGTTGCCACGGCCGCGACTGGCACGGCCGTCGCCGCGCCCTTGAGAAAGACGCGGCGGCTGTGCTTGCTTCGACGATCGACTTCTCTCATGGATTTCCTCCCTGGATATGTGATTTGGTCAGTTGAAACGTCCGCCCCGCTGGATCACCTCGATCTTGTAGCCATCGGGATCACTGACGAAGAAGAAGCGCGCCAGTGTCCTGCCGTCGTGCTTGAAGTCGCGCAGCGGTCCCGGCGCGAGCTTCTCGCGCTCGAAGCGGGCATGCTCGGCGTCGAGATCCTCGACCACCACGGCGAGATGGCCGTAGCCGTCGCCGAGCGCATACGGTTCCTTGCGATCGAAATTCACGGTCAGCTCCACCTCGAAAGGTGAGGAGGGGTGACGCAGATAGATCAGGGCGAAGTCTGCGAACTTCAGGTGATCGGCGACTTCGAGGTCGAAGGCGCGCTTGTAGAAGTCGAGAGATCGCGCCTCGTCGAGCACGCGGATCATGGAGTGAACCGGTTTCGCCATTCAGTTCTGCTCCTTGAGATAGGCAATGATGGCAGCGCGCGTCTCCGGCCTCGCCTGCCGGTAGGTCATGACCGCGCCGGGAATGACGGCTTGCGGATTGGTCAGCCAGGCATCGAGCCTGGCCTCGTCCCAGACGAAGTCCGCGTTCCCGAGGTTCTGTGAATAGCGAAAGCCGTCGACTTTGCCGGCCGGTCGTCCGACGATCCTGACCAGTGGCGGGCCTTGCCGCATCGGTGCTGACGTGTCCATCGTGTGGCACACCGCGCATTGCTGCTTGAACAGCGTCGCGCCATCCGGCGGCGTTGCGGCGGGCAACGGCATTTGCGCGTCGGCGACCCGCACCACCAGCACCACCGCGGTGCACAATCCCAGCACGGCTAAGCGCATCGCCAAGAGTCCGCTCATCCAGATCAACGTCGACTTGCGCGAACTCTAGGCGGCGTCAAATGAGCGGTGGTAGTAGCGGGCTGTTTCGCTGCAAGCGGAGGCGCTCGCGGTCTGCGTGTGTTCCGCGCTGCCGCATATGAGGAGCAGAATTCCGCGAAATAGCCCCGAAATCCCTAAACGATGACCACACGACGCGGATTGCATGACGACCGCGCCGTTCGAGCTCTCTACGCGATGAAATGGTCCGGTGCAGACGAGCGGCGCAGGAAGCAGCCGATCCGTTCATCGCGAAAAAATCCAGGAGAAATGGATGAAGTTGGTGAAGACCTCTGTGATCGCATGCGCTCTCTCGGCTCTCATTGCGACGCCCGTTTTTGCACAAGGTGCGTCACCCGGCGCGACTACACGCGGCACTGTGCAAAGCAAGCCCATGCAGGGCGGCGCGGTAGGCAGCGAGGATGACGATGTCGGCGCACAGCCGGGTGCTGCTGGCGAGAAGACTGGCATGAAGTCCACCAAGGGGACGAAGGGCGCGGGCGGCACCACGGGCAGCGCAGCGCCCAGAGGGTCGGTCGATGGTTCCGCTTCGGGCAATGCCGCCGGCGGCAAGCGCTACTAACGCCGAGACGCGAAACAGCAAACCTCCAGTCGCTTTGCGGCTGGAGGCCTTCTTGTCACTCAATCGTCGAAGCGCCCGCCGCGCTTCGCCTTGATGTCGCTGCGACGCTTCTTGCCTTCGAGCCGGCGTTGCTTGGAGGCGAATGTCGGCCGGGTCGCGCGCCGCGGCGTCGGCCGGACCATGGCCTCGGTCAGCATCCCGACGAGGCGGTCGACGGCGTCCTGCCGGTTGCGCTCCTGGGTGCGGAAGCGCTGCGCATGGATAACGATGACGCCGTCCTTGGTCATGCGCTGGCCGGCGATGCGGGCAAGGCGCAGGCTGGCGTCTTCCGGCAGGGTCAGCCTGCTTGTGTCGAAGCGCAGTTGGGCCGAGGTCGCGACCTTGTTGACGTTCTGCCCGCCCGGCCCGGAGGCACGGACGAAGCTGATCTCGATGTCGTCCTCGTCGATGGCAAGATCGCGGGATATCCGCAGCATGGTGGCACCAGGAAAAGATTCGGGTGCGCGCAACATAGCGGTTTTGGGTGAACTTGCCTTGCTGCGCTCTATCCGTTCCCTCCTCCCCTTGTGGGGGAGGGAGCGCAGTGTGTCATGTGTCTGAGCGCGGAGTACTACGACGCCGGCTCAGTTCGACTTCGTCACCGGTGCTGCCGCGGGCTGCGCGGCGGCCTGCGGGGCGCGGCCGACGACCACGGTCAGGAGCCCCTGACCCCACAGGCGCTTGGCGGCCGCCTTCGCGTCGTCCAGCGTCACCGCATCGACGATCGCGTTGCGCTTCTCGATATAGTCGATCGGCAACTTGTCCTGCTGATACTGCAGCAGCGCCTGCGCGAGCTTGGAGGAGGTGTCGAGCGCCAGCATCTGCGAGCCCTTGAGGTAGGACTTGGCCTCGTCGAGCTCCTTCTGCGTCGGGCCCTCCTCGGCGATGCGGCGCACCTCCTTCTCGATGGCGTCGATCGTCTCGCCGGCGCGGTCGGCGCGGGTGCCGGTATTGCCGATGAACAGCGCCGAATGCTCCATCCACAGCAGCGATTCGAACACCGAGTAGGCGAGACCCCGCTTCTCGCGGACCTCGCGATAGAGCCGCGAGGACAATCCGCCGCCGCCCAGGATATGGTTGACGACATAGGCCGCCATGAAGTTCGGATCGTTGCGCTTGAAGCCGGGCCCGCCGAAGGTGATCACGGTTTGCGGCACGTCGAGCGGTACGAAGGCGCGCTGCGGCGGCTTTGCGGCTTCGATGTCGGGGACCGGTGTAAGGTTGGCCTTGGCGGGCAGGCTGCCGAAGGTGTGGTCGAGCAGCTTGCCCAGGGTCGCGGGATCGACGTCGCCGACGACTGCGACCTTCAGCGTGTCCCTGGCAAGCACGCGGCCGACATAGTCCTTCAAGTCTGCGACCGTGATGGTCGGTACGCTGTCCAGCGTGCCGTTGGTCTGCCGCCCGTAGGGATGATCGCCAAAGGCGGTCTCCAGGAACTTGCGGCTTGCCAGCGACGTCGGGTTGGTGGTCTCGCGGCGCAGCCCCGAGATGACTTGCGAGCGGATCCGCTCGACATCGACGGTGTCGAAATGCGGCGAGGTCAATGCCATCCGCAACAGATCGAAGGCTTCGTCCTTGTTGTCGCGCAGCATGCGCAGGCTGCCGCGGAAAGTGTCGCGGCTGGCGCTGAAGCTGAGCTCGATGGCACGGCGGTCCAGCCGTTCGTGGAACGTCTTGGAGTCGAGGTCGCCTGAGCCTTCGTCGAGGAGGTCGCCGACGAGATTGGCGACGCCAGCCTTGTCCTTGGGATCCTGGGACGAGCCGCCCGCGAACGAATATTCCATGGCGATCAGCGGCACCGTCGCGTCCTGGACGAACCAGGCCTCGATGCCGCCCGGCGAGACGAGATGCTGGATCTTTGCGGCGGCCTCGGACGGCGAAATCGCAGCCAGCGCCAGCGCAGCGCCGGTGACGAAGGACAGGGCGATCTGTCGTGCGGCAAGGAAGGGATGGGTCACGAACGCTTCTCCTCGCGCTTGGCGGCAGCGGTGTCCTTGATCAGATAGCCCGTCACCGAGCGCTTCTTCTCGAGCCACTTCTGTGCGGCGGCGCGAACCTGCTCGGCGGTGACGGCGCGGATGCGGTCCGGCCAGCTCCGGATGTCTTCGATCGACAGGCCCGTGGTCAGCGCGCCGCCATACCAGCGCGCCAGCACAGCCTGGTTGTCCTGGGCGTAGATCGCTTCGGCAATGAGCTGGGTCTTGACCCGTTCCAGGTCTTCGGCGCGGATCGGGTTCCGCACGATATCGGCGATGACGCCGTCGACCACCTGCTCAACCTCGGCAAAGCTGACGCCGGGCTTCGGCGCGGCCGAGATCGAGAACTGCGTCGGATCGAGCGAGATGCTCGAGTAGCTGGCGCTGGCGGAGACTGCGAGCGGCCGATCGACGACAAGCGCGCGATAGAGATAGGAGTTGCTGCCGCTTCCCATCAACTGCGCGAGCACGTCGAGGGCTGCGCTCTCACCAAGCGCTGCCGTCGTCGCCGACGGCACCAGATAGTAGCGTCGCAGATTGGGCTGCTCGACGCGTGCGTCGGCGAGCGTGACAGTACGCGGGGCGCTCGGCTCCGGCTCCTGCGGACGGATGCGCCGCGCCGGGATAGCGGGCTGGGCCGGGATCGGTCCGAAATTGCGCTCGATGAGCGGACGGACATCGGCGAGCTCGACGTCGCCGGCGATCACCAGGATCGCGTTGTTCGGCGCGTAGAAGCGGCGGTAGAAGGCGAGCGCATCCTCGCGGTCGAGCTTCTCGATCTCCTGGTGCCAGCCGATCACCGGCCGGCCATAGGGATGGTTGAGATAGAGCGCAGCCATGATCTGCTCGTTGAGCCGGGCATCGGGATTGTTGGCGACGCGCATGTTGTACTCTTCGAGCACGACGTCACGCTCGGGCAGCACGTTCTCGTCCTTGAGGATGAGGCCGGTCATGCGGTCGGCCTCGAATTCCATCATGGTCGGCAACTGCTCGCGCGGCACGCGCTGGTAATAGTTGGTGTAGTCGACCGAGGTCGATGCGTTCTCGTTGCCGCCGACGCGGAGCACGGTCTGGGAGAACTCGCCGACCGGATGCTTCTGCGTACCCTTGAACATCAGATGCTCGAGGAAATGAGCAAGTCCGGACTTGCCCGGCGTCTCGTCGGCCGAGCCGACCTTGTACCAGATCATCTCCGTGACCACGGGCGTGCGGTGGTCCGGGATGACCACGACCTGGAGGCCGTTGCTGAGCGTGAAGCTCGCGGGCGGTGCAGATGTGACCGTGGTCTGGGCGAGCGCGCTGCCGGCCGAGAGGGCACATGTCGAGAGCAGCGCGGTGAGGAGGCAGGCAATCGATCGGTATGAGGGCATCACGATCCTTGTGAAAGCCCGGATCCTGATGTCCGGGCGTAAAAGCGCGGCATGCTACACCGCGCGGCTTTGAGCTTCGCGTCACGAAGCAGAGAACGCCGTCAAGTTGAACTTAAAAACAGGTCATCTGCCGCGTCCAACCTACACCGGACAATTGCGGCAGTTCCACGCGTCCAAGCGCGCGCAGGCAAGGAGCCTATTGCTCCTTCTCCTTGCCGGACATGATGTCGTAGTACATCCGTCGCGACTTGTCCGGCCCGGCGCCATAAGCGTAGTTCGGAGACGGCGTCTGATATCCCGGCGGTGGCTCGACCAGCGACTGACGCGGGGGTTCGGACGTAAACTGCTTCTCCTCGGAGCTGTTGCCCTTGAACATGCCCAAGAGGCCGCCGGAATAGCCGAGCTCGGCCGGCATGAGCGAGGGGTTGCCGTTGGTGCCGGGCTGGATCGGATCGTTGTTCTCGCGGGTGGGCGTGGCCGTCTTGGCGGCATTCATTTCGGCCGGCGTCAGCGGCCGGGCGGCCTCCCAGTTCTCCTTTGCCTTGCTCGCCTTCTTCCGCGCGGCGATAGCCTCCTTGCGGCGTTTCTCGTCGGGATCCTTCGGCCAGTTCGGCGCAACGCTGGCTTGGGTCGAGGCGGGCGGCGGCAGATCGAGCTTGGGCGGCACGACGAGCGGCGAGCGCTCGCGGTACTCGATGCCGGGCTTTTCCATGCTCTTGGCGCCGAGGCCGGACATCAGGTTGTCGATGAGCTTCTCTTCGAAGGTCATGTCGTCATCGTCGTCGTCATCGCCGGCGCGGGCCGCGCCCGTTGCCATGACGAGGCCGATGCCAAGTGCGACGGCAGACAATTTCAGCACCCGCCAGATCCCCTGCTTGGGGTCTCGAACCATCGAACCGCTGGTCTCGGAGCTGCGCATTACTGTACCTGTTCCATATTGTGGCAGATCGCCGCGCCAGGCACGGCCGACCCTCGCAAGCACGGTTCCACCCCCGGCCGTATCGGCCGGGATCAGGGCGCTTTTGCGGCGGGTACCCCCAGGAAGGAATCATACAATAGGGCCGCCACCCCAGCAACGATGGCCACGTCCGCCAGGTTGAAAACGTACCAATTATAGATCGTTTCGCCGATCTGGATGTGAAACAGGGCAAAATCGACCACCGCGCCGTAGGCCAGGCGGTCGATGCCGTTGCCGATGGCGCCGCCGATGATGAGCCCCAGTGCCACCGTCGCGAGCCGGGTGTGCGACCGGGCCATCCAGACCGCCAGCGCGACCACGGCGACCGCCTTCACGACCATCAGCGCGATCTGTGCCGCCTGACCGTCGTTCTGGAGCCAGCCGAAGCTGATCCCGATATTCCAGGCCAGCACCAGGTCGAAAAACGGCGTGAGGCGCACCACACCGCGATGGGCGAGGTCGAAGATGTTCAGCAGCCAGAGCTTTGAAGCCTGGTCGAGCACGACCGTGGCCACGGCCGAGATGATGCCGGCGCGGAGTGGGGTCATGCGGAGGTGCTCACTCCCGTGGCCAGAAACTCCGCCATCGTCCCGGCGAAGGCCGGGACCCCCGCGCGAGCGCTCTGCGCTCGTCGCGGTAACCCCGGGTGATAGTTGTTTGGAAGACTCGGGGTCATCGACCTTCGCTACGTTGGACAGCGGTGGTAATGGGTCCTGGCTTTCGCAAGGACGGCGGGTGGAGATTTAGACCGCTACCCCCAGCGCCTTCCACTCGCGCAGCGCCTTGGCGTCGCGCGGGGTGACATCGGGATATTCAGGATCTTCGCCAACCGTCGGTGAGATCTTCCAGGAGCGGGCGCATTTGGTGCCGACCGCCTTTTCGACCACGACGGCGACGCCGGGAACGGCATCAAGGCGGAACGCAGTAGCGGGCGCCTCGCCCTCACGCACCTCATAGCTCGAGGTGATGCAGACCTCGGCGAGATCGGTGTCGAACAGCGTCATCATCGTGTTCCGGTCAGCCACGTAGATCACCGGCGAGGCCTCGAGCGACGAGCCGATATTCTTGGCGGCGCGCTCGAGCTCCAATGCGCCGGTGACGACGCGGCGAACGTTGCGGATCGTCTCCCATTTCGCGGCGAGCTTGTCGTCGCGGAGTTTTTCCAGACCTTCCGGGAACAGCGTCAGATGCACAGAGGGCTCGGCATCCGGTCTGTACATCCGCCAGGCTTCCTCCGCGGTAAAGCTCAGGATCGGCGCCAGCCATTTCAGGATCGCGTTGCAGAGCAGGTCGATCGTGGTCAGCGCCGCCTTGCGCGTCAGCGAGGACGGCGGATCGCAATAGAGCGTGTCCTTGCGGATGTCGAAATAGAACGCGGAGAGCTCGCTGTTGAGGAAGGCCGACAGGATCGCGACCACTGTCTTGTAGTCGAACTCCCGGTAGGCCTTGCGGACTGCGCTGGCGCGCACCGCGAGCTCGTGCAGCATCAGCCGTTCGAGCTCGGGCATCTCGGCCGGCGCGACCGCGTAGGCCGGCTTGTAGTGATGCAGCGTGCCGAGCATCCAGCGCACGGTGTTGCGCAGCTTGCGATAGGTCTCGACCGTGTTCTTCAGGATCTCGGGGCCGATGCGCTGGTCGTCGGTGTAGTCGCAGGCGGCGACCCAGAGCCGCAAAATGTCGGCGCCGGATTCCTTGATGACCGCTTGCGGCTCGATCGTGTTGCCGAGCGACTTCGACATTTTGCGGCCGTGCTCGTCCTGGGTGAAGCCGTGCGTCAGCACGATGTCGTAGGGCGCGCGCCCCCGCGTTCCGCAGCTTTCCAGCAGCGAGGAGTGGAACCAGCCGCGATGCTGGTCCGAGCCCTCCAGATACATCACGGTGTCCTTGCCGCCGTCGACCTTGCGCTTGATGCCGGCAAGGCCGGGGAAATGCACGGGGTCTTCGAGCACGAAGGCGTGCGTCGAGCCGGAATCGAACCAGACGTCGAGAATGTCGTCGACCTTCTGCCAGTCCTCGCTCGCGCGCGGGCCGAGGAAGCGTTCGCGCGCGCCCTGCGCGTACCAGGCGTCGGCGCCTTCCTTCTCGAAGGCCTCGCCGATCCGGACGTTGACCGCGTCGTCCTGGAGGATCTCGGCGGACCCGTCGCCCTTCTCGCGCACGAATACGGCGATCGGCACGCCCCAGGCGCGCTGGCGCGAGATCACCCAGTCAGGCCGCGCCTCGATCATGCCGTTGATGCGGTTCTCGCCCGATGGCGGCACCCATTGCGTCACCGAGATCGCCTGCAGCGCGCGGGCGCGCAGCGTGTCGCCGGATTTGGTCTTGCCGTTTACCGCGACGTCCTTGTCCATCGCGATGAACCATTGCGGCGTGTTGCGGAAGATCACCGGCTTCTTGGAACGCCAGGAATGCGGATACTGGTGCTTCAGCCGGCCGCGTGCGAGCAGCATGCCCCTGTCGACCAGCGCCTTGATCACGGCGTCGTTGGCGTCGCCCTTCTCGCCCTTGTCGTTGATGACGCGTTTGCCAACAAAACCCGGCGCATGATCGGTGTAGGCGCCGTTCTCGTCGACGGTGTAGGGGATCGCCGTGTTGATGCCGCGCGCATCCAAATCGCGCGCCTGCGCCATCCAGGCATCGAAGTCCTCGCGGCCATGGCCGGGCGCCGTGTGCACGAAGCCGGTGCCGGTGTCGTCGGTGACGTGGTCGCCCGGCAGCAGCGGCACGATGAACTCGTAGCCGCCGGCAAGGCCCTTCAGCGGATGGGCGCATTCGATCGCGTCCATGGTGTCGCCGGGAATGTCGCGCACCTTTTCATAGGCGTTCACGCGTGCCTGCTTGAACACCTCTTCGGCGAGCGCATCGGCGAGGATCAGGAGATCGCCTGTTTTGGCCCAGTTATCCGCCGGCGCATCCGTGACCTTGTAAAGGCCGTAGGCGATCTTGGGCGAGAACGAGATGGCGCGGTTGCCCGGCAGCGTCCAGGGTGTGGTGGTCCAGATCACGACACTTGCGGAGGCAAGCGCACCGTGTGCCGGAGAGATCACCGGGAATTTCACCCAGACCATGTCGGACGTGTAGTCCTCGTATTCGACCTCGGCTTCCGCCAGCGCCGTCTTCTCGACCACGCTCCACATCACCGGCTTGGAGCCGCGATAGAGCGTGCCGTTGGCGGCGAACTTCATCAGCTCGCGCGCGATCTGGGCTTCCGCCGGATAGTTCATGGTGGCGTAGGGATGCGCCCAGTCGCCGATCACGCCGAGACGCTTGAATTCCTCGCGCTGCACGTTGAGCCAGTGCGTCGCATAGGCGCGGCATTCCCTGCGGAAGTCGATCATCGCGGCACTGTCGCGAAAATCCGGCTTCTGCTTGCCCTTCTTGCGATAGTTCTCCTCCTCGACCTTCCACTCGATCGGCAGGCCGTGGCAGTCCCAGCCCGGCACGTAGTTGGAATCGAAGCCGAGCATCTGCTGGCTCTTGGTGACGAGATCCTTCAGGATCTTGTTCAGCGCGGTGCCGATATGGATGTTGCCGTTGGCATAGGGCGGGCCGTCATGCAGCACGAATTTTTCGCGGCCGCGTGCGGCGGCCCGCAGCTTCTCGTAGAGGCCGATCTCGTACCAGCGCTTGAGGATCTCCGGCTCGCGCTGCGGCAGGCCTGCGCGCATCGGGAATTCCGTCTGGGGCAGGAACAGCGTCTTGGAATAGTCTTTGGCGTCGGACTTTTGCGGCTTTTCGGACATGAGGATGACTGGCTCGGAAGGGCGCGGGAACGGATGGCGACTGGAATCGCGGGGGTGAAACGACAAAATCCCGGTCTTGCGCCGAGCCGAAAGGCTCAGGCGGAAGCCGGGCCGCTAATCCCTATGATGCGCCGCGCAAACATGGGCTCTCCATAGCAGCCGGGCCGGGGAAGCGCAAAGGGGGCGGGCAGCAGGCCGTGGGCCCCTCAATCGATCGTTCCCAGCCTCGGAAATGCGTCCGGGGCGGCGGCCAGCATGGCGCGGGCGCGGGCGGAATCGTCGTCCATCTGACGGATCAGGGTCTCGATGCTGTCGAATTTCAGCTCTTCGCGGATGAAGCCTATGAAGGCACAGTCCAGCACCTGCCCGTAGAGGTCGCCCTTGAAGTCGAACAGGAATATCTCCAGGAGCGGTGCGCCGTTGTCGAAGGTCGGGCGTCGGCCGAAGCTCGCCACCCCATCCAGGCGCTCGGTGCCGCGTCCGATCCGCACTGCGTAGATTCCGTGCTTCAGGCCGCAATTGTCATCCAGGCGGATGTTGGCCGTGGGATAGCCGAGGTCCCGGCCGCGTTTTTCGCCATGGACGACCTCGCCGGTCACGAACCAGGGGGCGCCGAGCATGGCGGTGGCCTCGTTGAGCTGCCCCTCCGCGAGCGCGATCCGGATAGCGCTGGAGGAGACCGGCCGCTCGTCGATATCGACATGCGGCTGCACGTCGACCTCGATGCCGAGCCGGGGCGCCTCGTTGACCAGCAGGCCCGGCGAGCCGACCCGGCCCTTGCCGAAATGGAAGTCGTAACCGACCGCGATCCCGCTGACGCCGAGACGGCCGATCAGGTCATGGTGAATGAAATCTTGCGCGCTGGTCCCGGCGCGGGCCTTGTCGAAGGTCATGACCACGGCGCCGGCAAGCCCGGTGCCGGCCAGCAGCCGCAGTTTTGCCGCCTCATCGGTCAGGCGGAATTGCGGGGTGTTAGGGCTGAAAAACCGCCGCGGATGCGGCTCGAAGGTCAACGCCAGCGCCGGACGGCCATGCGTCCTGCCCATTTCCAGCGCCGCGGCAATCACGGCGCGATGTCCGAGATGAACCCCGTCGAAATTGCCCATGGCGACCACTGCGCCCCTCGGAATCGCGGAGGCCGGTGTGGTGTCGCGGATAACGGTAAAATGCGGGGCCATCAGGGGAATTCTCGAGGCGGCGGGACCGGTCCGGACCGTGGCTTGACCCGCCGGATGAAGTCAAGCGGGGGATACGGCCGCGTTGGAGACGATTTCAGACCTTGGTCGATAGGCCCAGTTAACGCGCTGTTTAACGCCTTGATGCTAGTCCTTGAAACGTGGAACTGCGGGATCTTCGGTCCGGCGGGTCCGATCATAATATTCCTGGGTATGCGTTGGGGGAGTCGAGATGGCGGTTGATTTGTCGATGCCGGTCCTGGTGGTGGATGACTACAGCACCATGATCCGTATCATCAGAAATCTGCTGAAGCAGCTTGGCTTCGAGAATATCGATGATGCCAGCGACGGTTCGGCGGCGCTGAACAAGATGCGCGGCAAGAAGTACGGGCTCGTGATCTCCGACTGGAATATGGAGCCGATGACGGGTTACGACCTGCTGCGCGAAGTGCGCGCGGATCCCAACCTCGCCACCACGCCCTTCATCATGATCACGGCGGAATCCAAGACCGAGAACGTGATCGCGGCCAAGAAGGCCGGCGTGAACAACTACATCGTCAAGCCGTTCAACGCGGCGACGCTGAAGACCAAGATCGAGGCGGTCTTCCCGGATATGGCGAGCGCGTAAGCGCCCCATCGTCATCAGAGAGAAGAGAGATTTGGATGCCCGGGCTTGTCCCGGGCATTTGCGTTTCTCGATGTCATTCCGGGTTGCGCTTCGCGCGTCCGGAACGATGACGAAAGGCTAGATGTTCACCACTTCAATTCGCGGATCAGCGCCTTCGGCGGGTGGCCGAACAACTCCATCACGGAGGCCGGGTCGAGCTGGTCGAGACCCTCGAACTCCTCGGAATGGATGCCGCGGGTGACGAACAGGCAATCGATGCCGAACTCGCGCGCCCCGGTGAGGTCGGTGCGGACGGAATCGCCGATTGCCAGCACCTTCTTCCGGTCGATCTGGTGACCCTGGCGTTCGCCGGCGAGCGACATCGCGCGCTCGTAGATCGGCCGGTGCGGCTTGCCGTAGAAGATCACCTCGCCGCCGAGCTCGCGATAGAGTTCGGCGATCGCACCCGCGCAATAGATCAGACGGTCGCCGCGCTCCACCACGATATCGGGGTTGGCGCAGACCAGCGTCAGCTTGCGCTCGCGCGCCTGCAGCATCATGCCGCGATAGTCTTCCGCCGTTTCGGTCTCGTCGTCATAGAGGCCGGTGCAGACGATGTAGTCGGCCTCCTCCAGCGGCGCGAGCACCGCGTCGAGACCGCGATAGATCGAGTTGTCACGCTCGGGGCCGAGCCAGAACATCTTGCGGCCGGGATGGTCGGCGACATAGAGCCGCGTCAGATCGCCCGAAGAGACGATCGCGTCATAGGTCTCGTCGGCGACGCCGAGCTTGCGCAGTTGCCGCTGCACGGAATCGGCGGGGCGGGGCGCGTTGGTGATCAAAATCACCGTACCGCCGCGGCTGCGATAGGTGTGCAGCGCCTCGCACGCCTCGGGGAAGGATTCCAGGCCGTTATGGACCACGCCCCAGATATCGCTGAGCACGACGTCCACGCCGCCCACGAGATCGCGCAGGCTTTCGACGAAATGCAGCGTGGTCATGATGCGCGCGGCCGATCAGATGCGGCGCGCGAGTGCCGCATTGCCGGTGATACGTTGTGACGGAGGCGCGGCAGGCGTCGCCACGGGGCTGGGGGTACCGGAGACATTGGATCCCTGAATGTCCTGCGCCGGGTTCGGCGAGGCTCCGGCCGTAGCAGATGCACCCTCCGGCCGCAATGGCCGGGGCGGCGCGAACAGGAAACCCTGGCCGAACCGTACGTCATAGTCGAGCAGATCAACCACCGCGCGCTCGCCCTCGATCCGCTCGGCGATCAGGTCGATGCCGAAACGGCCGAGCAGGTCGGACAGGTCGGACGGGTGGATGTCCGAGGCCGAGGCCTGCTTCGGGTCGAGCAGAAGGGCGGCCGGCACCTTGATGAAGCGCACGCCGCGGTCGGCCAGCTCGCGCGGCTCGATCCGCAAGTCCGTGACATGGTCGATCGAGAAGCGGAAGCCGCGCTGGGCGAGCGCCGCGAGATTTTCGGTCTCGGCCGGGCCGAGGTTGCGGAGCGTCGACTGCTTGAACTCCAGCACCAGCGAGGGCGCGAGTGCCCGGTTGGCTTCGAGGAAGTCGAGGCATTGCGCGAAGGTGGTGGAGTTGCTGAGCGTGGAGGCGGCGACGTTGCAGAACACGCCGACATCCTTGTTGCGCACCATGAGCCGGCGCAGCACCTGCACGCAGCGCAGCATCACCATGTTGTCGATGCGTCCGATCAGCCCCGAGGTTTCGGCAATGCTGATGAACTCCTCCGCCGCGATGAGCTGGTCGCGCTCGTCGCGCACCCGCGTCACCGCCTCGTAGAAGCGGACCTTGCGTTGCGGCAGCGTCACCATCGGCTGGAGGAAGATGTCGATGCGGTTCTCGTCGATCGCGCTCCGCAGCGTGGCCAAAAGCTGGGTCTGGCTGCGCCCGCCTGCGGTCTGCAGGGCTGCCGTCGGTCGTGGCGCGGCCGGCGGCAGGGGCGGAGCGACGGGCTTCTCCTCGCTCGTCGCGACAAATTCGAGCGGTGCGCCCGGTTCCGGCTTGGCAACCGGGGTGGCAGCTACCGGCGGGGCGCTGGTCAGCAGGTCCTCATGGGCCGATACGGTCGCGGCGAGCTGCTTGACCAGCCCGCCGAGCTCATTGATCTCGCCGACGACGGACTGGATCCGGTCGGAGTTGGTCGAGTTGGCCGAAGCGATGCGCCCTTCGATTGCCGCGAGCCGGCGCCCGAACTCGGCGACCTGGCGAGCAAGGTCGGCGGTGCCGCGCGACAGGTCGGCGATCTGGGTGCCGACGTCGCTGCGGTCGCGCAGCCGCATCGAGACCGCATTGTAGAGGATCAGGAAAGTCAGCGCGGTCAGCGCCACGATGGCTGACTCCGTGCCGCTGATGCCGGCGACCGAATACAGTACGAGCCCGAGCGAGGCCGCGACCAGAACCATGCAGATGGCGATGAAGATCGTCGAAATGCGAATCATGCCGCGCGTCACGCCCCAAGAGCTGATTGCCTCTTCCGGGAAAGCACGGGCTGCCGTTCCGACCCGTCACGCCGCATGCTCCCCCAAGCGGGGTGAGCTTAACATCATTGTTGATTCGAGGGGATAGCGGCCTCGTTGCGGCTCACGTCAGGCCGGCACGGCGGAAGCCTTCCAGGTAACGCTCGCGATCCGGGGCGAGCTTGATCGGCATGAACTCGGCGATCCAGGCGAGTGAGACATTCGGCTGGGCGCGGCGGAGTTCCAGCAGTGCCGCACGGGCGATCTCGGTATGTCCCGCCATGCCGGCGGCGGAGGTCAGTACCCTGTGCGCGCCGACGAAGTCGCCGCGCTGGCGTAAGGACTCCTGCGCCAGCCGGATCGCCTCCTCGTAGTCGGCGCCGAGGAAGCGGGCATAGGCTTTGATGCCGAAATAGACCGGCGCATAGGGGTCGCGTGGGCTGAGGCGGATCGCGCGGCGCGCAGCGGTGTCGGCGTCCTGCCAGCGGCCGCAATAGCTGAGGGCCAGCCCGTAATAGCCCTGCGCCAGCGCGAAGTTCGGATTGAGCCGCAGCGCGGTCTCGAATTCGGCGAGGCAGTCGTCGAACCGCCGCGCGAACAGATGGACGTGGCCGAGCGCGTTGTGCGCCCAGGCGTCCTCGTCGTCGGCGTGGATCGCGGCACGCGCGGCGCGTTCGGCGGCCGACATTGCCGATGCCATCTCCATCCAGCCCATATGGGCCGTGAACATGTAGCTGGTGCCGAGCAGCCCGAGTGCCTTGCCGTAATTCGGGTCGAGCGCGATGGCCTTTTCGAGCAGCGCCTGCGCGACCACATGATCCTGTCGCGTCACCCGCCAGTAATGCGACAGCGCCCGCATCAACAGATCCCAGGCGTCCATGCTGTCGGTCGGCTTGCGCTGGGCGCGGAAGCTTTCGGCGGCATAGAGCTGCGGCTCGATCGCGGCGACGATCGCCTCCGTGATCTCGTCCTGCACGGCGAACACATCGGCAAGCTCGCGATCGTAGCGTTCGGCCCAGAGATGACTGCCGCTGGCGACGTCGTTGAGCTGGGCCGTGATGCGGACGCGGCCGCCGCCCTTGCGGACGCTGCCTTCGACGACGTAACGCACGCCGAGTTCCTTGGCGATCTGCCGCAGATGAACGGTGCGGCCCTTATAGATGAAGGAGGAGTTGCGCGCGATAACGAAGAACCAGCGCAACTTCGACAGCGCCGTGATGATGTCCTCGCTGATGCCGTCGGAGAAATAGTCCTGCTCGGCCTCGCCGCTCATGTTGGTGAAGGGCAGCACCGCGATCGCAGGGCGATCGGGCAGCGGCAGGCCGGCCGGAGCCGCCTCGACCGGCTGTATCGGGATGGCGGGACTGCCGGCGATGGCGGCTTCACGCACCTCGCCGACGAAGCGTACGCCCTTGCGCGCCACGGTGCGGATCAGCCGCTGCTCCTCGCCGGAATCATTCACCGCGCGCCGCGCCGCGTTGATCCGGCTCGTCAGCGTGGAATCCGAGACGACGCGGCCGTTCCAGACCGCATCGAGCAGATTGTCCCGCGTCACCACACGCTCGCGGTTGCGGACCAGATAGATCAGGAGATCGAACACCTGGGGCTCGAGCGCAATCAGCGTGTCCGCCCGCCGCAGTTCGCGGCGCGCGGGGTCAAGTACGAAGTCCTCGAACCGGAACGCCACCTTCGCCTCGGCTCCCGCTCGGAAATAAAGCGGCTCTCAGGGTAAAATAACGAGCCTCTCAAGGCCAGCCGATCGCGTGCGCCCTATCGTCCCGGCACTCTCAACCACAGGAGATGGCCATGTCGACATCCGCAGCGCTCAGCAACAAGATCGAAACCCAACCCGACCTTGCCGCCGTCAAGCAGCGTCAGCACGGCGCCTGGTCGTCCGGCGATTATGCCATTGTCGGCACGACCTTGCAGATCGTCGGCGAGCAGCTCTGCGAGGCGCTCGACCTGCGCGCCGGTAGCAGAGTGCTCGACGTCGCCGCTGGCAACGGCAATGCCACGCTGGCCGCGGCGCGGCGCTGGTGCGAGGTCACATCCACAGATTACGTGCCGTCGCTGCTCAGGCGCGGCCGTGAACGGGCCGCGGCGGAGCATCTGATGGTCGAATTCCGCGAGGCGGACGCCGAAGCGCTGCCGTTTGCCGATGCGAGCTTCGATGTGGTGGTCTCGACATTCGGCGTCATGTTCACGCCGGACCAGGACAAGGCGGCGTCCGAACTCGCGCGGGTCTGCAAACCCGGCGGCAAGATCGGACTCGCCAACTGGACGCCGCAGGGCTTCATCGGACAGCTCTTCAAGACGATCGGCAAGCACCTGCCGCCGCCGGCCGGCGTGAAGTCGCCCGCCCTATGGGGCACCGCGGCGCGGCTCGACGAGATGTTCGGCAGCCAGGCGTCCGAGATCGCCGCCGAGCCCAGGATGTTCGTGTTCCGCTATCGCTCGCCCATGCACTGGCTCGAGATATTCAAGTCGTTCTATGGCCCGATGCTCAAAGCCTTCGCCGCGCTCGATGAGACCGGCCAGGCCGCGCTGCGGCGCGATCTGTTGAGCCTGCTCGGCGAGTTCAACCACGCCGACGACGGCACGGTGGTCGTGCACAGCGAATATCTGGAGGCGGTGATCAGTAAGCGCTGAACTGAGCGCGGCGGTGGTCAGATCGTCATCATGTTCGGTCTGACCATCGAACTAGGATGGTGCGGCGGCCCCGACCGTATCGGCCGATACCGCTTCGCGGCTGCCGAGAGGCTTGGGCTGCCCGGTGGTCCGCCGCGTCTGCCGTTCGATTTCCGAGTTCAGCTCAGCCCCGAACATGATGACGATGGCGGACACCCACATCCACATCATCAAGCCGATCGCTGCACCGAGCGAGCCGTAGGTGGCACTGTAGTTGGCGAATTCCGACAGATACCAGGACAGCAGCGCCGAGCCGGCGATCCAGAGCACGGCGGCCATCACTGCGCCGATGCTCAGCCATTGCCAGCGTGGCGGGTCCCGGCTGGGGGCGAAGCGGTAGAGGACGGCAAGTGCGATCAGCAGAATGACGAACAATAGCGGCCACCGCGCGAGCGCAACGATCAGCTTGCTCTCGGGGGCGAGGCCCAGATGATTGAGCGCGAGCGGGAAGGCGACCACCGCGCCCACCATCACCAGGAGTGCCATGATGCTTCCGACCGTGAAGGCAAGGGACACCAGATTGAGCCGTATGAAGCTGCGCTTCTCGCGCTCCTCATAGGCGACATTGAGGGCGTCAAAGATTGACTTGACACCGGCGTTGGCGCTCCAGATCGCCAGCACGAGGCCGAACAGGAAGGTGGCGCCGAGCGCCGTGTTGCCTTTCGAGACCACGCGCGCGACTTGATCCTCGACGATCTGGAACGAGCCCTCGGGCAGCATCGTCGCCAGCGTCTGCAGATTGGCGCTGATCGTCGAGGGGTCGGCAAACAGGCCGTATGACGACACGAGCGCGGTCACGGCGGGAAAGATCGCGAGCAGCCCGAAGAAGACGACGCCTCCGGCGGTCGCGAGCAGGCGATCGTCACTGATGCGCTGATAGGTGCGCCAGCCGATATCCTTCCACCCCGCCCAGCGGATCGCGAACGGGCTTTTGGACCGGCGGCCGCGGCCCGTCTGCGCGGCTGCGCGCGCGGCGTTCGTCTCGGGCGAACTTGTCTCGCTGTTGCGGCGATCCGGCACAGGCTCCGATTGCATGAAGCCGGACGCCTTGAGGTAGCGCTCGGCGGTCAGGACCAGGATGGTGGTGGCCGCGACCAGAAGCCAGCTATCGAGCTGCTCGGAGCGCCGGGCCAGCATCATGCATCCGGTCGGCGGCTGTAGCGCCTGCGACGCGCCGCCGTCATGCCCAACAGCCCGATGGCTGCGAGCATCAAGCCAAGTTGCACCGAGCGGTTGCTGCCGAAAGGCGAGGGTTGACCTCTTTGCCTCTCGCCCGGTGCGAGCGGCACCAGAGGTATCGTGGTCGCGACCTCCTTGACGGCCTGCGTTACCGTCCCACGGGGGATCCGGGGCGTGGTGACCGCCACCCGCAATCGGCTCGCGAGAGGCACGACGGATTTGGCGGGACGGCGCATCTGGATCATGGCCATGCCGGCGCAGATCGCCGCGACCGCCAGCAGGACCGCGCCGACCGCGCCGAAGGCCCAGAATTGCCCGTAATAGAGCTCGATCCAGCGGAACAGGGCCATCAAGCCGACGAAACAGGCCGCGACGACGAGCAGGCCCGCGACCGCGAACAATCCGGCGGCGATCGCGTACGAGGTCATCCGGCCGGTCGTCTGGTTGGCGCGGTCGCGCAGGTAGGATTGGGTCGCGCGCTTGAGGTGGTTGGCCTTGAGCGTCAACCCCGTGCGCAGCAATTCGCCCGACGGCGCAAGCATACGGACATCCTCCGGCAGCCGAGACGTTCTTTCGGGGATGAACGTGGCGGTGTTTGACTTGTTCCGATGCTGCGCGGGCGTGCGCTGCCGGGGATCAGCCGAGGTCGGCGGCGGCGATCCAGAACACCTCGCCCTCGGACTCCTCGGTATCGAGCCAGAGCAGCGGCAGTTCCGGGAAGGCTTCGTCGAGCAACTCGCGGCCGCGTCCGATCTCGCAAAGCAGGCCGCCTTGCGGCGCAAGGTGTTTGGGCGCATCGCGCAGGATTCGACGCACCACGTCGAGACCGTCGAACCCGCCGTCGAAGGCGAGCTTCGGCTCGGCCCGACACTCCGGCGGCAGCGCGGCCATGCCTTCCGCGTCGACATAGGGCGGATTGGAGATGATCAGGTCGTAGCTGTCGTCGCCAAGGGGCGTGAAAAGATCGCCGCGATGAAGCGTGACGCGATGCTCGAGCCCGTGCTCTCTGACATTGCGCGCGGCAACCTCGAGCGCGCCTTTGGAGATGTCGACGGCATCGATCACGGCGTTCGGGAAATGATGCGCAGCGAGGATCGCAAGGCATCCCGAGCCGGTGCAGAGGTCGAGCACCCGTCCGACGGCCGAGGGATCGTCGAGGAGGGAGCCGGCTTCGCCGTCGCCGCCGAAATGCGACTCCAGCAGTTCGCCAATGAACGAGCGCGGAACGATCACGCGTTCGTCGACATAGAAGGGCAGGCCGCGCATGTAGATCTTGTTGACGAGATAGGCGGCCGGCTTGCGGGTGGTGACGCGCTTGTTGATGAGGTCGAGGATGATCTTGCCCTCCGCCGCGGTGACCCTGGCATTGGCAAAGACTTCGAACTGGTCGGGGCGGAGGTGAAGCGCCTCGCTGACCAGGAAGGCGGCCTCCGCCACGGGATCGGTGGTGCCATGCGCGAAGGCGAGCTTGGCCTCGACGAAACGGCTCACCCCATAGCGCACGTAATCGAGCAGCGTGACGAGCTCGCCGGCTCCGACTTTCGCAAGTTTTGGGATGGCGCGGCCGCGCGGTGTCTTCTTCGATGTTCTTGCCATTAGGATTTGGTCCAGCGTGCGGCGGCCGCGTCGTCACGGGCGTGGGCCTCGACCCAGCCGGTGCCGCTGCCGCTCTCTTCCTTCTTCCAGAACGGGGCGCTGGTCTTGAGGTAGTCCATCAGAAACTCTGCCGCCTGGAACGCCGCCTGGCGGTGCTGCGAGGCCGTCACCACCAGTACGATGTTTTCGCCGGGCGTGATCCGGCCGACGCGATGGATGATCGTGACGCCGTTCAATGGCCAGCGCGAGGTCGCCTCGTCGACATGGCGCCGGATCTCTTCCTCCGCCATGCCCGGATAGTGCTCGAGCGTGAGCGCCGAAATCTTCGCGCTGTCCTCGTCGCCGCGGCAGATGCCGGAGAAGCTCACGACCGCGCCGACGTCGGTGCGGCCCTTCGTCAGGCCCGCGATCTCGCGCGCGACGTCGAAATCGTCCTCTTGGATGCGGATGGTGACGGGGCCGGTCATACCGATGCCGCTAGCCGCCGGTCATCGGCGGAAAGAATGCGATCTCGCGTGCGCCCGCGATCGTGGCGTCCGGCCTGACATGGGCGTGGTCGATCGCGGCGCGGATCACCTTCGGCTTCTCGAAGGCATAGGCATGGGCCTCGCTCCGGCCGGACAGCCAGGCGATCAGCTCCTCTACGGTGCGTACGCTCGCTGGCGGCTCGACGGTTTCCTCGGCCTTGCCGATCCGCTCGCGCACCCAGGCGAAGTATTTCAGCTTCATCCCTCATCCTCCCTGATGAGGTGATGGATGCCGGCGCGGAAATAATCGTAACCGGTGTAGATCGTGAAGATCGCCGAGATCCACAACAGCAAGAGGCCGATCTGCGTGACCACCGGCACCACCTGGTCGCCGGCTTCGCCCGCGAGCAGGAAGCCGATCGCGACGAGCTGGATCGTGGTCTTCCACTTGGCAAGCTTGGTCACGGGCACGCTGACCCGCAGTGCCGCCAGATATTCGCGCAGGCCCGACACCAGGATCTCGCGGCACAGGATGACGATGGCGGCCCATAGCGACCAGCCATGGATGATGCCGTCGGCGGCCAGCATCAAGAGGCACGAGGAGACCAGGAGCTTGTCGGCGATCGGGTCGAGCATCCGCCCGAACGCCGATTGCTGATTCCAGATGCGGGCGTAATAGCCGTCGAGGTAATCGGTCACGCCTGCCGCGATGAAGATGGCGACCGCCACCCAGCGCAACCAGAGCGGCTGGTCCATGATCGACTGGGCATAGATGCACCCGACGACGACCGGGACCGCGGCGATCCGGGCGTAGGTCAGGATGTTCGGGAGGGACATCGAGCTCTTGGCGGCCCCTCGTGTCGTGGCGATGTTCATCCGCTCTACCAATACCGCTGTGGCATGAAGGTCAACCGTCCGCCCCCAAATGGGACGGGGACACGACGACCATATGACTACGATCCCCTTTAGTTCACCCCGGTTGGGGATGGAAATACTCGAAAATCCTGCGTGCGCTCTCGGCGCTCACCCCCGGAACCTTGCCGAGATCGGCGATCGAGGCCCGCTCGATCTCCTTCAACGTTCCGAAATGATGCAACAAGGCACGTTTGCGTGACGGGCCGATGCCCGGGATCTCCTGCAAACCGGCCTCACGGATGTCCTTCTTGCGCAGCTTGCGGTGCGAGCCGATGACGAAGCGGTGGGCCTCGTCTCGCAGGCGCTGGATGAAATAGAGCACGGGATCGCGCGGCTCGAGCTTGATCGCCTCGCGGTCCGGCATGAACAGGGTCTCGCGGCCGGCATCCCGGTCCGGGCCCTTGGCGACCGACATCAGCGAGACCTGGGTGAGACCGAGACTCTCGAAGATCTCGCGCACGGCGTTGAGCTGGCCACGGCCGCCGTCGATGATGACGAGGTCCGGCCATTGCGGGAAGTCGTCGTCCTTGGCCTTGGCCGCACTCTCTTCCGGCGGGCTGAGCAGGCGTTTGAACCGGCGCTGCAGCACCTCGCGCATCATGGCGTAGTCGTCGCCGGGCGTGAGGCCCTCGGACTTGATGTTGAACTTGCGGTACTGGTTCTTCACGAAGCCGTCGGGGCCGGCGACGATCATCGCGCCGACCGCATTGGTACCCTGGATGTGGCTGTTGTCGTAGACCTCGATCCGCTTTGGCGGATGCGGCAGGCTCAGCGTTCCCGCCATCGCCTCGAGCAGTCGGCTCTGCGTCGCGGTATCGGCGAGCTTGCGCCCCAGCGCCTCGCGCGCATTGGTCAGCGCGTGGCTGACGAGCTCCTTCTTCTCGCCGCGCTTGGGCGCGGTGACCTCGACCTTGTGGCCGGCCTTGATCGACAGCGCATTCGCAAGCAGCTCGCTCTCCTCGATCTCATGCGAGAGCAGGATAAGCTTCGGCGGCGGTTTGTCGTCGTAGAACTGCGCAAGGAAGGAGCCGAGCACTTCCTCCGGCGTGAAGGTCTTCTCCGCGCGCGGAAAATAGGCGCGGTTGCCCCAGTTCTGCCCGGTGCGGAAGAAGAACACCTCGACGCAGGAGAAGCCGCCTTCCTGGTGGATGGCGAACACGTCGGCTTCCTCCACCGTGCGCGGATTGATGCCCTGCTGCGACTGGATCGCGGAGAGTGCAGCGAGGCGGTCGCGGTAGAGCGCGGCGCGCTCGAATTCGAGCTCGCCGGACGCCTTCTCCATCTCGGCGGCGAGCTCCTGCTTCACCGCTTGGCTCTTGCCGGACAGGAAGTCGGTCGCCTCGCGCACCAGGGTCGTATAGCCCGTAAAGTCGATCTCGCGGGTGCAGGGGCCGGCGCAGCGGCGGATCTGGTAGAGCAGGCAGGGCCGGCTGCGGCTCTCGAAAAACGAATCGGTGCAGGAGCGGATCAGGAACGCGCGCTGCAAGGCGGTGATGGTGCGGTTGACGGCGCCGGCGGAGGCGAATGGCCCGAAGTACCGCCCCGGTCGGGTCTGCGCGCCCCGGTGCTTCAGGATCTGCGGCGCCCAATGGTCGCCGGTGATCAGGATGTAGGGAAACGACTTGTCGTCGCGAAGCTGCACGTTGAAGCGCGGCCGGAGCTGCTTGATGAGGTTGGCCTCGAGCAGCAGCGCTTCCGTTTCGGTGTTGGTCGAGACGATCTCGACGGTGACCGTGGCTGCGATCATGCGCAGGATCCGCGCCGGCTGCGGCGCGCCCACGCGGGCGTAGTTGGACAGGCGCTTTTTGACGTTCTTGGCCTTGCCGACATAGAGCACGTCGGCGTTCGCATTCAGCATGCGATAGACGCCGGCCGAGGTAGGGGCGAGCCGGACGGCGCGCTCGATCGCCTCATGGCCTGTCGCGAGCGGGCCTTCGCCGATCGCGCCGCTCTCTTCCAGCATGTCCGGCAGCCGCGCGTCGTCTTCGTCCTCGCCGCTTGCCGCGGCGGGGTCGACGTCCGGGGGCACCAGTTCCTCGGTCGGGGCACCCGGCGCCGCGCCGCGCCGAGCCTTGCGCGCGCGCGCAGTCTCGGGGTTATCGGTGGAATCGTGATCCATGGGGCAAATTTAGGCGCTGGGGGCACCGATTTGAAGTTCCGCCACCGCGGCACGCAACAGGGCGCGCGCAGTTCCCGGTAACGCTTCCTTAAGTCTGTTAAGTGCGCGGTAACCGGCCTTAACAGCCCTTTAACTTAAAACTCTCGATAAATCCCACGCGAAAGCTTTTTGGTTCCGTAACCATCGGGCAGGGCGTAGCGCGGCGGCGCTCGCCTCGCACGCGTGGCGGCAGTTGCGTTGGAGAGTGTGATGAAGAGGTTCATTGTGGGCGCAGCCGCGTTGGTTGCAGCCGGCTGGACAGCTTCGGCAGAGGCCGCCGATCTCAATTACGGGCAGCGCGCGCCCTACACCGTCAATCAACCGCTCAATGCCTATAGCTGGGCCGGACCCTATCTCGGCGGCAACATCGGCTATGAATGGGGCTCGGTGAGCAACAATCCGACCAAGCCCTCCGGCTTCGTCGGCGGCGTGCAGGCGGGCTACAATTTCCAGAACGGTCCGTGGGTGTTCGGCATCGAGGGCGACATCCAGGCGACCGGCGCCGACGACACCTTCGCGCCGTGGAAGTTCTCCAATCCCTGGTTCGGAACGTTGCGCGGCCGCGCCGGCTACGCCTTCAGCAACGTGCTGTTCTACGGCACCGCCGGTCTCGCCTTCGGCGAGCTGAAGGGACAGACGTTCGGCTTGACCGAATCGCACACCACCGCGGGCTGGACTGCGGGTGTCGGCGCCGAAGTCGGGCTTGCGCCGAACTGGAGCGCAAAGCTCGAATATCTCTACATCGATCTGTCGACGAGTCAGTTCGCAATTACTGGCGTGTCAAACGGCTATAGCGCCAGCGTTGTGCGCGCGGGCGTGAACTATCACTTCTGATAGCAACAAGAAAAGACCGGACATTAACCCTCCCGGCCGCTTGCGGCCGGGAATTTTTTCGTCAGGCTTGCTAGGACAGGATCACCAAGTTGACCGCCTTGGGTCCCTTGCCCTTCTTGTCCGGTTCGACTTCGAATGTAATCCGCTGTCCTTCGGCAAGGTCCTTCAAACCAGCTCGCTCCACAGCAGTGATATGAACGAAAACATCGCGACCGCCGTCGTCCGGCTTGATGAAGCCGTAGCCGCGCTCGCCGTTGAAGAACTTGACCGTTCCCGTCATGGCCATCGGGAAACTCCTCCCCCGCAATGCTCCTCCGTCGCAACGCAGACTCACGTCACGACGTGACCGGGCTTCACGAAGCCCGGGAGCTGGCCATCCTTGGACGGACATCTCTGTCCGTTCGGATCTTTCTTAGGCCTTCACTCCGCCGCAACCATTCGCGGAAGCGGAACGCAAAGCCAGTCACGAACACAGCATAATACGGTTCTTTGCAGATTGACTACCATTCATGCATCTTTTTCCCAAAGATGCCGGGGCTTTACGGCTTCGGCACTTCGAGGCGGAAGCGCGCCGCGCCGCCTTGGCCGAGCGGCTTCTCCAGCTCCGGTAAGATGGTCCTGAGCTCGCCTTGCAGCATGTAGGGAGGATTGACGATCAGGAGGCCGGTAGTCGTGAGTGCACCATCGACCTGCGGAGCGACGCTGAATTCGAGCCGCAGGCATTTTCCGGGCGGCTTTGCCGCGGCTGCGGCCCGCGCGACAATTTGCGCCAGCGTGTCGGTGGCGCGCCGGCTCTTGGCCGGATACCAGATTACATAGATACCGGTCGGCCATTTCGCGAAGGCGCTCGAGAAGGCCTCACCCAGCCGCTCGAACTCGTCCTTTGCTTCGAAGGGCGGGTCGATCAGCACGAGGCCGCGCCGCTCTTTCGGCGGCACAAAGGCAGGTAGCGCCACCCAGCCGTCGAGATCGACCACGCGGGCCTGTTCGTCGCGCCGCAGCACATCGATCAGCGCCTTGCGCGCCTTCGGCTCCAGCTCGCAGGCGACGAGGCGGTCCTGCGGACGTAGCAGGCCGCGCGCGATCAGCGGCGAGCCGGGATAGGCCTTGAGCTCGCCCTTCGGATTGAAGGCGCGGACGATGTCGAGATAGGGCTTGGTCAGCACTGCGGTCTCGTTCGAGAGCCGCGCCTGCATGAGCCGCGCAATGCCGGTCAGCCATTCGCCGCTGCGGCGTGCCTCGTCGCTTTCGAGATCGTAGAGGCCGGCCCCCGCATGGGTGTCGATGACGCGGAACGCGCCCGGCTTCTCCTGCAGATAGGTCAGGATGCGCGCCAGCACGATGTGCTTGATGACATCGGCAAAGTTGCCGGCGTGAAAGGCGTGACGGTAGTTCATGGCGGGGCTACGTTGTCTTACGCGGTCCCAACCCCTTGTCATTGCGAGCGCAGCGAAGCAATCCAGAATCTATCCGCGGTGGCAGTCTGGATTTGCTTCGCTGCGCTCGCAATGACGGACGCGGGGCCTAACCGCCCCGGATCGGCGGCATGGTGACCTGGTCGCGGCGGCAGGCGCGGCGTTCGATCTCCTCGCAGGCCCGGAATTGCAGATCCTTGCTGAGGCAGATGCGGACCTCGGACAGCCGTGTCCGGTTACAGGTGACCGAAACGGCCGCATTGCTCAGGCCCGGATTGGCCTTGATGAAGGCTTCCTCGACCTCGGCCGGCGCCACGGTCTTGGTCTGCGACAGGTCGAGATATTCGGCCGGAATCTTGATTGCAGCGCGTGCTTTCCGGATCGTCTCGAAATAATTGCGGTCGGTGAGCCCAGAGCAGGTGCCGTGCTTGTCCCACTCGTTGAAGATCAGGCCCGGCGCCGGCATCAGGTCCAGCATCGAAGAGACGATGCTGCGATTCAGCCGCGGCGCCGGCCGTTGGCAGTATTCCGGGAAGCCGTTCTCATATTGCGGCCAGAGCCCATGCACCACGAAGGAATAGGGCCGCCCGTCGCATTGCATCTGGGAGCGTCCGCCGCCGCGGCCGCGCTCTGCGGTCTCTTCGCAGAAGGATGGCGACCATGACAGCGACAGGACGTAGAAATCGAATTCGCCGGGTGCATTCTGCCGCTTGTCCTGCGCCATCGCAGCGCCGGCGAGCGACATCAGCACGGCGGCAAACGTGAGCGAGATCATCAAGCGGGAAAACGACTGCAATCTGGAATGAAACATGGCAACGCCCCTCAACTAGACTGCGCGAAGCCTAGCAGGCGATAGGAACATTTCAAGAACAAAATTCGTCAGGCCACGCGCGTCGGGGCGCCGTCGATCCGAATCAGGGCTTGGCGCCGCGGCAGGCGGGGTTGTAAGCCCAGTTGCGGTCGAGCCCGACCACGCACCATTCCACACCTTGCCCGAAACCGGCGAAGCCGCCGTCCTCGATGATCGAGAAATGCACCCTGCGCACCTTGCCATCGTTCAGCATGGCCTCGCCGGTGCAGTAGCGGCGCGGAATGTTGTCGGACTGCCAGGGCCGGAATGCGATCTCGTGGACGCTGGAAAAGCCGGTGATCTTCAGCGGGGAATTCCAGAATGAGCTTTCTTTTTCCCAGAACTGGGTGGCGATCGTCGGCAGGGCCTTGTCGCAATCGGCGACGCGGCCGTCATAGCGCGGCCCGCTCAGCCAGAAGTTCAGCTCCAGTGGATTGGCGGCCTTGGCCTCGCCGAGCGACAGCGCTCCGAACAGGAGGCCGAGCCCCGCGGCAAGGCGGAGCGATTTCAGGGAGGTCGAAAGGGCGCGCATGGGCAATCCAAAAGGCGTGGTCTGCGAAGGTCGGACGGTGCCGCGAAGGCTGAAGGAGGTCAAGTGCAGCGCGGCAACACTTGCCGACGAGTTGACGGTCACGGCGCGGCAGGCGGGCCTTCCGTTCTTTTCAGCGTCTCGCAGGCGCCGTAAACTGGGACCAGCCAAATGGAGTGACGGGAATGCGAATCATTGCGGCCGCGGGCCTTCTTGTCTTGGGAATGCTGGCGAGCCAGCCGGCACGCGCCGACATCCTGCCGGTGCCGCCGTTCAAGGGCAACGACACCGGCGGCATCATCGCGTATTCGATGGCGACCCAGACCGATGCGCGACAGGTCGCGGTCAATCACTGCGCGCAGTACGGCAAGGTGGTGAAATTCCTCGCCGTGCAGGCTTATGAGGGCGGCTACATCTCGTTT
This sequence comes from Bradyrhizobium sp. ISRA442, assembly GCF_038085055.1. NCBI lineage: Bacteria > Pseudomonadati > Pseudomonadota > Alphaproteobacteria > Hyphomicrobiales > Nitrobacteraceae > Bradyrhizobium > Bradyrhizobium sp. ISRA442. Next base: position 552,492 of record NZ_JALGCN010000003.1, read on the forward strand.
GCCTGCCGCTGGGTGCCCTATGGCACCGCTGACCGGCCGATCCGCACGCTCTACTGAGCCGTTGCTCGTCACGCCACGACAGATTCGGGGGCCTCTCGCATGACGCGGCAGCTTGCTTTGCTTGGTTCGGCCGTTTGCCTCGTGTTGTCGGCAGGCGCCGCCTGTGCGGACGATCTGCCGACGCGCAAGGCCGGCCTGTGGGAGATGAAGATGGTCAGTGCCGGCTCGCCGATACCGGAAATGACCATGCAGCACTGCACCGACGAGACCGTCGACAAGGAGATGAGCAACAACCTCTCCCCGATGGCCAAGCAGCTCTGCTCCAAGCAGGACATCAAGAAGACGGCGACCGGATATGTCAGCGATTCCGAATGCAGCGTCGCCGGCGTGACCACGACCGCGCATGCCGAGGTATCAGGCGATTTCAATTCGGCCTACACGGTGAAGACTTCGTCGCACGCGCAAGGTGGTGTGGCCGGCGTGGCGGGGCGCGATTCCACGATGACGATCGAAGCCAAGTGGCTCGGGGCCTGCAAGCCGGATCAGAAGCCCGGCGACATCGTAATGCCCGGCGGCTTCAAGATGAACATGCGCGACGCCGACAAGCTGAAGAACCTGCTGCCGAAGTAGCAGGGGTTGTAATCCGGACGGAGCGCCGCGAAATCCGGTTTCCGCGCCTCGGATTCTAGTCACGCGGCGCGATGCGCTCCCTTGCCCCGTTCTTACGGGAGAGGATTGGGGTGACCTCTCCCCGCAAGCGGGGCGAGGTAAGGCAACGGCTACACCGGTATCCGCACGCTCGCCCGCAAGCCGCCCATCGGGCTGTCGCCGAGCGTAATGTCGCCGCCATGGGAGCGGGCGATATCGCGGGCGATCGCAAGGCCAAGGCCCGTGCCGCCTTCGTCCTGGTTGCGGGCATTGTCCAGGCGCAGGAACGGCTTAAACACCTCTTCGCGCAGATGGAGTGGAATGCCCGGTCCGTCGTCATCGACCGTGACGGTCAAGTAACGGTGATCGCGCTGGCCGGCGATGGCGATGGTCTTGCCGTAGCGGGCCGCGTTGGTGACGAGGTTGGCGAGGCAGCGCTTGAACGAGGCCGGCTTCACCGTCACCACCGGCAGTCCGTGGAACGTCACGGTCGCGGTGTGGCCGTGGCGTTCGGCGTCGCTGCGCAGCTCTTCGAGCGCCTGCGCCATGTCGGTCGGTTGCGCCTGCTCACCGGAATCGCCGCGGGCAAAGGCAAGGTAGTCTTCCAGCATCATCGACATCTCGTCGACGTCCTTGCGCATGCCCTCGAGCTCGGGGCTGTCGCCGATCAGCGCCAGCTCGAGCTTGAAGCGGGTCAAGATCGTGCGCAGGTCGTGGCTGACGCCGGCCAGCATCGCGGTGCGCTGCTCCATCGCGCGCTCGATGCGCGATTTCATCTCTAGGAAGGCAACGGCGGCGCGCCGCACCTCGCGCGCGCCGCGCGGTCTGAAATTCGGTGCCTCGCGGCCTTTGCCAAAACTTTCGGCGGCGTCGGCAAGGCGCAGGATCGGCCTGATCTGGTTGCGCAGGAACAGCACCGCGACGATCAGCAAGATCGAGGACGTGCCGACCATCCAGAACAGGAAGATCTCCGAGTTCGAGGCATAGGCGGCGCTGCGCTGTGCGAACACCCGCATCACGGCGTCGTCGAGCTGAATGCGGATCTCGACGAGGTTGGAGCGACCGACGGTATCGATCCAGAACGAGCGCCCGATCTGGCGGCCGAGCTGCACCGAGAGCGTCTGGTCGAGCAGCGAGAAGAACGGTTTCGGTCCCGGCGGCGGCATATCGCCGGCAGGCAGGAAATCCACCACCAGCCCCAAGCGCTGCTGCGCGATGCGGCGGATCTGGTCGCGGTCCTTGTCCTGCGGATAGCCCTTGTAGACGTCGATCAGGGCGGCGATGTCCTGCACCACCGCAGCGGACAGCCTTCGCGTCACCGTGTTCCAGTGACGCTCCATGAACACGAAGGCGACGACCGATTGCAGCACCACCATCGGCACGATCATGATGAGCAGTGCGCGGGCGTAGAGGCCGGTCGGCATCCAGCCCTTGAACGCGTTGCCCATCCAGCCATTGGCGGCGGAGACGCGGCCGGCGGCGCTCCTTAGCAGCGTCAGCCCGGTATCGATCGTGCTCATCGGTCGCGCTTCACTGCTCTGGACTTACGGCGTCGCCACCAGCCGGTAGCCGATGCCGCGCACCGCCTGGAGGAACAGCGGATTGGCGGGGTCGGTCTCGATCTTGCGCCGTAGGCGATTGATCTGCACGTCGACGGCGCGCTCGTTGACGCTGCCGTTTCCGGTCAGCGCGCTGCGCGGCACGGTTTCACCGGGGGTCTCCGAGAGGATCCGCAGCATCTCGCGCTCGCGGTCGGTCAGGTGAATGACCTCTTCGCCCTGACGCAATTCGCCGCGATCGAGGTGGAAGACGTATGGCCCGAACGCGATCTTCTCGACCGTCGCGGCCTGCGGCGGCGGTGCGGCACGCTTGAGAATGTTGATGATGCGCAACGCGAGCTCGCGCGGCTCGAACGGCTTTGCCACGTAGTCGTCGGCGCCGATCTGAAGACCCTCGATCCGAGCTTCCGCCTCGTGCCGCGCCGTCAGCATCACGATCGGCACCGACGAGGACTGGCGGATGAAGCGGGCGAGGTCGAAGCCAGTCTCGCCGGGCATCATGACGTCGAGGATCAACAGGTCGAAATGCAGTCCCATGAGCTTTGCGCGGGCGTCCGACGCGCTCGCGGCGGTGGTGACGCGGTAGCCTTCGCCGGCGAGAAAGCGCGACAAGAGATCGCGGATGCGGCGGTCGTCGTCGACCAAGAGGAGATGCGGGGCATCGTCGGCCGGGCGCGCCGGCGGACGTGCGAGAGTGGCAGCGAGCGGCACGTTCACTCCTTTGCGTCAGGGTTGCCCGAGGCGAAGATCGTCTCGAGCACCTTGTCCGGATCGTCGCGGTCGATCATCGCGCGCAGGAAGCGCTTGACGGTCTCCGCATCCTGCGGGCCCATTTCGGCGAGCGCCTTGGTGATCCGCGTGGTCTGGAGCCCGGCGAGCTTCTGCACCAGCGCCTCGCCCTTTGGCGTCGCATATAGCAGGCGCTGGCGGCGGTCGTTGTCTCCGGTCTTCTGCACGATGTAGCCCTCGTCCAGGAGCTGCTTGAGCACGCGGCCGAGCGACTGCTTGGTGATGCGCAGGACGTCCAGGAGGTCGGCGACCTTCAGGCCGGGGTAGCGGTAGACGAAGTGCATGACCCGGTGATGCGCCCGGCCGAAGCCGAAAGCCTCCAGCTCCTGGTCGGGATCACCGACGAAATCGCGATAGGCGAAGAACAGGAGCTCGATGATATCCCAGCGCAAATTGCCTCCATCGGACGCGGCCGGCCTGGGCTCGGCGGCGTCATGAGAGGATGTCGCGAAATTTATGTCAGGCATATTGACGTATCTTGGGTTCAATGTTACAAAACGATCAGCCCGCACGAAATTTTAGATCGCTTCGCGTCGGGTGGCTTCGTCCAAGTCGGCCGGGGATAGCCGGACAGACGGCGACGGCCGGATGAGATCTACCGTGCGATTGTCGAGCGGCATTTCGGCAAAACATACTGGACTTCCGCCTTCCGCAAAAGCATGTCCTCCGCGGCATGCTGGCCACGGAAACCGGCCGTAAAAAGGCTGGCGGTGGTCCGGTTCAAATTCAATCGAGCCAGCCGGGCCCGAAACAGACAGGCCGGCGCCGGAATGGCGCCGATACCGACAGCGGGAGGCAAGGAAATGAGCATGAAATTCGACATCCAGCCCGCCGCAAATCCGACCTCCGAGAAGGACCGCATGGCCAAGCTCGTGGACCCCGGCTTCGGGCGGATTTTCACCGATCATATGGCGATCGTCCGCTATAGCCAGGCCAAAGGCGGTTGGCACGATGCGCACATCGAGGCGCGCGCCAATTTTCAGCTCGATCCCGCCGGTGCCGTGCTGCACTACGCGCAGGAGATTTTCGAAGGCCTCAAGGCCTACAGGCGCGACGACGGCGGCGTGAACCTGTTCCGCCCCGACGCCAATGCGCGGCGCTTCAAGGCTTCGGCCGAGCGCATGGCGATGGCGCCGTTGCCCGAAGACGTCTTCATCGAAGCGGTCGAGCAGGTCGTGCGCATCGACCGCGCCTGGATCCCGGGCGGCGAGGGCAGCCTCTATCTTCGTCCCTTCATGATTGCGAGCGAGACCTTCCTCGGCGTGAAGCCGTCCTCCGAATACATCTTCGCGGTCATCGCTTCGCCGGTCGGCTCCTATTTCAAGGGCGGCCCTGCGCCGGTGTCGATCTGGGTGTCGGAGAATTACACGCGTGCCGCGGTCGGCGGCACCGGCGCCGTCAAATGCGGCGGCAACTACGCCGCGAGCCTGCGGGCGCAGGCTGAGGCCATCACGCATGGGTGCGATCAGGTCGTCTTCCTCGACGCGATCGAGCGCCGCTACATTGAGGAGCTCGGTGGCATGAACGTCTTCTTCGTCTTCGACGACGGCTCGCTCTCGACGCCGCCGCTCGGCACGATCCTGCCGGGCATCACCCGCGACTCGATCATCGCGCTCGCCAGGGACGCCGGCAAGACGGTGCGCGAGGAGCTCTATTCGATCGATCAGTGGCGCAAGGATGCAGCGAGCGGCAAGCTGAAGGAAGCGTTCGCTTGCGGCACCGCCGCCGTGATCTCGCCGATCGGCAAGGTACGCTCGGTGAGTGGCGACTTCGAGATCGGTGGCGGTGTGGCAGGCCCGGTCGCCATGGGACTGCGCAAGCAGCTCGTCGACATCCAGTACGGCCGGACCAACGATCCGCACAACTGGATCAGACAGGTCGTCTGAACCGGCGGCGGAATTACTCCGCCGCGTCTGCGACAGACTGAGATTTCCTGACTGAAGCACGGACGGCACGCGTCTCGCCGGGACGCGCGCGGCCGCGTGCGCGCAAAATTCAACGGCACCGGGAGAGAGCCATGGGAGTTTCATTCGACAAGATCGACGGCGTCATCTGGTTCGACGGCAAGCTCGTGCCGTGGACGGAGGCCAATGTCCATGTGCTGACCCACGGCCTGCATTACGCGAGCTGCGTGTTCGAGGGCGAGCGCGCCTATGGCGGCAGGGTGTTCAGGAGCACCGCGCATTCCGAGCGGCTGAAGGCGTCGGCGGGCATCCTCGATTTCGAGATTCCCTATTCGGTCGCCGAGATCGATGCCGCAAAACAGCTCGTGATCGACGGCAACGGCCTGCCAAATGCCTACCTGCGCCCGATCGCCTGGCGCGGCTCGGAGATGATGGGCGTCTCGGCGCCGAACAACACCATTCATCTGGCGATCGCCGCCTGGACCTGGCCGAGCTATTTCGATCCCGCGGAGAGGCTGAAGGGCATCCGCATCGATCTTGCCGAGTACCGCCGGCCCGATCCGCGCACGATCCCCGCGCTTGCCAAGGCGAGCGGTCTCTACATGATCTGCACCATCTCCAAGCATAGGGCCGAACGGAAGGGCTACGCCGATGCGATGATGCTGGACTGGGAGGGCCGGGTCGCCGAATGCACCGGCGCCAACATCTTCTTCGTCCGCGACGGCAAGCTGCACACACCGATCGCCGATTGCTTTCTGCCCGGCATCACGCGCGCGACCGCGATCGAACTGGCGCAGCGCCGCGGCATCGAGGTGGTCGAGCGCCGCATCATGCCGGAGGAGCTCGACGGATTCACCGAGTGCTTCATCACCGGCTCCGCCGCCGAGATAACTCCGGTCTCCGAGATTGCGGCGTGGAAATTCACCCCGGGCGCAATCTGCGAGCAGTTGATGCGGGACTACGCCGCGGAGGTGCAGCCCAAGGGCAAGCAGGCGGCGGCGTAGGAAGCTCTCGTGTCCCGGACGCGGTACAGCGCCGCTTCAGCGCTGTGCCGCAGAGCCGGGACCCATCCCGCCGCGTCTGGACCCCGGATCAGCAGCGCACCACGCCGCAAGCGCGGCGTGCTGCGCAGCATCCGGGGAACGCCACAGGCAGTCGAGGCGCCATGAACTCCCCCGCAAGCGTGGCTAGGTGAAGAGAACTCCGGTTGCCGCCTTGCGCGTCGGCTGGTAAACGCCGCGCATGGCCGAGAAACCCAAAAAACCCCAGAAACTGAAGGCGCGCCTGCCGCGCGGGCTCGAGGATCGCGATCCCGCCGCGATCAAGGCGACGCGCCAGATGGTCGAGAAGATCCGCGCCGTCTACGAGCTCTACGGGTTCGAGCCAGTGGAGACGCCGGCGATGGAATTCACCGATGCGCTCGGCAAGTTCCTGCCCGACCAGGACCGCCCGAACGAGGGCGTGTTCTCGTTCCAGGACGATGACGAGCAGTGGATTTCGCTCCGCTACGACCTGACCGCGCCGCTGGCCCGCTACGTCGCCGAGAATTTCGACACGTTGCCAAAGCCCTATCGCAGCTACCGCGCCGGCTACGTCTTCCGCAACGAAAAGCCCGGCCCCGGCCGCTTCCGCCAGTTCATGCAGTTCGATGCCGACACGGTGGGCTCCGCGACGCCGGCGGCCGATGCCGAGATCTGCATGATGGCCGCCGATACGATGGAGGCGCTGGGCGTCAAGCGTGGCCAGTATGTGGTCAAGGTGAACAACCGCAAGGTGCTCGATGGTGTGCGCGATGCGCTCAGCATCGCCGATGACGGTCAGTGGCTCACCGTCATGCGCGCGATCGACAAGCTCGACCGGCTCGGCCTTGACGGCGTCCGGCAGTTGCTCGGCACGGGTCGCAAGGATGAGTCCGGCGACTTCACCAAAGGGGCAGGGCTGAACGAGGATGACATCACGCTGGTCGTTTCCGCCATCGAACAGAACAAAGATGCTCCGATCGATCCGCGCCTCGGTGCAAGCGCGATCGGACAGCAGGGGCGCGACGAGCTAGAAGAGATCCGCAGGCTCGTGACCGCCGCGGGGTATGGCGAGGACCGCATCAAGATCGATCCGTCGGTCGTGCGCGGCCTCGAATACTACACCGGCCCCGTCTATGAGGTCGAACTCCTGCTCGACACCAAGGACGAGAAGGGCCGCCCAGTGCGATTCGGCTCGGTCGGCGGCGGCGGCCGTTATGACGGCCTGGTCTCGCGCTTCCGCGGCGAGCCGGTGCCGGCGACCGGCTTCTCCATCGGAGTGTCGCGGCTGCAGGCCGCGCTGACGCTGCTCGGCAAGCTCGACACGCGGCCCGAGTTCGGGCCCGTCGTCGTTACAGTATTCGATCGCGACCGCGTCGCAGACTATCAGAAGATGGTCGCGACCTTGCGAGGCACCGGCATCCGCGCCGAGCTCTATCTCGGCAATCCCAAGAACATGGGCAACCAGCTCAAATATGCCGACCGCCGCAATGCGCCTTGCGTGATCATCCAGGGGTCTGATGAGAAGGCCCGCGGCGAGGTGCAGATCAAGGATCTGATCGAAGGCGCGAAGGCGGCCGCTGCGATTGCCTCCAACCAGGAATGGCGCGAGAGCCGCCCGGCGCAGTTCTCATGCAGCGAAGCCGAGCTCGTCGCGAAGGTGCGCGAGGTGCTGGCGCGCCATGACGTGAGCTGGGGCTAGCCATTCGCAAGCGACGTCGTGCCCGGGCTTGTCCCGGGCATCCGCGTCCTGTTTGATGGCGGCCGTCAATGGCCGGTGTTCGGCCGCAAGGGAGAGAAAGATGCCTGAGATCACCATCAGCATGGCCGAAGGCCGCACCGACGAACAGAAGGCCGGCATGATGCGCGACATCACTCAGGCGCTGGTGAAGAATCTCGGCGTCGACGCCGAAGCCGTCGTCATCCAGATCAACGAAGCTCCGCTTCGCCACAAGATGAAGGGCGGCAAGACGTTTGTAGAACGCGCAGCCGCGGCGAAGAAATAGTTTCGACCACAGCGATAAGCCCGGCTGCTGAAGCAATCACAGCCGTCGTCCCGGCGAAGGCCGGGACCCATAACCCCAGGGAGCGGTTGTGGGCGTGAGCTATGAGTTGCGAGTCTTCGCCAAACTCAAGCTTGTGGTTATGGGTCCCGGATCCTCCGCTTCGCTTGTCCGGGACGACGATTTGGATGGAGCAAGCATGGACGCACGCGACTTCATCAAAATCGGCATGAGCGCCGAGCGCACGCTGGTGGTCCCGGCGGAGCGCACGGTCGGGCATTTCGTGCCCGGCATGCCGATGGTCTATGCGACGCCGATGATGATCCTGGAGATGGAGATGACCTCGGGCGACGCGATCCGCAGCGTGTTGAGGCCGGGTTGGGTCACGGTCGGCACCGAGGTCGATATCCGCCATCTCGCAGCAGCCCTCGTCGGCGCGACGGTGCGGACCACCGCGAAGGTGGTCGCGGTCGAGCGCCGCGTCATCCGCTTCGAGGTCGAGGCGTTCGAGGGCACGCGCAAGCTCGGCGAGGGCCGCCACGCTCGCGGTCTCGTCAATGTCGCATAGCCGCGGGCTCGAAACCGTAGGGTGGGTTAGCCGAAGGCGTAACCCACCACGGTCTGTTCCAGCGGAAGCTAAAGTGTGGGTTACGCCGAGCGGACCGCGCTTGGCGCAGCCGCCGGGCTAACCCACCCTACGAAACTTAGCTACTTCGCCAGCTCCTTCGATCGCTTCGTCGCTGCGGCGATTGCGCGGATCATCAGATCGCGCAGGCCGGGCTCGCCCATCAGCACTTCGAGAGCCGCAGCGGTGGTGCCGCCGGGCGAGGTCACGTTCTGGCGCAGCGTGCTTGTCGCAAGCTCCGAGCGGTGCAAGAGCTCGCCGGCGCCGGCGGCCGTTTCGCGTGCGAGCTTGGTCGCGAGCGCCTCGGGCAGGCCGGCTTCCACGCCGGCGCGGGCAAGCTCTTCGGCGAGCAGGAAGACGTAAGCCGGGCCCGAGCCGGAGACGGCGGTCACCGCATCCATCAGGGTTTCGTCGTCAACCCATTCCACCGAGCCGGTGGCGCGCAGCAATGCATCGGCCACCGCGCGCTGCTGCGTGCTGACATTGCTCGCCGCGACCGCAACGGTGATGCCGCGGCCGATCGCGGCCGGAGTGTTCGGCATCGCGCGCACCACCGCGCCGCCGCAGACCTCCTGAAGCGAGGCGATCGTGGTGCCCGCCATGATCGACACCACCGAGGTCTTGTCCGAGACGAACGGCTTCAGCCTGGCGCCGGCCTCGCGGAAGGATTGCGGCTTCACCGCGACGACCAGCGTCTCGACCGTGCCGGCCGCCGTCACATCGGGGTTGAGCGCAACGCCCTTTGCCGCGAGCGCGCTGATCTCCGGCGAGAGGTGCGGATCGATCACCGCAATGCGGCGCGGGTCGAGCCCGCCCGCCAGCCACCCGCTCAGCATCGCGCCGCCCATCTTGCCGGCGCCGGCGAGGAGGATGGTGCCGGTGACGTTTTGAAGAGTGCTGTCGTTCGCCATCGCTGTTGCCACACGTAAAACCGTCGTCCTGGCGAAAGCCAGGACCCATTACCCCAAGGGGTTCTAGTGGATGAAGGGCAGAGCAACAAGGCGTGCCACAAGCGGCATCACGCGGTATGGGTCCCGGGCTCGCGCGGAGCCTGTCATCGGGTCCCGCTTCGCGCGGACCCGTTGGCGCGTCCCGGGACGACGAGGGCCTTACGCCTCTCCCACCGTATCGAACATCGCCGCGTCCATCGCTTCAGTCGTGGTCTTGCCTGCCCACACTACGAACTGGAACGCGGGAAAATAGCGCTCGCAGGCATGGATGGCGCCGGCGAGCATGGTCTCGCATTGCGCGGTCGAGGCGGTCAGGCCGGCGGGCAGCACCAGGGCCTGACGATGCATGATCATGCCGGTGTTGGTCCAAAGATCGAAATGCCCGATCCACAATTGCTCGTTGACGGCAGCGACGAGCCGCTGCACCTCCGGTCGGCGCGCGAGCGGAATCTTCATGTCGAACGCGCAGGCCAGATGCAGCGCCTCGATGTCGCCCATCCACGTGAAGGAGAGCTGATAGTCGGTCCACTGTCCCTTGGAGACGATGGTGAGCTCGTCCTCGCCGGAACGTTCGAACGGCCAGTTGTTGCTGGCGGCGATGTCCTCGACCACCGCGAGCGGATGGTTTCGGGAATCGATAGTGCCTTCGAGCAGGGACATGCCGTCTCGACCTCTTGCCTTCTTGTTGTCTTTGATACGCACGCGGTTGGCCCGGCGCACGCTCCCTCAACGTCGCTACGCGATCCCCTCGGAGTCGCTGTTGCGATCCCTCGGATCAACGCGGGCCTGTCGCGATCAAGTGATGTGATTTGCGGAATCTGCGCAACTGGGTCCCGAGTCCGTCCACAACCTCGGACTCGTTCGTCCACAGCTCATCTCCGCCACAATTCTTAACGGGAAGAACAAACCGGAATCGGATTCCCGAAAGGGCAACCGCTCACGAATTCCGCCCTGCGGGGCGGGACCGACATGGCGGCATGGGACCATGCGGTTTGCCTATGCGGAACGCACTTGCTGCGGCCGCGCACCCGCGTCATATTTCCGTTCAGGTCGCTCATCCCGGGCGGCCGATGTTCTCAGGGCGGGGTGAAAGTCCCCACCGGCGGTAAGGGCCCAAAAGGCCTAAGCCCGCGAGCGCCTTCCAGCCGGGTTTTCGCCGAATGGAAGGGTCAGCAGATTCGGTGCAACTCCGAAGCCGACGGTCAAAGTCCGGATGAAAGAGAACGGTCGGTGGCAGACGCATCGCAAGATGCGGCTGTTTGTCGTTCCGTGTGCCCTGATTCTGGTCCTTAACCGAGGAAAGCCATGAATCAGATGTTGCAAGACCCGCAAGTCGAAGCTTCGCAAGCCCAAACTTCCGAACAAGCCCAAACGCAACCGCCGCCGGTTCCACAGGATCTGCCGCCGGTGCTCGAGCATCCACGCTTCGCCAGGCCGCAACGCGTGGCCTTCGTGCAGGCCTGCTGGCATCGCGAGGTGGTCGAGGAGGCCCGCATCGCCTTCCTGAAGGAGGCGGAGGCACGCCACCTCAATCATGTCGACGTGTTCGAGGTGCCCGGTTCGTTCGAGATTCCGCTGCATGCACAGATACTCGCCAAGACGCGGCGCTATACCGCGATCGTGGCAGCCGGCCTCGTCGTCGACGGCGGCATCTACCGTCACGAGTTCGTGGCCGACACCGTGATCAAGGCGCTGATGGACGTGCAGCTCCGCACCGAGGTGCCTGTGTTCTCGGCCGTGCTGACGCCGCAGCAATTCCATGAGACCGAGGTGCATTACGACTTCTTCCGCAAGCACTTCGCCATCAAGGGCACCGAAGTCGCGCAAGCCTGCGCCAACACGCTGCTCGGTCTCGAGCGCCTGCGCGGCCAGGTCGCGGCGGGAATCGTGGGGTAAGCTGCTTGATCGGTGAGGGACGGGACGGGAGGACCGCGCTCTCCCTCGCCCCGCTTGCGGGGTCGCGACGAGCTTCGCTCGCGCTGAGAGGGTGGGGTGAGGGGAGTCTCCGCAACGTCGGTGAGGGCGGGACTCGCGGAAGCTCCCCCTCACCCGGAATTCAAGCTTCGCTCGAATTCCGGCCTCTCCCCGCAAGCGGGGAGAGGCAAAGAAAAAACTAGTCGAACAGGCTCGAAACCGACTCTTCCGCGGCGGTGCGCGTGATCGCGTCCGAGATCAGGCTGGCGATCGGCAGCGTGCGGATGTTGGCCGACTTGAGCACGGCCTCGGTCGGCTGGATCGAGTCGGTGATCACGAGCTCCTTGAGCTGCGAGGAGGCGATGCGTGCCGCCGCGCCGCCGGAGAGCACGCCGTGGGTGATGTAGGCGTAGACTTCCTTGGCGCCCTTGGCGAGCAGCGCGCCGGCCGCGTTCACCAGCGTGCCGCCGGAATCGACGATGTCGTCGACCAGGATGCAGGTATATCCGGAGACGTCGCCGATCACGTTCATGACCTCGGACTCGCCGGGACGCTCGCGCCGCTTGTCGACGATCGCGAGCGGGGTGTTGATGCGCTTGGCAAGACCGCGCGCACGCGCGACGCCGCCGACGTCGGGCGAGATCACCATCACCTTGGAGAGGTCGAACCGCTCCTTGATGTCGCGTACCATCAGCGGTGCGGCGTAGAGGTTGTCGGTCGGGATGTCGAAGAAGCCCTGGATCTGGCCGGCATGCAGGTCGAGCGTCATGACGCGGTCGACGCCGGCCTGCGTGATCAGATTGGCAACGAGCTTGGCGGAGATCGGCGTACGCGAACCCGATTTACGGTCCTGGCGGGCGTAGCCGAAATAGGGGATCACCGCCGTGATACGGCGCGCCGAGGAGCGGCGCAGCGCATCGGTGATGATCAGCAATTCCATTAGATGGTCGTTCGCCGGAAACGAGGTCGATTGCAGGATGAAGGCGTCCGAGCCGCGGACGTTCTCCTGGATCTCGACGAAGATTTCCATGTCGGCAAAGCGCCGCACCACCGCTTTGGTCAGCGGCAGATCCAGGCCTTGCGCGATGGCTTGTGCGAGGGCCGGATTGGAGTTGCCGGCGACAAGCTTGATTGAGCCGTTCTTGGCCGACATAGACGCTTCCTCCCGCGCTTTGCTGGATACGACTTTCAACATCTCAGACCCACTGGAAGCACGGTTTACGACGGGCGAGGAAATATCAGGCCCAAGGCCGCACTGGCAACCCGGGATGCTACGTTTTCCATGCGAAAATCCCGAGTCGGGCCAACGGTTTGGCCGGGACTTCTGAAAATACCTGGGGGCGTGGTTTAGCGCTGGTTATCGCTGGCATAGCCGAGTGCGGAGGCGGGCATGTCCGGCGCTATGGCGCCCGGCAGCACACCCGCCACCGCCGGTCCCCTCAGCCCCGGGGCAGCCCCCGGCACATCCGGCGAAGTCCCGTTGATCATATTGGAAAGTCCGCTGAATCCGGCCTGGGCGATCTTCCGCAGGACGAGGTCGTCGGCGGCTAACCAGGGGTCGCGCCCGCCCTTGGCCGAGGCCGGTTCCTCGCCCGACAGCCGCAGCGCGCGCTGCTGATTGGCGTCGTAGACGTCCCAGACCCAGGCGATCACGGTCTTGCCGCGCACGACCTGGGCGGAGAGGTAGCTGCGCACGCGGTAGGCGGCCGCCCCTTCGCGGGAGACGATCGACAGGCTGCGCAGCTTGGATTCGCTGTCGAGCACGCCCACCATGCGGTCGAACACCTGCGGCGGCGGCCCGTCGATGGATTCGAAGGCCACGGTCGCGCCGCTGCCCGCGCTCGGCGCCATCGCATACGAGTTGCTCGGCGCCCCGCCGCCGGCACAGCCGCCGAGCGCGCAAGCAATCGCGACCGATGCGGCCGCGATTGCGGCGCGCACGGTTGTCCCGGTTTGGCGCAGACGGGTTGACGCTTCCCTCATTGCGCCTTGCGATATCGTTAAAATACCTTAACGTCTAGGGCAGGCGGGACACAGGGCTTAACTGATCAAGCCAGTGCGCATGGGGACGGTCGGATGAGGGGCTTGGCGTTCGGCGTGATCGTCGCGTGCCTTGGGTTGGTGCCGGCTGCCGCTGAGGAGAGTGCGGCGGAAGTCATTCGATCCTTTGGATTGATCGGGACGTGGTCGGTCGATTGCAAACGGGATCCAAATCAGGTTTGCACGAACAACGGTTGCGGCGCGCGACTGACCTACGTTGTACCCTTCTCCGGACCGCCGACGATCAGAAACGTCATCGGCACGTTTTCACCAGGGCAGGTCAGGACATTCGTCAGCACGATCTATTCCGCAACTCGGGTCGCGGACGACAAGATCAAGATCGTGTCGGTTCAAGACCCTCCACCTAGCACGACGCTGGTGTGGTGGCGGCAACCTGGCGAGGTCTGGGAGATCGTCCTGCTCAAGGTCGGCGACAAATATCGCACATTTTCCGCACATCGCGAGGATCGGAAGAAGATTGACGTCGAAGAGGGTTTTGAGGTCCGGCCGCCACCGCCACCTCCACCCGCCAAGGCCTACGATGTGCTGCTGACGCAATGGGTGCGCACGCAGCGGCAAATGCCGCTATTCGAGAAGTGCAGCGACCAATGAGGGATGAGACGCGGTGGCGATTTGGCCTAACGTCATCGTCGTCTCTGGAGGCTCTTACCCTTCCAGCGCGATGGCGTGGATGTGCCGGCCGTAATCCGGCTCCTTGCGATGCACTGAGCGGCGGTAGCTGAAGAAGCGTTCGTCGGCATAGGTGTCGAGACCGAGATCGTCGATCATCAAGATGCCGGCGGCCTCCAGTCGCATCCGGATGAAGCCGGCGAGATCGAACATCGCATGGCCGTCGCGCACCGAGGGGATGAAGAACATCGCGTTGTCTGCATCCGCCTCGATGAAGCGCGCGACGAACTCGTTGCCGACTTCATAGCTCTCCTGGCGGATCAGCGGGCCGACCGCGGCGATGATGCTGCTGCGCGCAGCGCCGAGCTTCTCCATCGCCGCTATCGTCTGTTCCAGCACGCCGGTCAGCGCGCCTTTCCAGCCGGCATGCGCGCCGCCGATGACGCGCGCATGGGGATCGACGAACAGCACGGGCCCGCAATCGGCGGTGGAGACACCGAGCGCGATGCCGGGCGTCCTGGTGACGAGCGCATCGCCCTTGGGTCGCGGCCCGCTCGGCCACGCGCTTTCGGCGACGAGGACGTCGGGCGAATGGATCTGGTGCAGGCTGAGAAAGCGCTCCGGCGCGACGCCGACATGCTCGGCCATGCGGCGGCGATTCTCCGCGACGTGGGCCGGATCGTCGTTGGAGCCGAGCCCGCCGTTGAGCGCGGCATAGATGCCGCCGGAGACGCCGCCCTCGCGGGTGAAGAAGGCGTGGCGCAGGCCAGGCACTGCCGACAGCAGCGACGAAGCAATGGTCATGAGGCCCCTCCAGCCTGTTCGAGATCGCTAAGCCCCGCAATTCCGGTCAGCCGCGGCTCGGAGATGCCGAGCACCTTGAACATCGAGCCCATGCCGCCGCGTCCGGTGTCGGTCAGACGCTTCAGCGCCACCGAAATGTCGCTGGCGATGTCCGGCGTCGCCTTCTGCATCAAGGCGGCCGCGCGGGTTTCGATGCCGATGCGCTTGAGGAAATCGCCCTGCGTCACCGGGCCGTGTACGCGGGCGCCGACGTCCTCGGCCGCGCGCGCCAGCGCCTGGAAGTCGACATGGGCGGTGACGTCGGCCCGGCCCGGCGCTTTCAAGGGATCGGCGAAGGAGTGGCGTGCGATCGCCTGGAACGTGTCGCCGGCGTCGCTGCGCAAGTGGCCGTAGTCGATGATCAGCGCCGCGCCGTCCTGCTCGCGCACCCGCCTCGCGAGCTTCATGACCTCGGTGTCGGGGCGCCATTCGAACACGGCGCCGACGGGCGCGGCGCGCACCAAGCCCGGCAGCAGCACGTCGAAGCGCGGCGTCGGGTCGGCCGCCGCGCCGAACTGAAGCCTGCCGTTGTCGTCGATCTCGATCACGCGCTCATGCCAGCCGTTCTCGTGCCGGACCATCTGGTGGATCGGCAGCACGTCGAAATATTCGTTGGCGAGGATGATGCTCGGGCCTTCGGGCACGTCGTCGATGGTCTCGTGCCAGGTGATGTTGCGCATGCCAGAGAGCGTCGCCCTCTGCCGTTCGCGCAGCACCGGGTTGACTTCGACCATGTGGATATGAAGCGCCTGGAAGAGCGGCGGCAGCACGCGAAGCGCGCGCAGCGCATCCGCCATCATGGTGCCGCGGCCCGGGCCGAGCTCGATCAGCCGCAGCATCTGCGGCGAGCCCATCTGCCTCCACACCGACGCGCTCCACAGGCCGAGTAGCTCGCCGAACATCTGGCTGACTTCGGGCGCGGTGGTGAAGTCGCCCTCGCGGCCGAGCGGATCGCGCGAGACGTAATAGCCGTAGCGCGGATGCATCAGGCACAGTTCCATGTAGCGCCAGACCGGCATCGGGCCCGACGATTTGATCAGTGCCTTGATCTCGTTCAACAGCGGCGAGTCGGTCACGGCCTGCCTTCTCGAAAGGAACTAACGAACGGCCTCTGCCGGCCTCGGCGCCCCGCGCCGCACAGCCCATACAATAAGTATGCCGCCGACAATAAGCATCGGGATCGACAGCAGCATGCCCATGGTTAATCCGCCCCACAGGAAGCCGAGCTGGACGTCCGGCTCGCGGAAATGCTCACCGGCGATCCGGGTCAGGCCATAGATCAGGATGAAACTGCCGAGGATCATGCCCGGTCGTTTCAGCGCGCCGAGGCGGATCATGACCGCGAGCACGGTGAACAGCAGGATACCCTCCATTCCAGCCTCATAGAGCTGACTCGGATGGCGCGGCAAATGCGTGGGATCGTTGGGGAAGATCATAGCCCAGGGCAGGTCCGGGTCGGTGGCGCGGCCCCACAATTCGCCATTGATGAAATTGGCGATGCGGCCGAGCAGCAGCCCGACCGGGGCGACCGCGGTGGTGATGTCGCCAAGCGACAGGATCGAGATGCCGTTGCGATAGGCAAACCACATCACCGCGACGACGCAGCCGAGGAAGCCGCCATGGAAGGACATGCCGCCCTCCCACAACCGGAAGATCGCGGCGGGATGCTCGATGAAGAAGGGCAGGTTGTAGAACAGCACGTAGCCGGTGCGGCCGCCCAGGATGATGCCGAGCGTGACCCACAGGATGAAGTCATCGATCTGCACCAGCGAGATCGGCGCTGGCCCGCTCCACAGTTTCTCGTTCTTCAGCAGCGAGCGCGCATAGAGCCAGCCAAATACGATGCCGCAGATATAGGCCAGAGCATACCAGCGGATGGCGAACGGTCCGATCGCGATTGCGATCGGATCGAAGGACGGGAAGTCGATGAGCAGGAGGGGCATCGCGCCTTCTGTATCTAGACGAGATTGCGGCGATAGAGTGCGAGCAGCCGCTCCCAGTGCCGCTCGGCCGCGTCGCGGTCATAGACCGGACGCTTGGGGAAGGCGAAGCCGTGATGGGTGCCAGGATAGATCTCGACCTCGGCCTTCGCACCGCTCATACCCTGCTTCACCTTCTCGATGATCTCGGCCGGCGCATAGATGTCGGTCTCGGCGCAGGCGAAATAGAGTTCGGCCTTGGTCTTGCCGGCGGCGAGATGCGGGCTGTCGTCCTGGTCCGTCGCAAGCTGCGTGCCGTAGATCGAGGCGGCCGCTTTCACGCGATCGGGAAAATGCGTGGCGGCGTTGACCGCGTAGCGGCCGCTCATGCAATAGCCGACGGTGCCGACGATCTTCGTGTTCGCGGCGGCCTGGCCCTCCGCATAGGCGAGCAGGGCTTTGCTGTCCTCCATGATCATGGGAATGCTGAGCGAGCTCATGAGCTGGAACATGCGCTTGCGTTCCGGCGCATTCGGGTCGGCCGGTAGCGCTCCGAGCTCCATTACGCCGGAGCGGTAGTAGAGATTCGGCAGCATCACGTAATAGCCCGATGTCGCGAGCCGGCGCGCCATGTCGCGCAGCTCCTCGCGGATCGCCGGCGCATCCATGTAGAACAGGATGACCGGAAACGGCCCGCCGCGTTCGGGATGGGAGATGAAGGTTGCGGTGTGGCCGTCCTTGGTGGGAATTGCGATCTGCTGGTCGATCATCTCTTGCGCCTTGTGATTCTTCTTATGCAGGGACGTTGAATACGATTGCAAGGAAACCAGGGCATGACAAGGATACCTCCGGGCCGGGCAAAGGCCCTTGAACCGTCCTGTCCGGATTGCCATTGTTCCTTGAGCTGTTCGCGCAAAGTTTATCGGAGGCCGCCATGACCCAGACCACCAATCGGTTTTTCGACGAGATCGGCCGTCTGATGAACGACGCCGCCGGTGCCGCCCAGGGCGTCAAGCGCGAGTTCGATACCGTGATGCGCAGCCAGGCCGAAAAATTCCTGCGCGACATGGATCTGGTCAAGCGCGAGGAGTTCGAGGCGGTCAAGGACATGGCGCGCCTCGCCCGCGAGGAGAACGAGGCGCTGAAGGCACGGATTGCGGCGCTGGAGGCCAAGCTGGGCGGAACATCGACGGCTTGAGGGGCTCATCAATTGCCCGTACCCGGATCCAGCGCAGCGCAATCCGGGAGCCGCGTTCCACCCGGATTTCGCTGCGCTCCATCCGGCCTACCCGGTACTGGTCGGCGGCCCATTCTCCTTGTCATTTCCGCATCTTCCGGGTAAAAGCCCGCCACGTCCGCGGCCCCCGCACCCCTGGAGGCTTGCTGTGGACAGCACCATGGGCCGCCTTGCGGCCCATTAACTTTTGCAAAAACAAGGACTTAACGTTATGGCGACCGTCAAGGAATTGAAGGCGACTGCACGTCCGAAGAGCGGCAAGGGGGCCGCCCGGGCTGAGCGTCGCGCCGGGAGAGTGCCCGGAGTGATCTATGGCAACAACCAGCCCCCGCTCCCGATCTCGGTTGACCATCGCGAACTGCGCCAGCGCATCCTCGCCGGCCGGTTCCTGACCACGCTGGTCGACATCGACCTCGACGGCAAGAAGCACCGCGTGATTCCGCGCGACTTCCACCTCGATCCGGTCAAGGACTTCCCGATCCATGTCGACTTCATGCGGCTTGGCGAAGGCGCCACCATCCGCATCAGCGTGCCGCTGCATGTGGTGAAGGCGGAAGGCTCGCCCGGCGTGAAGCGCGGCGGCACGGTCAACATCGTTGCCCACGCAGTCGAGCTCGAATGCGGTGTCGAGAACATCCCGCAGTTCATCGAGGTCGATGTCGGCTCGCTCGAGATCGGTCACTCGCTCCATTTGTCGGACGTCAAGCTGCCGAAGGGCGTGAGGGCGCTGACCCGCGAGGACGCGACCCTCGTCACCATCGTGCCGCCGTCCGGCTATGCCGAAGAGCAGAAGGCGGCGGCTGCGGCTGCGGCCGGTGCTGCGGCTCCGGGTGCTGCGGCGGCTGCTCCGGCGGCTGGCGCGGCTGCGCCGGCTCCGGGTGCTGCGGCTCCGGCGGCGGCTGCCAAGGCTCCCGCCGGCGGCGACAAGAAGAAGTAATCTCTCAAAGCCGGCGCGCGGTCCTGATCGCGCGCCGAGCGAGGGGCGCGCCGCGTCATGCGACTCTTTGTTGGGCTCGGCAATCCCGGCGCACGATACGCACGCAACCGGCACAATATCGGCTTCATGGCCGTCGACGAGATCGCGCGGCGTCATGGTTTCTCGCCATGGCGCCGTCGCTTTCAGGGCGAGACCTCGGAAGGCGTACTCGGACCTGAGCGCGTCATCCTGCTCAAGCCCACGACCTACATGAACGAGTCGGGCCGCAGCGTTCAGGAGGCGGCAAGCTTCTTCAAGATCGCACCTGGCGACGTCACCGTGTTCCAGGACGAGCTCGAACTGCCGCCGGGCAAGGTGCGGGTCAAGATCGGCGGCGGCATCGCCGGCCACAACGGTCTGCGCTCGATCTCTGCCCATATCGGCAATGAGTACCGCCGGGTGCGGCTCGGCATCGGTCATCCCGGCGTCAAGGAACTGGTGCACGGCCACGTGCTGTCGGACTTCTCGAAGGCCGACGGCGAATGGGTGGCGACGCTCTGCGATGCGGTTGCCGAGCACGCCGCGCTCCTTGCCAAGGGCACGGACGCGACGTTCGCGAACAAGGTGCATCTCGCCATGCAGGCGAAGGGGTTTTTGACCAAGGACGACAACGGCAAAGAGTAGGGTGGGTTAGCCGATCGCGTTCGCCGAAGCTTCAACAAGCGAAGGCGGAAGGCGTAACCCACCATGCCACGGCGGGAAAAGTGGTGGGTTACGCTACGCTAACCCACCCTACGATTGCACTGCGCTAGAGGACACGATGGGATTCAAATGCGGAATTGTCGGGTTGCCCAACGTCGGCAAGTCGACCTTGTTCAACGCGCTGACCGAGACGGCTGCAGCGCAAGCTGCGAACTATCCGTTCTGCACGATCGAGCCGAATGTCGGTGAGGTCGCCGTGCCCGATCCGCGGCTGGAGAAGCTGTCGGCGGCCGCGAAGTCGGCCCAGATCATCCCGACCCGGCTGACCTTCGTCGACATCGCCGGTCTCGTGCGCGGCGCCTCCAAGGGCGAAGGCCTCGGCAACCAGTTTCTCGCCAACATCCGCGAGGTCGATGCGATCGCCCATGTCGTGCGCTGCTTTGAAGACTCCGACATCACCCATGTCGAGGGCAAGATCGCGCCGCTCGCCGACATCGAGACCATCGAGACCGAGCTGATGCTCGCCGATCTCGACAGCCTCGAGAAGCGCGTCGACAACCTCACCAAGAAGGCCAAGGGCAACGACAAGGAAGCCAAGGAGCAGCTCGACCTCGTCAACCGCACGCTGGTGCTGCTGCGCGACGGCAAGCCGGCGCGCCTCGTCGAACGCAAGGCGGAGGAGGAGCGCGCCTTCTCGATGCTCGGCCTGTTGTCGTCGAAGCCCGTGCTTTACGTCTGCAATGTCGAGGAAGGCTCCGCCGCCACCGGCAACGCTTTTTCCAAAGCGGTCGAAGAGCAGGCTGCCAAGGAGGGGGCGGTCGCCGTCGTCATCTCCGCCAAGATCGAATCCGAGATCGCGACGCTCTCACGTGAGGAGCGCGTCGATTTCCTTCAGACCCTCGGCCTCGAAGAGGCCGGCCTCGACCGCCTGATCCGCGCCGGCTACAAGCTGCTCGACCTCATCACCTACTTCACCGTGGGGCCGAAGGAGACACGCGCCTGGACCATCCATCGCGGCACCAAGGCGCCGGCGGCGGCCGGCGTGATCCACACCGATTTCGAAAAGGGCTTTATCCGCGCCGAGACCATCGCCTATGACGACTATGTCGCGCTTGGCGGTGAAGCCGGCGCCCGCGATGCCGGCAAGCTGCGCCTCGAAGGCAAGGACTATACCGTCGCCGACGGCGATGTGATGCATTTCCGGTTTAATACGTGAGTTCTTGCGGGATTCGTAGGGTGGGTTAGCGAAGCGTAACCCACCACTTCTCCCGCGGCGATGAAAGCGGTGGGTTACGCCTTCGGCTAACCCACCCTACGGCGCCGGTGCCTGCCTCACTTCATCCCGCCGCCCTGGTCGCGGATCGCGCCGAGATGCTCGTTGATGCGGAAGACGATCAGGATCAGCTCGGCGGCGATGCGCGAGAACACGATGCCGACGACGACGCTTGCGATCGACGACAGCAGCACCAGGAAACCGCCGAACGGGCTGATCGCCATCGTAGCGAGACCGGAGAAGACGCCGGAGAGGCCGAACAGGCAGATCAGCGCGATCACCAGCCAGTAGAAGGTCTTGATGATCGTCGGCGTGATGAAGCGGTCCCATTGAAACAGATCGCTGAATGAAAACATTACTCCCCCCAGGGCAAATCGGGCCTCGGCCCTTGGTTGATCCGACTCAAAACCAAACGACTCGGACCCAGGCCGCCGCGTCGAATGTAGCACGAGCCATGCGGGCCGGCGGGTTGAGATTGCCGCAAAGTGCGGCCACAATCTGTCAATTCCGCAAAGCTTTCCCAAGATGACCCTGACCTTCGAAGACTTCCCGCCCGGCCGGTTCGGCACGTTCGGCCCGCGCCATGTCACCCGCGACGAGATTCTGGCCTTTGCCGCCGAGTTCGATCCGCAGCCCATGCACCTGGACGAGGAGGCGGCAGCTAGAAGCATGCTGTGCGGCCTGTCCGGCTCGGGCTGGCACCTCTGCTCGCTGATGATGCGGATGATGGCCGATGGCTTCATCACCCGCGCCGCCTCGCTCGGCTCGCCCGGCGTCGACGAGGTGCGCTGGCTCTCGCCATTGCGGCCCGGCGATGACCTCACGCTCGACGTCGACGTCGTGGAAGCGCGCACCTCGAAGAGCCGGCCCGCACTCGGCATCGTCAAGTTCAAATGCGTCGCGCGCAACGCCAAGGGCGAGGTGCTGTGCGAGATGACCTCGCCGATCCTGATCAAGCGGCGCGAGGGGGCGGTCTGATGTGGTTCTTCGAAGAGATCGAGATCGGCCAGCGCCGCGAGATCGGCGCCTATACGTTCACGGCCGAATCCATCAAGACGTTCGCCGCGAAGTTCGACCCGCAGCGCTTCCATCTCGACGAGGAGGAGGGCAAGAACTCGCTGTTCGGCGGGCTCGCAGCATCCGGCTGGCACGTCGGCTCCGCCTGCATGAGCCTGCTCGTCGCGGACGGCCAGCGGCTGGCGAAACAGGCGGCCGCGCGCGGCGAGGAGGTCGCTGTGTGGGGGCCGTCGCCGGGATTCCGCGATCTGCGCTGGATCAAGCCGGTGCTGGCCGGCGACACCGTCAGCTACGTCAGCGTCATCATCGACAAGCGCGCATCTGGCTCGCGTCCCGGCTGGGGTATCCTGACGGCCCGCACCACTGGCACCAACCAGCGCGGCGAAGAGGTCTACTCCATCACCGCCACTGCGTTCGTGCCGATGCGCGAGAAGGGCGGTTAGACCAGTTCCAATCTCAACGGCGGAAATGAATGGCGGAGTGTTGCTCGCGCGCTATGGACGCGATTCAGGCCGGCTGCCATAAGCCTTTTCGAAACGGCGCCGCCCGCGAAGCATCCGGCGGAACCACCAGTTGCTAACCAATTATGAACCTGTCGCAGCCTATTTGAACGAATAGGCAGAGGACAGGGGACGAGAACAATGGCAGACCGCGGCGCACTTAAGCTGGTCGGATTTATCTTCGCTACCGCGACGCTGGCAGTGATGCTGGTCGCCGGCATGGTGGTGAAGGGCTATGCCGACGGTGGCTACACTCTCGAAGCCTCGACCGTCGAAGCGAGCGACTAAGACTTCGTTAACGCTGTCGAGCCGGATTCCCCGGCATCGCCGCTCAGCGGCTGTAGACGAACGCCAGCACCGCAATCGCGATGGCCAATAGTCCGACGAAGCGCAGCATGATCGTGCCGAACTGGGTCGGCGCGGGCCGCAGCGGAATCGGGTCCGTGTTGTCGGGCCGAATGCTTTCCATGTGTCTTGTCCCCTGGCCCGGCCGCAAAGGCTGCGGGCGCTTGGCATTGGTCGTCGGGGCGTTGGGGAAAGTTCAAAGCGGGCGGGGGCCGGTCTGACTGCGTGGCCGGTGCCGCAATCTCCGCCGTCATGCCCCGGCTTGACCGGGGCATCCAGTACGCCGCGGCTTCTCGGCTCCAGCCTCGTTGTCTCTGGAATACTGGATCATCCGCCTGCGCGGGTGATGACACCGACTGTGGGGCGCCAGCGTGCCCCACGCATCCCCCCAAAATCAAAACCGCCGCGCCCGTTGCGGGAGCGCGGCGGTCCATGACGTGTGAAGCGTGATCAGCTATTGCGCAGACCGTCGGCGGCGCGCTTCCATTGGGAAACGTTGTCGGCGATCATGCGGGTCGACTTCATCGCGGCCTGGCTGAGCTGGGCGTAGCCGGAGATCTCGCGCTGGACGCGCTGGCCTTCGGCGTGGAGCAGGTCACGCAGGCTCTCGAGCTCGGAGATCAGGTTCTCGATCTCGGCGAGCGAGGTGCCGGCGACGCGCTGGATCAGCGAGTTGACGTTGTTGACGGTGGCCTCCGCGTTGGGATCGAGCGCAGGCTCGCTGCCGGATGCCGGCCGGCGCAGATAGGCAATATCGTTGCGCACGAAATCGCGGATGCCGGCCTCGACCTCCGTCACGGCGGCAAGGTTGGTGTCGACCGTCTCGGTCTCGGTGGATTCAATCTTTTCCGGGCGAGTGGCGTTCATCGTTGTTCCCCTGTTCGCGTTGAGCGCAGCGCGAGTCTCCCCCGCACGACGACGTCTGTGAGGCGACCTCCATCAAGGCGTCCGATTTTGACAGCAACTAGGCCAAGATGCGGCAAGGGCGGACCATTCGGGGGCTTTGCCGTGGCGTAAGGTTACGAATGTCTGAAGGCTTGCCGCCGGCGGGGAGGGGCGAAGAGGACTCACCAGCTCGTCTTGAAGCCCGCGGTGAGGCTCTTGTTGATCGCACCTTGCGAGGTCTCGCCGACGGAGCCGGAGACGGTGACGTTGTCGAACAGCTTCTGCTCGGCGCCGAACTTGCGCAGCCATTTGTCGTCGGTGGTCGACAGCGTCTGGCCGGCGGTGATGCTGGTGCCGGTGTCGGTGATCGTGACCTTGGCGGACTGGTCGGTCTCGTAATTGCGGATGGTGTGCCCGCCGATGCCGGGGAGCGCCGTCGTGCCCTGCTGGTTCACGCTGTAGCCGTTCTGAAGCGTTAGCGAATAGTCGCTCGAGAGCGGCACCGACTTGGTCAGGGAGGCACCGAGCCGGCTCTGCTCGGCGCCGGGATCGACCCGGGCTTCCACCGCGGTCTTGTCCCAGATCGAACCCGCGCCCGGCGCGGTCGCTTTCGCCCAGGCGCTGCCGGAGGATTGCGGCAGGCTGCCGCCATTGGCGGCCTTTTCCGCCAAAAGCTCGGACATCGTGGTCGGCTCGCTCGCCACCGTCATATCGGCGCCGATCCGCGTGTCCCAGAACGAAAACACCGACCGCTTCACGGTGACGGCGGAGGAGCCGTTCGCGTTGGGGTTCGACGACCAGTCCAACCCGTCCTTGGCTGCCGCCTGCGCGCGCTTCTTCGCGGCGATGATATCGTTGAGCGTGCCGGCGTCGACTGCGAGCTGGCTCCAGTCGAGCTTGTCGACGTCGATCCCCTTGAGCACGTCGGTGTCGTTGACATCAGGCGTCGCCGCAGCCTCCGCCTCGTCGTCAGGCGCAGCGGCGGCCTGTGGAATGATCTGGGCCGAGGCCGTCAGCACCGAGCCGAAAATCAACGCGGCCGCCAGCACTGGCAGCCTCCAGCCAAAACCTGTCGAGAATTCCATCGTCCTGCCCGCGAGCCCCGGCGCATGCTTTCAGAACCAATATAGAGCGGCATTCCGCGAAGACCATGCGCCATTCGGTCCGTGTCGAACATGCGGTTATATCATTGCGAAATTGTGGCGGCAGTTATTGAGGCCGCGAACCAACGGGCCGCGCGGCAGGCGCGCGCCCGATGACGAACTCTGCGCGACGGCATCCGGCGGGGCTGGAGGCCAGGACATCGCGAGCGTCGCCATCGGTCCCGAAAGCGGGGCCCGTTGGCGTCCCCCTCACCCCACGCTGGTCATCTTGGGCAGATGAATGGCGCGGCCAAGTGCCTGCTCCACGAGGTCGAAGGTGTCGATCAGCACGCGCATGTTGACGAGGCGGCCCGCTTTGAACTGGGCGAACTGCGCCACCCGCAGCGAGAGCGGCTTGTCGGAATCGAGTGCGGTCAGCGAATAGCGCAGCATCGAGGCGGCGGAATCGATGCCCAGCATGATGCTTTCGCGATCGAAGCGGCGGACATGGAAGTTGTCGGCGAGCTGGCGGATGACGTCGAGCACCGCCTGCTTGCCGTGGCGCGCGCCGAAGAACGGAAACATGTCGATCGGGCCATAGAGTGCCCAGTCGACGTCCTCGTCGATCAAGGCCTCGATGTCAGCGAAATGCCGGTCGTTGATCGCGCGATGCAACGCGCGCGAGAAACGCCAGAGGCTGTGCTCTGTCATTTTGAGCAGTCCTGAAGCTGGCTTGCAAAAAAATGGAAAACAGCCCCATGCAGTGCCGCCGGGCCCGTCAACTCATTGGTGCGCGAACAAATACGGGATTTCGGCCAAAACGCAATTCACGTTTTTGCAATGCACAATTGTGCGTAGTTTGTGAGATTTGCAATAGAACCCCGTATTTTGCCGGTCGCCACCGCGCGTCGGCCCGGGCGCGGGCGCCACGCATTCCGTGTCGTCCTGGCGAAAGCCAATACAACGTCAGCAAATTACTCCACCCTCGCGCCCACGATCAGCGGTCCGATGTCGCGCTCCAGCACCTGCTGCACCAAATCGTAGGAATCGATGATCTCGCGGATCTCTGCCACCAGCCCGCCCCGGAAGGTGTAGAACACGGCCATGTCGAACTGCACGATGCGCTCGTTGCTGCGCTTCTTGAAATAGGTGTGCATGTAGGTCGCGACCTCCTCGCCCTCGGTGACGATGTGCGGCGTCTTGTAGCGAATTTCGGAATAGCGCGACCAGATCGTCTGCCAGAGCTCGCGCAGCTCCTCCTTGCCGTGCCGCGGCACCATGTGCGGCAGCACGTCGATCGGCGCGTGGGTGAGGAAGTCGACATCCTCGGTGCAGCACGACAGCGCCGCGTCGAGATCGCCGCGCGCAAAACTGTCGAGCAGATGGAGCACGCGCTGTCTGTTCAACGATTCAACCGTCATGCTACGTCCGCCTTCGTCGGCCGTCGATCGCAAACGCTATCGCGCAGTCCGGGCGCCCATCAATCCGCAAAACCACAGGGGATGATTGCAGATTGTATGACGCACAAACGCAATGCCAGGTTCATGGGGTGCAGCGATGGGTTGCGCATGCGGCTGCGCGCACGCATTCGGCCCGGCGGCCGTCGCCGCACGCACATTGCCCGGCGCGTCCCGCCGGTGACGGCGAGCCGCTCTCCTCACGCAGCGAGCAATCTACCTCTTCTTCCACCCACCCCGTCGCCCCGGCGCACCGCCCGTCGACTTGGGCGCCGGTCCGAACTCCGGCCCCGACTGCCGCGAGTCGGTCGGCTGGATGATGCGGCTGCTTCCGCCGAACGGCTTTGACGGCCGGGCGCGGCTTGCCCGATAGGGCAACGACTCCGGGCCGTGCATTTCGTCGAGATGCGGCTTGTGCACCTTCGAGCCGCTGCCGCCGCCGCTGGCCTTGAGCGCGGAGCCCACGGTCCTTTTCTTCATGGCGCTGACAGGAAGGTTGGCAGCGTCGCCGTATTTCCTTGTACCGGCATAGGCGCCGGCCTTGCTCTGGACCGCGCGCTGCTTGGCGGTGGGGTCGTCGACCACGGCGAGCTCGGTCGCACGCAGGCGCTTGACCTCGTCGCGCAGGCGCGCGGCTTCCTCGAAGTTCAGATCGGCGGCGGCCTCGCGCATCCTCGTTTCGAGATCGGCGAGCACGGCCTCGAAATTGTGGCCGATCGAGATGACGTCGTCGGTCATGTCGTGGCCGCCGACCTCCACCAGCACGTGGTCGCGCTCGTAGACGGAGTTGAGGATGTCGCCGATCTGCTTCTTCACGCTCTCCGGCGTGATGCCGTTGGCGTTGTTGTACTCGACCTGCTTCTCGCGGCGGCGATTGGTCTCGGCGATCGCGCGCTCCATCGAGCCGGTCATGCTGTCGGCATAGAGGATCACCTTGCCGTCGACGTTGCGCGCGGCGCGGCCGATGGTCTGGATCAGCGAGGTCTCGCTGCGCAGAAAGCCTTCCTTGTCGGCGTCGAGGATGGCGACCAGTGCGCATTCGGGAATGTCGAGGCCTTCGCGCAACAGGTTGATGCCGACCAGCGCGTCGAACGCGCCGAGGCGCAGGTCGCGAATGATCTCGATGCGTTCGATGGTGTCGATGTCCGAGTGCATGTAGCGCACGCGAATGCCCTGCTCGTGCAGATATTCGGTGAGGTCCTCCGCCATGCGTTTTGTCAAAACCGTGATCAGCGAACGGTAGCCCGCCGCAGCGGTCGCGCGGACCTCACCGACGAGGTCATCGACCTGCGTGCGCGCGGGACGGATGTCCACGGGAGGATCAATGAGTCCGGTCGGACGGATCACCTGCTCGACGAAAACGCCGCCGCTCTCGTTCAGCTCCCAGCCGCTCGGCGTTGCGGACACCGCGATGGTCTGCGGCCGCATCATGTCCCATTCCTCGAAGCGCAAGGGACGGTTGTCCATGCAGGAGGGCAGGCGGAAACCGTATTCGGCGAGCGTCGCCTTGCGGCGGAAGTCGCCGCGGAACATGGCGCCGATCTGCGGGATGGTGACGTGGCTCTCGTCGGCGAAGATCAGCGCGTTGTCGGGCACGTATTCGAACAATGTCGGCGGCGGCTCGCCGGGGCGGCGGCCGGTCAGGTAGCGCGAATAGTTCTCGATGCCGGCGCAGCTTCCCGTCGCCTCCATCATCTCGAGGTCGAACATCGTACGCTGCTCCAGCCGCTGCGCCTCCAAAAGGCGCCCCTGATCGTGGAGCTGGTCGAGCCGCTGCTTCAATTCGAACTTGATCGACTTGATTGCCTGCACCAGCGTCGGGCGCGGCGTCACATAGTGCGAGTTGGCGTAGATCTTGATAAATTCGAGCTCGTCCTGCTTGTGGCCGGTGAGCGGATCGAACTCCTCGATGTTCTCGACGGTGTCGCCGAACAGGTTCACGCGCCAGGCGCGGTCCTCATAGTGCGCCGGGAAGATGTCGATGATGTCGCCGCGCACCCGGAACGTGCCGCGGGTGAAATCGGCCTGCGTGCGTTTGTATTGCAAGGCGACGAGGTCGGCGATGAGCTGGCGCTGGTCGATGCGCTCGCCCTTCTTCAGCGCGAAGGTCATCGCGGTATAGGTCTCGACCGAGCCGATACCGTAGATGCAGGACACCGAGGCGACGATGATGACGTCGTCGCGTTCGAGCAGCGCGCGCGTCGCCGAGTGGCGCATGCGGTCGATCTGCTCGTTGATGGACGAGTCCTTCTCGATATAGGTGTCGGTGCGCGGCACGTAGGCTTCGGGCTGGTAGTAGTCGTAATACGAGACGAAGTACTCGACCGCATTGTCGGGGAAGAAGTTCTTGAACTCGCCATAGAGCTGGGCGGCGAGCGTCTTGTTCGGCGCCAGGATCAGGGCAGGGCGCTGCGTCGCCTCGATCACCTTGGCCATGGTGTAGGTCTTGCCCGAGCCGGTGACGCCGAGCAGAACCTGCGAACGGTCGTTACGCTCAATGCCTTCGACGAGCTCGGCGATCGCGGTGGGCTGGTCGCCCTTGGGCTGGTACTCCGACTTGATCTCGAAGCGCACGCCGCCTTCGGACTTCTCCGGGCGCGGCGGCCGGTGCGGCGTCCACACTTTCATGGAGCCGTCGTCCTTGCGGAACTCGGGGCGGCCCTCTCGGATCAGCGTCTCCAGCGCGTCCGCGGTCGCCTTCACGCCGAGCGCTTCGGTCCTCGAACGTGGCGGCCGCGCCAGCGCCTCGGCATCGTCCTCTTCGGTCGGCAGTCCGAGCTGCTTTGCCAGTTCCGGGTCGAGGAACGGCACCGTCGCGCTCGTGCCGTAATTGGCTTGCGGCGCCTCTTCCAAACCACCAGTCTCTCCGCTCCCTCCCCCCTTGCGGGGGAGGGCCGGGGAGGGGGGTGAGCCGCGAGTCGGCTGACGAGAGTCCTGCGGAAAATCCTTCGGCGTCGAGGCCCGCGCGCGATGCGCAGCGGCCTCGCCGCCGGCGCGGCGGTCACGCGAATTGTCCGGCGGTGGCTGCAGGCCGGTGCCCGATCCAAGCCCGGCATCGCCGCGATTGATGGCGGGATTGAGCAGCTCGGCCAGCGCCGGCGCGATCGGCTGCACGTCAGGCCGTGACGCGCGAGAATTTGGCGCCTTCGAGTTGGGCGTCTTGGTTTTGGGGGATTTGCCGGATTTTTCGGAGGGTGCAGGTTTCTTCGCCATGCTCCGAATATGGGACGAGTTCGCCCGGCAGAAAAGGGCGAATGCCCTGTCCGGCTCGGCCTGCTGACAGCAGGTTGGCAGCAGGCGCGGGCGTCACGCCGCCGGCAGCGGCCCGTCGTCGTCCTCGCGCACACTGCGCGGTTGGAGGATGTCGAGATGGATCCCGCCGCAACTAGTGCAACGCATGGTCCAGTATTCGCATCCGGCGCGGCCGCCGATCACGCGGAGCACCGCGAGATCCTCGTCGCACTCAGGACATTTCGCCAGCACGGACCGCGCGTAGGATCGTGCCAGCGGCTGTGTCTCTTCGATTTCGATGTACGACATCCCCGGTTCCTCGTTTCCCGCCGCGTTGTCGCTGCGGTCCTTCGCCATCCCGCTTGCTTACTCGTCGTCGTTCTCGGCGCGGCGGCGGAAGCGGTCGATGTGGTGCTTGGCATCGGCGATCGCAGCGTCGGGATCGGGCCAGGCGAAGCCGACTTCCATGGCCGGAAACAGCACGCCGTCGATGGCAACAGGGCTGAAGTCGGCGCGCCGGATCCGGGCGTGCCACAGTCCCTTGCCTGCCTCGAAGGATTCGATGTCAAAGCCGTCGTAAAGGGTCGTCATAGTGGTCCCCCACGTTTCTTGTTGGGAAATTAGGGGACCACGTTTCCAGATTTGCGTATGTGAAACGGTTCACAAGCCGCCGGCTTTTTCGCCCAAGATTCGCCCAAGAGCAGATTGACCCCTTCAGTTCCGTGCGGCGGCGCGGCCGATCCGCCTGGCCGGACGCGCCGCGGGCTCGGCCGCGGCACGCATGATCCAGCGCCGGAACGCGGCAAAGTCGCGCTGTTCGGTCTGGAAGCTGCGATACACCAGGTACCAGCGCATGCCCTTGGGCACCGAGATGTCGAACGGCGCCACCAGCCGGCCGGCGGCGAGATCGTCGTCGATATAGGGCCGGATGCCCATGGCGATGCCGAGCCCGTCGGCAGCGGCCTGCAGCGACTGGCCGTAGAACTCGAATTCAGGGCCGCGTGCGTTGATCCGGGTGAGGCTGGCCGCCTTCAGCCAGATCGGCCAGTCCTCTGGCGAATGCGCGACGCGGATCAGGCTCGGGCCTTTCAGGTCGGCCGGCCGTCTCAGGCTGGCGGCGAGGCGCGGCACGCAGACCGGTGTGAGGTCGCCGGCGAACAGCGGCTCGGCGACGAGGCCGGGCCAGTCGCCGGTGCCGAGCTTGATGCCGCAGCTCCAGTCCTCTCCGAACGGCACCGCCGCACCGCCGGTGGTGAAGCGCACCTCGATGTCGGGCTCTTCGTTGCGAAACTCCGACAGCCGCGGGATCAGCCAGCGCATCGCAAAGGTGTGTCCGACGCCGATGGTGAGCACGCGGACGCTCGAGGACGCCGTCACCTGGGCGGTGAGGCTTGCGAGCGCGTCGAAGATCGGCGTCAGCCCGCTCTGATAGGCGCGTCCTGCCTGCGTCAGCACGAGGCGGTTGGCCTTGCGCTCGAATAGCGCGACGCCGAGGCGCTTTTCCAGAAGATGCACCATGCGGCTGACGGCGGCGGCCGACACGTTCAGCTCGACGCCGGCGGAGGCAAAGCTGCCGGTCCGCGCCGCCGCCTCGAACGCCTTGATGCCGTTGAGAAAGAGCAGCCGCCGCAAATGCCGTACCCTCAGGAAAGCTGATGCCAGGCCAAGATAACTCAGTTTGCGCGAGGGGAACAAGCGAGGCACAACTTGCAGCGTAAATTTGTGCTGATCTGTTGAAGCGAGGATGGCGGCCTTCGCCTCTCCCCGCCTGCGGGGAGAGGCCGACGCGCAAGGCGCGCCGGGTGAGGGGGAGCTTCCGCGAGTCCAACTGTCACCGTGATCGCGGACGCAGCCCCTCACCCCAACCCTCTCCCCGTAAGAACAGGGAGAGGGAGAATGGACAGCCTGCGTCCCTCACTTGCCACAGGAGACCTTCGTGACGCCCATCATGATCGCTGCCCTCGGATTGCTGATGGTCGGCACCGCATTCCTGTCGGGGCTGTTCGGCATGGCGGGCGGGCTGATTCTGATCGGCGTGCTACTGGCCTTGATGTCGCTGCCGACCGCGATGGTGCTGCATGCGATCACCCAGATGGCGTCGAACGGCTGGCGCGCCTTGCTGTGGCGTGCGCATATCCGGTGGCGGCCGGTGTTCGTCTATCTGATCGGCTGCGCGCTGGCCCTGGCGCTATGGTCGATCACGCGCTACGTGCCGGACAAGCCGGTCGCGCTCCTGATGCTTGGCGTCACGCCGTTCATGGCGCGGATGATGCCCGCGGGCATCAAGCCGAATCCGGACAGCATCTGGCAGGGCGCCTTCTACGGCTCGGTCTGCATGGGTCTGATGCTGATGACCGGCGTTTCGGGTCCGCTGATGGACACGTTCTTCCTCGGCGGCAAGTTCGGCCGGCGCGAGATCGTGGCGACGAAAGCGACCTGCCAGGTCGCGAGCCATTTCACCAAGCTGCTCTATTTCGGCGGCATCGTCGACCAGGCCGCCTCGCTCGATCCGGTGCTGGCTGCGGTTGCGATCGCCGCCTCGATGCTCGGCACTAGCCTCGCCCGCCGCCTGCTCGAGGCGATGAGCGACCAGCAATACCGTGTCTGGGCGACGCGTCTGATCACCACCATCGCCTGCTATTACATCGCCTATGGAGGCTGGCTGCTGGTCCGCACACCGGTGCTGGCGGCCTTCGACAAGGGAGGACTGCAATGAGCGAGATGGCCGATCCGCTGGTGCTTGATTTCGTCGAGTGGATCGCGCGCGAGCCGCGCGCCTACGCCGAGGTGGTCTCGACCTGGAAAACATCCTGCCCGCGCCTCACCATCTGGGAAGACGCCGCTGATCGCGGCTACGTCGCACGCGAGACCGTTGCCGGCGTCGGGTTGATCATCGCGGTGACCGAAGACGGCGAAAGCTTTTTGCGCGCGAACGGGCGGTGACATCCTCGCCTCTCCCCGTCAGAACGGACAGGGGAGAAGAAAGCGCGCTCCTGCAATCACGCGGCCGTCATTGCCGGAACCATTGACACAGGCCGGGCTTGGCGCGAAGTTCATGCAATCGCATCTATTTGCGATCGCCTTTCCTTCCAGCCCGGGACATCCAGCCATGATCGACCTGCACTACTGGACCACGCCGAACGGCCACAAGATAACGATGTTCCTCGAAGAGACCGGGCTGAAGTACAAGATCATTCCGGTCAACATCGGCAAGGGCGAGCAGTTCAAGCCGGAGTTCTTGGCGGTAGCGCCCAACAACCGCATTCCCGCGATCGTCGACCACGCGCCGAAAGGCGGGACCAAGCCGCTGTCGGTCTTCGAATCCGGCGCCATCCTGCTTTATCTGGCCGAGAAGACCGAAAAATTCCTGCCGGCCGATCTCTATGGCCGCTATGACGTGATCCAATGGACGTTCTGGCAGATGGGCGGCCTCGGCCCGATGGCGGGCCAGAACCACCATTTCCGCAACTACGCGCAGGACAAGATTCCGTATGCGATCGACCGCTACGTCAATGAGACCAACCGTCTCTATGGTGTGCTCAACAAGCGCCTCGCCGATCGCGAATTCATCGCCGGCGAATATTCGATCGCCGACATGGCGTCCTATCCCTGGGTGGTCGGTTATGCGAACCAGGGCCAGAACATCGACGACTTCCCGCATCTGAAGCGCTGGCTCGAAACCATCCGCGCACGCCCCGCCACCGAGCGCGCCTATGCGCTCGCGAAAGACGTCAATCCGAACTTCGGCAAGCCGGCCATCCGCACCGAAGAGGAGCGCAAGATCCTGTTCGGGCAGACGGCGTCGGTGGTGCGGTAGGATTTCCGTCGTCATCATCCGCGAAGGCGGATGATTCAGTAATCACAAGCGGCAGTGGGTCATTCGACCGCCGCGGCGTACTGGATGCCCGCCTGCCGCCTTCGCTAAAGCTTCGGCGGCCCAGGAGCGTAAGCCCCGGCGAAGCCTTGGCGTAGCCGGGTCGCGAGGACATGACGACGGAAATTGGTGTACGCACTTCTCTCCACATCGTCATTGCGAGCGCCGGCGAAGCAATCCAGAATGTTTCCGCGGCGATAGTCCGGATTGCTTCGCTTCGCTCGCAATGACGGAGACTGTGGAGCCTGCCATGTCACTCAAACTGTACGAACTCGTCGGCACCGACGCCAGCCGCCCCTTCAGCCCGTATTGCTGGCGCACGCGCATGGCACTCGCGCACAAAGGCCTCTCTGCGGAATCGCTGCCCTGGCGTTTCACCGAGAAGAGCGCGATCGCGCCGCATGGCTCGGAAAAGGTTCCGGTGCTGCTGCATCACGACAAGCCGGTGGTCGATTCCTGGACGATCGCGAACTATCTCGAAGAGACCTTTCCGGATCGTCCGTCGCTGTTCGGCGGTGAGGGCGGCCGCGCCATGGCGCGGATGCTCAACGCGTGGGGCGACATCGCGATCGTCGGCGGCATCTTCCCGCTGATCATCGCCGACATCCCGAACAATCTCGCCAAGGCCGATGCCGCCTATTTCCGCGAGTCGCGCGAAGCGCGCTTCGGCGGCAAGGCGCTGGAAGACATCATGGCAAGCCGCGACACCGGTGTGGTTGCCTTCCGCAAGTCGCTGGAAGTGCTGCGCCAGACGTTCAAGACGCAAGCCTATCTCGGCGGCAGCGCGCCGAACTATGCCGACTACATCGTGTTCGGAGGCTTCCAATGGGCGCGCGTCGTCAGCCCGTTCAAGCTGCTCGAGGCGGATGATCCCGTGTATGCGTGGCGCGAAAAACTGCTGGACGCGTTCGACGGCATGGCGCGCAAGTCGCCGGGGCATGCGGTTTGAATGTAGGCTCTCTCCCTAACGTCGTCCGGGCGAAAGCCAGGGCCCATACCGCGTGATCTATCGAGCGCGAATGGTCGTAGTACCGAACCACGAGCCTTCGCCAAACCTCTCCCTGGGGTAATCGCGACGAGCGCAAAAGCGCTCGCGCGGGGCTCCTGGCTTTCGCCAGGACGACACCGGAGGCCTGGCGGCTGCTAGCGTCTAATTTAGCGCGCAACGATCGCAAGCTATTTCGTCCCCTCCGCCGCCAGCTTCCGCAAACACTCCCTGCACAAACAATCCTCAGCCTCGACCGGCATCGGCAGGCGCGCCGTCTCTTCGACGCACCAGCAGGTGCCCGAGAGGTCGCAGCCGAATTCGGTGCCGCAACGGGAACAGGCGAGGCGGCGAGCCGGCGAATCCTGCAGGGTCAATTCTTTCGGATTTGTCATGATCTACGCCGAAGCTTCGCCGTCATTTTCATGTCGGGTTCATCCCCCACCGCGATATATTAAACGTCGCGCATACGCCCGGAAAGCGTTGGGCGAGGCGCAGAGGACAAATCGATGGCCCGCGATTCGCATGCCGCCCTTGTTGCGCTCAACCGGTTCGGCTTTGGCGCGCGGGGCGGGGCCTCCGGCGATCTCATCAACGCGGCTTCCGATCCGCGCGGTTTCGTGAAGGCGGAACTCAGCCGGCCCAACGGTGTGCTGCTAGAGGCGCCAGGCCTGCAATCGACGCCGCAGCTCGGGCAGGCCGTGTTCGCCTATCAGGACCAGGTCAGGCAGGCGCGCGAGGCCGCAAAGACGGCTGCGCCCGCCGAAGCGCCGCCTCCGCAGGCGCCGGCCGATCCGAAGTCCGATACCAAACTGCGCCGCAACCCGTCGCTCAACGCCGTGATGACCGAGATCGCCGGCCAGATGGCCAAGACGAAGCCGGCGGACAATGCGGCCAAGCCTGATACCATGCAGCCCGATGCGGCCGCGCCGACGCCCACAAAGCCCGCGCCGCAGCCGCTCAACGTCATCCAGAAGACCTTCCGCGCCGAAGCGCTGGCGCGGTTGCAGCGCGCGACGCTGGCCGACTGCGGCTTTACCGAGCGGCTGGTCGTGTTCTGGTCCAACCATTTCTGCATCTCCGCCAGCAAGGGCGAATTGGCGCGGATGTGGGCCGGCGCGTTCGAGCGCGAGGCGATCCGCCCGCATGTGCTCGGGCGTTTCGCCGACATGCTGAAGGCGGTCGAGCAGCACCCGGCGATGCTGTTCTTTCTCGACAACCAGCAATCGCTCGGTCCGGACTCGCGCGCGGGCCAAAATCGCAAGCGCGGG
Organism: Bradyrhizobium sp. ISRA442; assembly: GCF_038085055.1. Classification (NCBI taxonomy): domain Bacteria; kingdom Pseudomonadati; phylum Pseudomonadota; class Alphaproteobacteria; order Hyphomicrobiales; family Nitrobacteraceae; genus Bradyrhizobium; species Bradyrhizobium sp. ISRA442. The sequence goes on from NZ_JALGCN010000003.1 coordinate 588,110, forward strand.
CTGAACGAGAACCTCGCGCGCGAGATCATGGAGCTGCATACGCTCGGCGTCAGCGGCGGCTATACCCAGGAGGACGTCACCTCGCTCGCGCGCATCATCACGGGTTGGACCTTTGCCGGCCGGCAGGGGCAGCTAGGGGTGCCCGGCTCGTTCGTGTTCAATAGCAATGCGCACCAGCCGGGGCCGCAGGTGCTGCTCGGCAAGACCTATCAGCCGACCGGCCTCGCGCAGGGCGAGGCCGCGCTCGCCGACATCGCGCGGCATCCCTCGACGGCAAACTTCATCGCCACCAAATTCGTTCGTCATTTCGTCGCCGATGACCCGCCGCCCGCTCTGGTCGCGCGATTGCGCGACGTCTTCGTCAGGACCGACGGCGATCTGAAGGCGCTTGCGACCGTGCTGGTTGATTCGGACGAGGCCTGGAAGGCGCCGCTGACCAAGATGCGCTCGCCTTACGATTTCCTGGTCGCGAGCGGCAGGCTGCTCGCGCGTGTGCCGGAAGACCCCGGTCCATATCTCAACAGTCTCAATCTGCTCGGCCAGCCGCTATGGTCGCCGGCGGGGCCCAATGGTTTCCCGGACACCAGTGCCGCCTGGGCCGCGCCCGAAGGCATCAAGCTCCGGCTCGATATCGCCTCGCAGATGGGTGCGCGGCTCGGCAACAACATCGACCCGCTCGACCTTCTGGAATTCGCGGCGGCCGATGCGGCCTCCATCGAGACGCGGCGGACCATCGAGCGCGCGGAATCGCGCCAGCAGGCCTTGGCGCTGCTGTTGATGTCGCCGGAAATGCAGAGGAGATGATGTGATGGATTGCACCGAGAACCGGCTCCTCACCTCGCGTCGCGGCCTCTTGCTCGGCGGCGCCTGCTTCGCGGCGTGGGCTTACTTGCCGAAATTTGCGCGCGCGGCGGACGGGCGCGATCCCCGGCTGGTCGTGGTGATCCTGCGCGGCGCGCTGGATGGGCTCTCAACCGTCGCGCCGATCGGCGATCCCGACTATGCGGGCCTGCACGGCTCGATCGCGCTCGCGGCGGATGGCGCACACCCCGCGATCATGCTCGACACCTTCTTTGCGCTGCATCCGGCGATGCCGGAATTCGCACGCATGTATCGCGACAAGCGTGCCGCGGTGATCCACGCCGTCGCGACGCCCTATCGTGACCGATCGCATTTCGATGGCCAGGACGTGCTCGAAAGCGGCTACGCGGGTCCCGGCCGCGTGCAGTCCGGCTGGCTCAACCGTGCGCTCGAGGCGCTGCCGCGTGGCGAGCGCGTGTCCAGCGGGCTTGCGGTCGGCCCCACCACGCCGCTGGTGCTGCGCGGCGCTGCTCCGACCGTTGGCTGGGCGCCGGTTGCGCTGCCGCAGGCCGATGACGACACCGCAATGCGGCTCGTCGATCTCTACCGCCATCGCGATCCCGCGCTGGCGTCGGCACTGTCGCAAGGTCTCCAGCTCGAAAAGGCCGCGAGCGGCGACGACATGAAGCGCAAGCCCGGCAATGTGGTCGCGCAGATGCGGCAAGTGGCGCGCGGCGCCGCCAAGCTGATGGCCGCCGCCGACGGCCCGCGCATCGCGGCGCTTGCCTTCGACGGCTGGGACACGCACGCCAATGAAGGCGGCCCGGTCGGTCGCCTGGCGTTCCTGCTCGGCGGGCTCGACGGCGCGCTCGGCGAATTCGAAAGCGGCCTCGGCGAGCGCTGGCGCGACACCGTCATCGTGGTCGCAACCGAGTTCGGCCGCACCGCGCGCATCAACGGCACCGACGGCACCGACCACGGCACGGCTACCGTCGCGCTGCTCGCCGGCGGCGCCGTGAAGGGTGGCCGGGTGATCTCCGACTGGCCTGGCCTCAAGCTCGCCAACCTCTACGAAGGCCGCGACCTCAAGCCCACCACCGATTTGCGTTCGGTGATCAAGGGCGTGCTGCAAGACCAGTTCGGCCTGTCCGATCGCGTGCTGGCCGAGACGGTGTTTCCCGACAGCGCCGCGGCGCGGCCGATGAAGGGGTTGATCATCTAACCAACACTGTCATTCCGGGGCGCGCGTCAGCGCGAACCCGGAATCCATTCATCCGCGGAGCGATGGCTTCCGGGCCTGCGCCTTGCGGCGCATCCCGGAATGACGAAATATTTGACCGAACATCAGGAGACCTTCCGCAATGTACATCGCCATGAATCGCTTTCGCGTTGCCAAGGGTTCGGAGGCTGCTTTCGAGCAGGTCTGGCTCAGCCGCGACACCCATCTCGACAAGGTGCCGGGCTTCATCGAATTTCATCTGCTCAGGGGACCCGAGCTCGAGGATCATACGCTCTATGCCTCCCACACCGTGTGGGCCAACCACGCGGCGTTCGAGGCCTGGACCAAGTCGGAGGCGTTTCGCGCGGCGCATCAACGGGCCGGCGACAACAAGCCGCTCTATCTCGGCCATCCGCAGTTCGAGGGTTTTGAGGTGATGCAGACGGTGGCACGCGGCGCGAAATAGCGCCGCGCTGCAGGCATCAGGCCTTGGTGATCCCATCGATCTCGGCCAGATCATCCGCGCCGAGCTGCCAGGCGATCGCCTTGACGTTCTCCTCGACCTGCTCGACGCGGGTGGCGCCTGCGATCACGCTCGACACTTGCGGGCGCGCCGCGAGCCAGGAAAAGGCCAGCTCGAGCATGGTGTGGCCGCGCGCCTTGGCGAAGGACTGGAGCTTTTCGACGATGTCTTCGTTGCGCGGCGTGACATAGCGGTCGCGCAGCGCCGGCGCCTTGGCAAAGCGCGTGTCGGCGGGCGCTGCTGCGCCACGCTGGTATTTGCCGGTGAGCAGGCCGCTTGCCAGCGGGAAGAATGGTAAGAGGCCCAGCCTGTATTCCTGCGCGGCGGGCAACAGGTCCTTCTCGATGTCGCGGACGAGGAGGCTGTATTCGTCCTGGCAGGAGACGAAACGGCTGACGTTCATCGCGCGGGCGGTGAACTCGGCTTCCGCGATGCGCCAGGCCGGGAAGTTGGAATTGCCGATGTAGCGGACCTTGCCCTGGCGAATGAGATCGTCGAGTGCGCGCAGCGTCTCTTCCATCGGCGTCAGCGGGTCGTAGTCATGCTGCTGGTAGAGATCGATGTAGTCGGTCTTGAGCCGCGTCAAGCTCGCCTCGACCGCGTTCATGATGTAGCGGCGCGAGGCGCCCTGCTTGGTGCCGTCGGTCGCCATCGGTTTCGAATATTTGGTGGCGAGCACGATGTCCTTGCGGCGATCGCCGAGCACAATGCCGAGCACGGTCTCCGATCCGCCCATGCCCGCATAGATGTCGGCGGTGTCGAACAGCGTGATGCCGAGGTCGAGGGCGCGATGGATCACCTTGCGCGAGGTCTCCAGATCCGTGCGCTGGCCGAAATTGTTGCAGCCGAGCCCGACCGCAGAGACGCGCAGGCCGGAGGCGCCGAGATTGCGAATTTCCATGGGAGATCCTGTCAGAAGCAAGCAGCGATGGCATTGTGGCCCGCCATGCGCCGCACCGGCAAGGCGGCGAATGCGTTGCTGCCATGCTGACATGAGAATTGCAGGCAAAAAACGCGGCCCCTGTCAGACGCGGCGACTGACGGGGACCGCTTCGAGGCGCTTGATCGGTGACGGGGGCCTGATCAGACGCAGGCGCGAGCCTAGCCCTCTACTGTAACGTGCGGGTGACAGGCCAAGTTATCCACAGGGCGTCTAGGCCGCAGCGATCAGAACAGCTTGCGGTAGACGATGAAGCCGGAGCGTTCCGCGACCTTGTCGTAGAGGCTCTGCGCCGTGAGGTTGGTCTCGTGCGTCTGCCAATAGACGCGCGGCGAACCTGCGAGTTTTGCCCGCTCATAGACGCCGTAGATCAGCGCCGAGGCGACGCCCTTGCCGCGCGCGGCTTCGAGCGTGAACAGGTCCTGCAAATAGCAGGACGGCTCGATCGCAGTCGTGCTGCGGTGGAACAGATAGTGCGTCAGCCCGAGCAAACGGCCCTCGCTCTCGGCCACCAGCGCATGCACCGGCTCGTAGGCATCGAAGAAGCGCTGCCACGTCATGCGCGTGATCTCGGGCGCGAGCGCGGTCGGGCCGGAGCGGCCGTAGAAGGCATTGTAGCCGTCCCACAGCGGGAGCCACTGATCGTAATCCTGCCGTGTGACGGAGCGAACGGTGAGCGACATCTGGAAATTTCCCGATCTCGGAGGACGCAAGGCGAAGTGCCGGTGTGGCGTCCTTCATACGTGATGACGGGCGGGCCGATCAATCGCTACTCCGCAACGCGCAGATACCGGATCAGCTTGCGGTTCGATGGATCGCGCAGCGAACGGTAGTAGTCGGCCTGTGCCGGCGTGTCGGTGTGACGCACGAGGTCGGTCACCGGCGTGTAGCTCAGCATGCGCCCGCCATCAGGCAGCACGGTGCAGACGAAGCGCAGCACTTCGCCATTGGCGAGGTTGATGTTGATCGGCGTGGCGTCGCCGATCCGCACCATCTCCATGCGCTGCGCGATGAAAGTGCTGAGCTCGTCCTCCGGCAGTTCGAATGCGCCGGTGTCGCGGCCGTGATACATCAGCGCGATGAAGGGCGGCTTGCCGTCGGCCTTCGCATCGGGCAGCGCAAAATAATCGCGGAAGGCGCGGTTGATGAACTCGGCGCGGGTCTCGGCATCGAGCAGCACGATGCCGATATCGACCTGGTCAAGCGCCGCCGACAGGCGGGCGGCGGTGGCGTGGTTGCGACGCTCGGCGGCGAACGCCTCGAGCAGGCGCTCGCGCATCAGCCCGGTGATGGCGGCGGTGCCGGCAGCCGTCATTGCCAGAAGGCCGAGCCGGCCCAGATCGATCGCAGTGATGCCGGGAACGGCGCCATGATAGAAGCGGAACAGCGCCGCGCCGATCACCGCGATGGCCGCGCTGGCCGCGGCGGAGGCGAAGCCCGACAGCGAGCCGGCAACGGCCACGATGCAGACGAACAGCGGCGCGGGTGAGGGGACAGTAAGGGATTGGTCGAGCAGGGTCGCCAGCAGCGCGACCGCTGCCGTCAGCGCCGGACCGGAGATCGCACGCCATCCGAATCGCATGGCCCGTCTCGCTGCTCCACGAACGAGTAAGGCCGTCAGACTGACCGATCGTTGCACAAAGGCGACGGAATTCGTGCGTCGCGCTTAAGAAGGACTTGCGCGCAAGCGCAAAGCTTATCGATGATTTTAGAGCAAATGTGCGGGCATGACGTGCCGCTGCAGCGTGGGCGCGTTCAGCGTCAAGGTTCCGGTGTTCTTGCGCGTGCCCGCAAAAATCAAGAGCGACGCCGCGACCAGGATGGCCGCAGTCAGGGTAATTGCAACGACTATCACCGGTGACTTCATCGATGTCCTGTAGCGGTGCCGATCGGCGCGGGTGCTCACAGGGCGCCCTGAAGGCTGGTCCAGGATGAGACGGGATCAGACCGGAAGACCCATTGCCATGGTCGCCTTTGTCGACAGCACCGTCAGGGTGACGATCAGGCAGAGCGAAAGCGCAGCGATCGCGAGCGAGGCCGCGACAGCGTTGGTCAACCGGGAAGAGGCGGCGATGACGGGGCGGCCCTGAAAGCCTGCCGTGCCGGACGCCCGAATCATGGTCTAAATCCTTCAACGCGCGAGCGAATCACCCGCGACGCGGAGAATTTCACAACTTCAACCGGCAACATTGGGGCGGCTGCCGCGCCGATTACGGCGAGATTGCGGCAGCGGCTTTCGTTATGCCCGCTATTTCCCCCAACCCTGGCGGCGGGCCGTCAGGCGCCGGCCGCAATGCTGGCAGGGTCGTCGATATCGGCCGGCCGCCAGTCCATCGTGACAAAGCCGGGCGTCTCTTCGACCCGCTTCAGCCAGTTCCGGATCGCCGGGAAGGTCGAGAGGTCGAAGTCGCACCGATCGGCGAGATGGGTGTAGCCGTAGAGCGCGATGTCGGCGACCGTGAGCTGGCGCGCAGCGAAGTAGGCGTTGGTCCTGAGGTGATTTTCCATCACCTGCAGCGCGCCATAGCCGCGCTCCATCCAGTCCTCCAGCGCGTGGGTCTGCAGATCGCGCCCGCCCTTGACCAACGACAGCCAGAAATAGGCCGCGCCGAGGTTCGGCTCGAGCGCGTGCTGCTCGAAGAACATCCATTGCAGCGCCTCGGCGCGTTCGATGCGGTTCTCGGGCGCGAGCGGCGTGCCGACCGCGACGTACCAGAGGATGGCGTTGGACTCGGCGATGTAGCGGTTGTCGCCGACCTCGAGCAGCGGCACCTGTCCGGACGGATTCTTCGCCAGAAACTCCGGCGTGCGGCTCTCGCCGCGCAGAATGTCCACCTCGATCGCTTCGTAGGGCACATTCAGCAGCGCCAGCGCAAGGCGGACCTTGTAGCTGTTGCCGGAGCGTTGCATCGAGTAGAGCTTGTACATTCTTAAGAATTCAATTCCAGCGACGGGAAGGCGCGGCGCTTGTTGCCCCGCAACGCGGCTAAACAATGATGCCGTTGCGAATCCGCCGCAAGGCCTGACCAATAGAAAAACTCGAAAAGCCTACCGCACTGCAGCGCTGCGGAAAATCATTTCCGCGGCGCTGATGCAAACCGGATCACGCTTGCGTCAACATGCGAACGCTCGCCCGCGCGCGATCGTGTGCGAGGATCTTGGGCTGTGCTCTCATCAGCCGGTGTCGATCGGGCGCCGGCTCGCACCGTCAGCCCGGCGTCAGTCTCTTGGCAGTCTCTTGGCGCTTTGGAAGCGTAAATTGCTCCGAGGACAGGCCTTGCCGGATATGAGGGATTCCGGCGGCAAAGTTGCGCAATATTGCGTTCCGCCGTACGCGAAGCGCGCCAAATTCGTAAACTTTTCGAAGATCGGGCCGAAGTTTCTTGCGGTGCAGCGGCGCACGTTTTAGGGTGGCGCATTCCCACAATCAGAGTCGTGAGGCCCCAAGGGTTCACGACGCTTGCCAGGAGATGATGATGTCCTTCCTTGCCGCTGCGCTCGACCGTGTGAAGCCGTCCGCGACCATCGCGGTCACGGATAAAGCACGCGCGCTGAAAGCGGCGGGCCGCAACGTCATCGGCCTCGGCGCCGGCGAGCCCGACTTCGACACGCCCGCCAACATCAAGCTGGCGGCGATCCGCGCCATCGAAGCCGGCAAGACCAAGTACACCGCGGTCGACGGCATCCCCGAGCTGAAGGACGCCATCATCGCGAAATTCCAGCGCGAGAACGGCATCAGCTACAAGCCGAACCAGGTGATCGTCGGCACCGGCGGCAAGCAGGTGCTCTACAATGCGTTGATGGCGACCATCAATCCGGGCGACGAGGTGATCATCCCGGCGCCCTACTGGGTCAGCTATCCCGAGATGGTGGCGCTCGCCGGCGGCGAGCCGGTGCCGGTGGTCTGCACCGCCGCGACCGGCTTCAAGCTCCAGGCCGAGGCGCTGGAACGCGCGATCACGCCGAAGACCAAATGGGTCATCCTGTGCTCGCCCTCGAACCCGACCGGCGCGGCTTACACCAAGGCCGAGCTGAAGGCGCTCACCGACGTGCTGGTCAAGCATCCCCATGTCTGGGTGATGACCGACGACATGTACGAGCATCTCGTCTACGACGACTTCCAGTTCACCACCGTCGCCCAGGTCGAGCCGAAGCTGTATGACCGCACGCTGACCGTGAACGGCGTGTCGAAGGCCTATTGCATGACCGGCTGGCGCATCGGCTACGCCGGCGGTCCGGCGCAGCTCATCAAGGCGATGGCGACCATCCAGTCGCAGTCGACCTCGAACCCGTGCTCGATCGCGCAGTGGGCGTCGGTGGAGGCGCTGAGCGGTCCGCAGGACTTCATCCCCGCCAACAACAAGGTGTTCAAGGAGCGCCGCGATCTCGTCGTCTCCATGCTCAACCAGGCGAACGGCATCGAGTGCCCGCGGCCGGAGGGCGCGTTCTATGTCTATCCGTCCTGCGCCGGCACCATCGGCAAGACCGCGCCGTCGGGCAATGTGATCTCCAACGACGAGCAGTTCGTCACCGAGCTTTTGGAGACCGAAGGCGTCGCCGTCGTGCAGGGCTCGGCCTTCGGCCTCGGTCCGGCCTTCCGCATCTCCTATGCGACCAAGACCTCGGACCTCGAAGACGCCTGCAAGCGCATCCAGCGCTTCTGCGGCAATCTGCGCTAAGCTGACGGTAACGATGTGACATGAAAGGGCCCGCATCCTGCGGGCCCTTTTTCTTTCACGTCCGCGCGAACTGGTACCACCGGGACGATTGTGGCATAGAACGTCCCGCGCTTGTGCCGCCCCCTCCATCCTCGCATCACATCATAGCCGGAGACATTTCATGCGCCGCTCATTCCTCCTCGCCGGCCTCACTGTCGCGAGCCTCGTTGCCTCCATCGCTTGTGCCGGCGCGCAGCAGCGGATGGCGCGGGTCGGCGTGCTCGAATGCCGCGGCGGCGCCAGCGTCGGCTTCGTGGTGGGATCGGTGACCCATCTCGGCTGCGTCCTGCGCGCCGACGGCGTGCCCGAGGACCGCTACGTCGCGACGATCCGTAAGGTCGGCCTCGACATCGGCATCACGCAGGAGACTGCGCTCGCCTGGGGCGTGTTCGCGCCGGTCGACCGGCTCGGCCCCGGCGATCTCTCCGGTAACTATGCGGGCGCGCAGGGCAGCGCGTCGGTCGGCGTCGGCTTAGGGGGCAATGTGCTCGTCGGCGGCTCCAACAATTCGATCGCACTTCAACCGCTTAGCGTGCAGGGCCAGGTCGGCCTCAACGTCGCCGCCGGTCTCGAGAGCCTGGAACTGCGCCCGGGTCGCTGAATCAATTGTAGGTTGAGTGAGTGCCAGCGGAGGAGCTCTCCCTTCACCTCTCCCGAAGAGGTAAATGCCCCTGGGGCAATAGGTCGTACCTGATCTCATTTAGTCGCTAAGACTTGATCTAACTGACGACGCACCGCAGCGACGTTTGATGCTTGCCAAACCGTGAGGACGGGCAGAGCATCAACGTTTGCCGACCCAATCACGGGCCGAGCTCCAGATGAAGGAGGCGGCGAATGGGACAAGACGTCAGAAGTCCCCGAGGTCCACGGTGCATTGCGCTGGTGGGCCCTTTCCAAAGCGGTAAAACCACTCTTCTTGAAGCAATACTGGCGCGAACGGGCGCAATCCCGCGCGCTGGAAGCGTCGACGCCGGAACTTCCGTCGGCGACGCCAGTCCCGAGGCCCGTCATCACAAGATGACCGTCGGGCTGACTGCTGCCACCACGAGTTTCATGGGCGACAGCTACACCTTTCTCGACTGTCCCGGTTCCGTCGAATTCGCCAACGACATGCGCGCCGCGTTGCCCGCGGTCGATGCCGCGGTCGTGGTCTGCGAGGCCGACGAGAAGAAGCTGCCGCAGCTTCAGATCATCCTGCGCGAGCTGGAGGAGCTGAAGATTCCGCGTTTCCTGTTCCTCAACAAGATCGACCGCGCCAACGAACGCATCCGCGAGACGCTTGCGATGCTCCAGCCGGCCTCCCGCGTGCCGCTGGTGCTGCGCCAGATCCCGATCTGGAATGGCGAGCTGATCGAGGGCTTCGTCGATCTCGCGCTGGAGCGCGCGTTCGTCTATCGCGAGCACAAGGCGTCCGAGGTGATCGCGCTTGAAGGCGGCAATCTCGACCGCGAGAAGGAAGCCCGCTTCTCGATGCTGGAGAAGCTCGCCGATCACGATGACGCGCTGATGGAGCAGTTGCTTGAGGACATCCAGCCGCCGCGCGATGCCGTGTTCGACGATCTTGCCCGCGAATTGCGCGAGGGCCTCATCTGTCCCGTGCTGATAGGCGCCGCCGCGCGCGAGAACGGCGTGCTGCGCCTGATGAAGGCGCTGCGCCATGAGGCGCCCGGTATTGCCGAGACTGCCAAGCGTCTCGGTACGCCGGAAGCCAAGGACGCGCTCGGCTACGTCTTCAAGACGCTGCACTCCCAGCACGGCGGCAAGCTGTCGCTGACGCGGCTCATCGCCGGCCATCTCGATGACGGCGCCACGCTGCAGTCCTCTTCCGGAGGCGCGGGCCGCATCTCCGGCATTCTCGCCGTCAACGGCGCCTACGACACCAAGCGTGCCGCGGCGGAAGCCGGCGACACGGTGGCGCTCGGCAAGCTCGATCCGGTCAAGACCGGCGACATGGTCTCGAGCGGAAAGACCCAGCCGCCGGCCCTGGTCGCCGCAGAACCGACGCCGCCGGTGCTCGCGGCCTCGATCGCGGCGAGCGATCGCAAGGACGATGTGAAGCTCGGACAGGCGCTGGCGCGGCTGCACGAGGAAGATCCCTCGCTCGTCATCGTGATGAACGCCCAGACCCACGACACCGTGCTGTGGGGACAGGGCGAGATGCATTTGCGTGTTGCGGTCGAGCGGCTGCGCGACCGCTTCGGCGTCAACGTGAAGTCGCATCCACCCGCGATCGGCTATCAGGAGACCATCCGCAAGCCGATCACCCAGCGTGGCCGGCACAAGAAGCAGTCCGGCGGCCACGGGCAGTTCGGCGACGTCGTGCTCGACATCAGGCCGCTGCCGCGCGGCGATGGCTTCAAGTTCGCCGAGAAGGTGGTGGGTGGCGCCGTGCCGCGCAATTACATCCCGGCGGTGGAAGAAGGCGTCATCGACGGACTCGCGCGCGGGCCGCTCGGCTTCCCCGTCACCGACGTGCAGGTGACGCTGACCGACGGCTCCTTTCACAGCGTCGATTCCTCCGACCTCGCGTTTCGCACGGCGGCCCGGATCGGGCTCAACGAAGGCCTGCCGCTATGCCAGCCGGTGCTGCTGGAGCCGATCCACGTGGTCGAGATCGTCTGTCCGACCGACGCCACCGCCAAGATCAATGCGATCCTGTCGGCGCGGCGCGGGCAGATCCTCGGCTTCGACACCCGCGACGGCTGGAGCGGCTGGGACTGCGTCCGCGCCATGATGCCGGAGGCCGAGATCGGCGAGCTGATCGTGGAGCTGCGCTCGGCCACCGCCGGCGCCGGCAGCTTTACCCGTACCTTCGACCACATGGCCGAGGTGACCGGGCGCGCGGCCGACCAGATCATTGCCGCACACGCGGCGTGAGCCAACTCTCGCGGTAAGAGACGCACCGCCCTCTCACACCCGCTCCCCGTCTTTTCGGGGAGAGGGTGCGGTGAGGGGCTGCTCAGGCTGTTCGTCACCGGCGCCTCGCCCACGGTCCGCCGGGCGCTGCTCACCCATGGCGTGTTGCCGCCACGCGCGCGTTACCGCGAGACGATCGAGCGCGCGATCGCCGACATCAAGGGCGCTCGGGCCGCGACCGCGTCCGCGGCCGCCGCCATTATCGCCGCCGCCTCGTGGCGCGCGCTTGACAGGGCTGGCGGGACGCGAAATGGATCGCCGCGACAGCACCGGGGAGGGGACCATGCAGGCCTGCGGCTTGAGAGGACGATCGTGACCAAGGCTCCCGCAGCTTGCCTGATCGGATGGCCGGCGGCGCATTCGCGCTCACCGCTGATCCACCATTACTGGTTGCGCACGCTCGGCATCGCCGGTGGCTATGTCATCGAGGCCGTTCCCCCTGAGGATCTGCGCGACTTCGTGCTGCGGCTGTCGCTGCGAGGTTTCGTCGGCGCCAACGTCACCATTCCGCACAAGGAAGGCGTGCTGGCGCTGTCCACGCCCGACGCACGTGCCGCGGCGGTCGGTGCCGCCAACACGCTGTGGTTCGAGGGCGGCGAGTTGCGTTCGACCAACACCGATGTCGAGGGCTTCATCAACAATCTCGATGCCAGCGCACCCGGTTGGGATGCCGCCGAGGAGGCGCTGGTGTTGGGCGCCGGCGGTTCCTCGCGCGCGGTCGTGTTCGGCCTGCTGGAACGCGGCATCAGTCGCGTTCATCTCGCCAATCGCACCGTTGTTCGGGCCGAGGCGCTTGCGAAGCAGTTCGGGCCGAACGTCCATCCCATCGCATGGGATGGGATCAACGACGTTCTGCCGCGAGCGAAATTGCTGGTGAACACCACCTCGCTCGGCATGCACGGCCAGGCTTCACTCGATGTCGATGTGACACGCCTGCCGCAGGCCGCCGTGGTCGCGGATCTCGTCTATGTTCCGCTGGTCACGCCGCTGCTCGCGGCTGCCCAGGCGCGCGGGCTGAGGACCGCGGACGGGCTCGGCATGCTGCTGCACCAGGCCGTGCGCGGCTTCGAGCTGTGGTTCGGTCAAAGGCCGCGAGTGACGGCGGAACTGCGCGCGCTGGTCGAGACCGATCTCACAAAGACTTGAGGGAAGAGCGGGCGATCTCCGGAGTTCTGTCCCTGTGGGGTAATCGGAGATCGTCAATGACTGTTCAACGTGTAACTTTCGCACGCCCGCTTCTCGCCGTGGCCATGGTGGCCGTCTCGACCCTTTACGCATTCGCGCAGAAACCGCCGGTGCCGACGCGCGTGCGCGGCACGATCGAAAGCCTTAATGGTGATACGCTTTCCGTGAAGTCTCGCAGTGGCGAGGACGTCAAGCTGCACATCCCTTCCGATCTGATGGTGTCCGGGATCACGAAGATTTCGCTCTCGGATATCAAGGTCGGCTCCTTCGTCGGCGCGACCACGGTGCCGGGTCCGGATGGTGGCCAGAACGCGGTCGAGGTCCACGTCTTTCCGGAGAGCATGCGCGGCACCGGCGAGGGCTCGCGTCCCTGGGATCTGAAGCCGAACTCGAGCATGACCAATGCGACGGTCGCCGAGAGCGTGGTCGGCAATGACGGTCACACCCTGCTGGTCAAATACAAGGACGGCGAGAAGAAGGTTTTCGTGTCCCCGGAAACGCCGGTGGTCACCTACGTGCCCGGCGAAAAGTCCGACCTGAAGGCCGGCGCCAAGATCATCGCCTTCGTCAAGCCGCTGCCGGACGGTTCGCTCGAAGCCAACCGCGTCAGCGTCGGCCGTGACGGCCTGACGCCGCCGATGTGACGTCTAACGTCGTCCTGGCGAAAGCCAGGACCCATTACCCCAGGGAGAAGTTTGGCGCGAGCAGGCAACCCCGAGTCCTCGCCAAACGACTTTGGTTATTGGAGCGCGGGCCTTCTGAAGCCTCGGGGCCGCCCGCGCCTCACACCGCAATGATGTGATCGTCGATCTCGTCGATCCTGTTGACGCCGCACAGGCCCATGGTCGTGAGCAGCTCCTTCTGGATGATGTCGATCGCCTTGGCGACGCCGGCCTGGCCGCCGGCACCTAAGCCATAGGCGTAGGCGCGGCCGATCATGCAGGACTTTGCGCCGAGCGCGAGTGCGCGCATCACGTCCTGCCCGGAGCGGATGCCGCCGTCGAACATGATCTCCATCTTCGAGCCCACGGCGTCGACGATCTCGGGCAGCACCTCGATCGAGGACGGCGCACCGTCGAGCTGGCGGCCGCCATGGTTCGACACGACCAGTGCCTGTGCGCCGGTCTTGGCGGCTTCCTCGGCGTCCTCGACGTCGAGGATGCCCTTGATGATGAGCTTGCCCGGCCAGATGCTGCGGACCCACTCGACGTCCTTCCAGTTCAACGAAGTGTCGAACTGCGACGCCGTCCATTCGGCGAGGCGGTTGAGGTCCTCGGTGTTCTTCACGTGGCCGGCGATGTTGCCGAAGGTGCGGCGCTTGCCGCGCAGCACGCCGGAGACCCAGGCCGGCTTGCTGGCGAAATCCAAGAGCTTCGACAGCGACCATTCCGGCGGCACGGTCATGCCGTTCTTGATGTCGGCGTGGCGCTGGCCGATCACCTGGAGATCGACGGTCAGGACCAGCGCGCTGCACTTCGCTGTGATCGCGCGCTGGACCAGATCTTTGATGAAGCCGCGGTCCCTCATCACGTAGAGCTGGAACCAGAACGGCTTGTCGACATTGGCGGCGATATCCTCGATCGAGCAGATCGACATCGTCGACTGCGTGAACGGGATGCCGGCAGCCTGCGCGGCGCGGCAGGCGTAAATTTCGCCGTCGCCATGCTGCATGCCCAAAAGGCCCACCGGCGCCAGGATCAGCGGCATGGTCGAGGGCTCGCCGAGTATCGTGGTCGAGGTGTCGCGCTTGGAGACGTCGACCAGGATGCGCTGGCGGAACTTGATCGCCTGCATATCCTCGCGATTGGCGCGCAGCGTTTCCTCGGCATAGGAGCCACGGTCGCAATAGTCGAAGAAGGCTTTCGGCACGCGGCGCATATGCAGCGCGCGTAGATCGTCGATACAGGTGATATGCTTCATGAACGTTCCCCGGCCCATCTTGCGTCAGAAGATTTCAGGGGTCATCTACCATGGTTGGATGCACAGCCAAATCATTTGCCGGATCGTTTTCTAGGGAGGCCGCCATGAGCAAGCCGCGCGGTGAAGCGACGTCGGAAGCGACCAAGGAAAAGCACCGTCTCGAAGAGGCGCTGGAGGAGGGTCTGGAAGAGACCTTTCCGGCCTCGGATCCCGTCAATGTCACCCAGCCGCCGCCGTCCCGCGAGGATGGCCACGTCAAGCGCACGGACTAGCGGGCCGGTTCCATTCCGCTCCCCCGCCTCAGCGGGAATTTCAACGTTAACATGTGGTTACCGGGGTACCGGCGCGCCCGGTTCCGTAACGATTCATCATATTTTTTGAAGCCAAGTTAGCCCTGTTGGCTTTATAAGGCAGAAAGCAAATCAGGGATGCGGGGCCCGCTCGGGCACCCGATGGTTGTAGCGGGGATCCCTGATAGTTGCGTGGGGGATCATATGAGCCGCAAATATTTTGGGACGGACGGGATTCGGGGCCGCGCTAACGGACTGATCACGCCGGAGCTCGCGCTCAAGGTCGGTCAGGCGGCCGGCCTTGCGTTTCAGCGCGGCGAACACCGCCATCGCGTCGTGATCGGCAAGGACACCCGCCTGTCCGGCTACATGATCGAGTATGCCATGGTCGCGGGCTTCACCTCCGTCGGCATGGACGTGCTGCTGGTCGGCCCGATGCCGACGCCGGCGGTGGCGATGCTGACCAAGTCGATGCGCGCCGATCTTGGCGTGATGATTTCGGCCTCGCACAATTTGTTCGAAGACAACGGCATCAAGCTGTTCGGGCCGCAAGGCTTCAAGCTCTCCGACGACGTCGAGAAGCAGATCGAGCAACTTCTCGACGAATCCCTCGACAAGCGGCTGGCCCAGAGCGCGAGCCTCGGCCGCGCCCGCCGTATCGACGGCGTGCATGACCGCTACATCGAATTCGCCAAGCGCACGCTGCCGCGCGACCTGTCGTTGGACGGCCTGCGCGTCGTCATCGATTGCGCCAATGGCGCCGCCTACAAGGTCGTGCCGGAAGCGCTGTGGGAGCTCGGTGCCGACGTGGTGCCGATCGGCGTCGAGCCCGACGGCTTCAACATCAACAAGGAATGTGGCTCGACCTCGCCGGAAGCGCTGGCGAAGAAGGTGCGTGAGATGCGCGCCGACATCGGCATCGCGCTGGACGGCGATGCTGACCGCGTCATCCTGGTCGACGAACGCGGCCATCTCGTCGATGGTGATCAGCTCCTCGCCGTGATCGCGCAGAGCTGGAAGGAAGATGGACGGCTGTCGCGGCCCGGCATCGTCGCGACCGTGATGTCCAATCTCGGGCTCGAGCGCTTCCTGAAAGGGCAGGGGCTCGATCTCGTGCGTACGCCGGTCGGTGACCGCTACGTGCTCGAGCAGATGCTGAGCGGCGGCTACAATCTCGGCGGCGAGCAGTCCGGCCACATCATCCTGTCCGACTATGCGACGACGGGCGACGGCTTCGTCGCGGCATTGCAGGTGCTGGCGGTGGTGCAGAGGCTGCGCCGGCCGGTCTCGGAAGTCTGCCACCGCTTCGATCCGCTGCCGCAGATCCTGAAGAACGTCCGCTACAAGAGCGGCAAGCCGCTCGACGATTCCGACGTCAAATCGGCGATCTCCGACGGTGAGAAGCGCCTCAACGGCCACGGCCGCCTCCTGATCCGCTCCTCCGGCACCGAGCCGGTGATCCGTGTGATGGGCGAGGGCGAGGACCGCGTCCTGGTCGAGGATATCGTCGACACCATCGTCTCCGCGCTTGGGCACGCGGCCGCCTGAGCTTATAGCCATCCTTCGAGACGCCCGCCTTCGCGGGCTCCTCAGGATGAGGTCGTGCTTCTCGATGAGATCTAGGACCCTCATGGTGAGGAGCCCGCCAGAGGCGGGCGTCTCGAAGGATGCAGGCCGCTCTGCTTCGAAGTGAAACCGGGCAAGCGCATCCCAGCCATCGGCGATTGGCGCTGGTTCCACCGCCATGGGCGTCGTATCTAGCGGATGTGGCGGTTCGCCGCGCCTGCCGGGATTCCTCCATTGAACAAGCCAGTCGTCGTACCTGAGGAAACGCTGACCGAGCCAGTCGTCGTGGATGATATGGCGTCCGCAGCAGTGAGGCCGAGCGCGGGGCCGGCCTACATCGTGCTTGCCGGCATCAGCTTCTCGCATTTCCTCAACGACACCATGCAGTCGTTGATCGCCTCGGTGTATCCGATCCTGAAGGACACCTACGCGCTCGACTTCGCGCAGATCGGCATGATCACGCTGGCCTTCCAGTTCACAGCCTCGCTGCTTCAGCCGGTCGTCGGGCACTACACCGACAAGAAGGCGCAGCCCTATTCGCTCGCGATCGGCATGGCGTCGACCTTCTTCG
The DNA here is from genome assembly GCF_038085055.1 of Bradyrhizobium sp. ISRA442. Classification (NCBI taxonomy): domain Bacteria; kingdom Pseudomonadati; phylum Pseudomonadota; class Alphaproteobacteria; order Hyphomicrobiales; family Nitrobacteraceae; genus Bradyrhizobium; species Bradyrhizobium sp. ISRA442. Next base: position 604,759 of record NZ_JALGCN010000003.1, read on the forward strand.
GCCTGCTGCTGCTCAGCATCGCGCATCAGTATCTTGTCATCCTCGTTGCCGCCGCGCTGGTCGGCCTCGGCTCGGCGGTATTCCACCCGGAATCCGCGCGCATCGCGCGGCTCGCCTCCGGCGGCCGCTACGGCTTCGCGCAATCGGTGTTCCAGCTCGGCGGCAGCTTCGGTACCTCGATGGGGCCGGTGCTCGCCGCGCTCATCGTCGTGCCGTTCGGACAGGGCAGCATCGCCTGGTTCTCCTCGATCGCGTTCCTTGCGATCCTCATCCTCTGGCGCATCGGCCGCTGGTATGCACCGCAGATCACGACGAAGAAGGTGGCACCGGCGCACGCCCAGCCCGGCGGGCCGAGCTCGCGCCGCGTCGCGGTTGCGCTTCTCGTGCTGGTGGCGCTGTTGTTCTCCAAGCAGCTCTACGTCTCGAGCCTGTCGAGCTACTACATCTTTTATCTGATCGACCGCTTCGGCGTGTCGACACAGGCGGCGCAGATCTATCTCTTCGTCTTCCTGGCGGCGAACGCGGTCGGTGCGTTCCTCGGCGGGCCGCTGGGCGACCGCTTCGGCCGCAAGATCGTGATCTGGATCTCGATCGTCGGCGCGTTGCCGTTCACGCTGGCGCTGCCCTATGCGGGTCTCGTCGGCAGCGCGGTGCTCTCCGTGATCATCGGACTCATCATCTCCTCGACGACGTCGTCGATCATCGTGTTTGCGCAGGAATTGGTACCGCATCGCTTCGGCATGATCTCCGGCGTGTTCTTCGGCGTCGCCTTCGGCATCGGCGGCTTGGGGGCGGCGGTGCTCGGCAAGCTCGCAGATCACACCTCGATCGAGTTCGTCTACCAGGTCTGCGCCTATTTGCCGGCGATCGGCTTGCTCGCGGTATTCCTGCCGAAACTGCCGCGGCACGAACGCATCCTCTCCTTCGGTCTCGCGCTTTCATACATCGTTAGCAATTGGGCCCCGTGGGCATCGCATTTTTGCAACGCTCGTACGGCGGCTGCGTGTGTAGTGGGAAAAAATCAACCTTAAAAATTAGGGTTAAGTGGCGCTTAAGCATTTAGTGCCATCGTCCGTCCGTGAGTTTCCAGAACGTGAGGCCTGCGTATTTTGCCTCACCGGCCAAAAGGACGAAGCCAAATGCGTAGCGTTAAGTCTCTCCTTGCCGCGGGTGCGGCAACCCTGATCTCGTCGGTGGCGTTTGCTGCCGATATGCCGATCGCGGCGCCCCCTATGTACGCGCCGGCTCCGCCCGCCGACTTCGGCGGCTGGTATCTGCGCGGCGATATCGGCATGACGAACCAGAGCGCGAACCGGATCGACAGCGCGACCGCGCGGGCGTTCCCGACCACGACGGTGGGCCTCGGTTTCGACTCCTCGCCGCTGTTCGACCTCGGCGTCGGCTACCGCTTCAACAACTGGTTTCGCGCGGACTTGATCGGCCAGTATCGCGGCAAGGCCAACCTGCACGGCTCCGACAACGTCATCCTCGGCCCCGCCGACGTCGAAGCCGACAACTACAGCGGCAGCAAGTCCGAGTGGGTCGTCATGGCCAATGCCTATGTCGATCTCGGCACCTGGTGGTGCATCACGCCGTTCATCGGCGCCGGCGTCGGCGGCTCCTTCAACAAGCTCAGCGGCTTCCGCGATGACGGCGTCCGCTACACCGCCGGTGCGCTGTCGAACAGCGTCACCTACTTCGGCGACAACGGAAAGTGGAATTTCGCCTGGGCCGCGCATGCCGGTCTCGCTTACAAGGTCAATCCCGGCTTCACCGTCGAACTGGCCTACAGCTACATGAATCTCGGCGATGCGGCGCCCGGCAACTACCGTGCGTTCGACAACAGCATCTCGGGCCCATCCACGATCCAGATCAAGGACATCACCTCGCACGACGTGAAGCTCGGCGTGCGCTGGGATCTCAGCAGCCCGCCGGTTTATGCGCCGCCGCCGCTCGTCACCAAGGGCTGATCGGCAACTCAGGTCGCTTTAAAATTTCTTAACGGCGCGGGATCATCTCGCGCCGTTTTGCTTTGCGTATTTTTCACGGCTGGGCGTGACGAAATTGCCTAGTTCAACCATTGGTTAAGGTTAACGCGCGATGATTACAGCGAAAGTTCGAGTTTGATGGAGCGTTGCAATGCGTAGGCTTTGGTTGGCGGCGGCGATGGCGGCGGCAGCGTCTGCGGCACAGGCGGCCGATATGCCGGATCTGCCCGTCCTGCGCGGCGGCTTCACCGACGGCCTGTCGAAGACGACCCACAATTGGGACGGCGTCTATGTCGGTGGTCATGTCGGCTACACCAGCGACTCGACGGATTTCAGCCAGAGCGTCGTCGGCCTGACGAACTACATCTTCCGCGACAGCGTGCTGCAGCAGCCGACGTCGACGTGGTCGCTGATGAACAAGACCACCACGCAAGGCACCAATTTCGGCGCCTTCATCGGGCGCAACTGGCAATGGTACGATGCCATTCTCGGTCTCGAGGGCACCTACAGCTATTTCAACAACATGGCGACCGCGACGAGAGGCACCAACGCGCTCGACATCATCAACCCGCCAGGCGACACCCCGCCCGCCAACACGATCGACCACTGGAACGTGTCGTTGACCGGTGCCGCGACGGCGCAGGTCAAGGACATGATCACGCTTCGCGGGCGCATGGGTTGGGATGGGGGCGACTTCATGCCCTACATGTTCGCCGGCGCCGCCGTCGGCCGCATGGACGTCTCGCGCACGGTGACGAGCAACGTGACCCTGCGCCAGGATACGACGACAACGGACATCTTCGGCAACACGACGGTCACCTCGGTCGGACCGAACCCAGTTCCGGCGCAGTCGCAGACGCAGGGCCAGCATAGAACCAACGCCTTCGCGGTCGGTTGGGTCGCCGGCCTCGGGCTGGAATACTGCCTGTGGGAAGGGTTGTTCGCGCGGGTGGAGTACGAGTATGTAAAATTCTCTCCCGTCATGAACACCTCGGTGACGCTGAACAATGCGCGCGTCGGGCTCGGTTACAAGTTCTGACGCGGCTGCGCGGCGCCGTGGTTGACAGGCTCGCGCCGTCCTGATGCTCTGTCGCGCGAAGCGGGGCGGCAGCGATGAAGATCTACGGCGACAGCAATTCCGGCAATTGTCTGAAGGTGAGGTGGGTCTGCGACAGGCTCGCGCTGCCCTATCGCTGGATCGAGATCGACACGCGCAAGGGCGAAACCCGCACGCCGCAATTTTTGAAGCTGAACGGCGCCGGCCAGGTGCCGACCGTCGAATTCGACGACGGCCGCACGCTGGCGCAGTCCAACGCCATCATCCGCTATCTCGCTCGCGACAGCGCGCTCGTTCCGCGCGATGCCTTCACGGCCGCCAAGATGGACGAATGGCTGTTCTGGGAGCAGTACAGCCACGAGCCCTATATCGCGGTGTGCCGCTTCCTTATCGTCTATCTCGGCAAGTCCGCGTCCGAGCTCGATCCGGAGAAAGTCAAGCGCGGCTATGCGGCGCTCGACCGCATGGAGCAGCATCTTGCGGCAAGCCGCTTCTTCGTTGGCGATGCCGTTTCGCTCGCCGACGTCGCGCTGCTCGCCTATACGCGCCTCGCGCATGAAGGCGGCTTCGACCTCGACCGTCACGCGGCGATCCGCCGCTGGATCGGCGAGGCCGAGGCCGGTCTCGACCTTCCGCCGGCGCGCTGACTCTGGAGTTCTAAGCATGAATGCGAAATCCGTCTCCATCCGCCGCGCGCGCCGCGACGATGTCGCGGCGATCGTGGCGATGCTCGCCGACGACCATCTCGGGCGCGCCCGCGAGCGGCTCGAGGATCCCTTGCCCGCCTCCTATTACGAGGCGTTCGAGCGGGTCGAGCGCGATCCCAATCTCCAGCTCGTGGTCGCGGAGAGCGAGGGCAAGGTGGTCGGCTGCCTGCAACTCGCCATCCTGCCCGGCCTCAGCTCGCAAGGCGGCGTGCGCGGTTTGCTTGAGGATGTCCGCGTGGCTTCCGACTGCCGCAGCCGCGGCATCGGCGAGCAACTCGTGCAATGGGCGGTGACGGAAGCGAAGGCGCGCGGTTGCAATCTCGTCGAGCTGCTGACGCACGCGAGCCGCGTCGATGCACAGCGCTTCTACAAGCGGCTTGGATTTGAACCGAGTCATGTCGGCATGACTGTCCGCTTTTGAGGACGCCGCCGCGACCGTTGCGTTGCTTGCAAAATCGGATCGCGCATTCGTTCGTGTTAAGAGCTGATAAACTACCGGGCCGTCGTTCACGTTTGCCGGCGGGCGAACGGTGCTACGCAGCGTCGAACACCGGGCTCGGTTGGTTCGGGGATTTCGATGACAAGCTATTCTCTGATCAAGGTCGGCAACGACTATGTCGTGCAGGCCGGCGACAAAAGCATTTTGAAAGTCGGTAGCCGCCGCCGGGCCGCGCAATTGATCAGCGAGGCAACGGATTTGCTGAATGCGCTGGCCGCAGTCGAAGCCCCGGAAACTGCACCGGAATCGCCATCACTCCAGCGTGAGCCACCCGAACTTCCTTGACGATGCTACCCGTTTCCCGTATGAGCCGCGGCGGGACACCTCCCCCCAACGGGAGGCTTACTATCTGGAAGGGTAGATTATGACTGTTGCGAAGCCCGCTTCGCGGCCGAACGTGCCGCATTTCTCCTCCGGCCCCTGTGCCAAGCGCCCCGGCTGGAACGCCCAAAATCTCAAAGACGCAGCTCTCGGCCGCTCGCATCGCGCGAAGATCGGCAAGACCAAGCTCAAGCTCGCGATCGATCTGACGCGCGAAGTGCTCGAGGTGCCCGCCGATTATCGCATCGGCATCGTGCCGGCGTCCGATACCGGCGCGGTCGAGATGGCGCTATGGTCGCTGCTCGGAGCAAAGCCCGTCACCACGCTCGCCTGGGAATCTTTCGGCGAAGGTTGGGTCAGCGACATCGTCAAGGAATTGAAGCTCAAGGACGTCACCAAGCTCAATGCGGCCTATGGTGAAATCCCCGATCTGTCCAAGGTTGATCCGAACAGCGATATCGTCTTCACCTGGAACGGCACCACCTCCGGCGTGCGCGTGCCGAACGCCGACTGGATCAGCGCGACGCGCGCAGGCCTGACCATCTGCGACGCCACCTCGGCAGCGTTCGCGCAGCCGCTCGACTGGGCAAAGCTCGACGTCGTCACCTTCTCCTGGCAGAAGGCGCTCGGCGGCGAAGCCGCGCACGGCATGCTGATCCTCTCGCCCCGCGCCGTGGAGCGGCTCGAGACCTACAAGCCGGCCTGGCCGCTGCCCAAGATCTTCCGCATGACCAAGGGCGGCAAGATCAACGAAGGCATCTTCGTCGGCGAGACCATCAACACGCCCTCGATGCTCTGCGTCGAGGACTATCTCGATGCGCTGAACTGGGCGAAGTCGATCGGCGGCCTCAAGGCGTTGATCGCGCGCGCCGACGCCAACACCAAGGTGCTCGCCGACTGGAAGGCGAAGACGCCCTGGATCGATTTCCTGGCCAAGGACGCCTCGATCCGCTCCAACACCTCGGTGTGCCTGAAGTTCACCGACCCGGCGATCACCTCGCTTCCCGCGGACGCGCAGGCCGACTTCTGCAAGAAGCTGGTCGCGCTGGTCGAGAAGGAAGGCGCCGGCTTCGACTTCGCGTACTACCGCGATGCCCCGGCGGGCCTGCGCATCTGGTGCGGCGCCACGGTCGAGGCCAAGGACGTCGAGCTCCTGACCCAGTGGATCGACTGGGCCTTCGCCGAGACCAAGGCCGCGCTGGCGAAGGCGGCGTAACTTTTTCACCTCTCCCCGCTTTTACGGGAGAGGCCGGATTGCACCTGGCGACGCGAAGCATCGTCCAGCGCAAATCCGGGTGAGGGGCTCTCACCGCCTGCGCTGGTGCTTGTGGCTGCCCCTCACCCCAGCCCTCTCCCCGTAAGGACGGGGAGAGGGAGAGAACGAACTTCCGCGACACTCACCCATTCCGGCCCTCGTAGGCCGATCCTCTCCTCAGGGAAGGTGAAGGACTATTCCCATGACCAAACCCAAAGTTCTCATTTCCGACGCGCTCTCTCCCGCTGCCGTGCAGATCTTCAGGGATCGCGGCGTCGAGGTCGACTTCCAGCCCAATCTCGGCAAGGACAAGGACAAGCTGGCCGAGATCATCGGCAACTATGACGGCCTAGCGATCCGTTCCGCGACCAAGGCGACCGCCAAGATCATCGAGAAGGCGACGAAGCTGAAGGTGATCGGCCGCGCCGGTATCGGCGTCGACAACGTCGAGATTCCCGCGGCGACCGCCAAGGGCATCATCGTGATGAACACGCCGTTCGGCAATTCGATCACGACCGCCGAGCACGCCATCACGCTGATGCTGGCGCTGGCGCGCGAGATTCCGCAGGCCGATATCTCGACCCAGGCCGGCAAGTGGGAGAAGAACCGCTTCATGGGCGTCGAGATCACCGGCAAGGTGCTCGGCGTGGTCGGCTGCGGCAACATCGGCTCGATCGTCGCCGACCGCGCGCTCGGCCTGCGCATGAAGGTCATCGCCTATGATCCGTTCCTGTCGCCGGAGCGGGCCAAGGACATCGGCGTCGAGAAGGTCGAGCTCGACGACCTCTTGAGGCGCGCCGACTTCATCACGCTGCACACCCCGCTCACCGACAAGACGAAGAACATCATCGACGCAGCCGCGATCGCCAAGATGAAGAAGGGCGTGCGCCTCATCAACTGCGCCCGTGGCGGCCTGGTCGACGAGCAGGCGGTGGTCGAGGCGCTCAATTCCAAGCACATCGCCGGCGCCGCCTTCGACGTCTTCGTCGAGGAGCCCGCCACCTCGAACGTGCTGTTCGGCCATCCCAACGTGATCTGCACGCCGCATCTCGGCGCCTCCACCACCGAGGCGCAGGAGAATGTCGCGCTCCAGGTCGCCGAGCAGATGTCGGACTATCTCATCTCCGGCGCGATCTCCAACGCGATCAACTTCCCGTCCATCACCGCGGAAGAAGCGCCGAAGCTGAGGCCGTTCATCGCGCTTGCCGAGAAGCTCGGCTCTTTCGCCGGCCAGCTCACCGAAACCGGAATCTCGAAGGTCACGATCACCTATGAGGGCCACGTCGCCGAGATGAAGATCAAGGCGCTGACCTCCGCGGTGCTGTCGGGCCTGCTGCGGCCGATGCTGGGCGAGGTCAACGTCGTGTCCGCACCCGTCGTCGCCAAGGAGCGCGGCATGGTGGTCGACGAGGTGACCCGCGCCGCGCAGAGCGACTATGAGAGCCTGATCACCGTCACGGTCGCGACCGAACGCCAGGAGCGTTCGGTCTCCGGCACCGTCTATCACGACGGCAAGCCGCGCCTGGTCGACATCAAGGGCATCCGCGTCGACGCCGAGTTCGGCAAGTCGATGATCTATGTCACCAACGAGGACAAGCCGGGTTTCATCGGCAAGTTCGCGGGGCTGTTGGGCGACGCCAAGATCAACATCGCGACCTTCCATCTCGGCCGTGTCGAGCAGGGCGGCGATGCCATCGCGCTCGTCGAGGTCGACGGCGCGGTGCCGGCGGACGTGCTCGCCAAGGTGCAGGCCCTGCCGCAGGTCAAGCAGGTCAAGGCGCTGACGTTCTGATCGACGATTTTGTCATTCCGGAGCGCTTCGCGCGTCCCGGAATGACGGATATCATATCATATATTCCGACCTACGGAACAAACGCCGCTCTCCTGCGAGGGCGGCGTTTTTGTTTGATCAGGCCGGCGCTTTATTTTCCCCGCGACCTCCAAACTTTGTGTACCAATGGCGCGAGGATGCGACCTCCAAGTCGCTAGCTCCAAATCGTTCGAAAAGGGAGAAACCAATGCGTGAAGCCGTCATCGTTTCCTATGCGCGCACGGGCCTGGCGAAGTCCGCCCGCGGCGGATTCAACATCACGCCGCCGATGTCTCTCGCGGCCCACGCCATCCACCATGCGGTCGATCGCGCCGGTGTCGAGAAGGACTATGTCGAGGACTGCTATCTCGGCAATTGCGCCCATGGCGCGCCGAACATCGGCCGGCAGGCCGCGCTGCTCGCAGGCCTGCCGAAGACCACCGCCGGCGTGTCGGTGAACCGCTTCTGCTCCTCGGGGCTGCAGACCATCGCGATGGCCGCCAACTCGATCCGCTCCGACGGCGCCGATTGCATCGTCGCCGGCGGCGTCGAGAGCATCTCGATTCCCGGCGGCGGCTCGCCGAAGGAATCGATCGATCCGGAACTGCTCAAGGTCGCGCCCGACATCTTCATGGCGATGATCGACACCGCCGACATCGTCGCCGAGCGCTACAAGCTCAGCCGCGAATATCAGGACGAGTTCTCGCTGGAGTCGCAGCGCCGCATGGCGGCGGCGCAGCAGGCGAACAAGTTCAAGGACGAGATCGTCCCGATGAAGACCAAGATGAAGGTCGTCGACAAGCAGACCAAGGCGGAGAGCATCGTTGACTACATCGTCGACCGCGACGAGTGCAACCGCCCCGAGACCACGATGGAAGGTCTCGCCAAGCTCGAGCCGGTCAAGGGCCCCGGCAAGTTCGTCACCGCCGGCAATGCCAGCCAGCTTTCCGACGGCGCCGCGGCCGTGGTGCTGATGGAAGCCAAGGACGCCGAGAAGCGCGGCCTCAAGCCGCTCGGCCGCTTCGTCGCCTGGGCGACCGCCGGCTGCGAGCCTGACGAGATGGGCATCGGTCCGGTGTTCGCGATCCCGAAGCTGTTGAAGCGCACCGGCCTGAAGATCGACGACATCGATCTCTGGGAGCTCAACGAAGCCTTCGCCAGCCAGTGCCTGTACTGCCGCGACAAGCTCGGCATCGATCCGGCCAAGTACAATGTCAACGGCGGCTCGATCGCGATCGGCCATCCCTTCGGCATGACCGGCGCACGCCTGACCGGCCACCTGCTCCAGGAAGGCGCGCGCCGCAAGGCCAAGTGGGGCGTCGTGACGATGTGCATCGGCGGCGGCCAGGGCGGCGCCGGCCTGTTCGAGATCTATAGCTGATCAAGGCCGTAAGAATGCAAAAGGCACGGCGCCGCAAGCGCCGTGCCTTTTTGTTTGGGGCCGGCCAAACGCTCGGTTCGGTCATAGGTTCGTGGCGTGATTCTGGTCAGACCTTCTTCGATCAGAGTCGCTCGAACAAGATGTCGAAATAGGCGCCACCGGATGCGCGCTTCGCAAACCGATCCTCGCGGTTCACCTGAAATCCGAAGGGTTTCAGATACGAGCATAGTTGGTCAACGGTCGCACAATTTCGGTACGACTCGAAGTCCGCCGCTTCGGCCTTGATGAATCGGAACTGCCGCAAGATGTCCTCCGCACCTCGCAGGACCAGCAACTCCGAGCCCTGAGTGTCCAACACAAGGGCATTGTATCGACCCGGATCGATCCCCGACATCTCAAGAGCCGTTTTCAAGGTTGACGAATGAATCGTTATGTCGCGGACGTAGTGCACATCTGGCCAAATGTCCTTGTGGCCGCGCAAATCCAGAATAGATGACGACAGGCCATCATTGTTCGAGACATGGAAGGTGTAGGGCTTGCCATCGCTATCTGCGATCAGCGCATTGATTGCTCGCTGGTCGGGCAGGGAACGGATGTTTTGCTGAAGCTTCTCGAATTGTTCCGGGATAGGCTCTATCCACGCCACCTTGAGCTTGTGTCGAGCATAGAGGTCTCGTTCTTGGCCAGCATTTGCGCCGACATGAATCACACCGGAACATAGTTGCAGATAGTTGTCCGGATCGCCGTAAACGCGGCGATAGAGATAGCGGCGCAATCGACCGGCAATGTGTAGCGGCGCCCTAAGCATAGCGAATTCGCCTGTGTTCTTGTCGCCCGAACAGCCCACCGGAAAATTAAACCTAACGATGATGGCAACGCGGTGACATCGTGGAACTCGATGGCGCGAGCCACCTCTTTGCAAATCTCAATGAGCGATGGGCTTGACGTTCTGCGGCGGCATGGCGCAGCCTTCTGCGAGTGACCGGAGGTATTGATATGGCGAATTCTGTAGCCGGGCATTACGGGGCGCAGTTCTACAGGGAGCAATCCGGCGGGTCTTTCGAATCTGCGTCGGTCATCGTCCCGCTGGTGCTTCGACTTTTCAGGGTGAATTCGGTCGTCGACGTCGGTTGCGGCGTCGGCGCCTGGTTACATGAATTCGCCACGAACGGTGTTGGCGACTATCTCGGAATTGACGGCGACTATGTGCCTCGGGATCAGCTCAGGATTCCGTCAGAAAGGTTCAAATCCATGGACCTTCGATACATCACCGATGTCGGCCGCAAATTCGATTTGGCGTGCTCGTTGGAAGTCGCGGAGCATTTGCCCGAGAGTAGTGCCGATGATTTCGTTTCCGCGCTCGTGGTCGCTGCACCGGTCGTGCTGTTCTCTGCTGCCGTCAAAGGACAAGGCGGAAGAAACCACCTGAACGAACAGTGGCCATCCTATTGGGCAAGACGTTTCAGTAGCCACGGTTACCACGCCGTCGATTGCATCCGGCCGCAGATCTACGACGATCGCCGGATTCGGCCCTGGTATCGACAGAACCTTCTCGTCTTTTGTCGAGGCGATTATTGCCCCCAAGGCTATTCCCCGACGACCGGAGCCTTCGATCTGGATCGTGTCTTGCCGGACTACTTCGAGTACAAGCTACAGGAAGTCACCGAAGGCAAGAGTGCGGCGATAGCGGCAAGGCATCTTCTCGGAAACATGGGGGTCTTGATGAGAGCGGCAAGACGTCGGTCCGGTCTCTGACGCGTCGTTCCCTCACTCGCGCCTCGCATGGCGAGCGCGGCGGAGCGCACCTCACCCTTGGCAGCAATCAACCTGATCTCGCTTTAAGCCCGCGCCAGCGCCGGCGCGAACACGACCTCGATCAGCGTGCCGGAATTGGCGGCGCTCTTGATGTTGAACTGGGCGCGGTTGGCTTCGACCAGCGCCTTGGTCAAGGACAGGCTGAGCGCTGAATTGTCCGAGGCATCGCCGGGCGGCGGCGTGCGGAACGGCTCCATCGCGGCCGCGACCTCCTTCTCGCTGAGGCCATGGCCGGTGTCGCGGATGCGAAGGGCAACCTCGCCGCGATCGGTCAGCGCGGTCGAGACGATGACCTGGCCGCCGGCGCTGGCGAGCCGGATCGAGTTGGAGATCAGGTTCATGGTGATCTGCCGCACCGCGCGTGCATCGGCCATGACCTGCGGCAGCGCGTGCGCGAGCGAGGTGCGGATGATGATGCGCTCGCGGTTGGCCTGCGGCTGCATCACCGTCACGCAGGCTTCGACGAGATCGTTGAGGTGGAGCTTGGCGAAGTTGAGGTCGAGCTTGCCGGTCTCGATGCGCGAAAGCTCGAGGAGATCGTCGATGATCGCGATCACGCGCTCGCCGGAGGCGCGGATGTCCTTCATATATTCGCCGTAGCGCTCGTTGCCGAGCGCGCCGAAGCGTTCGGAGATCATCACCTCGGCAAAGCCGATGATGGCGTTCAGCGGCGCTCGGATCTCGTGGCTGATCCGCGCCAGCATGTCGGCCTTGGCACTGGCGGCGCCGTCGGCGAGCCGCCGCGCCTGCTTCAATTCGCTCTCGCCCTTCTTGCTCTGCGACAGGTCGCGGAACACGGCGAAGAAGTTCGGGCCGTCGGGCCTGGTGCGGCCCATGATCATGGCAAGCGGAATGACGCCGCCCTTCTTCTCGCGTCCCAGCACCTCGCGGCCGTGGTCGAGCAGGCTCGAGATGTCCTGGCTCCTCAGGCTTTCCAGATAATCGGTGACGACACGCTGGCTCTCGGGCGCGAACAGGGTCAGCAGGTTCTGCTGCAACAGCGCCTCGCCGTCATAGCCGAACAGCGCCTCGGCGCTGCGGTTGCAGGCGTGGATGTTGCCTTCGGCATCGAACATGACGATGCCTTCGGCTGTCGTGTCGAGGATCGCCGCAAGGTCCTCGGCATCCGCCTCGCCGGCATCCAGCTCCGGCTCGGGCGCATCGGCGATCATCACCACACCCTCCGCAACCGCGGGCTCGGCAGCAACAGCGGCGGCCTGCGGCAGCGCGCAGATCAGCGCATGCGCGGTGTCGCCGTCCCAGGCGATTGCGTGCAGATGCGCCTCGGTGGCGGCGAGCGGCTGATCGCCATTCGTCATGCTCGTGCTGATCGTGACCGGCGTGCCGGCTTGCGATGTGCTGCTCGCCGCAGAGACGCCCGCCTCGATGTAGAGCGCGTCCAGTCCGCCGGCATTCTCCAGCGCGCTCAGGCTGTCATAGCCGATGCGCGCGAGAAAGGCGGGGTTGGCGTAGAGCAGGCGGTCGAGGCGATAGATCAGGATGCCTGTCGGCAACAGGTCGAGCAGCGTGCGGTCGCGCCCGCTGTCGCCATGCGCCGGCGGCTCGGGCTCGATCAGCCATCCCGCAGGCAAGCGCGGCGGCTCCGGCTCCGGCGGCGATGGCTCGGCGGCGACCTCGCCCGTCGGCGGCTCGGACGGTGCGCTCCCCATCGCCTCCCGCTCGCGTTCGAGCCGCTCCGACAATTGCCGGGCAAGCTCGTTGAACGCGCTGTTCTCGACCGGCGTGAGCGTCGGCGATTTGGCATCGCCGAGCGGGCGGAACGGCACAACGTTGGGAGGCGTTTCCACGGGCGGAGGCGTTTCCACTGATGTTTCCAGATCGGTTGGGTGTGAATTCGCGTCGGTTGCAGGCTCGGGCAGCTCGGCTTCGTTCGGTTCAGGCTCGGATGGTTCAGGTTCTGGCAGTTCGGGTGCGGACGAGATCGGCTCGAGCGGCGGAGGCGGCCCCTCCGGTTCGGGCTCAGGCCCAGGCTCGACGATGTCGGCGGAATGGCGCTGCGGCGTCGGAGATTCCGTGAACAGCTCGAACCGCCGCAGCGCGTCGAGCCGGTTGAGGCGGTCGAGATCGCGGCATACGCCAAAGCCCTTGAAGCCGGCGAAGTTGCGCATCCGGTCATAGACCGGCAGGCCGGCGAGCTCGACCGGGATTCGTTCGTCGCCGTCGACCGGCCAGTTCACCGTGATCCCGGCCCAGGTGTCGCGGCTCGCCAGCGCCTCCGCGACGCGGCCGTCCGGATCGAGCGAAAGCTCCTGCGCGATTTCGTGCCAGGACCGGCCGAAGCTGGCCGCCGTGTGCGCGCCCATCAGGCGGATGAACTCGTCGGAGCCGAGCACGAAGCGTCCCTGCGCATCCATCTGCCACACGAAGCGCAGCGGCTGATGGCGCGGTGCAGGCGGCTCCGCATGTGCTGACGGCGGCTCGACCATGACAGCCGTGATCGGCTCGGCTTGGGGCGAGACAATGGCCTCTGCCAAGCTATCAACCGGAGAATCGATTGCAGCCTGCGCCAGCGCCGCGTTGGACGCGGGCGGCTCCGGCTCGGTCGGCACGGGCGCCGGCATCTCGACGGGCTCGGCGAACGCGTCGAACAGCGCAAATTCGGCAGGCGCCTCGTTCGACAGCGCCGGCTGCTCATAGTCCGGCACCCCGGCCGGCTCGCGCCCGGTGTCTTCAGTGGCCCCAGCCGTCGTCTCAGGCGGCACTTGCCTGGTGTCCGGCGCGAGCAGCGCGATGAGACCGACATCGGCCCCCAGGCCGACCCGTTGCAGCACCATGTGGCCGATACCGATCGGCGCCTCGACGCGGCCCTGCCCCAGCGCCTCGCTGCGAGCCTGTTCGAGCCCGGCCTCGCCGAGATCGCGAAAGCCGAGCAGGGGGCGGGCGGCTTCGCTTGCGCCGATGAAAAGCCCGTCGGGCGCGAACGCGGCCATCGGCAGGTGGACACCTTCGACCAGGCGCTGGAGGCGCTCCACCAGCGGCATGGTGCGGCCGGTCGGGTCCATCGCGGTGACGAGCACGCCGCGGCCGCCGTCGGGAAAGTCGAGCCGTGCGCAGGCGCAGGTCATCAGCGTGCCGAGCCGGGCGCCGAAGCCGCGCAGCCGCTCGAGCCGGACCGCGCCGCTCGCCGCAAGCTGGCGCGCGAGACGGGCAACCTGGCGGCGATGCGGATCCGCAGGTCCGAACGTCCTTGCCGCGAGCGCTGCGGCATTGGGCGCGCCGAACAGCCTTGCGCCAACGGGATTGGCCCAGAGCACGTGCGTGCCGTCGGTCGACCAGAGCCACGCAGGCAGCGGAGAGGTCGCATGCACGGCCAGCCGCGGATCGCCCACGCCTCGCAACTGGAAATCCGAACTAGTCATCCAACCGGCTTGCTTTTCACTCTCACGCGTCGCTCTCACGCGTCTTGGGCGTCGGGTTGCGGGGACTGCCGGAATGACAGCCTTAAGAAAGGGTTAGTATCGCGCGCGGGCGCGGGCAGGTCCACGCCGCTAGGCCAAAGGAGGAGCCGAAAGCCGCGATAACCTTAATCTGGATGAACCCGCAAGGGTGGGCCTGCGTTGCTTCCCCTGAGATTCGCGAGGGGCCGGGTGCTGCGTCATACCGGCAATATCCCCGCTGCTAGTCTCATCGCGGGCAGGTCAGGGACGGCCCGGGCGCGTCGGGGGACGGGCGCAAAGGCCGACAGCAACATTGACAGGAGTAGCAGGCATGACCCAGCAGGCGCATGAACGTTTTGAGATTCCGGCGGAGATGCGATCCATGGCGGAAACGAACTTCAAGCGGGCGCGCGAGACGTTCGAGAAGCTGTTCGCCGGCGCGCAGGCCGCGGCCGGCTCGATGGAGGAGCGCGGCGCGACCATGCGCGCAGGCGCCAGGGACATCGGCGCGAAGGCTAGCGCCTTCGCGGAAACCAATGTGCAGGCTTCCCTCGACTACGCCCAGTCGCTGGCCCACGCCAGGGACCTCTCCGAGGTGATGCGGCTGCACGGCGAATATGTGCAGGCTCAGATGCATACGCTTGCCGAACAGGCCAGCGAAATGAGCCAGGTCGTCAGCCGCGCCGCGATCGACGCGACCAAGCCCAAGCACTAGGAAAACGTCATTCCGGGGCGCGCCACTTGGCGTGCGCCCGGAATCGATTCATCCACGTTCGCTGCGGCCCGATGGATTTCGGGCTCCCGCGCTCCGCTCGGGCCCCGGAATGACAGAGGAGCTGCCGCAACCAAGAGTTCCCCCGGCGAGGAACCGCATCCTGGCCGGGTTAAATTTTCGCGACGCACCTCCGATCACATTGCATTGCACAATGTTGACATGATAGGCGTGGAGAATGCTGGCGCTGGGCGAGCCATCTCTCGTTTGAAGCGTTAGCAGTTTTCGTACCCGCCGATCTTGGCCGGCGGGCGCGCCGGACGGCTCACTCGATTTTCAACTTAATCGTGAGGGACAATCATGACAGGTGCGACTGATCCATTCTCCGCCTCGATCATTCCGTTCGAGGTTCCGGAACAGATGCGGGCGTTCGCCGAGAAGGGCGTTTCGCAGGCCCGCGAAAGCTACGCCAAGTTCAAGGACGCGGCCGAAAGCCAGAACGGCACCATCGAGGCGGTGTTCACCACCGCCAGCAAGGGCGCGAGCGAGTACACCGCCAAGCTGATGGAGTTCATGAAGGCCAACACCAGCGCCCATCTGGACTTCGCCCAGGAGCTGCTCGGCGTCAAATCGCCGTCGGAAGCGATGGAGCTGTGGACCAGCCACACCCGCAAGCAGCTCGAGACCTTCCAGAGCCAGGCCAAGGAGCTCGTCGAGATCAGCCAGCGCGTCGCCGCCGAGACCGCCGAGCCGATCAAGGCCAGCGCCGCGAAATTCGGCAGGCCCGCCGCCTGATCGATTTGGCCCGTTTTAGTTAAGAAACCCGGGCCCAGTGGCCCGGGTTTTGTTTTGGAAATAACGTCGTTTGAAGGGGCGATTCGCGGGGATTGCGGCCTTGCCAAAAACCCCCGTTGCACCTAGTTTCCGCCCCGTCCAGCCCCCTTGGCCCGGCCTGCTCAAGGCGCCCAAAGCGGCTCGCAAGGATGCAGTTGTAGCTCAGTTGGTTAGAGCGCCTGTCTGTGGAACAGGAGGTCGGTGGTTCGAGCCCACCCAACTGTACCAATGATTTCAGATCAGCCTGCAGTTCTTTATCGTACTGACAAGCTTAACTTTTTTCGCCTTGAAGACATGTGCGGGGCGCGTTGCGCGTGGTCGCGGTAGATCGAGCGATGGGGCCGCAAGAGGTAAGGCGTACGCCTCGTCAGAACCGGAAGGTAAGCTGCGTATCTGAGTCAGATGGCTCATCGCGCTCGACAAGCCGAATGCCGTCGCGGGTAATCGACACACTGATCCTTCGCCCGCTTGTCAAAGTCACGACATTGTCGGCTCCCTTTGCTGCTGCAGCCGAGAAGTTGACATTGTGCTCTTTATCTTTGCTCGTGACCAACGCTAGCGCGGACAGTGGGATAACCTTGGCCTCTGAGGTCAGGGCTTGATCCTTCCATCTGGGCCACGAGGTCTCCATAAGAACTACGTTGTGTTCGAAGCTTCCGCGAGCTCGACGTTTTTCTTCCGCCGCAAGCTGGACCGCATCCCAATCGACTCCTGTAGCCGCGCAAAGTGACCGCAAGACTTCTGCGAGGTCCGCCAGCTCGGCAGTCACCTCATCGGGGCTGCTGGCACTTAGTAACTCCTGGGCCTCCTCAAACAGCTTGACCACCAATGCTGCACGAGATTCTGCCTTGTCTAGCCCCCACAAAGTATCGACAAGCACGATTTGCTGGTCTGGCCGCGCGACAGCCCAAGCAGCTACGCGCGCGGGAATGAACTTGTGTAAGATGAAGCAGATTTCACTTTCGAGAGCCCCTCGCGTTTTCAGTTCGCTCGTTGCTCCAACAATAAATTCAAGTGCTTTCGTCGCGGAGACGCTGTCCGTTCGAGGCAGGTTCAGCCTGCTAACACACGGGGAGGTGCAATCGGTACGGCAGACGGCTCGTCCGTGGGTGATCTGCTCGATGTCGGCAACGAGGTCATAGCCCGTTGCTATCGCTTCGAGAGCCTCCGCAGCGGTTAGGTAGTACAGGGAAGGATAGGGATCTACTCGATCCTCAACGAACAACTTGATCTTGTCGATTTTTGACCAACCTGTTTCCTCACTGGAATCCACCCGTTTCCAAGGCGATCCAGGTTGCGGCGTTCCCGCTGGACGATTGTCGTTCTCGCGCAGCAGCATTCTTGGATCGCAACCAATGTCCGCGAGGTCATCCTCGAAATCGATCTGAAAGAGCCAAAGGCTGCCGCCCACCAAACCCCATTCCAAGTGTGAGCGTCGCCCGTGTTTCGTCGTCACCCAACGACAAACACTCTTCAGTACTGTTGTTAGGTGCTTAGCGGTCGCAGATTTGACTGCGAGGGGAGATGAGATGTCTGGAGTTGCTGACCTTTGCGAATTGAAGCGGTCGGCTGCCGGACTGGGAGTCTCTATCTCCCACATCCAGTGGTTTATCGATTTTGCGACACGCAATTCATTCGACACGTGACCCCGAATGTCGCCACCTGCCAATGCTTGAACGATAACGGCCATGAAACCGTCACCGCCTTCCGCTTCAAACGCATCGTAGATTTGGCGAATGACAAGTGCGATGCTGTCTGGGTTAAAATCAGCCGGTAGTTCATAAGATTTGTAGGCGCCGCGGTCGTGGAGGGTCTCGGAAACGGCACTGGATCGCAGAATGAGTCCGCGCGGCCAAGTTCTCTGCCAAGCATTGCAGTGATCGACGATTTCCTCGCCGGCGTTGCGCAGTATTTCGTCGGATTTATTGCTGGCGAGCCAATCTTGATGAAGCTCCGCACTCAAAATAAGGAAGGGAGGTGTCCACGCTAACGGCAGCGCCAAGAGACCACATGCCTTCGATCCGGCGAGATCGCGGTCTGCAAGCTTCTGCGGTTGAGTGATCTGGTCACGTGATGGCTTTAGCAGATAGCGCCCGAGCTGCGAGAAGACGGTGAGCTTGGAGGGCGGAACTGCATCAGTCATTTCGAGGTAGAATCGGTTTGATCCGTCTGTTTCGGTGTACGGTCGTTCATCGTACCAAAGATGTTGAATGCTACTTTTTCTAGTGCTGCCAGAAGGTTATCAGAAAAAAGACCCACAAAAAAGCCGAACGCGGCGGCGGCAGTGAGGCCCGTCAACCAGGTGCGAGCTAGGAAGGGGACGAGCCCGGACACGATCATCATGCCCGTGAAGACTGCCAAGGTGCCGGATAACACTGGCACAGTTAGCCGCCAGACAACCCGGTCGCGGTGCCATCTCTGCTTGGCCACGGTGTGGTACAGCCATTTGAGTGCCGAACTGCAACCGCCGCAAATGCCCGACAGAGAAATCGTCGCGTAGAGTTGCAACGCTTTGCTGCGCTCTGCGGGCCCAAGCAGGGAGAAGATGAAACCGGATTGCTCCTTGAACACAGCGTACTTGGCCAGCAGCACAAGGCCAATGAGTGCGGCCGCGAGCATGCCTACCAAGTAGCCCAGCTCGAGTGCTATTTGGATCCATGCGCCTACACCATATCTTGTTGCGTAGGCACCTTCATTGCGACCATCAGTGAGACTGTTTAAGTCGGTTACGCTTGGGGGCGCAGTGAAAACCTCAGGCGGCTTCGCGGGCGCGCTCAATGGCAAAACAGTCGACTGTTCGCTCGATGTGCTCATAGTGCGGCCACTCTCGGTAGTTCCATCTATTCGGAATGCCACTTAGGGCCGCCAGATGCTTACGGAAGTACTGCGATTCCGGCTTTGTGGGGATGCCTACGTACGCTGTCGTTGAGGTCGCAATCAGGTAGTACTCGGCGTCAGGGCGGACCGTGGCCCAAGGATCGACACTGTCAACTTCTGTCCATCCCACCGACTTGTCAGCCAAAACGAACTCCAAGAGCTTTAGCGGCGTAGGCACGATGTGCAGGTGCGCTTGATCGACCCCACAACCGACAACGCTCTTCCTCGTACTGGGACCGTGCTCGAAGTAATGGACGTTCGGGTTAAAGCCAGAAAGCGAGTCCGCGACCGCTTCGCAGGACCTCAGAAATGCCGTTCGTTCATTGGTCGGAAGCTGGCGAATCGAGAGGAGCGGCTTTCTCGGGATGGCCAAGACCCAGCCCGGGCAAAGAGAACCAAGGCTCGGAACGACGGCGAACGGACCGCCGGGCAAGAGGTCTACGTCGCATTTTAGGTCTGGCCCCACGGTTTGTCCTTGGATGATCCAGTCAAAGCGGCTTCTCATGTTGATCGTTTCTTTCGAGGGTAGGCGCACAAATGTATTGATAGGATAGCTGATTTCCAGTGTCTCGGACAGAGAGCCAAAACTACTTGGAGCAATCCTTAACGCGTGTGGTCGCCTCTACACAGCCCCACAATGAATTTGCCCTCGCGGGTTCTTCCGATACAAAATCCGCTACAAAGCAAAGGCGTCTTTTCCGAAAATCTGCAGTAAAATCAATAGCAAGGTGGCGGTAAGGCAGCCCCACCAACTGTACCAGTGCTCTCAATGACTTAAGCCGAGCTCACGCAGCGTTCCCCGGAAGGCGATGCGCCTAGCCCTGCCGGCCGCCCCACGTCAATTGCCGCAGGCAGCGACCCGTAGCGCATGGAGATCCTGTTCGAACTCGTTTTCGACGGTGCGGAGTTCATATTCGGTCTGCTGATCGATCTGATCGAGATCGTTGGCCGTCTGATCGGATGGCTGCTCAAGTGCTTTCGCCGCTGGCCGGACATTCAGCCGGATGTGTCGTGGCGCAAGCGCGCGCGGTTGTCTCTCGGCGTTGGCTTGAGCCTCTGCGTCCTGGCGCCGCTGCTCTGGCTGATCTGGCGTTGACCAGCTCTATTGCGCGGAGTGTACCGCTCTCCGATCCTCGCTTCGCGTGAATGGCCCGAGCGTAGGCCTCCGCTCAGGAAGCTACTTCATCCCAGCCACCACCACCGGCAACGTCACCGCCGCCAGCAGTGTCCCCAGCGCAACCGCGCCCGACACCGTTCGCCAGCCGCTCATACTGAACCGCAAAGATATACGCGTTCGCGCCGGCTGGCATCGCCGCGAACAGCACGACCAGGCCGGCCGCTAGCGGCTGCAGGTTCAAGAGCGTTGCCAGCAGGAAGGCGTCCGCCAGAGCCAGCCGCTCAATGCGGTCGCAGCAGCGGCGGCCAAGAGCTGAGCGATGATGAAGGGGATAACGCCCGCGGGCGCAATTCCGGCGAATGTATCGGATAGTGATCTTGCTATCGTCACGGCAGGGTTGGCGAACGATGTCGAGGCCGTGAACCAGTAGGCCGACGTGATGTAAAGGCCGACCGCATAAGGGATCGCGCTCGGCGATTTGGCAGCGCAGCCGAAGATCGTGAGCACAAGGCCAAAGGTCGCCACGCCCTCCGCCAGCCATTGAGCGCCGCCCGTCCGCTGCGTCATCGAGACTTGCCACAGGGGAAGCTCGAACATCAGATGGGCGATCCAGACCCCCGCGATAGCACCAGCAAGCTGGGCCACGATGTAGGCTGGCGACAGTCGCCAAGGCAGTTCGCCGCGTGCAGCCAGAGCCAGGGTGACGGCTGGATTGAAGTGAGCGCCGGAAACGGGTCCGAAGATCAAGATGAGTACGACGAGGATTGCGCCGGTCGGGATGGTGTTGCCGAGCAGCGCAATCGCTACATTCCCACCGGCGAGCTTTTGGGCCATGATCCCTGAGCCGACGACTGCGGCCAAAAGGAATGACGTCCCTAGCCATTCGGCAAATAGTCGCCGCCCCAGCGACTGCATCTATGTCGCGCCCTTCGTTCTCTTGTCGATGACTCGCTCGCCGTCTTCCTTGACGAATTCGCCCTGCTGGGGCGGAAGAAGGTCAATGACGGCCTCCGACGGCCGGCAAAGCCGCACGCCGAGCGGTGATACGACAATCGGTCGATTGATGAGAATTGGGTGCGCCATCATGGCGTCGAGCAGCGCATCGTCGCTCAAGCTCTCGTCGTCCAGCCCCAAGTCTTGGTAGGGCGTGCCCTTTTCGCGGAGGAGCTCGCGTGCGCTGATGCCCATGCGAGCGATCAGCGCCTGCAGCATCGCCCGAGATGGCGGTGTCTTGAGATACTCGACGACATGCGGCTCCACGCCCGCATTGCGGATCAGCGCGAGCGTGTTCCGGGAGGTCCCGCAATCGGGATTATGGTAGATGATGACATCCATCAGCAGCACGCCGAATTGGGCTTGGCGGCGGCTTGCGGAGCACAGCAAGCACCCTGCTTCTCATGAGCCACGCGTGCACCGTTCTCGCCGGAGCCATCGCCATAGGTCGTGCTTTCGCCTGTGGTGTGGAAAGTCTCCCAGGCGATCCCGGCCGGATCGTCGATCCACGATTTCTCCGACTTCGCGTAACAGCATGCCGTCTGGCCTTGCTCGATGATATTGCCGCCAGCTTGCCGAAGCCGCTCGTAGACTTCGTGCAACTCCTCGGTGCTCTCCACTTGGATGCCGAGATGGTCGAGGCCGGGCTGACGGCCACGCGTAGAGATCGCGAAATTGACGCGGGGATCTTCCAGCATCCACTTCGCATAGTCCGGCTTCACGACCGTGGGCTTGGACGCGAAGAGCGCCGAATAAAAGCCGATGGAGTGCGTGATGTCTTCGACGGAGACGTGAACGTGAAGGCGCTTCATGGCGTGTCCTTTCAAGCTGGCACTTTGGTCTTGCGCGTAGGCTTGCACGCGGTCGCTGGGGCGCATGGTGCGCCGCCGCAGCAATTCTCGGTCAGGAAGGCGAGCAGAGCGTTCATCTGCTCGAATTGCGCGGCGTAGATCATCGAGCGGCCGTCGCGGCGGACGGTCACGAGGCCGGCCATGCGCAGGCGGTCGAAATGGAAGGTCAGCGTATTCGGCGCAACATCAAGCGTAGCCGCGATGGCGCCCGCGGCCATGCCTTCCGGTCCGGCCTGCACGAGGAGCCGAAAGGCATCGAGCCGGTTTTCCTGGGCCAGCGCAGAAAGGGCCGCGACAGCATCTGTCTTTTCCATAATTCAACGATTATCGAAATGACTAGGGACAGTCAAGGGGGCCTCAAGCACCGCTTTCCGGAGCTAACCCATCCCCGCCACGATCACCACCACCGGCAGCGTCACCGCAGCCAGCAGCGTGCCCAGCGCCACCGCGCCCGACACCGGGTTCACCAGCCGCTGATACTGGACCGCAAAGATATACGCGTTCGCGCCGGTCGGCATCGCCGCGAACAGCACGACCACGCCGGCCGCCAGCGGCGGCAGCTCCAATAGTTTTGCCAGCAGGAAGGCGACTGCCGGCATCGCCAGCAGCTTGAGCGCGCACATGACGGTGATGCCGAGCTTCTCGCCCTTGATCTCGAAGCGGAACAGCGTGATGCCGAGCGCGATCAGCGCCGCCGGCGATCCCGCCTGTGCGAGCAGCTCGATCGTCCTGTCGACGACGGGATGGAGGCCGAGTCCGGCAAGGCGCCAGACCAGGCCGAAGCCGATCGCCAGCATGATCGGGTTGCGCGAAAGATCCAGGAGCACCGGCAGGATGACGGACAAGGCCGGGCCTTTCTGCTTGCGACCGGTCCATTCCATCTGCAGCGT
The DNA here is from genome assembly GCF_038085055.1 of Bradyrhizobium sp. ISRA442. Taxonomy (NCBI): domain Bacteria; kingdom Pseudomonadati; phylum Pseudomonadota; class Alphaproteobacteria; order Hyphomicrobiales; family Nitrobacteraceae; genus Bradyrhizobium; species Bradyrhizobium sp. ISRA442. Next base: position 627,264 of record NZ_JALGCN010000003.1, read on the forward strand.
GCCGCAGAGCCAGAGCAGCGGCGTGTTCACCGACAGGATCAGCGCCATCGGTCCTGCCGCCTCGTTTCCCAGCGCCGAGAGCGTTAGCGGAATGCCGAGCATCACGATGTTGCCGTAGACCGAGCCGATCGCGAACACGACGCGGTCCGCGCGGTCCTCGCGCTGCTCGCGCAGCAGGGTCGACAGCGCGAGCGCGGCGATCCAGGTGATGGCGAGGGCGCCGTAATAGGCGCCCCACATCCGGAAAGGACTCAGATGCGGGAATTCCGAGACGACGATGGTGCGAAACAGCAGCGCAGGGATGGCGATGCTGAAGGCGAATTCGGAGATGCCCTTGTGCGCGGTCTCGGAGACGAAGCGAAACAGTACCGCGGCATAGCCGGCCGCGATCAGGGCAAAGACCGGCGCGACGATCAACACGGTGGCCATGCGGCCCTCACTTTACGGGGATATCCGCTGAGACCACCCCACACCCTCGATGATGGCATCATGCCGCTGTTTTGCCCGACGTGTCAAACGGGTTTCGTAAAATCAGCAATCGGCCGCTTCGGCCCCATCGGCTACTTTGCATGGGGTTGTTTTCGCGTTTTTTTGTCGGACCGTCACCGGAGCCTCAGGCCGTGGGCTGACCGCTCTGTTGCCGAGAGCGCACAGCTTGCGGTTTTCGCATCTCGGCTCGGTTGCCAACGAATGAGCGTTCACCCACTATCCCCTCCAACTTGACGATTGGAGGGGATCGATGGCGTTTCGCTCTAGGAAGTCCTTGGCTGCAATCTGTGGGATTGCCCTGGCCATCCTCGTCCAGCCTGGCGCTGGCTTCGCCTACACTCCGGAGCAGCAGCAGGCCTGCACGCCGGACGCGATGCGGCTGTGTGGCGAGTTCGTTCCGAACGTCGATGCCATCACCGCCTGCATGATCCAGAAGAAGGCGCAGCTCTCGCCGCCGTGCCGGGTGTTCTTCCGGCAGGGACCGGAGCCGGGCGAAGTCCGCGCCCGGCGGCCGACCGAGATCAAGCCGCATACGGCGAAGAAGAGCACCAAGCCGACCTCGAAGCCGACTTCCAAGGCGAGCAAGAAGAGAAAGACCGACGAGGGCTGATCTGCCTTGAGTCAAAATGGCTGGCGGCATCAGCTTCGCGAAAGCCAGCGGACTCCTTTTGTTCACCCATCGCGCGCACGCGACTGCAGCGAACAGCGTCGCGATTGGCGGAAAAGAGCCGGAATAGGATTTGCGCGGCGAGGTTGCATCCGTCATTTTCCCGGCTCGCTGCTCAAAGAGCGCACGGTATGCTGGTCTGACAGGCGTTTTGTTACAGTTCGCGTCTGCGTCGCGCGCTGCAGTGTGACTCAAAAGCCAACACGTCTTGTTATTTCGTGGCCGCAACGCAACTCCCGGTAAATTTTTCTTTCACGAATCAGCGTGGTGATTCATTTTCGCGACCTGGGGTCAATCTGGAGGCCAAGGTATGAACGTTATTGTTTTTGCATCGCGTAAAGGCGGCTCGGGCAAGAGTACCCTGGCTGCACATCTCGCCGCGCAGATCAAGGCGACCAAGCCCGTTCTGCTCGTCGACGCCGATCCACAAGGGTCGCTCACGCTGTGGCACAAGCTGCGTGGCACCAACGAGCCGCAGATCAAGGCTGCGGTGAACTCCGTCAGCGGCATCGTCTCCGCTGCCAGGCGCGACGGCTATGAATGGGTGTTGATCGACACGCCGCCGAACCTGTCGGCCGTCGTCGACGATGCCATCAGGAACGCGACCATGGTGATCATTCCAGCGCGTCCCGGCGTGTTCGACGTCAACGCGGTGCAGGAAACGATCCAGATGTGCCGCGCGGCGCGCAAGCCCTATGCGGTCGTGCTGAACGGTGCGCCGGCTCGTCGCGACGAGGCCGAAAGCCCGATCGTCACCATCGCGCGCGAGGCGCTGGCGAAATTCCGTGCGCCGGTGTGGGGCGGCCAGATCACCAACCGTTCCGATCTCTTGATGGCGCTGAGCCACGGCGAAGGCGCGCGGGAATATCAGGCCGAGAGCCGCGCGGCTCAGGAAATCGCAAGGCTGTGGGCGGCGATCGAGCGTTCAGTGAAGGCTATTCGCGGCACGGCGTCGGCATCCGGCGCAATGCACAAGCAGGCGGCTTAATTTCTTTGTTCATTGCTGGCTTACGAAAAACGCGCGGGCGAGCCGCGCGTTTTGCGTTTCGGAAGAGCTGGTAGAAGCGCCTTACGCCACCATCAGCATGTAGAACACGATCACCGGCGACAGGGTCAGGATCACCGACCAGATGCCGACGGCCCAGAGAATGTCCTCGGTGCTAAAGCCTTGGTCGGCAAAGTCCTGATTGGCCAAGTCTTGGTTGGCCAAGTCCTGGTTGGTAAAGCCTTGCCGTCCGGCGTCGTAATGCGACGCCATATCATTCTGACTATTCACAAACGCCCCCGCGATTTCTTCGCTGATGGGCTTAAGTGATAAGCGTGATGTTTTAAGATCCGGGTCGCAACTCCGCTCGCATTTGAACACAGGTGCTACCGCGGATTAACCATCCGCGCTCGACCAGCGTCAGCCCAGGAGCCAGACGCGGAAGAGCAGCACCGGCATCAGGCCGAGCATCACGGCCCAGAAGCCGAACGACGATACCACCAGGATTCCCTGCAAGAGATCGGCGGGCGCGAATTGGCGCGCGGCCGTAGGCCGGGTTCGATGTCCCATGGCTTTCCCCCTTTGGAAGATCTTAGGACGACGATAGGCGCGATTGCGTAAACGAGACGTGGATGCGCTATGCGGCGCCTGCGAAGACGATTGGGGCGGGGTTAACCAAGGATGCCGGTCTCTCGCTCCCTCTCCCCGTTCTTACGGGGAGAGGGTGGGGTGAGGGGCTCTATCCGCGATCACGGTGAGAGCTGGACTCGCGGAGAGTCCCCCTCACCCGGATTGCATCTTCGATGCAATCCGGCCTCTCCCCGCGAGCGGGGAGAGGCAAGAAGCAGCTACGCCGCGACTTTCACGCGTCGCTCGATCTCGCGATCGAGTGTGGCGGCGAGCTCGCTGCTTACCTCCACCATCGGCAGCCGCACTTCGGGGCTGTCGATCAGGCCGCTGCGCCACAGCCAGTACTTCGCCGGCGCGGGACTTGGCTCGGCGAACAACAGGCGCGTCAGCTCCTTTACCTCCTGCCAGTGCGCCAGCGCCGCGCTTGAGTTGCCGCGCTTCAGCTCCGTGTAGACGGCGGCGAAAGTCGCGGTCTCGATATGGGCGGAGAGCAGGATGCCGCCGTCGGCGCCATCGGTGAGCGCATCGTGATAGTTGGCGTCCTCGCCGGTGAGCACGCGGAAATTCTTCGGACGATCACGCAGCAGCGCGATCGATTGCTCGCGGCTCGCGCCGCAATCCTTCAGGCCGACGATGTTCGGATGCTCGGCAAGACGCAGCAGCGTCTGATTGGTGATGTTGACCGAGGTGCGATAGGGAATGTTGTAGAGCGCGAGCGGCCAGGCGGCGTGATCGGCGAGCGCCTCGAAATGCGCCAGCATTCCGCGCTGCGACGGCCGCACATAGTAGGGGCTTGCGATCAGGTAGCCGTCGATCGGCCAGTCCGCGGTCTCGTCGAGACGATCCTTGAGCCGCGACGTGTCGGCACCGGAAAGGCCGAGGCAGATCGGCACTGTGCGGCGGCCGGCTGCCATCTCGTCACGCACGATGGCGACGAGGCGTTCGAGCTCCGCGTCTCTCAGCGTCATGCCTTCACCGGAGGTCGCACCCAGGATGAAGCCGTCGATGGCTTGCGCGGTGTAGTGCCGTGTCAATCGCCGCAGCGACATCTCGTCGAGGCGGCCGTCGCGAAACGGTGTCACCAGCGGCAGCCAGAGTCCGTGCAGATGATGTCGTAGACCGGTCATGTTCCATCTCCTTCAGATTTGACCTGAGACGGAGGGCACATGAAAAAACCCCGTCCAGGTGGCGGGGTTTTCGGGATTGCGACGATGACGAAGCTTTACCTAGCGCGCGCAAATATCCCTGGTCCCCGGATGGGGGCCTTTTTTCGAGATAGGTGCGCACGACTTCGTGATCATTGGCAAATGATGCGGGGTATGCCTGGAACTGTCAATACACGCGGAGCGCGAAGGCCAAAATCGACGAAAAAAAGCCGGACCCGAAGGGCCCGGCTTAGGTATTGGCCACGTGAGGCCGACACAATCACCTTCCAAGAGGGATTACTGAACTCCCGCGCCACTGGAGGAGGGGGACAAATGCGCAACGCGAAGGCTCAGCGTGCAAACATTATGGGCTCGCCCCGCGCCCTGCAGCAACCGTTGAGGTCGCATGTCAGTCATGCGGAAATCAGGACGGCCAGCGCTGCGCCTTGCTCACCACGAAGTCGCGGAACACCTGCACGCGCGCGACCGTCTTCAACTCCTCGGGATAGACGAAATACGTGTCGAGTTGGATCGAATCCGATTCGCCGAAGAGCTGCACCAGACGGCTTTGCTCCTCGACGAGGTAATCGGGGAGCGCGGCGATGCCGAGGCCCTGCTGACAGGCGCGCACGAGCCCTAAGATGTTGTTGACCTTGAAGTAGGCTTCGCGCGGACCGCTGCCATTGCGCCCGGCCTCGATCAGCCAGTTGCGGTTCTGAAGATGCGCAGCGAAGTTGCCGTCCGAGAGCGTGATGATGCGGTGCGAGTCGAGCTCCTCCAGCGTGCGCGGCGTGCCGAAGCGCTTGATGTATTCCGGCGAGCAATACGCGTGGAAGCCCATCGCGAACAGCTTGCGCTGGATGAGGTCGGGTTGCGTCGGCTTGCGGGTGCGGATCGCGACGTCGGCCTCGCGCATCGACAGGTCCAGCTCCTCGTCGGTGACGATCAGCGAGATACGGATCTCCGGATAGAGCGCGGTGAATTCGCCGAGCCGCGGGATCAGCCAGTTGATGCCGACGCCGGGCGTGGTGGTGATCTTTAGGTCGCCGCTCGGCCGCTCGCGGCTGTCGGTCAATTTCGCGCGTGCCGCCTGGAGCTGCATGAAGACGTCATGCGCGGTGCGGAACAAGAGGTCGCCCTGCTCGGTGAGGATCAGGCCGCGGGCGTGGCGGTGGAACAGCGAGACCGACAGCTCCTGCTCCAGCGCGCTGACCTGGCGTGAGACCGCCGATTGCGACAGGCCGAGCTGTTCGCCCGCATGCGTGAAGCTGCCCGCCTCCGCCGCCGCGTGAAACACCTTCAGCTTGTCCCAGTCCATATCCGTGAATCCGTCGCGTGTTCGTGCCATGGTCTTCATTCCGCTGCCGCGCGCTCGCTGGCGCGCAGGGCCAAGAAACGTTCGGCTTCGAGAGCTGCCATGCAGCCGAGGCCGGCGGCCGTGACGGCCTGGCGATAGGTCTCGTCGGCGACGTCGCCGGCGGCGAACAGGCCGGGCACCGAGGTGGCGGTCGAGTTCGGGGCGACCTCGACATAGCCCGACGGTTTGAGCTTGACCTGATCCTTCACGAGTTCGGTTGCCGGCGCGTGTCCGATGGCGATGAACACGCCGTCGGCTTTCAGCTCGGTGAGCTTGCCGGTCTTGACGTTCTTCAGGCGGACGTGGGTGACCTTGCTCGGATTGGTCTCGCCGCGGATTTCGTCGATGACGCTCTCCCAGACCACCTTGATCTTGGGATGCTTGAACAGGCGCTCCTGAAGGATGCGCTCGGCGCGGAAATGGTCGCGGCGGTGAACGAGGGTGACCTGTGAGGCGAAATTGGTCAGGAACAGTGCCTCCTCGACCGCGGTGTTGCCGCCGCCGACCACGATCACTTCCTTGCCGCGATAGAAGAAGCCGTCGCAGGTGGCGCAGGCGGAGACGCCGAACCCCTTGAAGGTTTCCTCCGAGGGGATCCCGAGCCAGCGGGCCTGGGCGCCGGTGGCCAGGATGACGGTGTCGGCGAGATAGACATCGCCAGAGTCGCAGGTGAGGCGGAACGGACGCTGCGAAGTCTCCAGCTTGGTCACCAGATCGGTCTTGATCTGGGTGCCCATGTGCAGCGCCTGCTTCTCCATCTGCTCCATCAGCCAGGGGCCCTGGATCACGTCGGCGAAGCCGGGATAGTTCTCCACGTCGGTGGTGATGGTGAGCTGGCCGCCCGGCTGGATCCCCTGGATCAGGATCGGCTCGAGCATCGCGCGCGCGGCATAGATCGCCGCCGTGTAGCCGGCGGGGCCGGAGCCGATGATGACGACCTTTGCATGGACGGGAGTTGGCATTTTCTTGGGACGCCTTTCTCGGGGGAATCGCAGCGCGGGCGCGGAACGTGCCAAGGAAGGCTTGCGGAGGCGCTGGAATATCAGAGCTAATCTAAGCCTTCTGGTGAGCTATGCAAGAATTGCATTCCCTCTCGGCGGATTTTTCCAACAAGGAACAAAAGTCGATTGCGCTGCACGCGCAATAAAATTGCGCACCCGGTGCGGACTCGGCTATGAGGATTGCGACAGACCCATCCGATATCGCCGCAAGGCCAGGAGTTCCAATCACGTGTCGCGGAACCTAGACGAGATCGATCTCAAAATTCTCGCCGAGATCCAGGCCGACGGTCGAATCACCAATGTCGAGCTGGCCAAGCGCGTCGGGATTTCGCCGCCGCCCTGCCTGCGCCGCGTCCGCGCGCTGGAGGAGGAGGGCTATATCCACGGCTACCGCGGCCTGCTCGATGCGCGAAAGCTCGGCTTCGATGTCACGGTATTCGCCGCGGTGCATCTCTCCAGCCAGGCCGAGGCCGACTTAAGGGCGTTCGAGGAGTTCGTCCGCGCCGAGCCCCTGGTGCGGGAGTGCTGGATGCTGTCGGGCGAGGTCGACTTCATCCTCAAATGCGTCGCGCCCGACATGGCGACCTTCCAGGATTTCGTCACACATCTCACCGCGGCTCCCCACGTGCGCAACGTGCGGACCTCGCTTGTGCTGCACAATTCGAAATACGAAGCCGCCGTGCCGCTCGATGTGAGGGGGCGGCGTTAAGCCCATCCTTGGTGACGAGTCATCCATCTTCTCCGTCATTGCGAGCGAAGCGAAGCAATCCAGACTGTCGCCGCGGGAAGATTCTGGATTGCTTCGCTGCGCTCGCAATGACGGGTGGTGAGCCTGCGAGCCCACCTTCCGCGCCAAACAACACGCCGAAACAAAAAGGCCGCGCGAGGCGCGGCCTTTTCAAAACATTGTCAGATGTGGCGCTGACTACCGCCACTCCACCTTGGTGATCTCATAGGCCTTGGCGCCGCCGGGCGTGTTGACCTCGACGGAGGCGCCCTTCTTCTTGCCGATCAGCGCGCGCGCGAGCGGCGAGGTGATGGAGATGCGGCCCTTCTTGGCGTCGGCCTCGACCTCGCCGACGATCTGCCACACCGTCTTCTTCTCGGTGTCCTCGTCGATCAGCGTCACGGTGGCGCCGAACTTGATGGTGTCACCGGATAGCTTGGTGATGTCGATGATGTCGGCGCGCGCGAGCTTGTCCTCAAGTTCGGCGATGCGGCCCTCATTGTGGGACTGCTCTTCCTTCGCGGCATGATATTCCGCGTTTTCCGACAGGTCTCCGTGCGAGCGCGCCTCCGCGATATGCTCGATGATCCGCGGACGGTCCACGGACTGGCGCTGCTTCAATTCTTCCCCGAGCGCGGTAAAACCGGCCAGAGTCATCGGAACCTTTTCCATCGCTTCTCTCGTTCTCCGGTCGCGGGTCCCCAAAAAGAAAGGGCGCCGCGACCATGATTCGTCTCTGTTTCCGGAGGCGGAACACGCGGCCACCGGAACGTTATGTGGGTCTGGCGCCGGAACAGAACAACCACATGGCCGGACAGTTCCTCCGGCCATTGTAGCTTCATTGCCAATCACTTAGCGAAAGGCTGGCCTCCGCCAACGATCAGGTTTCCGAAAAATAGCTCTGCAGGGTACGAACCTCAAGGTCCCCGCCCAGATAGGCGCGGATGCCCTGCGCGGCCGCCACGGCCCCGGAAAGAGTGGTGTAATACGGCACTTTATGCAAGAGGGCCGCGCGCCGCAGCGAACGGCTGTCGGCGAGCGCCTGCGGGCCTTCGGTGGTATTGAAGACGAGCTGGATATCGCCGTTGGTGATGGCGTCGACGATGTGCGGCCGGCCCTCCAGCACCTTGTTGACCTTCTCGGTCGGGATGCCCTGGTCGGTGAGGAAGCGCTGCGTGCCCGACGTCGCCAGCACCTTGAAGCCGAGCGAATGCAATAGGCGCACCGCTTCGGTGATGCGGAGCTTGTCGCTTTCGCGCACCGAGACGAACACCGTGCCCTTGCCCGGCACCCGCGTACCGCCGCCGAGCTGGCTCTTGGCGAATGCGACCTCGAAGGAGCTGTCGATGCCCATGACCTCGCCGGTCGAGCGCATCTCGGGGCCAAGCACCGTGTCGACGCCCGGGAAGCGCGCGAACGGGAACACGGACTCCTTGACGCCGACATGCTTGAGCTCGCGCTTCTTCAGCTTGAAGTCGGCAAGCTTTTCGCCGGCCATGACGCGCGCGGCGATCTTCGCGACCGGCGTGCCGATCACCTTGGCGACGAACGGCACCGTGCGCGAGGCGCGCGGGTTGACCTCGAGGACGTAGATCTCGTCGTCCTTGATGGCGTATTGCACGTTCATCAGGCCGACGACGTCGAGGCCAAGCGCCAGTTCACGCGTCTGTCGCTCCAGCTCATCGATCATCTTGTCATCGAGCGAATAGGGCGGCAGCGAGCAGGCAGAGTCGCCGGAGTGGATGCCGGCTTCCTCGATGTGCTCCATGATGCCGACGATAAAGACGTCCTTGCCGTCGCTGAGGCAGTCGACATCGACCTCGGTGGCATCGGTGAGATAGCGGTCGAATAGTAGCGGGTTTTTGCCGAGCACGGTGTTGATCTGCCCGGTCTTGTCGTTCGGATAGCGCGCCTTGACGTCGGCCGGCACCAGCTCCGGCAGCGTGCCGAGCAGATAGTCGTTGAGCTGGTTCTCCTCGCGGATGATCTGCATCGCGCGGCCGCCGAGCACGTAGGACGGGCGTACCACCAGCGGCAGGCCGAGATCGGCGGCGACGAGGCGGGCCTGCTCGACCGAATAGGCGATGCCGTTCTTGGGCTGCTTCAGCCGCAGCTTGTCGAGCACGCGCTTGAAGCGGTCGCGGTCTTCGGCGAGATCGATGGCGTCGGGCGAGGTGCCGAGGATCGGCACTTCCGCCGCCTCGAGCGCGCGCGCGAGCTTCAGCGGGGTCTGGCCGCCGAATTGCACGATCACGCCATGCAGCGTTCCGTTCTTGCGCTCGGTCGCGATGATCTCAAGCACGTCCTCGGCCGTGAGCGGCTCGAAATAGAGCCGGTCGGCGGTATCGTAGTCGGTCGACACCGTCTCCGGATTGCAGTTGACCATGATGGTCTCGTAGCCGGCGTCGTCCAGCGCGAAGCAGGCGTGACAGCAGCAATAGTCGAACTCGATGCCCTGTCCGATCCGGTTCGGGCCGCCGCCGAGGATGATGACTTTCTTCTTGTCCGACGGCGCGCTCTCATCCGCGAGGGCACCCGCGAACGGCGCCTCATAGGTCGAGTACATGTAGGCGGTGGGCGAGGCGAACTCGGCGGCGCAGGTGTCGATGCGCTTGAACACGGGACGGACGGCGAGCGCGTGGCGTTTCGCCGCGACCTCCGCCTCAGTGGTTTGCGAAAGTACCGCGAGCCGCGAGTCAGAGAAGCCCATGGCCTTCAGTGTGCGCATGCCGAAGGCATTGGATGGAAGCCCGTTCTTCTTGACCTTCTCCTCCATCTCGACGATGCCGCGCATCTCGGCGAGGAACCACGGATCGATCTTGCAGGAGTTGAAGATTTCCTCGTCGGACCAGCCGAGCCGCATCGCCTGCGCGACCTGCAACAGCCGGTTCGGCGTCGGCGTGCCGAGCGCCGCGCGGATCGCGTTCTTGTCGTCGCCATGGCCGAGGCCCTCGATCTCGATCTCGTCGAGGCCGGTGAGCCCGGTCTCGAGCCCGCGCAGGGCCTTCTGCAGGCTTTCCTGGAAGGTGCGGCCGATCGCCATGACCTCGCCGACCGATTTCATCGAGGTCGTCAGCGTGGCCGAGGCGCCCGGGAATTTCTCGAAGGCGAAACGCGGGATCTTGGTCACCACGTAGTCGATCGTCGGCTCGAACGAGGCCGGCGTCGCGCCTCCGGTGATGTCGTTGGCGACCTCGTCCAGCGTGTAGCCGATCGCGAGCTTGGCCGCGACCTTCGCGATCGGGAAGCCCGTGGCTTTCGAGGCCAGCGCCGAGGAACGCGACACGCGCGGATTCATCTCGATCACGACCATGCGGCCGTCGACCGGATTGATGCCGAACTGCACGTTGGAGCCGCCGGTTTCCACCCCGATCTCGCGCAGCACCGCGATCGAAGCGTCGCGCATGATCTGGTATTCCTTGTCCGTCAGCGTCAGCGCCGGCGCGACCGTGATGGAGTCGCCGGTGTGCACGCCCATCGGATCGAAGTTCTCGATCGAGCAGATGATGATGCAATTGTCCTTCTTGTCGCGCACCACCTCCATCTCGAACTCTTTCCAGCCGAGAACGGATTCCTCGATCAGGACTTCGTTGGTGGGGGACGCGTCAAGGCCGCGCTCGATGATGTCGAGGAACTCTTCCTTGTTGTAGGCGATGCCGCCGCCGGTGCCGCCGAGCGTGAAGGAGGGGCGGATGATCGCGGGCAGTCCGATCTCGGACAGCGCCATCATCGCTTCGCCGAGCGCGTGCTCTTGATAGCGCTTGCGGCGCTCGTTCTCGCCCAGCGACCACTGCCGGTCGAGCTCTTCCAGCGCGGCGCCGGACAGTTTCTCGCGTTCGGCGAGGTATTTGTCGCGATAGGATTTCTTCAGCGCCGAGGCGTTGGCGAGCCGCGACTTCGGCGTCTGCAGCCCGATCTTCTCCATGGCGTTGCGGAAGAGCTGGCGATCCTCCGCCTTGTCGATCGCATCCGCGGTCGCGCCGATCATCTCGACGTCGAACTTGTCCAGCGTGCCCTGCTTGCGCAGTGAGAGCGCGCAGTTCAGCGCGGTCTGGCCGCCCATGGTCGGCAGCAGCGCGAAGCCGCCGGGGATGACGTGGCGTTCCTTCTCGATGATCTTGGCGACGATCTCGGGCGTGATCGGCTCGATATAGGTTGCATCGGCCAATTCCGGGTCGGTCATGATGGTGGCCGGGTTGGAATTGACGAGGACGATGCGATAGCCCTCTTCCTTCAGCGTCTTGCAGGCCTGGGTGCCGGAATAGTCGAACTCGCAGGCCTGGCCGATCACGATGGGACCGGCGCCGATGATCAGGATGGTCGAGATGTCGGTTCGTTTGGGCATCACCGCTCGCGGGCTGGAATTTGGGCACAAAAAAAGGGCGCGCTCGCCGCGCGTCCCCTTTAGCCGAGAGCGCGGGTTTCCCTCGCGCGCGGGTGGGTCTTAGACCAGTTTTCGGGGCGGCGAAACCCCGAAAAATGCCCATCAACCGGCAATTTTCACGGGTTTTGGTCGAGCTTGCCAGCCGCGGGCAAGGTGCACCAGGAGCGAGGCCGTGACGCTCGATCCGCCGACCCAGCCGAGGTCGGTTGGCGAGAGCGTCGTCAGCACAGCGCCTCCCAGCGCGCCGCCGATCGCGAAGCCGAGGTACATCGCCGAGGCGTTGAGCGAGAGCGCGATCATCGAGGCCTGCGGCTCGATCCGGATGATGCTGGCCAATTGGGCCGGGTAGAATGCCCAGCCCGAGATGCCCCAGAGCAAGATCGCGCCAAGCACCGCGTAATGCGGCTGGCCCGGCATCAGCTTCAGCACCAGCGAATGCAGGATTAGGGCTGTCGCCATACCGGCAAGGCCGAGCGCGGCGGTGGCCAGCGTGCCGAGCCGGTCGGCGAGGACGCCGCCGAGCATGTTCCCGATTGCGGCGGCGCCGCCGAAGACCAGGAGCGCAAGGCTGATCCTGGAGGCATCGAACCCGAGGCTTTTCAGCGGGACCGCAAAATAGGTGAAGACGGTGAAGCCGCCGAGCGCCCACAGGATGGTGATGAGAAGCGCGATCAGGACGTTGCCGTGCCGGGCCACGGCCAGCCGCTCGGCAAGCGAAGCCGTATTGCGCGGCAAGCCGCGGGGCAGGCCGAACAAGAGGCCGGCGAGCGCAACGGTGCCGAGCAGGGCGACCATGGCAAAGGTCGCGCGCCAGCCGAACAGGCTGCCGACGAAGTTGCCGAGCGGGACACCGACGACGGTCGCAACCGTAATGCCCGACGTGACCAGCGCCACCGCGCGGCCGCGCCGCTCGGGCGAGGCGACCGCCACCGAGACGCCGAGCGCTGTCGGCATGCAAAGTCCGGCGCCAAGCGCCATCAGCATGCGCGAAGCCAGCAGAAGCATATAGCCCGAGGTCATCATCGCCACGAGATTGCCGGCGATGAAGGTCGACAGCGCCAGCGCCAGCACGGTGCGGCGGTCGACGTTGTTCAGCGTCACCGCCAGGATGGGCGAGCCCACCGCGTAGGTGAGGGCGTAGGCCGTCACGAGTTGCCCGGCTGCCGACACCGAGATCTGCAGGTCGGCGGCGATCCCAGGCAAAAGTCCTGCAATCACAAAGCCTTCCGTGCCGATCGCAAAGGCTGCCATGGCCAGCCAGAACACGCTCATTCGAAGCATCCCTATGTTCAATGTTTATTGAACTATTGTTTGTCGGGTTTCCCATGTCAATTGGTTCAAGAACTATTGAACATTGGCCTCGCCGCGCTATCATCCAGATATGAGCCGCACCCCACTGCATCCCACCCGAGAGCAGATCGAACTCCCGATGGTTCTGGATTGCCTGGGCGATCCGATCCGGCTTGCGATCGTCTATCAGCTCGCCCAGCAAGAACGTGGCAGCAGCGAGCTGCGCTGCGGCGATTTCAGCGGCCTCGGGGCAAAGTCGAATCTTGCCTATCACTTCGCTAAGCTGCGCGAATGCGGATTGACGCAGACCCGCATCGTCGGCACCAGCCGGCTGACGAAGCTCCGCCGCGCGGATCTGGAGGCGCGCTTCCCAGGTCTGCTCGATGCCGTGATCAACTCCGCCGCCAAAGACGCCGATCGGCTTCTGCTTCTGTCCGAGTGCGACGTGGTGGAGGTTGACTGAAGATGAGAGGCACCGCGGCGCCCGGTCTGCCCGACGCGTCAATGCTTTCGCAAAAATGCAGCCAAGCATCGCGCCGGAATCACCGGCTATTTTGCATGGGGTGTTTTCGATATTTTGGTTCGGCTGGCTTGCCGAGCGGAAGCGGCGTTAGCCGCGAAGGCTGGAGACCCGGCCTGGACTTGAACCAGGATAAAGAGCGATGCACCGCTCTCGCGTGGAGCTTCCGCCACCGGGCCGTCGCGATCATGGCTGATCGGGATACCGCAAGCCACCTCAGCTAAGTTTTAACCCTAACCGCGCACTAACGGCGGCCGTGCGATGAAGGTCATGCGCCAGCGGTTGTGGCCGATATTGGCAGGGGCGCGCTGGACCGCGAACCCGGCTGCGGTCAGCTTGGCGGTGATCTCACCCTCGCTGTAGCGCTGCAGCCCAATGCGCGTACGCAGGTGACGATAATCCGACAGCGCGGTGCTGATCAGCCCGATCAGCGCGTCCTTGAGGAAGCCGTGACGCAGGCCGAAGCTGAGCAGCGCCATCACGTCGCGGCCCATGCCGACGTTCGGCTGGAGGATGTCGCCGAGCACCAGCTTGCCGGACGGTCTGAGCAACCGGCGGATGTTGCGAAGCGCGGAATCGAGCTCGTCCGCCGTCATGTATTGCGCGACCGAATTCATCACGACGAGATCGACGGACTGCTCCTGCATTTTCCTGACGTCCTCGAGCGAGCGGACGCGGATTTTCGTGTTCGGGGCAAACCGCGCGATCAGCCGGCCGCGGACTCCGGGCGCAGGCTCGGCAAGGATCAGCTTGCCGCAGGCCGTCGCCACCTCGCCCGCCGACAGCGCCTCGCCGCAGGCATAGTCCAGCACCGTCGCGTCGGGCGACGGGATATAACTGATGATGTCCCGCGCGATGATCTGGAAGTGCAAGTCGCGATGCAGCTTGCTGACATAGATCGTGTGCGTGGAGTCGTAATAATCGATCCAATCGTCCATGGTACTCGAGGGTCCCGGCCAAACAGTTCCTGTGCAGGAACCGGCGCTGCCCGCCTTGCGTTAGGGGTGCGACGGCGCGCCGTCAATGTCCGCGTCCTAACAGGAAGGTTTCCCGTGAGCAAAGCCAACAACAAGGTCTCGCCCGACCTAGACACCCCCACCGATCTGTCGCCCCAGGCGGTCAACAAGGTTTCGGAGGCACTCAATGTGCTTCTGGCCGACGCGTTCGCGCTCTATCTCAAGACCAAGAATTTCCACTGGCACATCAGCGGGCGGCACTTCCGCGACTACCACCTGCTGCTCGACGAGCAGTCGGACCAGATCTTCGCCACCACCGACCAGCTCGCCGAGCGGGTCCGCAAGATCGGCGGTACGACGCTAAAGTCGATCGGACAGGTCGCCAAGCTCCAGACCATCAAGGACAACAACGAGCCTTACGTACCGCCGCGTGAGATGCTGCGCGAACTGATGCAGGACAACAAGCACGTCGCTAGCGCGATGCGCAAGGCGCACGAGGTGTGCGACGAGGCCGGCGATGTCGCGAGCGCGAGTATCCTCGAGGTCTTCATCGACGAGACCGAGCGCCGCACGTGGTTCCTGTTCGAAGCCTCCCGCCAGGAAGGCAGCAACGCGGCGTAAGGCGCTTTGCTGTAGGGTGGGTTAGCGAAGCGTAACCCACCTCTTTTATTTCCGCGTCGATAGACGTGGTGGGTTACGCCTTCGGCTAACCCACCTACAGCACCGTGTTGACGGCTATCGCCACAGCCGCATCAGCGCTCCCTCTTTGCCAGTCACCGGATCGGCCGGCGGCATCGCGACCTGCGGAATCGTCTTCAGCGCCTTGGCGTGGTTCCCGGGCGTTGCCCGCGTGATCTCCATCTTCGCGCCGGGCGGATAGGCGCCGATCACGCTGAAATCGTCGCTGGCCCTGATGCATTGATGTCCGGTGCCGGCGGGAAGGATCGCGACGTCGCCGGCCGCAATCTCCAGCTCCTGGCCGTGATCGCCGCCGAAGCGGACGCGGGCATGGCCGCGCGCGACCCCGAGCACCTCATGCACGGTCGAATGATAATGTAGATAGTCGTAGACACCGTTGCGCCACGTGCCGCCCCAGCCGTTAGCGCCGAACAACGTCTCGATCGTTTCCTCCGGGGTCTTCGGGTCGAGCGTGAGTGCGCCCTGATAGACCAGGAAGGGAAGGATATTGTTCGGCACGAGACCGTCGTCCTCGAAGACGATGGCGAGCGGCTCGGCATTGTCGCGGACGACGGACATGAGGGGCTCCAGCGTCAGAGTAGCAGGGATCAACGAGGGGCGTGAAGCGACGTTCCTTTGTCGTAGCCTCCGTCATTCCGGGCTCGAGCCAAGTGGCGCGCCCCAGAATGACGGGCTGCAGCCAAAAACGAAAATGCCCGGGACCAAGCCCGGGCAAGATGTTGTGGAAATGCGAGAGAGCGCCTCAGGCGCTCTTCTTCTGCCGCATCAGGTCCGCAAAGCGCTGGAACAGATAATGCGAGTCGCGCGGGCCCGGCGAGGCCTCGGGGTGGTACTGCACCGAGAACACCGGCTTGCCGTCGAGCTGGATGCCGCAATTGGAGCCGTCGAACAGCGAGATATGAGTCTGCGTCGCGCCCTTCGGCAGCGTCGCCTGGTCAACGGCAAAGCCGTGGTTCATCGAGGTGATCTCGACCTTGCCGGTGGTCTCGTCCTTGACGGGATGGTTGGCGCCGTGATGGCCCTGATGCATCTTCTTCGTCTTGGCACCGACGGCAAGGCCCAGCATCTGGTGGCCGAGGCAGATGCCGAATGTCGGCGTGCCGGACTTGATCACGTCCTGGATCACCGGCACCGCATATTTGCCGGTCGCGGCCGGATCGCCCGGACCATTGGACAGGAACACGCCGTCGGGCTTCATCGCCAGGATGTCTTCGGCCGAGGTCGTTGCCGGCACCACCGTCACCTTGCAGCCGACGCCGGCGAGCAGGCGCAGAATGTTGCGCTTGATGCCGTAGTCGATGGCGACGACGTTGAACTCCGGCTTGTCCTGCCGGCCAAAGCCGTTGTTCCACGCCCAGGGCGTCTCGTCCCAAGTGAAGCGCTGGCCCGAGGTAACCATCGGCACGAGGTCCATGCCCTCCAGGCCGGGCCATTCGCGTGCCTGTTCCTTCAGGCCGTGCAGGTCGAACTCGCCGTTCTTCGAATGCGCGATCACCGCATTCGGCATGCCCTTGGAGCGGATAAGCGCGGTCAGGGCGCGGGTGTCGATGCCGGAGAGCCCTATGATGCCGCGCGCCTTGAGCCAGGCGTCGAGGTGCCTGGTCGCGCGGTAATTCGAGGGGTCGGTGATCGCGGTGCGCAGGATCACGCCGCGCGCGCCGGGCGTCGCGGCCATGTTCACCGTCTCGATGTCTTCCTCGTTGGTGCCGACGTTGCCGATATGCGGGAAGGTGAAGGTGATGATCTGTCCGGCATAGGAGGGATCGGTCAAGATCTCCTCATAGCCGGTCATCGCGGTGTTGAAGCAGACTTCACCGACGGCGTGGTCTTCGGCGCCGAGACCAAAGCCCTCGAGCACCGTACCATCGGCGAGCACGAGGAGCGCGGTCGGTTTGTGGTCCGGCCAAGCGGGATCGTTGTCATGTTGTGTCATGAGCCCGCTTCATAGTCCGGCAAGTGGCGCCCGTCAAAGCGGGAGAGGCCGGATTCACATGCGTTTTTGCATATTTGACAGGCCCACCCGGGCACTTAGGCTGGAACTGGCAATTTTGAGCAATTTCCGCGGTCGACGGGGAAACAATGAACCAGAGACAGCCTGGTGTCCGGTATGGCCTCTTGCCAGCGAACGGCTTAGATCAGGCGCGATAGATTGAGAGGATCACGGCCATGTTGCGCGACGACATCAACAATGCGGTCAAGGAGGCCATGAAGGCCAAGGACGAGCGCAAGCTCTCGACGCTGCGCATGGTCAACTCGACCATCAAGAACGCCGACATCGAGGCGCGCGGCAGCGGCAAGCCGCCGCTGTCGGATGCCGACCTGCTCGGCGTGCTCCAGAAGATGATCAAGCAGCGCCAGGAGGCGGTCGAGCTCTACGACAAGGGTGGCCGCGCCGAGCTCGCCGCGCAGGAGCGCGCGGAGATTGCGGTGATCTCGGTGTACCTGCCGAAGCAGATGTCGGACGACGACGTGAAGAAGGCGATTTCGGACGTCATCGCCGAGACCGGCGCGGCCGGTATGAAGGACATGGGCAAGGTGATCGCGGCGCTGAAGGCGAAGTACACCGGACAGATGGACTTCGGCAAAGCCTCTGGTCTCGTGAAGGCTGCGCTCACCGGATAGGTGTCATTCCGGGCGACGCGAAGCGTCGAACCGGGATGCGGAGTTGCGCATCCGAGAAACCATGGCGCCGGCGAATCCGTTGATCAATGGATTCCGAGGCGAGACGTTTCCCTATCGTCATGCCCGGGCTTGTCCCGGGCATTCACGGCCTTAAACTGGCGGTTAAGCAAGAAGCACGTGGATGGAGGAAACTCCGGCTGTCCACGCCAGAGGGAAACGCCCGCAGCCATGCTGACCGAAGCCGCAACTTACGATGAGCTCTACCGCAACTTCCGCTGGGACATCCCGGCGCGATTCAACATGGCGGAGGCCTGTTGCGATCGCCACGCCGACGGCACCGGCCGCCTCGCGCTGGTCTATGTCGACGAGAACGGCACGACGAGCCGCACCTCGTTCGACGAGATCGCGGAGCTGTCGCGCCGCTTCGCCAATGTGCTGAAGGCCGACGGGCTGACGCGCGGTGACCGCGTCGCGGTGTTCTTGTCGCAGTCGCTGGAACTGCCGATCGCGCATATGGCCGCGTTCCGTTCCGGCATGATCTCGATCCCGCTGTTCGCCCTGTTCGGCGAGGACGCGCTGGAATTCCGCCTGTCGAATTCGCAAGCAAGAGCCATCATCACCGATGAGGCGGGCTGGGAGAAACTCACGAAGATCCGCGATCGGCTGCCTTATTTGCAGGACATCTATGTCACGAGCGGCGCCGTCCACGCCGGCGCAAAACCGTTCTGGTCAGCGATCGAAACCGCATCCGAGGACTTTGCGCCCGTCGACACCTCCGCCGACGATCCCGCGCTGATCATCTACACCTCCGGCACGACCGGCAATCCCAAGGGCGCGCTGCATGCCCATCGCGTCGTGCTCGGCCATCTGCCGAACGTCGAGATGTGTCACAACTTCCTGCCGCGTCCCGGCGATCTGATGTGGACGCCGGCGGACTGGGCCTGGATCGGCGGACTCGTGAATGGCCTGTTCGCGTTCTGGTATCACGGCATTCCCTTGGTCGGTCACCGCGCGCGCAAATTCGAGCCGCAGGCGGCGATGCAGATGATGGCTGACCTCGGCGTGCGCAACGTCTTCCTGCCGCCGACGGCGCTGAAGCTGATGCGGCAGGCCGGCGTGAAGCATCCCGGGGTGAAGCTGTGCAGCATCTTCACCGGCGGTGAATCCCTTGGCGGCGAGCTTTTGGGCTGGGTGCACGAAACCTTCGGCATCGACGCCCATGAGGTGTTCGGCCAGACCGAGTGCAATCTCGTGATCGGCAGCAACTCCAATCTGTTTCCGATCCGCCCCGGCTCGATGGGCAAGGCGACGCCGGGCTTCGATGTCCGCATCGTCAACGACAAGGGCGAGGAAATGCCGCGCGGCCAGCGCGGCATCATCGGCGTGCGCCAGCCGTGCCCTGTCACGATGATCGAATATTGGCGCAATCCTGAGGCGACGGCGAAGAAATATGCCGGCGAATTCCTGCTCACCGGCGATCTCGGCGTGCAGGATGAGGACGGCTATTTCTGGTACGTCAGCCGCGAGGACGACGTCATTACCACCGCCGGCTATCGCGTCGGCCCCTCGGAGATCGAGCACACGCTGATGAAGCATCCATCGGTAGCGATGGCGGCGGTGGTCGGCATTCCCGATCCGATCCGCACCGAATCGATCAAGGCCTGGATCGTGCTGCGCCCCGGCTTTGCCGCAAGCGATACGCTCGCGCGCGAGATCCAGGAATTCGTCAAGGTGCAGCTCGCCGCCCACGAATATCCGCGCTTCGTGGAATTCGCGGAGACGCTGCCGATGACCGCCACCGGCAAGGTGCTGCGGCGCGAGCTGCGGGCGAGGGGATAAGGTCAGGTCATTCACTGGCGGCGCTACGGCGTCTTGATTCCCATCGCCTTGAGCGCATCGAGCATCCGCTGCGGCGGGCCCAGCTTGATGACCAGTGGCTTGCCGGTTTCGAGTACGCTCTTGAGGCTGGACAGGATCGCCGGCCAGCCCGAGCGGCCGCCGGCCAGAATGTCGTCGCTGAGCGGCCGGTCGTGGCCTTCGCTCATGGTGAGCCGGACCGCGTCGCCGACCTGTTCGATCTCGTAGGTCACGAGCGTCGGTCCGAGCTTCTCGACCAGCTCCGGCCAGTTGACGTTGAAGGTGACGGAGAGCTTTCGCGGAGGGTCGTAGGCGAGGACCTCGCCGCTGATGTGCAGCGCCCCGTCCGGCGTGCGCACGGTGAAGGCGCCGCCGAGCCGCGGCTCGACCTCGACCGCATTGCCGAAGAAATACTTCCGACTGAACTCGGCGGTGGTCAGCGCCTCCCACACCTTCTCGGGCGTGGAGGCGATGTAGATGGTGTAGACCGTCAGCGGCTTGAACTGATCGAGGTTCATCATTCAAATCCTTCGATGCCAAGCGCCGCGGGCGGGATCGTCGGTGCCTTGCCGGTTTCAAGTAAGCTCTTGAGCCCGGACAGGATCGCCGGCCAGCCCTTGGAAATGCCATCGAGCAGCTTGCTGCCTGCGGCGAAGCCTTCGTGGGTTACGGTCAGCTTCACAAGGCTGCCCCAAGGCTCGAGCGTGAAAACCACCTTGGTCGGTCCTTCGTTCCGCATCTCCTCATTCACTTCGTGCTTGAACGTGTACGACAACCGTCGCGGCCGGTCGGCCTCGAGGATCTCGCCGGTGTCGGTGGTCGTGCCGCTCATCACCAGCGCAAAGGACGAGCCGACCTTCCAGTCGGACCTGACCTCGGTGTCGAACCAGTATTGCCGGGTGAACTCGCTCTTGGTGAGCGCGTCCCACAGCTTTTCCGGCGTGGTCTCGATATAGGTGACATAGATGAATTCGGGCCGGGCCATCACGCAGCGTCCTTCGAGTAGCTGGGCGGGACGATTCCGATCGTATGCCCGGTCTCGAGCAGGCTCTTCAGGTTCGACAGCACCATCGGCCAGCCGCCGGAGATATCGCGCAGGGTCTTGCCGTCTTCGCCGAGCTCGTCATGAGTGACGGTCAGCTTGACGACCTTGCCGCGTGGCTCGAGATCGAAGCTGACGCGCGAGATTCCCTCGCCCGCGGCTTCGGGCTTGCGATTGTACCAGCTATAGGCGAGTCGCCGCGTCGGATCGAAAGTGATGACCTCGCCCTCGACCGTTGGATTGCCGTTATTGGTGAAGCGGTACGGCGCGCCTTCCTTCCAGTCGGAGGCGATGCGGTGGCCGAACCAGTAACGTTCGGTGAAATCGCCGTCGGTCAGGGCCTGCCACAGCGCCTCGGGCGAGGTCTCGATGTAGGTCACGTAGACATAGCTCGGCTTACTCATCGCGTTTCTCCAACTGACGTTTCAACTCGCTGAGAGCGGCAAGCTTGCCGCGCTCGAATTTCCTGATCCAGCGTTCGCCGATCTGATGGATCGGCACCGGGTTGAGGTAATGCAGCTTCTCGCGGCCATGCTTGAAGGTCGTGACCAGATTGGCCTCTTCGAGGATGGCAAGGTGCTTGGTGACGGCCTGGCGCGTCATCTCCAGGCCCTCGCAGAGTTCGTTCAACGTCTGACCGTTCTTGGTGTGAAGTCTGTCAAGGAGTAACCGTCGTGACGCGTCGGCCAGCGCTTTGAAGACTTCATCCATGGCGGAGATAATAGGCAACCAAATGGTTGCATGTCAAGATGGTGTCTTTGGCGGGCGCGAACCCCTGTGTTAGCCTTGCATCTCAGCCAACGCAGATTGGTTCCGGGAGGATCAATGATCAGCCGCGTTCAACTTGCTGCTTGCCTTGTCCTTTTCGCCGGCAGCACATGCCTCCATGCGCAGAAGCAGCAGGTGATCGGCGCGCCGCCGGAAGCTTCCAACATGAAGCTGGTCGGCACGAACGACCTGCAGGCGCGCAGCGCCTATCAGCCGACCATCCATCACCAGGGCGATCGCTGGATCGCCTATATCGGACATCACGGCGGCACCGACGCGGTGCCGAGCCCTGTCAATCCGATGACGGGACAGGCCGAGCCCAACGGCACCTCGATCGTCGACGTCACCGATCCCGCGCATCCCAAGTACCTGCGGCACCTGCCGGGGCAGGAGGGCAAGTACGAATCCGGCGGCGCGCAGATGGTGCGGGTCTGCGACGGCAAGGCGTTGCCGAAGGGCGATCCCAACGCGGTCTACATGCTCCGTACCTTCGGCAGCGAGGCGCACGAAATCTGGAGCGTTGCCGATCCCGCCAATCCCGCGCTCGTCACCCGCATCGCTGGCCTGAAGGACACGCACAAGAGCTGGTGGGAATGCGACACCGGCATTGCCTATCTCGTCTCGGGCGCGCCGGACTGGCGCACGCGCCGCATGACACAAGTCTATGATCTCTCCGATCCCGCGCATCCGCAGAAGATCCGCGACTTCGGCCTGCCCGGCCAGGAGCCTGGCGCGACCGGCGCGGTGCCGACCGAATTGCACGGGCCGATCTCGACCGGCCCCACAGGCAACCGCGTCTATTTCGGCTACGGCACCAATAAGGGCGGCATTCTGCAGATCGTCGATCGCGAAAAGCTCTTGAACGGGCCGAAGGAGCCGACGCCGGACAATCTGCGCTATCCCGAGATTGCGCGACTGCCGATGTCGGCCTTCAACGGCGCGCACACGACGTTTCCGATGCTGGACATGCCCATCGCCGAATTCGCCGAGGACAAGGACGGCAAGACCCGCGACATCGTCATGATCGTGGACGAGGCGATTCTGAATGAATGCGGCGAGGCGCGGCAGATGGTGTGGTTCGCCGATGTCACCACCGAGACGCGGCCGATGATGATCTCCAGTTACACCGTGCCCGAGGCGAGCGGGCAGTTCTGCCAGCGCGGCGGCCGCTTCGGCTCGCATTCCTCGAACGAGAGCATGGCGCCGGTCTATTACAAGAAGATGGCCTTCATCGCCTTCTTCAATGCCGGCGTGCGTGCGCTCGACATCCGAGATCCCTATCATCCCAAGGAAGTCGGCTACTTCATTCCTTCGATCACGAGCGCGACCGACAAGCGCTGCATTCCGGTCGAGGGTGGCGAGCGCTGCAAGGTCGCGATCCAGACCAACAATGTCGAGACCGATGATCGCGGCTACATCTACATCGTCGATCGCGCCAATACCGGCCTGCATATCCTCGAGCTGACCGGGCCCGCGCGCGCCGTCGCCGGCCTGCCGAAGAACTGACGATGCGCCGTGCGGTGACGAT
The DNA here is from genome assembly GCF_038085055.1 of Bradyrhizobium sp. ISRA442. Classification (NCBI taxonomy): domain Bacteria; kingdom Pseudomonadati; phylum Pseudomonadota; class Alphaproteobacteria; order Hyphomicrobiales; family Nitrobacteraceae; genus Bradyrhizobium; species Bradyrhizobium sp. ISRA442. The sequence continues at coordinate 649,931 of NZ_JALGCN010000003.1, forward strand.
AGCGCTCGCGCTGATCGCGCTGGGTGCGTCGGGCGTCGGAGCCAATCAACTCGCGCCGGCGCCGACGGACGGGCCGACGCATTGGCGCGAGATCGCCTGGCCGTTCCCGCGCGACGGCTGGCCCGCCGGCCGCGCATTTCGTTGCGATGGGGCCTGTGAGGGTGTCGAGCTCTACATCCGCGCCAAGCTCGGCTTCTGCAACTGCGACCGCGGCGTCGCCGATGACGACGAGGTCGATCAGGTCACCGACATCGACTTGATCAGCCCGCGTTTTGTGGCGATGGCGCCGGGCGAGGAAGCGCGCGTCGGCGAGTTGCGCGGCCGTACCCGGCCCTACGATCTCGACATGCCCGACGGCGCGCGCCGCGCCGCCACCGGCATCGCTCTCTCGCGCCGCTGCGATCTGCTGGTCGCGGTCGTGCAAGGGGCGGGTGAGGTGGTGGCTGTGAAGCACGCGGCGCTGGAGTTTTTGGAGACGCAGGAAATGAAGCGATGGATTACGGCAGCATTGGACGGAAGGTGATGCAGGCCTTATCGCGCCACTTTTTCCGCCGTCGTCACCCGCGAAAGCGGGTGATCCAGTATTCCAGAGACGGTCGTGGGATACGGAGAGGGCGCGGCCCACTGGATACCCCGCTTGCCGCCTACGCCAAAGCTTCGGCGGCCCAAGAGCGTGCGCCCCGGCGAAGCCTTGGCGTAGCCGGGTCGCGGGGTATGACGACGGCGTTTGTGACCCGTGCGTGCGACACACGTCGAGCTTTCGTCCACGCGCCAAACATGCATTAATTGCACCCAAACGCCTTCAGCGAGCCTTCCCCATGATGTCCTTGCAAGCTTATCTCGCCTTCGTCGCCGCCTGCATTGCGCTGGCGCTGCTGCCTGGTCCGATCGTCACGCTCGTGATTGCCAATGGCTTGCGCCACGGCACCCGGGCGGCGCTGACCAATGTCGCGGGCGCGCAGGCCGGACTCGCGATCGTGATCGGCGTCGTCGCGATCGGCCTGACCTCGCTGATGGCGACGATGGGCTATTGGTTCGACTGGGTGCGCTTTGCCGGCGCTGCCTACCTGATCTGGCTCGGCATCAAGCTGATCTGGGCGCCGGTCGAAGGCGTCCATGTGGATGAGCCGCCGGCGCCGCCGCGCGGCGGCTTCTTCCTGCAAGGCTTTCTGGTGCTGCTGTCGAACCCGAAGGTGCTGGTATTCTTCGGCGCCTTCATCCCGCAGTTCATGGACATGAACCGCGACCACTTTCCGCAGGTCGCGCTGTTGGGAGCGACCTTCATGGTGACGGCGGCGATGACCGATGCGCTCTACGCCACGCTTGCTGGCCGTGCGCGAAAATTCTTTTCCGCGCGCCGCACCCGGATGCTGTCGCGCGTCTCCGGCGGCTTCATGATCGGCGGCGGAATCTGGCTGGCGCTGACCCGGGCGAAGTAGCCCTGGTTGAAGCTGTCAGGCGTAGATTGATCCGCGCGTTCCGCTCTGCTCCCTCCCCCCTTGCGGGGGGGGGCCGGGGAGGGGGTAGCCGAGGAAACGGTGCAGCCGTGGTCGAGATCGGGTGTGCGATGGGGCTGTAGCGTTTGATGCGTCGAGACGGACTGCATCGCGGCGGTTGGGACGCAAGCCGCTTACACCAATCCCTCTGCGCGCAGCTCCGCTTCGATCTGGCCGAGGATCCGCGACAGCCGTTCGGCCCATTGCTGCTGGCCGGATTGATCGGTGATCAGGTCCTGGCGGATTTCGATTCCGGTGTTGATCAGGCCGCGGGCTTCGCCGTGTACGGGGATGGTGTAGTCGGTGATATCGCTCACGGCATAGGGCTGGTTGTCGCCGACGACGAGATCGCCCTCGCTGCGCAAATGCTTCAACAAGAGGCGCGGCAGCACCGTGTCGCGGTGATAGAGCGTGCCGATGTGCCAGGGCCGGGCGACGCCGGCGTAGACCGCCGTGAAGCTGTGCAGCGACACCAGCACCGTCGGCCGCTTGGCGTGCACGCGGCCGCTGACGACGGCATCGATGCGGCTGTGATAGGGATCAAAGATCTCGCGGCGCCGCGCCTCGCGCTCCTCCGCCGAAAGCCCCTCATTGCGCGGGATGGCGGTGGCTTCCGAGATCGCCGGGATCGAGCTTGCGACGCTCGGCGGACGGTTGCAGTCGATCACGAGCCGCGAATAGCGCTGCGCGATCAGATGCGCGTCGAGCATATCGGCCAATCGTTCGGCAACGCCGGCAATGCCGATGTCCCAGGCGATGTGCCGCGTCAGCTCGCTTCCGGCTACGCCGAGGTCGCCGAGCGCGTGCGGCAGGAGCCGCCCGTAATGGTCGGAGGTGAGCAGGAACGGAGATCGCCCCGCTCGATTGGCCTCATGAACCGGATCGGCGTCGTTCGTGCCCAGCAGTCGAGCCGGCGCGCTCGTTGCGTCTGAAGTCATTCGGATTGCCTATCGAAGCAGCACTCTGGTCGAGATCGGACAACGCTATAGAGGAGGCGGCCTCAAAGCACCATCGTCAAGACGAGATGGCTTGCAAGACGACTTGAATCGACGCGTGCGCGCAGGATAACAAGCGCACATGAGCTCCGATCTTCTCTTCGTCTACGGCACCTTGATGCGCGGCTTCGATCATCCGATGGCGCGGCTGTTGTCGATGCATGCGGATTTCCTGGGGGAGGCGACCTGTCGCGGCCGGCTCGTTCTCGTGAAGCATTATCCGGGGCTGCTGTTGTCGGACACGTCGTCGGACCTCGTCCATGGCGAGCTGTTCCGCCTGCGCGCGCCCGACGAGCTGCTGCGCGAGCTCGACATGTACGAAGCCTGTGGCGAGAGCTTTCCGGAGCCGACCGAATATCTGCGTAAGCTGATCGACGTGATGATTGCGGACGGCGTGGCCACTCAAGCCTGGACCTACATCTACAATTGGCCCGTGACCGACTTGCCGCTGATCGAGTCGGGCCGCTTTCTCGATCATTAGGCTGAGAGCACCTCCCGCACCAGGCGCACGTCGACCTCGCGCTCGACGTAAGTCCACTCCTCGGTCCGCCGCAGCATCGCGACCAGCTCCTCGAACATCGAGGCATCCGCCGGCGTGAACTCGAACCAGGTGAGGAAGTCGAAGGGCTCGCCGAGGTCGCGAGAGTGATAGAGCTGCCGCGCGATTGCGGGAAGGAAGCGCAGGCTGCTTGCGATGTGGTGCGACTTGTCCTCGAAGATCTTGCGCCGCTCCTCGGGCGCGAGCTCCCACCAGGCTTGCGACTTGCGGATCGGGATCAGCGCCGCGCTGGTTGCCTCGGGTCGGCCGAGCCCGGCCTGCGCGGCCGTGAGCTGCTCCCTCTCGGCGCGCGTGGTGTAGCGCGGATGGCTCGCAACACCGACCAGCCGCCACGCATTGCGCGAAGGCACCAACGGCAACGAGACCGCATCGCTGTCCGTCACCGACAGCGCCGGCACGAAGGGCAGGGGGTCGCCCGTCACTGATGACATCGAGGTGACACGCCAACCCCCGCTATGGCCGCCTCGAAACGTCATGAACATGGCGCTATGGAAGCGCGGAACCGGCCGGGGTTCAAGGCTGCTTTTTTTCGCCGCTCCGTCATTCCGGGCGCCTCGAACAGGCTAGCCCGGAATCCATTGCGCCGCCGGTATGTTGGGAGGAATGGAATCCGGGCTCGCGCTAGCGCGCCCCGGAATGATAGAGAAATGACGGAAAGGCCTGTGAACAGCGCGGATAACCCGGATAAGCCTGACAATCCTGACTTTTCGGCGAGCCGCACCTATATCCGTAACCCTTCGTCCGACTCACACGATTTCGCGCTAAACACAGGCCCATGCGCTTCACGCCCCAATTCCTCGATGAATTGCGTGCCCGGCTTCCGGTCTCGGAAGTCGTGGGCCGGCGCGTGAAGCTGAAGAAGGCCGGCAGGGAGTGGAAGGGGCTGTCGCCGTTCCAGCAGGAGAAGACGCCGTCCTTCTATGTCAACGACCAGAAGGGCTTTTATCACGACTTCTCGTCCGGCAAGCATGGCGACATCATCACCTTCGTGATGGAGACCGACGGCGTCCCGTTCAGCGAAGCCGTGGAGCGGCTTGCCAACATGGCGGGCCTGCCGCTACCGGCGGTGACGCCCGATGCGGCGCGACATGAGCAGCGGCGCAAGTCGCTGCATGACGTGATGGATCTCGCGGCAAAATTCTTCGCGGAAACGCTGGCCTCGCGCGTCGGCGCAAAAGCGCGCGGCTATCTCGCCGATCGCGCGATCTCGCCGGCGACGCAATTGCAGTTTCGCCTCGGCTATGCGCCGCCCGATCGCTTTGCGCTGAAGGAGCATCTCGGCAAACAAGGCGTCTCCGTCGACGACATGGTCGAGACCGGTCTCCTGATCGGCGGCAACGACATTCCCGTTCCCTACGACCGCTTCCGCGACCGCGTGATGTTTCCGATCACGGACTTGCGCGGCCGTGTTATCGCCTTCGGTGGCCGCGCGTTGGAGAAGGACGTTCCAGCAAAATACCTGAACTCGCCGGAGACGCCGCTCTTCCACAAAGGCGATAATCTCTACAACCACCAGACCGCACGCGCGGCCTCCCACAATGGTGCGCCGCTGATTGTTGTCGAAGGCTATGTCGATGTCATCGCGATGGTGACCGCCGGCTTTGCCGGTACGGTGGCGCCGCTCGGCACCGCGCTCACCGAAAGCCAGCTCGCGCTGCTCTGGAAGATGGCGGATGAGCCGATCCTCTGCTTCGACGGCGATCGGGCCGGACAGAAGGCCGCTTATCGTGCCGCCGACCTCGCGCTGCCGTTCCTCGCGCCGGGAAAGAGCCTGCGCTTCGCCTTGCTGCCGGAGGGGCAGGATCCCGACGACCTCGCACGGTCTGGTGGCCGCGGCGCGATCGAGGAGGTGATCGCCGCGGCGCGTCCGCTCGCCGACATGATCTGGTCGCGCGAACTCGAAGGCGGCAGCTTCGTCACGCCCGAGCGCCGTGCCGCGCTGGAGGCGCGTATCAAGGAGCTCTCCAACGGCATCCGCGACGAAGTGGTGCGGCGCTATTATCGCGACGATTTTGTCCAGCGGCTCCAGCGCGCCTTTGCACCCGAGGGCGGAGGTGGCGGCTTCGCCGGCCGCGGCAATTTCCGGGGCGGCTCCGGCCGTCCGTTCCAGCCGCGCGGCGCCGGCGGTGCGAATCGATTCGCTGGATCAGGTCGCCGTGGCGGGCCCGTTCCGACCCTGCTCCCGTCCGGCCCCTACCAGGCGGCGAGCCCGCAGCTCGCGGCTAGCCCGATTATGCGCGGCCAGCGCAGCGCCATCTCGCGCCGCGAGGCGCTGATCCTGCAATGCCTGATCAACCACCCCTGGCTGCTGCATGAGCACCTGGAGGAGATAGCGGCACTGGAGCTCGCCCATCCCGAGGCCCACAAACTGAGGGCCGGCATCATCGCCGCCTTTGCCCACGACCACCACCACAGCCCCGACCCCACCGAGCAGGCTGAGAAGATGCGCGCCGATCTTGAGAAAGGAGGATTTATCCCGTTACTTCAAAGGGTTGAGCGCGCGATCACGACCCAGGCGGTATGGGGCGCGCGGGAGGGCGCGGCGCGGGATGATGTTCTCGCCACCTGGCACCAGCTCGTTGCCTTGCATCGGCAGTGGCATTCACTACTTAGGGAGTTGAAAGACGCTGAGCTGGCCTTGGGGGAGGACCCTAGCGAGGCCAATTTGGCGTGGCTGCGTGACGTCAAGGCCCGGATGGGTGAGGTCGATGGCACCGAGGCTCTGATCGAGGGTTTTGGCGAGCTGTCGGGCCGGTTCCAGAAGAGCGTTTGATGAAGAATCATGCGGACGGCCGGGGCCGGAACCGCTAAAAGACTCGCCAAATCCAAGGTTTGGCGGCAGAAACAGGGTTAATCGAGGCTTAACGGAATTGTAGCACTTTGGCCCACAGGCGGCCGCAGGCAGAACAGACGCGTCAGGGATGAATCCGCGCAGGACTGTTGACATTACACCTGCATCCGCCGCGACAAAGGTGCTCACGAAGCGTTAGGCAAATCCGGCGAGAGAAGTTTTGGGGTGGCGAAAGAGGTTTGCGCCGCCCTTTCCGTGTCGAGAGCCGACGAAGCGAGAGCGTCGAGCAACAGGTTCAGGTGAATTCAGGCAGGCGCGGCGAACGTCTGTGTGAAGCGCGTTTAGGAGCAATGGATGGCCACCAAGGCAAAGACGCTGCAGGCGAAGGACAAGGAAAAGGACGACAAGGCAGCGGACGCTCCCGAGAAAGATTCACAGGACGCGCCTTCGCCCTTGCTCGACCTGTCCGACGCGGCAGTGAAGAAGATGATCAAGCAGGCCAAGAAGCGCGGCTTCGTGACCTTCGATCAGCTCAATGAAGTCCTGCCGTCCGACCAGACTTCGCCCGAGCAGATCGAGGACATCATGTCGATGCTCTCGGACATGGGCATCAACGTCACCGAAGCCGACGACAGCGAAGGTGAGGACGAGAAGGACGATGGCGAGGACGAGACCGACAACGAACTCGTCGAGGTCACGCAGAAGGCCGTCACCGAAGTCAAGAAGAGCGAACCGGGCGAGCGCACCGACGATCCCGTGCGCATGTATCTGCGCGAGATGGGCACGGTCGAGCTGCTCTCCCGCGAAGGCGAAATCGCGATCGCCAAACGCATCGAGGCCGGCCGCGAGGCGATGATCGCGGGCCTCTGCGAAAGCCCGCTGACCTTCCAGGCCATCATCATTTGGCGCGACGAGCTCAACGAAGGAAAGATCTTCCTCCGCGACATCATCGATCTCGAAGCGACCTATGCCGGCCCCGACGCCAAGGGCGGCATGAACACCGCGATGATCGGCGGTCCCGCTGGCGAGAACGGCGAAGCGACGGCCGAGGGCGGCGAGGCCGCTCCGGCCGCAGCCGCGCCCGCGCATGTCGCTCCGCCCGCGGCACCGCCGTCGCCAACCCCGTTCCGTCCCGCGCCCGCTGCCGGTAACGGCGAAGGTGGCGAGGAGAAGGATCCGGGCGAGGCCGCAGCCGAAGCCGACATGGACGATGACGAGTTCGAAAACCAGATGTCGCTCGCGGCGATCGAGGCCGAGCTCAAGCCGAAGGTCGTCGAGATCTTCGACAAGATCGCCGAAAACTACAAGAAGCTGCGCAAGCTTCAGGAGCAGGACATTGCCAACCAGCTCCAGAACGAGTCGCTCTCGCCGCACCAGGAGCGCAAGTACAAGAAGCTGAAGGACGAGATCATCGTCGAGGTGAAGTCGCTGCGCCTCAACCAGGCCCGCATCGACTCGCTGGTCGAGCAGCTCTACGACATCAACAAGCGCCTCGTCTCGCATGAAGGCCGCCTGATGCGCCTTGCCGACAGCCATGGCGTGGCGCGCGACGACTTCCTGCGCAACTACACCGGCTCGGAGCTCGATCCGCGCTGGCTCAACCGGGTGTCCAAGCTTTCGGCCAAGGGCTGGAAGAACTTCGTCCACCACGAGAAGGACCGCATCAAGGACCTCCGCCACGAGGTGCATCAGCTCGCAGCTCTCACCGGTCTCGAGATCGGCGAATTCCGCAAGATCGTGCACTCCGTGCAGAAGGGCGAGCGCGAAGCGCGCCAGGCCAAGAAGGAGATGGTGGAAGCCAACCTCCGCCTCGTCATCTCGATCGCCAAGAAGTACACCAACCGCGGCTTGCAGTTCCTCGACCTGATCCAGGAAGGCAACATCGGCCTGATGAAGGCGGTCGACAAGTTCGAGTACCGCCGCGGCTACAAGTTCTCGACCTACGCCACGTGGTGGATCCGGCAGGCGATCACCCGCTCGATCGCCGACCAGGCGCGCACCATCCGTATCCCCGTGCACATGATCGAGACAATCAACAAGATCGTGCGCACCTCGCGTCAGATGCTCAACGAGATCGGCCGCGAGCCGACGCCCGAAGAGCTCGCCGAGAAGCTCGGCATGCCCTTGGAGAAGGTGCGCAAGGTCCTGAAGATCGCCAAGGAGCCGTTGTCGCTGGAGACGCCCGTCGGTGACGAAGAGGATTCACACCTCGGCGATTTCATCGAGGACAAGAACGCGATCCTCCCCATCGATGCCGCGATCCAGTCGAACCTGCGCGAGACCACCACGCGCGTGCTCGCCTCGCTCACCCCGCGCGAAGAGCGCGTGCTGCGCATGCGCTTCGGCATCGGCATGAACACCGACCACACGCTGGAAGAAGTCGGCCAGCAGTTCTCGGTCACCCGCGAACGCATCCGCCAGATCGAAGCCAAGGCGCTGCGCAAGCTGAAGCATCCGTCAAGGAGCCGGAAGCTGCGCTCGTTCCTGGATAACTGATCGGGATTGATTTGGCCGGCGAGGTCCGGCTTCTGACTCAATAAACGGCGGGCCGAAAAGCCCGCCGTTTATTTTTGGTCTTCAGCGTCGCCCGGGGCTGGCAGGGCAACAACCTAGAATAGAATACTATAGCTCGCGCTCTACGATGGCAAGGCCAATCATTGCGGCGTCGATGTCGCAGCAGGCGGAACAGATGTGCGTTGATTGCGAGTTCTGGTTCCAACCTGTTCCTGAATCAAATGGTTTGGATGGTCGAAGCATTTGCCCATCATTGTCTGCTCTGTGCCGCAACGAGAGCTGCGTGCCTTGCTCGGGAGTGCGTAGAGCTGCACGTCTTACGTCTTGTGCGCAGATGTCCGGATCCGACGCACGCTGAGAGTTCCATCTCGCAGCGCACACCTCGCGTTTCCCGCGCCCAAATTGTTAGCGCCGGACGAAACTCAATTCTATGGCGCGCACTGTCCTCTCGTCATTCCGGGGCGCGACGAGTCGCGAGCCCGGATTCCATTGTGCCACCGACACTGCCGTACGATGGAATCCGGGTTCGCGCTGACGCGCGCCCCGACAGGAGGGCGCGTGTGTCTCGCGTAGCGCGGTATCGATGTCGGCGTGGTCGGCGATGACGACCGTTGAGCTGTGGCTGACTTGCGAGCAACTTTGCGATCTGCTCCCGCGTCGCAGGGCCGTTGGCGAGGGTTTGCCGCTTTGACGGGACTCCTGTTCCCGGGCATGATCGCCCGCCGCGAATTGGGGGATCATTCCATATGCTGAGATTTGCTCTGGCCGTCGCTTCCATGGTTTGTCTGGCTGGCGGCTCCGCTGAGGCTGCGCGCTGTGGCGGCGATTTCAACAGCTTCATTGCCGGCATGTCTGCGGAGGCGCAGGCCGCCGGCGTCTCGGCGAGCGTGACGAGCGCGGCGTTCAGCGGCGTGACGCCGGACGGCGCCGTGCTCGCCTTCGACCGGCGCCAGCGCTACACCTTCAAGAAGAGCTTTGAGCAGTATGTCTCGACACGCGTCGGCCCGGGTCGCATCAATGGCGGTCGTGCGCTGCTCCAGCGTCACGCCGCGCTGCTGTCGCGCATTGAGCAGCAGTTCGGCGTGCCCCGGCAGATCCTGGTCGCGATCTGGGGCTTGGAGAGCGATTTCGGCAAGGGCGACATGGGCAAGCTGCCGGTGATCCGTACGCTCGCCACGCTCGCGCATGATTGCCGCCGCACCGAGCTGTTCCAGGGCGAACTGCTGGCCGCGCTCAAGATTGTGCAGCGTGGCGACCTGCCGCAGCGCGACCTCATCGGCGCCTATGCCGGCGAGATCGGCCAGACCCAGTTCCTGCCGTCGTCCTACATCAAATACGGTGTCGACTTCGACGGCGACGGCCGCGTCGACTTGCGCCACAGCGCCGCCGACGTGCTCGCCTCCACCGCGAACCTGCTCCACACCAACGGCTTCAAGATGGGCCAGCCCTACGGCGAAGGCACCGCTAATTTCGAAGCCATGCGCGAGTGGAACAGGGCGCTGATCTACCGCAAGACGATCGGGTATTTTGCCGATCGGCTGATGGCGCAGTGATCTCGCACGGCTGAGAGAAGGAGCGCTCACGCCACACACTCTGCGTCATCACCCGCGAAAGCGGGTGAACCAGTATTCCCGAAGCAGTGACGCGATAGGGAGGAGCCGCGGTGTACTGGATGCCCCGGTCAAGCCGGGGCATGACCGCAGAGATATTGGCGAAGACTCTCTCCAACGTCGTCCTGGCGAAAGCCAGGACCTATTACCCCGGGGAGGAGTCGTTACGACGACTCGCAATCAACTTCTATTGGCTGAGCACTAGCAGCCTCCGCCAAACTGAATTCGGTGGTTATGGGTCGCCAGGGCGACCACACCAAATTCGGAAGAAGGAACTTACATGTACATTTTTTCAGTTTGGAACTGAACCATATCGCGAAAGCGCCCTTAACATACGTTACTTCAGCAAGGACGATCATTTTTTGGAGCGGCCACATGGGACAGGCAGAACCATATCGGGCGACCGCGCTGATTGTCGAAGACGATGCCATGCAGCGTGCGATGCTGTGCCTCCTTTTGGAGGAAAGCGGCTACGAAGTGATCCAGTGCGAGAGTGCCGAGGCGGCCGCGCGCGTCCTGGACAAGGATGCCGGTGCGCTATGCCTGATGCTGACCGACGTGCAGCTTGCCGGCCGCATGAACGGAGTCGAGCTCGCCTATGTCGCAAAGGATCGCAATCCGAAGCTCGACGTCGTCGTCACCTCGGGCCGTCCCCTGGCGCAGCCCCTGCCTGACGGCGCAAAATTCTGGGCCAAGCCCTGGGCGCCCCTCGACGTGCTGCGCGAGGCCGAGATCGCGCAATTGTCCTGACGGTACGTTCCGGGAGCTCGCTTTCTCGGCGCGAGAGGCAGTGATAGGGTCCATCCATGACCTTATCCTTCCTGCTCACCTCACTGATCGTGGTCGCTTCGCCGGGTACCGGCGTCCTCTACACGCTGGCGGCGGCGCTGACGCGCGGCTCGCGCGCAAGTATCGCCGCAGCTTTTGGCTGTACGCTCGGGATCGTTCCACACATGACGGCGGCGATGCTCGGCCTTGCCGCGGTGCTGCACACCAGCGCGCTGGCTTTTGCCGCGCTAAAGTGGTGCGGCGTGGCCTATCTGCTCTACATGTCATGGCAGGCACTGCGCGAGACCGGCGCGCTGGCGGTCGAGGGCGAGATCAAGGAACGCTCGAGTAGCCGCGTCATCATGACCGGCTTCCTGATCAACATCCTCAATCCAAAACTGTCGATCTTCTTCCTCGCCTTCCTGCCGCAGTTCATCGCGGTCGACGAGCCCCATGTGCTGGCGCGGATGCTGGAACTGAGCGGCGTCTTCATGGCGATGACGTTTGCGGTGTTCGTCGTCTACGGGCTCTCTGCGGCCTCGGTGCGCGCGCGCGTCATCTCCCGCCCCGGCGTCATGGCCTGGCTGCGCCGCAGTTTTGCAGCCGGCTTTGCGCTGCTCGGCGCGAAGCTGGCGTTTGCGGAGCGATAGAAAGAGCGCTGCGATCTTCCCTTCACCTCTCCCCGCAAGAGCGGGGCGAGAGAGTGAGAGAGCTAAGCGCCGGTCAACAAAAAAGCGGGCCCCGCGCCCGCCACCTTCAAACTCTCTCAACCCTACCCGACGCCCGGGCGGAGCGAGGCCCCACCCGGGCAAAGAAAAAGAAGCCGCGTTACTTCTTCTTCGCCTTCTTGGCCTTTTTCGCCTTCTTCTTCGCCGCCTTCTTCGCTTTCTTAGCCATAGTATCCTCTCAAGGGTTAATGGTGAAACGCGACACGAGGGATGCTCGGCGGAGGGCCAGCCTCGCAACATCCTCAATGGCAAGCTCAGCAGATTCGCGGGCAACTGCCTCGCGCCGTCACATCTCCGTCATTGCGTTATCCACAGCTCAGAAGCATTTTTGGATGATTTTTGCCTGCGAATCCGCATCGCGACGGCGCGGCACGGTCAGCGCCTGGGCATCAGGCTTTGCTTAACGAAGCGGGTATCCGCCTCCACGATTCATCAATCCAAAACCAAACGTCGTGTTTGCGCGATTGCGGTGAGACTCCATTAAGCGCACCACGCGCATGGTCCTCCGCAAGAACACGGGGGCGGGTTATGGACGGGCGGTTGCCAAATGAAGGGAGCGGGACGCTGCGTGTCCTGCGGTCGCCATGCTGAGCGTGCCGACACTCTGGACGGTCATCGTCATCAACTTCCTGGCGCTGGGCCTGATCTGGGCCTACGTGACGCGCTCCTATCCGAAATTCCAGGCGGCCCGATACTGGATGGCGGCGGCCGTGCTCCAGGCCGTCGGCGCAGGCATCTCCATGCTGCGCGATGTCATGGATCCAGCGTTTCCGCTGATCGCCGGCGGCGGGCTGATGATCTTCGCGTCCTGCCTCGCCTGCATGGGCGTGATGCGCTTCTACCACCGGCCGGTGTCCTGGCCCGCCGCGATCGCCGTTTCGCTCCTGAGCTGCGCCGGCCTCACCTGGTTTCTGGTCGTCGTCGATAACATGCCGATGCGGGTGTTGATCTATTCTGTGGGACAGTCGACCCCGATCCTGATGGTGCTGCAGCGCCTCCTAGGTAGGCAGGACGGACGCGAAAATCCCGGCGCGCGCCTCGCTGCGATCGTGGCGTTCATGATCCTTGGCGTGCACGTGGTCCGCTCCGGCGCGGCGCTCACCGGGCTGGGCGGCGGCATCACCGCGGTCAATTTCAACGGGCTGCAGGCGCTGCTGATCCTGATCCTGGTCTTCCTGGCAATGGCCTGGAATTTCGGCTGCCTGCTGATGGCGATCGAACGGCTGCGCAACGAGGTCGCCGACCTCGCGCTGCTCGACGATCTCACCGGCGTCGCCAACCGGCGGCATCTGTTGCAGCGCCTCGCCGAGGAATGCGCCCGCTCGGAGCGCAGCGGCCAGCCCTTCGCGTTGCTGCTGATCGACATCGACGGCTTCAAGACGATCAACGACACCCACGGACACGCCGCGGGCGATGCTTGCCTGCAGCACTTCACCCTGATGGCGCAGACACGGCTTCGGCCGGGCGACATGCTCGCCCGCACCGGCGGCGACGAGTTTTGCGTCGTGCTGCCGTCCTCATCCCTGCACGAGGGCGCGCTGATCGCCCGCCGCGTGCTGGAGGTCTGCCGCCAGGATGCCGCCGCCTGCACCGGCAACGATATTCCGATCGCGATCTCGATCGGCGTGGCGCAATGGGATCGTGCCATCGGCCAATTCCCGGACCGCCTGATGGCCCGGGCCGACGAGGCGCTCTATGCCGCCAAGAAGAACGGCAAGAACGATTTTGCGCTCTATGATCCGGCGCCGCCGCTCTCGCCCGAGCTGACCGCTCCGGCCGCGCGCAAATTCGCTTGAAGCAAGCGCGATCGTCGTCGCGCTCAAACTTGTTGTTTGAGCATGATCTCCGCGCAAACGCGTCCCGCGTTTGTCGCGCGGGAAAACCGGTGCACACTTTTCCGGATCATGCTGTAGGCTCGGGTCCGCATTTGGACCCGCATGATGATGTCTCGCCTGCTCGCGGCCGTTCTCGCCGCCCTTGCTTTGACCATTCACGCCGCTGCAACGGATGCCGACCTCGCCAGGCTCGCGCATGTCGCCGGCACGCCCGACATTCCCGGCCTGAAGATCGTCTGGCTCGCACCGTGGGGTGACGTCGCGCAGGCCCACGCCTGGCGCAACATCATCGTGCATCAGACCGAGGGGCCTGCGGGCTCGGCACGCGGCGGCGCGCAGGAGCAGTCGAAGAATCCGACCCGGCGGGGCGTCACTGTCTGGGTCGAGACTGACGGCACGGTCTATTGGGCGGTCGCGGAAAATCTGGTGCCGACCCATGGCGACGGTGCCAACCGCAACGACAACAAGTACATCGACAACAAAGCGACCTATCGCCAGGTTGTGCGCGACAACTCGATCGGCGTCGAGTTCGCCGGCAACTATCCGGACGTCGCGGCGGGGCCGACCGAGGCGCAGGTCGCGGCCTGGCGGATCCTCGTCCGCGTCCTGCGCGCGCGCTACGACATCCCGCTCGACCACGTCTATGCGCACAACTGGATCGACTACAAGGACGCGCGCTATTGCGAAGGCTGCTGGCTCGCGACGCTGGCGCGGGTGTGGGGAGAGTAAAGCCCCGTCGCGCCCCGGAATGACAAGAGGGATTAAACCGCCGCCGTCATCCAGCCGAACAATCGCGCGTTTTATTAGGCTGCAACCACGGCCGTCATCGCCCGGCTTGACCGGGCGATCCAGTGTTCCAGAGACCTGTGTTGGGATCTCGCTCTCGCAATTGACATCGCGGAGTACTGGATGCCCCGGTCAAGCCGGGGCATGACACCGAAAGTGTAGCCGCATCTTCTTCAAGGCAAGAAAAAAGCCGGCGTTGCCGCCGGCTTTTCTGTCTTTTCGATCCGCCAATCTCTGGGGCCGAAAGTCGCGCTTAGTGCGCGGCTTCCAGCGCAGCCTGTTCCTGCTTCGCGATCGCGCCCTTGACCGCGGTCTGCACCTTTTCGAAGGCGCGGACCTCGATCTGGCGGACGCGTTCACGCGACACGCCGAACTCGGCCGCAAGGTCTTCCAGCGTCATCGGCTCATCGGCGAGGCGGCGCGCCTCGAAGATGCGGCGTTCGCGCGGGTTGAGCACGCCCATGGCGCCGTTGAGGGCGTCACGGCGGTGATCATACTCCTCGTGCTCGGCCATCATGGCTTCCTGGTTGGGTGAATTATCGACCAGCCAGTCCTGCCATTCGCCGGCTTCTCCGTCGTCCCGGATCGGCGCGTTGAGCGACGCGTCGCCACCGAGGCGGCGGTTCATGTCGATCACGTCCTGATCGGTGACGCCGAGGCGCTTTGCAATCATTTTCACCTGGTCGGGGCGAAGATCACCCTCGTCCAGCGCGTTGATCTTGCTCTTCGCCTTGCGCAGGTTGAAGAACAGCTTCTTCTGGTTCGCGGTGGTGCCCATCTTCACGAGCGACCAGGAACGCAGGATGTACTCTTGAATCGACGCCTTGATCCACCACATGGCGTAGGTGGCGAGGCGGAAGCCCTTCTCGGGCTCGAAACGCTTTACCGCCTGCATCAGGCCGACGTTGCCTTCCGACACGACCTCGGAAATCGGAAGGCCGTAGCCGCGATAGCCCATGGCGATCTTGGCCACGAGCCGGAGGTGGCTGGTGACGAGTTGATGTGCCGCGTCGCGATCGTCGTGCTCGCGCCAACGCTTGGCGAGCATGTATTCCTGCTGGGGTTCCAGCATCGGAAATTTACGGATCTCGGCGAGGTAGCGGGAGAGGCCGGATTCTCCATTGAGGACCGGCAAAGCAGCGGTACGGGCCATAGTGCGCCCTCCAAAGGTTCAGGCCCCCGATAGCGGCGGGCCAGGCAGACGACCGCTTGGTTAAAGCCGGCCGGACTGCGATGTTCCGCGTTGGTCTTCCAACGCACGCGCAATATACCCCATCGAGGGTCATTTAGGGAAGGATTGCTGACGTCACGTCCCCGTGTGGCAGCTATAACTTTTTGTAAGGTAAGGGCTTTCTGAAGCCGCCTGCGTCATAGCGCCGCTTTCAGGGCACTCTCGAGGAGAAGCAAATCCTCCGGCAGAGGCGCCTCCCAGTGGAGTAATTCTCCTGTCCTCGGGTGCTCCAATACCAGCAGATAAGCATGCAAGGCCTGTCGTCCAAGGGCCGCCAAAGCTGCCTGCGACTCAGGGCCGAGCTGGTTCGCCTTCGTCTTGAAATGCGGCCCATAGACGGCGTCGCCCAGCAGGGGATGGCCGATATGGGCGAGATGGACGCGGATCTGGTGGGTGCGTCCGGTCTCGAGCTCGCACGCGAGCAGCGCCGCCACGCCCTTGCCGTCGCGCCCCGCAAAGCTCTCCAGGATCTCCCAGTGGGTGATGGCCTCGCGGCCGCTCTGGCGCACCGCCATCTTCTCCCGCGCATACGGATGGCGGTCGATCGGCGCGTCGACCGTGCCGCGCTGGCGGTTCGGCAGCCCCCAGGCAAAGGCCATGTAGCCGCGCCGCATCGCGCCCGTCCGGCCGTGATCGGCGAATTGCGCCGTCAGCGACTGGTGGGCGAGGTCGTTCTTGGCGACCACCATCAAGCCGGTCGTGTCCTTGTCGAGCCGGTGCACGATGCCGGGCCGGCGCACCCCGCCGATGCCCGACAGCGAAGAACCGCAATGGGCGACCAACGCATTTACCAGCGTCCCGGTCTCGTGGCCGGCCGCCGGGTGCACGACCAGCCCCTTCGGCTTGTTGATGACGATGATGTCGTCGTCCTCGAACACGATATCGAGGGCGATGTCCTCGCCTTGGGGCTCGGCGGGCGCTGCCTCCGGCACGTCGATTATGATCGTATCGCCCGCGGCGACGTGATAAGCGGGGTCGCGGACCGCGGCGCCCCTTTGGCTCACCGCGCCCGCCAGAATCAGGGCTTTCAGCCTTGATCGCGACAGGTCCGGCAGGCGCGCGGCCAGCACCCGGTCGAGCCGGGCCGAACCCTCGTCGCCGGCAACGACAACCTCCAACCTTTGCGCTGAACCAGAGCCCTGCATGACGACCGAAACCGCTGTTCCCGAACCGACCCCCGAGCAGGCCGCGTTGTTCGCGCGGGTGCGGCGGATGATGCTGATCGCGGGGTTGACCACGGCGCTGGCGATCTGCGCCGTGCTGATCGCGGTGGGCTACCGCCTTTTCAAGTCGGAGGGAAGGCCGGCCGAGGCCTTGAGCGACGTCACCGCCACCCTGCCGAAGGGCGCCAGGATCGTCTCGACCGGGGTTGCGGGGGACCGCCTGGTGGTGACGCTCGACGTCGGCGGGGCGATCGAGATCCGCACCTTCGACGCCCACACCTTGAGGCCGGCCGGCAAGCTGAAATTTGCCAATGAGCCATAAAAGGCAGGTTCGGTCCTTGCGGCGGACAAATTTCGAGGCTATTGGCTAGCCCTCACGCTCCCTTCGTCTAGCGGTTAGGACGCGGCCCTCTCAAGGCTGAAACAGGGGTTCGATTCCCCTAGGGAGCGCCATTTTTCAAGTACTTGGCTGGATTGCTGGGGC
Source organism: Bradyrhizobium sp. ISRA442 (assembly GCF_038085055.1). Lineage (NCBI taxonomy): Bacteria > Pseudomonadati > Pseudomonadota > Alphaproteobacteria > Hyphomicrobiales > Nitrobacteraceae > Bradyrhizobium > Bradyrhizobium sp. ISRA442. Next base: position 666,891 of record NZ_JALGCN010000003.1, read on the forward strand.
AAGTGTCCAGTTGGTGTCTCGCCTGCGCAAATGGCTTCGTCATCATTCGACTCCTTGAAGCCGCTTGCCTTCGGTCATGCCGCATTATCAGCTTCAGCTCGCCAGCTTCCCCTACCTCGTTCCTGTGGAATTTGAGGGGACAATTCGATCGGGTAAACGTCGCAGACTCCTGAAGCTCACGCGCGGCGATTTTGCTCTTCAGCAAGTATTCGTTTGCCGGAGGAAACCAAGAGGCTGCGGTGCTACCGTTTGGCAGCCGGATGCTTCGTCACCAGAAAGAGCTCGGAACAATAAGTGCAACTTTGGCGATGCGGGTCGGTGACTTCGCGATTTGCTGAAACATTGAATTGTGCGGACAAGAGCAGCTGACTCTTAATCAGCGGGTCCCAGATTCGAGCCCTGGTGCGCCCACCAAAATCAAGCGTAAATCAATCATCTTAGAAGGCACTCAGAACTTACGTCGATTGGCGTCACGACTTGGGTCACGCCTGGATCACGCGAAAAAAGCGAGACCCTGGGCGGTTTCGATCCGGGTATCGAATCCTTGGATCGGTTGAATCGAAAAAGAAGCTTTGATCGCGACCGAATAGTTGATTTCTTGCGTTGTCTTTTGGGGCAGCCATTTTCCGAACCTCGGTCTAGTACGCAATGTGAGCGAACAGCATTTCAAGGCGCATGCGCTCGATGACTTCCTGATCATCGCTGCGCACTACGGTGATTTGAAAGGCTCGGCTCAAGACGGTGCCATCCGCAATCACCTCGCCGAGGTCGAGCAGAGCTATCGCGTGTTGGCGAAGAGCAGGAAACTGCTGTCGAGTTCGACGGCCAGTGTCGCACCCGCGATGCGTTCAAGGCCCATGCCGTAGACATGTCCCTCCTCACCCGCAGGGCAATCGACCACGCAGGAAGCAAGCCCGTCTGGAGGGTCTTGGATTGTTCCGCGATCCGGCATAGTGCGACCGCCGTCGCGAGCAGCGTGTCTGCCTCGGCAAGCAGCCGATGAGCGTCCTTTATGGCATCCTCCGCCCGTGCAAGCAGAGGGTCGCGGTTTGTGCCGTGCATGGTTCGCAACTCACGCTGCACCACGAACCATTGCCGACCAACTTTGTTCCGTGGAGCGTTCTCCACGCTTGCGAGGCAGAGTGCGGCAGATGCTTCACACCGCGCCGGACACGACTACCAAACCGCTTACGGCATTATAGGTCGCGCCACTTGATGGACCGCAAGTAAGCGATGCAATCTGTCCGGCCCCGTTGAATGTCAACACGGCACTGACCACGCCGTCTGGCGCGACATACGCGATTATTGTCCCGCCTTCCGATGGTTGGAGGTTATCCAGGTCGGATGCGGGGTATTCCCGAAGGCGCTTCACCCAATAGGCCCGCAGACCTTCCTTCCCAGTGATCGTTTTGATCCCTCCGCAGCCACAATGGACCACCGCATCATCCGCGTACATCTCAAGAAGTGCATCGACGTCGCCAGCGCGGTAGGCATCAAGCCAGTTAACCGCAGCGGCCATTGGGTCAAAGGACATATTCCTACCTACATGCCGTTTCGAGCGGCAACCGTTAGGATGAATGCGAAAGAAAACAAAACGGCCCCGTGCTTCCATCCGGCAGCGGGACCGTTCCGGGACAACCATTGAAGGTTGCATTTCCGCACTCCCGTGATGTTCCCGCCATAACATAGGACAGGTTTTCGCCGGCCTGCCTCCCCAACCCGCTAGGCGGAAGCACGTTTCGCCATCCTGCTTAATCGACTTGGTAGTTCCGCCACTACATCATTCGGGAAAAGTGGCATCGGAGGCTACCGATGAAGGACTATCAGGCACAGCTTGAGAAGCTGCGCAAGGATGCGGCGGAATGTGCCCTCGTTCGCGATCTGGCGACTGACAAAGCCAAGCGCGAATTGACGGTGCTTGCAGACAAAGTCGAGCAAAAGATGCTGGAGCGAAGGAAGACCACCGGTTGAACTGATGTCGTCAGGTAATCTCTGTGCCACATCAGCGACATCATTCGATTCGTCAGATGGACAGGCGGTCGGCCACGTACGCCGTGCCGGCGCAGTGCGAATGTCATTGAAGGGCGATGTTGGTTTTGGAGACGAAGCATCTACCCATCCATCTCTCGTGATCGCCTTCTGAGACCCTTGCCGGACATAGGCAGCGGCGGATACGATAATCGCTACCTAGCTCGCGATCCTCTCGTCTTTCTTGAGCCCGAGGTGGGTCGCAATCTCGACCAGCTCCGATGCCGCGAGCGAACCGGTACGATCGCCGGTGGCGATGGAGGGGCTTCTCATGCCAATGCTCCAGCACCGCCCCCACGCGCGGGCAATCACAATGTGCACGAAACTGCGGACAAGTCCTATCAGTCCAGAGCCACAAGCGCGCGAACGCGGACGGAGCGGCGCTTCAAGACCGAGCGCGGCTTTTCTGATGCTCGCGCATCGTAGGCCTGGCAAGCTCGAAAGGGCAGAAAAGTTGCCGATTCTCGACCGTTCTCGGCATCGGCCGGATGCGGCGGGAACGGTCGCAATCCGTATTTGTTGGCGGGGGAGCAAAGATTTAGGAGCCGTTAGAATGATCGAAACGGACACCCTACTGGTGAAGTGTCCCAATTGCGGGGCTTGGCCGATGGCCGCCAACGTACTGAGACCGACGTCCGCGCAGCCCGAGCTCCGTCTCAAGTGCCCAAGGTGCCATGGCGGAGGCCGGCCGGCTGCGCCTAGGCGCGGTCCTGCAGGCGGATTTGCTTCGGGATCTGGACGCAGCCTAACGCGATGAAAATCAGCTCCCATTCCGAGAGTCACGTCGTCGAGCTCGATGACGGCTCACGATGGCGGATCTTTCCCGGAGAATCGATCTCTCGCTGAACTGGAAGCCCGAAACGGATCTGACGGTTGTCCAGGCCGACGATGACCTCAGTTCTCCTCATGCGTTGCTCGGCGGCGGCGTGAAGGTGCGCGTGATGCCCATCGGCGAGAGCTGGCCAGTGCGCGAGGTCAAGGACGCGCTGAAGGTCGGTCGAGCCACGCTGTGGCTCCACGGGATCACTCGGGCGGTTGGACCTTCTGAGCGACAACACGACCTGACCGCTCGTCGAGCGCGAAGTGCGAAAGGGCGTGGTGCTGCCACGACGCCCGGGAAGCGGCGGTCCAGCCGCGAGCGGGAACGAAAGAGGCCGCAAGCACCGCCTGCAGCCTCCATCCGGTACCATGAAATCGTGCTCAAATGCCTTCCGGTGCAATGACACTATCGCTACCAGCGACAATGTCCGACTCCGGGAATCTACGGAACGGAACCAGCTACGATGCAGGCGTGCCGCTCAACGCTCGAATTCGTCGGACTCGTCGCTTGGCCTTGGCGAGGCGGCGCTCTGCGCATTCTGCGCGCGCGTCTCGCTTTGGTGACGTACGGCTTGGCGCTCCCGGGGCGCGGCCGATCTTGGCCTGCAACTCTGCCGGACATCAACCAACCGATGACCATCGCCGAATCCGTCGAAAGCGACCCTGGCTGTTCTCCAATTCCGGGCATGCGGTTAAGACTCTCCAGATACATCTTGCCGGGTTCATGGTTCTCTCCGCGGTAGGGGCATGCCCTCCGCATGATGTCGTAGGATGACGCTGATGGATCAATGTGTGAAGCGCGCTTGCTCTTTTTGAACATCGCAAAGTCAGGGGCGATCGCACCAACGCCAGCGTCCCGGCAGGGACATTGGTTCCCGCCGTCGTCGGCGGGGTTCGATAGTCTTACGCTGTTTGGTCGGCAGTCTCCTTTGACGACCATGTGAAGTTGATCCCGTCAACCCACATCCGGTGCAGAATGACGGCAAGTTTTCGGCCAACGGCAACGTTGGCTTTGCGCAGTCCGCTTCGTTTCGCGAGCCGAATGACCCGGGCTTTGAGCGTCGACCATTTTGCTACGCGGGTGAGCAGTACGTTGGCTGCCTCGTAGAGGTAGCTGCGCAACATCTTGTCGCCGCACTTCGAGATTCGACCCTTCCAGTCGAGCTCGCCGGAAGCATACCGTCGGGTCGTTAATCCGACATAGGCTCCGACGCTTCTTGACCTTCTAAAGCGCCTAGCGTCGTCGATCGTTGCAAGAAAGCAAAGAGCCGTAACAGGGCCGATTCCGGCGCCGTCATGAACTGTCGCACTTGAGCATTGTTGCGCGCGAGCTTTAGCTTCGCCGGTCTCTTCGCGGCCGCGCCATCGGTCGCGCTCGCCACGCTCGGAATCGCTGTGTACCAGCTTGGAGCCCACTATCCTGCGAACTCAAGCGATTGATCGCGCTCGCCCTCTACAGTGTCGTCGTTTGTCAAATCCTCGCTCGCGCGCGGCTGCAGGCCTTACCCGCCACTTTGCTATCCCGCGTCGTAGGCTTTTCCTCGGCCCTTCCGGCGATCTTGTGCGCCAGTATCATGTTGATCGCGACGGACGAAATCCGCGGCGAGCGGGAGGCCCGGCTTCGTCGGCGAGCCGCAGGCAAATGGCAGCCGCGGTCGACTTCGCTGGCACCGCGCTCGGCATGCTGGCCTTTGCGGTCGTCTTTTCGTTGACGGCGGAAAGTAGCCTCGCGGCTGACTTCATGAGCGCGTCGCTCGCCTGGTTGATCCTCCGTCGCGGCTTGATATGTGCGGCACAAGACGTGCACAGTGCGAAAAGCGTGGACCGTACAACAAGGGCAGCGGCTCCGCGGTTCGGCGAAGCGGCTAAGAGAGTTCGACTCCGGCATCAAACCGCGGTCGAAGCCTTGGCGTTGACGCCCTTGCGCAACGCCACCGTGTTGAGCTTGGTGTTGGCCGCCTTTTCCTCGTTCAAGTTGGTCGTGAGGAAACGGACGATCTCGTCGTGGCCGAGCTGCTCGGTCCAAGCGATCAGCGTGCCATAGCGGCAGATCTCGTAGTGCTCGACGGCCTGAGTGGCAGCGACGATGGCGGCATCGAGTACGGCCTTGTCCTCGACCTCGCTGGCGATCTCGTCGGCCTCCTTGATGAGGCCGTCGATCGCCGGACACTGCGTCCCGCTGGGCTGCTTGCCGAGCTTCTCGAACACCTTCTGAAGCCGCTCCACCTGCTTGTTTGTCTCCTCGAGATGGCCTTTCAGGCCGGCGACAAGGTCGCGGTTGGTTGCCTTTTCGATCATGTCGGGCAGCGATTTGATGATCTGCTGCTCCGCGTAGTACATGTCCTGAAGACCGTGGATCAGCAGGTCTTCCATCGATTTTATGTCCTTGGTGAAGAGTCCCATTCAACGGCTCCTTTCGCAATGTTGGCAATGGAACGCCGCCGACCAGCCGCCGTTCCCGCCGACATGGATGGATCGGAACGCTTCGCCCAACCTGCTGGGATGGGCGGCGATGGACGTATGGGGCGATATGCCGCGCGACATCCAGGAAGCGCTATTTGAGAT